>CAVSGS010000021.1:0-118700 GCA_963727545.1 uncultured Chloroflexia bacterium
GTCGTCAGTTCGCCGCACAGATTAAAGTGTTTTTCAGAGAGCAACTCAGGAGGCAACAAGCATGACCATCAATATTCGCCCGTTAGGGGATCGTCTCATCATCGAGCCGGTTGAGAAGGAAGAAACGATTGCCGGGGGGATGCTGGTACTGCCGGAAACGGCTAAAGAGAAGCCGCAGCAGGGTACGGTGCTGGCAGTCGGCGCCGGGCGTCGGGATGAGGATGGCAAGCGCGTCGAGATGGACGTCGCAGTCGGCATGACGGTGCTGTTCGCCAAGTACGGCGGCACCGAGATCAAGCTCAACGGCAAGAAATTGCTGATCATGAAGGAAAGCGACGTCCTCGGAATCGTCGAATAGTTTTAGTGCTCGCCCGGTAGACAATCATAGGAGATTCAAAGATGCCCGCAAAACAATTGATGTACCGTGATGAAGCCCGTCGTGGGTTGCAACGCGGCGTGGATAAGCTCGCCGACGCCGTGGCGACGACGCTGGGACCGAAGGGGCGCAACGTCGCGCTCGACAAGAAGTTCGGTGCGCCGACCGTGACCCACGACGGCGTAACCGTCGCCAAAGAGATCGAACTCGACGACCCGTTTGAAAACATGGGCGCACAGCTTCTCAAGGAAGCCGCGACCAAGACCAACGACATCGCCGGTGACGGCACGACCACCGCGACCGTGCTGGCGCAAGCGATTGTCAACGAAGGGCTGCGTAACGTCGCCGCTGGCGCGAACCCGATGCTGCTCAAGCGCGGCATCATGGCAGCGGCTGACGCGATTGCCAAGAACATTGGCGAGCAGGCGATTCCGATTAGCACCAAAGCGGAAATTGCCAGCGTTGCCAGCGTCTCGGCGCAGGATGACGAAATCGGCAACTTGATCGCCGAAGTGATGGACAAAGTCGGCAAGGACGGCGTCGTCACGGTCGAGGAGAGCAAGGGTCTGGAATTCGAGACCGAGTACGTCGACGGGATGCAGTTCGACCGGGGTTACATCAGCGCCTATTTCATCACCAGCGCCGAAGCGATGGAAGTCTCGATTGAAGAACCCTACATCCTGATCTACTCCAAGAAAATCAGCATGGCGCAGGACATCGTTCCGCTGCTGGAAAAGCTGGTGCAGACCGGCAAGCGCGACATCGTCATCATCGCTGAGGACGTGGACAGTGAAGCGCTGGCGACCCTCGTGCTCAACAAGCTGCGCGGGATGCTCAACGTGCTGGCGGTCAAAGCCCCCGGCTTCGGGGATCGTCGCAAGGCGATGCTGCAAGATATTGCCATCCTGACCGGCGCGACGGTCATCAGCGAAGAGACCGGGCGCAAGCTGGAGACCGTCACGCTGCAAGACCTCGGTCGCGCGGCGAAGGTCACTTCGACCAAAGATGATACCGTGATCGTGGACGGTGCCGGTGATGAGCAGGCGATCAAGGGGCGGATCGAAGAAATCCGCAAAGAGATCGAACTCAGCACCAGCGACTACGACAGCGAGAAGCTTCAGGAACGGCTCGCCAAACTCAGCGGCGGCGTGGCGATCATTCGCGTCGGCGCGGCGACCGAAACCGAACTCAAGGAGAAAAAGCATCGCGTCGAGGATGCGCTGAGCGCGACCCGCGCTGCGGTGGAAGAAGGCATCGTCCCCGGTGGCGGCGTGGCGCTGCTCAATGCCATCTGTGCGCTGGATGGAGTGCACATGGAATATGAGGACGAGCAAACCGGCGTGCAGATTATGCGTCGCGCGCTGGAAGTGCCGATGAAGAAGTTGGCTGCCAATGCCGGTGTGAATGGCGCGGTTGTCATTCAGCAGGTACGCCGCCTGCAAGAAGAGCAGAACAATACCAAGATCGGCTACAACGTGCTGACCAACGATTATGGCGACATGATCGCGGCGGGCATCCCTGACCCGGCGAAAGTCACGCGCGGTGCGGTCGAGAACGCGGCGTCGATTGCCTCGATGATCCTGACGACCGAAGTCCTGATCACTGACGTGCCGGAGAAGCAAGGTGCTCCGGCAGCGATGCCGATGCCGCAGTACTAAGCGCAATCGGTTCTGACGGAACCACCGTAGGGGCAGGGGTTGGCTTGCGAGGCAAGCACCCTGTCCCTATTTTATTCCGATGAGCTGCGCCTTACGCACCATTATGTGGAGGCTCAATTGGCAGTTCGGAGGTATTGGGTGTATCCAGCAGCGTATCGACATCATCGGCAGCAACGTCGAGTCCATCGCTCATGCCATGCATGTGTCCCCGCGCGAGCAGGTTGGGTATCTCGACCGCAGCCTCTCGTGTTTTCTGACCCGTCACGCGCCATTTTTCCGTCAGCTTGCGTAACTCCTGTACTAGATCGATCATGATGTACTCCCAATATCTCACCCACATTTAGGTGAGGGAAAAACTTCAAAGGAGATCGGTTCAAATCCAGCAAAAGCACTCGAAAGAAACATTATTTGTAATTTTATGAGCACAAATAATTACTAGAGTTACGGTGACGCGGATTTCTACACGCCAGAGTCAGGCGGCGACTTCAGCTTCCGAACCAGCCCAGTGCTCCAAGCAGCAGGCGATCGCATACTTGGTCAACCCTAACGCATCGGGGTAATCGCCGAGTAGATCTCCATAAAGACTGATGTTCGGCAGCCAATGGTTTTGCTGAACTTCCATTTTCATGATCATAATGATCAGTGCCGCCCGGAGGGCAGCATGTGAACCAAAGTCAGTCTGAATCTGTTCGATAGCAGCAGCGGCGGTTTCGCTCGCTTGCCGGATTAAGCGAATGTAGACGAGAAGGACATCTTCATAGGGATGCGAAGCGGTTTCCATAAACGTATCTTTCCCACTCAATGATGCAGTGCAGGCTAGGATGCTTACTGGTGGAAAGTGGCTCGGTTAAGAACTGGCGATCCAATAAATAATGCGTACTGGAAGGGGAAAGTGGGCTGAATCAGCCCGTTTCGCAAGTAGGTGAGGGGTAAAAATCCTGAGTGTATCGATGAAATATCAGGTCTATCATCATTATACTCCTTCAACCCCCTCATGTCGCCACCAAGAACAGTTATTCGGCAAACCGGTCAAAGCTCGGCTGATTGAGTTCCATGCTCATGCTTCTAAACGGGCGGGATTGGGGGAGCATCCTCGTCGCTGCTTGTCGGAACATCGATTGCTTGGGTAAAGGGTTCCACCAGCGGAACGCCCCACGCCAGTAAGCAGTAGGCGATGGCGCGATTCAGTAATGGAAGTGCCGCCGGGAATTCCTTGATCAGGTGCATCTGGACGTCGATGTTGTCAACCGCGTGATTTTTCTGGACTTCAATTTTCAACAAGGTAAGTACAAGCGTAGCGCGCAGCGCCGTGCGCGAACCATAGATGGCAAGAATCTGCTCGACCGTGTCCGCCGCCTCTGGGCTGTCTCGTTGAATCACATGGATATAAGTCGCCACAACCTCGTCGTATGAGCCGGAGCCAGCTTCCATGAACTTGTTCTCTCCCCTATTGATGTGATGATCCGGTGAGCACTTCTGCGCCTGTAGGGTGGCTCATTGTCAGTTGAGCGAGTTCGAGATTGTGGATGCCCCATGCTTGCAGGCAGCACCCCAGTGCATACTCCAATAAGGGAATCGCTTCCGGATACGCTTGAAGCAGATAGGCGGGGACTGTGATGTTCGGTATCCACTGGTTTTGGCGAAATTCCATTCTCAATATCGTGATAATCAGGGCTGCGCGCAGCGCCGCTTGACCACCCATGCTGCTGTAGATCTGCTCGATCGCGTCGGCGGCTTGCGGGCTGTCATTTCTTATTAGACTGATATAGACTAATAATAGTTCGCTGTATCGATCTGGAGCGGGTTGCGCTTCCATGGGTCGCCTTCTTCCGCTTTAGCCGAACCGCGGACATGTTTGAAGCTTATTTCAGCGAGATGTAAGTCTTGGGGTACGCTTGCAACGCGCATCGCGGAAAGGTGTGCTTGACTACAGCGGTTGGGAAAGAAGCGCGCGCACAACGAACGCACTTGGCAGGCAGGTGGGGAAATCCTGAACAGTTCAGTAAAACGTGTCAGGAATAGATCAACTCTACCATACTTGCGGGCAGTCGTCTCCTTATTGACTCGGTTGAACGAACCTGCCTGCGTAGTTCATCATTGTCAAGCTGCCTCGCTATTCGCAGTTTAACGGAAGCATTTGCACCGTTCGAATGCGATCAAGCTAACTTCACGTCGTTCCAAGCTTGACCTGCACCTCATGCTGCCCACCATCTTGACGTAGCGGCACGTAACCTTCAGCGAGGATACTGCCGTCCAGCTTGATCTCGACCACGCCCCGGTTCACCTCTTGCGGATTGCGGACATGGATGTGGTAGACCGTCTCGCCATCTCGATAGCTGGCTTCATAGCTCAGCCAATCGCCGGGGATACAGGGGTTGATCGTCAACTGGTCGCCCTTGCGCGTTAAACCTAAAATCGCTTCAATGCCCAGCCGATACAGCCAGCTTGCCGAGCCGGTGTACCACGTCCAACCGCCCCGTCCGACGTGCGGCGCAACGCTGTAGACGTCGGCGGCGACCACGTAGGGTTCGACCTTGTACTGTTCGGCTTTTTCGGGCGTATCGCCGTGCGTGATCGGATTGAGCAGCCGGAACAGGTCGCCGGCTTGATCCCCTTGCCCCAATTGAGCATAAGCCCATGCCGCCCAGATCGCCGCGTGGGTATACTGCCCGCCGTTCTCGCGGATGCCGGGTGGATAACCTTTGATATAACCCGGATCGCGGGCGGTGGTGTCAAACGGCGGCGTGAATAACAGCAGCAGTTGATCGTCGCTGCGTACCAGCCGCTCGCTGATGGCGGCGAGGGCGCGTACCGCGCGTTGCGGATCGCCTGCCCCGGACAGCACCGCCCACGACTGCGCAATCGAGTCGATCTGGCACTCCGCGTTTTCGGCTGATCCGAGCGTGGTTCCGTCGTCGTAATAGGCACGCCGATACCACGCGCCATCCCAACCGCTGGCTTCCAGCGCCGCCTGTAGACGATCGGCTTGCTGCTCGTAAGCCCGCGCCTGTTCAGGCTCCGCTCGCTGTTGGCAAAGCGGCGCAAAGCGTTTAAGTACGCTGTAGAGAAACCAGCCTAACCAAACACTCTCGCCGTGTCCCTGACTGCCAACCCGATTCATGCCGTCGTTCCAATCGCCCGCCCCCATCAAGGGCAGACCGTGAACCCCAGCAGTCGAGCCGCGCTCGATGGCGCGCCGACAGTGTTCGTAGAGCGAGTAGGTTTCGGCAGTCGTTTCGTACTGCCCATAGCGTTCTTCTTCGCCCGCTTTCAACGGATCGCCGCGCAGGAACGGGACGCTTTCATCCAAGATCGCCGCATCGCCGGTCGCCTCGACGTACTGCGCGACCACGAACGGCAGCCAGAGCAGATCGTCAGAGATGCGCGTGCGCACGCCGCGTCCGCTCGGCGGATGCCACCAATGGAGCACGTCGCCCGCTTCAAACTGATGTTGAGCGGCGCGCAGAATGTGATCGTGAGCGAGTTCCGGCGCAGACCAGACCAGCGCCATCACGTCCTGTAACTGGTCGCGGAAGCCGAACGCGCCGCTCGATTGATAGAAGCCGGATCGCCCCCAGATGCGGCAGGAAAGCGCCTGATAGAGCAGCCAGCGGTTCAGCATCAGGTTCATCGCCGGGTCGGGCGTTTGGACGCTGATCGTTCCCAAAATGCGATCCCAGAACTGGTGTACGGCTTGCTCTGCCGCCGCGACCTGCTCAGGCTGCTGATAGGCTTGAATGATCTGCAACGCCTGCTCTCGATTTGCCCCTTCACCGAGCAAGAAGAAGACTTCTTCACTGCCGCCGACCGGCAGATCGACGTGAAGTTGCAGCACGGCACAGGGATCAAGCCCCGGCTCAACCGTACTCGACAAGCCAATCCGGTTGAGCGCCGCCGGATGACTGAGATCGCCCCTGCGCCCCAGAAATTCGGCGCGGTCGGTCGTCAAGCCGTGCGGGGCTTTGTTCGCTGCCAGAAAAGCGACGCGCTCGCCGAATTCGGTATTGTAGCGGTTGGATGCCAGCAGCGCGCCGCAGTCGGGGTCGTATTCCGGGATGATATAGGCTTGCGTCGCGCTCCGGTTGACGCCGAGCACCCATTCAGCGTAATAGGTGACGGTCACGCGGCGCGGGCGATCCCACAGGTTTTCCAGCCGCAGTTTGACGATCTTGACCGGGGCATCGGCTGCGGCAAACATCCGCGTGGTCTGCTTGAGTCCCTGACTGTGATGCTCGAACTGCGAATAGCCCGCGCCGTGCCGCACCAGATACGGCTCGGCGTCACGGCTGGGAGACGGCAGCGGCGACCAGACCCGCGCCGTCTCCTCGTCGCGCAGGTAGAGCGCTTCGCCCGGTGGATCGCCAACCGGATCGTTGCGCCACGGGGTCAGCCGGTTCTCGCTGCTGTTTTCTGCCCACGTATAGCCCGCGCCCGACTCGGAAACCAGAAAGCCGAACTGCTCGTTGGCGATCACATTGACCCACGGGGCGGGTGTCACTTGCCCGGACTCCAGATAGATGACGTATTCTGTCGCCGTCGGCGCTGAAGCCGCCCCAGCCGTTGTCAAACTGGAGATCGGTCGGTCTGGGCAGCGGCGGTGTCGCCTCTTGCGCGTCCAGATTCGACAGCGAGGGTGTGAAAATCGGCAGCGAGATTCGCTGCGCCGACACGCTCGGCAGTTGGTCGGCGACCGAGCCGCGCTGCCCGTCCAGCACGACACGGGCAACCGTTTCGATCAGGGTTCGATCCGTCTGCCGCATTTGATCGGCGTTGATCACGAAGATACCGCCGCGCCGGTTCAGCCAACTGCTGCTGTTGGCGCGCGCGATCAAGCGGTGAAGCTGCCCCTGAAGTTCCTGCGAATAGCTGCTGTCTTTGAGATTGAGGATCACCAGATCGATACTCACCTGCTGGTCGCGCCAATAGGTGTGGGCGCGCAGCAGTTCGAGCACGAGCGGCAGTTCCGCCACGTCACCGACGCGCACCAGCAGAATCGGCAGATCGCCCGAAATGCCGTAAGCCCATAAGCCGGGCTGCCCCTGTGTATTCGCGCGTATAACGTCCGCCGCAGCTCGCAAGCTGGCGTGCGGATAGAGCAGCAGTGAGAGGATCTGCTGCATTCGCGCTAACTCCGGCGTATCCAACTCAAGCCGGGTTAGGGTCTGTTCGCTCTGACGGCGGGCAAGCTCGACCGCACGGTCCAGCACGACCCAATCTTGATAACGGTCGGCGATTGCCACTGCTTCGGGGCGGGATGATGCGGCTAACGTCAAATACGCGAGGCTGACTCGGGCGTAGGGGGCTAGCTCGACATCCTGCGCCAGCGCCATGATCGGATCAAGCGTCACGCCGACGGTCTGGGAAAGCTCAGCGCCATCGGCAAAGGCGGCGGGTGACCGGAGTGTGTGCCCTCTGCCGAGAAAGGGCAGGCGATCCCCTTCATAATCCCCGCTGATCGTCGTGCCGGGGCGCGTGATCAGCAGATGTCCTAGGTAAATCGGCTGCTCATCGGGGCTGCGCGGGCGGCGGTGAAACAGCAGCAGGTTGCTTTCCGGCAGGTATTCGCTTTCGATGAACAGCTTATTGAAGGCGGGATGGCGATCCGACTGAGCGGCAAGCAGCACTTCGCCATAACTGGTCACGCGCAAATGGCGGACTTGATCGCCGTGATTGATCAGGTTGATCTGCCGGATTTCCACGTCGTCATCGGCGGAAACGGTCACCTGTAGGTTGACCGTGATGTCATGGTCGCGGCGCTGGAACTCGGCTTGATGGGCGTAAAAGGCGACGTGCTGGTAATCAGGCGGGACGTTGGTTGGTTGAGTCCCTGCTGACCAGAGATCGCCGCTGTCTCGATCTTGCAGATAAATCCAGTTACCCCAATGGTCGAGTGTGCTATCCGCTTCCCAACGGGTCAGCGACAAGCCCTGCCACTGGCTGTAGCCGCTGCCCGCATTGGTGATCAGGGTGCTGAAGCGCCCGTTAGAGAGGGTATGCACCTGCGGGATGGTGGTGTCGTCGGGGACGCGCCAAGGCGCAAGATTCACCTGCGCGGACGGCAGGACGCGCGCGACCGCTTCAATCGGATGCGGGTCGGCGATGGGGATTTGAGTCGGGATTTTTTCTTGCAGCAGCAGGGCAAAGCTCTGCACGCGCGGATCGGCATGAAAGCGCTGGATCATCACGTCGGACAGCAGGGTGTTGGTCAGCGAGGTGAGGATCATGCCTTGATGATGCGCCATGTACGAGCGGATAATCGCGCGATCTTGGCGCGGCGGCATCCGCGACGGCGTGTAGTCCACCGCTTCGTAATACCCGTAGAGTCCGCGCATGTCGAGCGCGTCAAGTTGATCCATGTTCTGGCGGACTGCCTGCGGACGCTGGCGCAGTGCCAACAGCGAGGCATAGGGGGTGATGACCAAGTCTTCGGCGAGACCGCGCTTAAACCCCAGTTCCGGCACGCCGAAAGCGTGGTACTGATAAGTCAGGCTGCTGTCGAAAGCGTAGAACGAGGACTCGGAGATGCCCCAAGGCACGTGCTTCGCTTGAGCATAAGCGATCTGGTCGTCGACGGCGGAGCGGCAGCTTTGGGTGAGGAAGGTCTGCTCGTAACTGCGCATGAACAGCGTCGGCATCAGGTATTCAAACATCGTCCCGCTCCACGAAAGCAGGGTGAGCGCATTATTCACCCGTGCGGCGGGGCGTCCCAAATGCAGCCAGTGACTCGGCGGGACTTCGCGCTTGGCAATCGCCAGAAAACTGGCAAGGCGCGCTTCGGAAGCCAGCAGATCGTAAAAGTTGTCGTCGAGCTGATCGCCGGTGACATTGTAGCCAATGTGAAACACTTTGCGCTGCGGGTCGAACAGAAATCCGAAGTCCATCGCCTGAAAGCGGATCTCGGCACGGGTCGCCAAATCCCGACAGCCGGTCAGCAAGCTGTTTGCCTGAGCTTGGGTGATGGTTAGCCGCGCTTCTAGCTCAGCGCACCAGTCGCGCGCCGCGCGTAGTTGATCCGGCGTGCCGACTCCCTCCTGTAACTGACCCTTGAGGTCACTCACATGGATGTACACCTGCTTGCAGGTCGCCGTCAGGTCAACCAAACGCGGCGACTCTGCGGCGGCAGCCAACAAATCCTGCCACGTACTACCCATCTGCGAATTAACGCCCGCTTGAGCAAACAACGCGGGCGGCTGATCGATTGACAGCAGCCACGGCAGCAGCAAATCGATGTCACGCTGCATCGCGCTCAAATGGTGATGCAGTCGTTCGGAAATGATGCGTAAGTCGCTCAGCGTCTCGGCGTTTGGCGCAGCGATCTCAGACTCGAAGATTGCCACAATCAAGCGAGAGAGTTCACGCCACGCATCCTGATTCAGGCTTGCGATCAGCGCTGCCCACTGCGGAGCGTGCTGCGGCACCGCCTGAATTTGTTGGCGCAGCCCGATCACGAACGCTCGCAGCGCCGCGACCGGCGCGTCAAGGCGCGTGCTGTACAGCTCGTCGAGGCTGGCTTCCAGCAGACCCAGTGTGTCGAGCAAGCCCTGCCAGCGCTCCGGGCGCAGCACCGGCGAGTTGGGCAAGGCGAGACAAGCCTGCTCCACCACCAGTAAGCAGCCAGCTAAATTACCGCTGTCCACGGTCGAAACGTAGCGCGGTGCGAGCGCCGCTAGGCTTTCGGTATCGTACCAATTGAGCAGATGTCCCCGATAGTGCTCTAGGCGGTCGAGCGTATCGAAGGTGGCTTGCAAGCGCGTGATCAGGTCGATTTGCCCGGTATAGCCCAAGTCGTAAGCCGCCAGCGTCGATGTCAGCAGCAAGCCGATGTTGGTCGGGGAGGTGCGGTGCGCGGTCAGGCTCGGCGCTGCTTGGAAATGATCGGGTGGCAGCCAGTGATCTTCAGGTCCAACCAATTGCTCGAAAAAGAGCCACGTCTGGCGCGCGAGGTGGCGTAACGCGACCGCTTGATCGACCGAGAGCGCCGGTTCCGTGCGGTTGGTCGGCTGGCTGATCCAGTAGGCGACTTGCGGTGACACGAACCATAAAACAAGGATCGGCAAAGCGAAGGGCAGCGCAGCGGCATTCGCCACGCCGACCAGCAGCGCGAGCGCGACGGCAAAGACCGGAACCGGCAGCATCTCACGCCAAGTCGATTCTGAACCTCGCTCCGCGCCGAAGAACTGAGCGGTTTGGGCAGCCGTCGTCCATTGCAGCAGCCGCGTCCGCGTGACGAAGATCCGTACGAGGGTGGTGCTGATCGCGCTCAAGGTGAGCAGCGTTTCGTAAGGGAGAAAAACCAGCGCCAGCAGCCAGCGCAGCCCGTCAAGTCGGCGCGAGTGCAGCACGGCGCGCACCGATTCGGTCGGTGAACGGTGCGTCAATCCGCTGTAGAGCGATAGGAGCGCCGGAAAGCCGAGTGCTGCCAGCGCGGTCAGCGTCCAAATCAGCGGCGAATCGATCAGTCCCGACCACGCCATAATCAAGAGCACGAACAAGGCGGGCATGACCAAACTGCGGCGCAAATTGTCGAAGATTTTCCAACGATCCAGCGTCGAGAAGGTGTTCGGCAGCGTCTCCCCCGCTTGTCCAGTGGGGATGCGCGGCAGCAGCCACGGCAGCAGCTGCCAATCGCCCCGAATCCAGCGGTGCAAGCGGCGGGTATGCGCCAGATACCCCGCCGGATACTCCTCCAGCAGCATGATGTCGCTCACGAGCGCGACGCGCGCGTGAATACCTTCAAACAGGTCGTGGCTTAGCAGCGTGTTTTCGGGGATGCGATTGGCGAGACACGCCTCCAGCACGTCGACGTCGTAGATGCCCTTGCCGACGTAGCTGCCTTCGCCAAACAAATCCTGATAAACGTCGGAGACGGCATGGGTGTACAAATCCAAACCGATGTCCCCGGCGAAAATCTGGGTGAAGCGCGTGCGGTTAGCGCTGGCAGGTTTGATCTCGATGCGGGGTTGCAGAATTGAATAGCCGGAAACGACTTTGCCGCTGTCGGGATCGTAGTCAGCGCGGTTGAGCGGATGCGCCAGCGTGCCGACCAGCCGCCGCGCGCCGCCTTCCGGCAGGATGGTATCCGCATCGAGCGTGATCACGTATTTGATCTGCGGCAAGACGCTCAGATCGCCGAACTGCACGATGTACGAAGTCGTCTGATCGCCCCGGAGCAGGTGGTTGAACTCGACCAGTTTGCCGCGCTTGCGCTCCCAGCCGATCCAACTATTCTGGGCGGGATTCCACTGGCGTTCGCGGTGAAACAGGTAAAATGGCGGCGCGCCTAAGCGATATTTGGCGTTGAGCGCCGAAATTCCCGCCTGTGCGCGGCGGATCAGCGCCTCGTCTTCGGGCATCTGCTGCTGAGGCGCGTCGGCGAAATCGGTCAGCAGCGCGAAAAACAAGGCGGAGTCGGCGTTGCGTAAGTAATGCAGTTCTAATTGTTGCAGCAGCGAGTCAATCTCGGCGGCATCGGTCAGCAGCGTTGGGATCACGATCATGGTCTGGTATTCGGTCGGAATACCCTGTTCAAAATCCATTCGGGGCAAGAGTCGCGGCGCGACGTGACTGGTGACCGCCCAGTTGACCAGAGCGCTGGCAATCGCGGTAGCGGGCAGGAAGGTGAGCAAGCCGACGCCAAGAATTTTGATTAAGCTGTCGTCAGTGGACGTGACGTAGCTGACGAAGATCAGCATTAGCAGCAAGGTGAGCAAGCCCATACTGCTGAGATAGACCAGCGTCGGGTGCGCCAGCAGCCAGCGGCGCAGCGCCAGCCGCCCGGACGGGCGATACTGAAACTTGTCCGCTAGCTGCTGATAGCCGTCGCCAAGTAGATAATAGCCGACGTGCGCCTGCGGCGCGGAAGCATCAGCGGCTTGGCTGAAGGTGATCGCCTGCCTCGTGACGTCTTCTTCGAGCTGTTGCGTCAGGCGGGCGAGTCGTTCAATGATCTCGCGGTAGCGGTTGCGCGTGTCGAAATCCATCGCTTCGTAAATATTCGCCGGATCGAGCCGCAGGATTTGATCGACGAGGCTGACACGCTCAAAGAAGACTTTCCAATCTTGAACGGCAAGCAGTCGCAAACTGGTAATGCAGAAGCGTACCGCACCATCACCGGCGACCGCCGGTACGGTCGGTGCGAGCGGCGGCGCAGCAATATCGGTCAACTCAGCCAGCGCAGCAGCCAAACTACTCAGCAGTCCCAAGCGCAGCATGGTGGGAAAAGCCCATAACTCGCCCATTGTCAGCGGAACGTCGGTTTGGAAAGCTTGCAGAAAGTCGATCATCTGCTCAACGTCAAGCTGATCGTGAGCATAGGCGATGATTTCGTGAGCTAGGGCATAGTCACGCGGGATGTTTTCCCATTCCGCGTTGCTCAGTTTCGGCAGTTGTTGATAGTAGCCGAGCGGCATGTCTTCCTGAACTTGGCGGATCGCCTGCTGCACGACGAAAAAGTTGTCCAGCAGCCATTCTGCGGCGTAAGAGAGTGGCATTTCGCCCTGATCACCCGCGCTGAACTGCCGGTAAGTCGTGTTGATAATCTGTTCGTGTTCGAGCAGCCGATTTAGCAGCAGCGGTTTGGTGGTGGCAGGCTCACCCAGCCGATAGATGCCCGACAAACGCTGAGCCAGCCCGCTCACGGATTCACCTTGGACGGGTGCTTCGGCTGAGTTGGTCAGCGCAGCGTCTCCTATCGTTGGGCTAATTGTCATCGGTTTGGCGGATAGGTTGTCTAGTTTCCGCTCCTACACGCGCGGCTTCGGCTGATTCATGGCGTAAATCTTGGACGATCAGCAGTGGTGTCGTGCCATTGGTGATAAATCGGTTGGTGATACTCCCGTAGGGCCATCTCGCCTCGCCAGAGTAACCATGAGCACTCAGAACCAGCAGGTCAATTTGCTCTTGCTCGCTCACGCTCTGGATTGCAGCGGCAACGTTGTCGCTGACCAATAGGCGCGTTTGGGTATTAGCCGGCAGATGCGCTTGCCTCTGTTCCAAATATCTGCTGCCTTCTGCTTGGTTACGGTCAATGACTCGATTGATCAAGGTTTGATCTTCTTCGCTTAGCGGCATATAGCGTGCCATTTCGGGCTTGCTGACCACATGGACGAGCAAAAGCTCCGACTGATAAGCTTCGGCAAGCGCTGCTGCTGTCGTCAGCACCGAGCCAGCTCGTTGTGATCCGTCGAGCGGTACTAGCAAGCGGTGATAGCGCAGATCATCAGCGCAAGCCGTGATTGGCTGGCTGGTTCGAACAATCAGGGTTGAAACCCGTACCCGCTCAAGGATGTGCTGGACAATGCTGCTCACGCCCCCGTTGTTGTCTCCGGTTTCCCCATAGCCGCTCAAGATCAGCAAGTCCGTTTGTATGCCGTGCGCCAGTTCGACGATTTTTTCGGCGGCTCTGCCCTCGAGCAGCGCGGTTTGGACGGTTAAATGATCTGCTTCTAGCCGGGCTTTCACGGTCGCAAGATACAGATTTGCCGACGATTTCTTGAGATACCAATCCAACGGATCGGCTTTTGGCAGTCGAAGCGATGCCGAAGGCTGTTCCAAGACGTGGACTAAGGTAACCTGAGCGCTAAAGGTTTTGGCAATGGCAATGACATGAGGCAGCACGCACTCGGCAAGCGGCGAGCCATCTAGGGGAACAAGGATGTGATCGAGCATGGATTCCTCCTAAGGAAGCCTTCTTTGCTGGTCGCTCATGAAACAAACCATCACTTCGTGTGGAAGGGACCAATGTCGCCGTCTGTGGGTGGCTTATGAGCAGAAGTCAAAGGTTCAGATCTTGCTCAATGTCAGCAAATCTGAGCCTTTGTATCAGACGGAATGGTTACGTCGGTAGGGTTCGCTCGATGGGATCTGAGCGTGCGATGACACTGCCCAACAACTATTGAGGCAGATGCGCGTGCGGATCAGCGAGGTCGCCATCGACAAATACAACATCTTCGGATTTCTCTTCGAGCTTGATGATCCGCGCGAGATAACGCTGAAATGCATCTTCGACGCTCTCACCCATCGAGTATGTATTCGACAGCTTGCCCCTAATTTTTAGCGTGAGCCGAAACAGGTGCAGGATCGGCGATAGGATCGGATGATAGATAGCCATAAGGGCATCCTTGTGCTTGATTGGTCAATAACGAAACTTGCTCGTTCAGGGAAATGGGGTAACAGCAGCGAGCGAGGTTCAGAGGCATTGCCCACGAAACCTAATCTCAACCGAGGGAACGCCGTTAGTTGGAGTGTTCCGAGATCATGAGTCCGTCTTTGCGAACCTGAATGGCAACAGTTTCTGCCGCTGCTGTCCAAGCATTCTGTAGATACATGGGCAGTTCGTTCCAACTCGGAAGCGGGTTTCCGAGCGGTGTTTTCCACTCGATCCAGTCTCCATAAGCGCGATAGGCGATTTGAGCCAATACGACTTTTTCCATGATATGCCTCACTTTGAGCATTTATGAGCAGCTTTGAGGGCGTAGGTGTGCGATGGCTGCACGAGAACATCCGCCATTAATGGTGGCTTTTGTCTAGTAAATGGATCAGGCTGACAGCGGACTCGGATTTCCGAGTGTGGGAACTTACTTGAGGTAGAAATTCAACAATGCACAGGATATGCACCTAACAATCAGTATAACACAGATCTGATCGATTTCCCACCCCCGGCAGTCGGCGCTGATCTGCACCCCGAGACTAGTCCAACACCACCGACGCCGAAACCTACCTCAGTGTTTATGTGCTATGGCACCAACTGACAGGGGTGCTGCTGCTATCCGGTGGGGATTATTCCTTTATCACAGGTAACAAGCGGACACAGCGTGCCGCGAACCTTGCAGTCAAGGGATCATCCGCTTTACCTAAATCTCGACTTGAGTCGCCTGCTCTCGGTTCAGGAAAAATCTCGGTCGACGAGATCGGCATTGATCCCGTAAGCCGCTGCTGCACCTTGTCCCACGGCGATTGCGACACTTCTCACCGGCGACGATAAATCACCCGCTGCATAGATGCCCTCGACACTCGTTCGACCTCGCAGATCAACCTGTACCACATCGTGCTCATCGACTTGACAGCCCAAATCGTGAGCAAAAGAGGTCCTATGGGTCGTTTTTGGACGAATGAACAAAGCGTCGCAGTTCAACGATGTGCCATCGACAAATCGTATAGCCTGTATCTGAGCGCCTGTGCTTTCTAGCGCCGCGATCGGTTGTTCAACGACTTGTATCCCAAATCGAGTAAGTCTTTCGCGCTGCGCTCCAGAAAGTTTCCATCCATTAGCAGCGCAAAGCGTCAGATTGTCTGTCCAATTACGAAGCATCATCACTTGGTGAAGCGCCGCCTCATCCACGCCATAAACCGCGATGGCTTGACCCCTAACCTCATAACCATCACAGTATGGACAATGAAATACGCTTTTTCCCCACAATGCTTCGATACCGTCCAGCGGGGGTAGTTCGTCGTGCAAACCAGTGGCGAGTAAGATGATTCGTGCTTGCAGCTTGGAGGCATCTGAACTCAGGATCTCGAATCCGGCGTCGGTTTTTTCAATTTGCACTGCGGTTACCGTTTTAACAGCGACAGTTGGATACTGCTCAAGCTGTTGACGTGCAAGCTGCAATAATTCGGATGGTTGAATCCCATCACGGGTCAAGAAACCGTGGGATGCGCGAGAGAAACGATTACAAGGCTTCTGGTCATCGATGACGACGACCTCTCTCAATGACCGACCCAAGACCAATGCAGCGCTCAATCCGGCGCTGCTGCCACCCACAATCACTGCATCCAGCATGATAAGTCTTTCTAATAGAGACAATGTATCAATAGAGACACCCGCAGTGCGCTCTCTTACCCCTGACAACCAAGCAGGTTTGAATCCATACCTCTATACTGATTTGCAGGTGTATTCTATACTTGCGCCATGCCGATACCGATTTTAGCCACGAAACTTTATTTTCCCCCGCCTCGCACCAAGGTTGTCCTACGACCTCGCCTGACCGAGCGGTTGAATGAGGGGCTGCACCGCAAACTGATCGTCGTGTCTGCCCCCGTCGGCTTTGGTAAAACCACACTGGTCAGCGAATGGCTCGCCGGTTGCGAGCAACCAGCAGCTTGGCTGTCGCTGGATGAAGGCGATAACGACCTCTCGCGCTTTCTGACGTACTTCGTCGCCGCGCTGCAGACGATTGCGCCGACCATCGGTGACGAGCTGTTGCACGTGCTGCAATCCCCTCGACTACCGCCAATCGAATCGATTCTGACGACACTGCTCAATGAAATTGCCGCCCTCCCGAACGATTATTTCCTCGTCTTCGACGACTACCACGTGATTGATTCCAGATCGATAGACAGTGCCCTGACCTTTCTGCTTGATCACCTGCCACCCCAGATGCACCTAGTCATCACAACTCGCGAAGATCCACAACTCCCCTTAGCGCGATTACGCGCACGGGATCAATTGACCGAACTGCGCGCCGCCGATCTACGCTTTACACCCGGCGAAGCAGTCGCTTTCCTCAATCAGGTGATGGATCTCGACCTCTCGGCGGAGGAAGTTGCCGCACTGGAAAACCGCACCGAAGGCTGGATTGCTGGACTTCAGCTGGCTGCCCTCTCCATGCGGGGGCGCAATGACATGGCGCAGTTCGTCCGGGCGTTCGCCGGGGACAACCAGTACATCGTGGACTATCTGGTCGAAGAAGTCCTGCGGCGTCAGCCCCAACAGGTGCGGAGCTTCCTGCTCCAGACCGCCATTCTTGACCGCTTGAATGGCTCACTGTGCGAAGCCGTCACGGGACAAGAGAAAGGCAGCGAGCGGTTGGAAGCTCTGGAGCGAGGCAACTTCTTTGTCGTGCCGCTGGATGATAAGCGCCATTGGTTTCGCTACCACCGCCTCTTTGCCGACGTGCTCTCTGCGCATTTGATGGCGGAGCAGCCCGATCTGGTCGCTACGCTGCACCAGCGCGCTAGCGAATGGTACGAGCATGATGGTTCGATCGCCGATGCGATCCGGCACGCGCTGGCTGCCCAAGACTTCAAGCGCGCGGCGGGCATGATCGAGCAGGCGGTGCCTGCCATGCTCAGGAATAGACAGGAGACCGTAGTTCTGAGCTGGCTTCAATTGCTTCCCGACGAGTTCGTCCGCTGCCGACCTGTGCTCAGCGATCACTATGCCGGTGCGTTACTGAGCAATGGCAAACTCGAGGGTGTTGAAGCCCGGTTGCGCGATGCCGAACGGTGGCTTGATACGACCACCGATAGGCGTGGAGGAAATGCAGCTCCATCTGCTGAGCGCGTAATTGAGGACGAAGAGGCGTTTCGCCAGTTACCCGGTTCGATAGCACTGCATCGCGCTGGACAGTCCCTAGTTCGGGGCGATTTACCTAACACCGTGACCTACGCCCAGCGAGTACTTGACCTTGTCCCAGAGGATAATCATCTCTTGCGGGGAGGAGCAGCGGCGATCCTCGGACTCGCAGCTTGGACAATTGGCGATCTCGAAGCAGCGCACCGATCATATGCCGAAGGCATGGCTGAATTGCAGAAGGCTGGAAACATTGCTGACACCGTCGGAGGCGCTATCGCTCTGGCGGACATTCGGATTGCCCAAGGTCGCCTCCACGATGCCATGCGAACCTACGAGCAAGCGTTGGGCATCTCCTCTGTGCCGGGCACAGCAGTACTAAGGGGAGCAGCCGACATGCACGTGGGCATGAGCGCGATCTACCGTGAACGAAATGATCTGCATTCCGCAATGCAGCACCTGCTCAGAAGCAAGGAACTCGGTGAATACATCGGATTCCCACAGAACCCGTATCGCTGGCGGGTCGCCATGGCGCGACTACGAGAAGCTCAGGGTGATCTGAACAGTGCGCTTGACCTACTTCAAGAGGCTGAACGCCTGTATGCGAGTGACTTCTCCCCCAATGTGCGTCCTGTCCCGGCGCTACGGGCACGCGTATGGATCATGCAGGGGCGGTTGGGCGAAGCCTTTGGCTGGGCGCGTGAGCAGGGGCTATCGGTCGACGACGACCTGAGCTATCTGCATGAGTTTGAACATATTACGCTGGCGAGGGTGCTGCTCGCCAGCTACAAGATCGACCATGCCAACCGCTCTCTGCTCGAGGCAGTGGGGCTCCTTGAGCGCCTGCTGCTAGCGGCGGAAGGAGGGGGGCGGACGAGAAGCATCATCGAAATCTTGGTGCTGCAGGCGCTCGCCTACCAGATGCAAGGTGACATCCCCGCCGCGCTTGTGCCACTTGAAAGCGCCCTGACGCTGGCTGAGCCGGAAGGCTATGTCCGCCTATTTGTAGACGAGGGCGTGCCCATGGCGACTCTGCTGGAAATGGCTGCGAAACGCGGCATCGCCCCGAACTATGCCCGTCAACTCCTGTCCGCCTTTGGCAAAGCTGAGGACAGTCCGCCGGTCAGTCAGGTTTTGATCGACCCGTTGAGCGAGCGTGAGCTTGATGTGCTGCGACTGCTCGGAACCGACTTGAGTGGACCGGAAATTGCCCGCGAACTCATGGTGTCCTTAAACACCTTGCGAACTCACACTCAAAACATTTACACCAAGCTTGGCGTGAGCAGTCGTCGAATAGCAGTCCTCCGGGCTGAAGAGCTCGAATCTGTTGTAGCGCCCCGCACCCCCGGCGGGTTGGTCGAACCAAGTGCCGGGACTTTTTCCCACCCCCACAGTCCTAACAAGGGTAGGTATTTAATTAACCTCACCCCCTGCCCCCTCTCCACGATGTGGAGAGGGGGTAAAAACAGGTTACAAAGGGTGTTTAAAGTCCCCTCTCTATGTAATGGGAGGGGATTTTGGGGTGAGGTAAGCGTAGAGTTAAAAACCTACCCTGTCAGCCCCCACAGTCTCCCTATTCACAAATCATCATATCAATCATTACACGTAATGACGACTGCTCATCACATTGATTTGTATTGTCTTTACAAGAACGAAGCCCATAAGCGACATGAAGATTGATCCAGAGGAGGCAGATGCAAGAGGCGCAGAATGACTACGACACCCGCATCGAATGAGGGGTATCACGAGCCCGGACATTATGAGATTCGCATCAAGGGACACCTTGATGACCGCTGGGCAGACTGGTTTGAAGGACTAACCATCACGCGAGAAGACAATGGCGAGACGCTGTTAACCGGCACGGTGGTTGATCAGGCTGCCCTACATGGATTGCTCAGAAAAGTGCGTGATTTGGGAATGCCATTGCTCTCAGTCATTCACGTTAAGCCAGAAAAGTCACAGAACAAGCTTTAACACTGATCGTTATCGTTCAAAAGGAAACAAGCACATGAATAGCAGCAAGCAAACCGCAGTCAAGGAGAGCAAAATGAAGATAACCGCTTCCAATCTCATCCGTTGGGCAGGCTTAGGAACGATAGCGGCAGGATTATTTTTCGCGGCTATTCAGCCAATCCATCCAGCGGATGCTCTTGAGTCAGTTACGAC
Source organism: uncultured Chloroflexia bacterium (assembly GCA_963727545.1). GTDB lineage: Bacteria > Chloroflexota > Anaerolineae > Aggregatilineales > Phototrophicaceae > Flexifilum. The sequence continues at coordinate 19,493 of CAVSGS010000021.1, forward strand.
CAGCGCATGGGGAATCATCACCCCGCTGAAGGTGATTATGTCCCTCCTATTTCTGCTCGGCATTACGGCGATCTACGCCCGACAGATGAAAAAGGCCGGTTGGCTTGGTCTGGTCGGCTTTCTCATATTTAGCCTCGCTTGGGCGTTCGAGCTGGCCTTTATCTTCGCCGAAGCCTTTATTATTCCGCTGTTGGCGACTGTGGCACCGACATTTGTAGAGGGGTTCTTCGGGATCGTCAATGGGCACCCCGTCGAGACAAACCTCGGCGCTCTCCCAGCGCTCTATGCCCTATTGTCGGTTCTGTACATTTTCGGCGGTCTGTTGTTTGGCATTGCTACGCTCCGCGCTCGCATCCTGCCCCGCTGGGCGGCTGGTCTGCTTGTCGTCGCTTCCGTGTTGACTCCCCTAGCTGGGGTGCTCCCGCACGAGCTTCAGCGGTATGCGGCGGTGCCGGTGGGGTTAGCTCTAGCTTCGCTGGGATATGCGCTCTGGTCAGAACGGCGCGCGCAGGTCTCAGAATACGTCGCTGATAATGTAAGCCCCCAATTCAGCCAAACCGGAGCCGATTAGTTCGCTGGCGATACGTCCAGCGGGTCAGGGAGGGTTAAAACAATACCCTCCCCACTCCGCTCACGGTTGGTTTTGGATCGTCCTCAATAACAACAACTGATCTTAAATCAGGAAGATTGTCAAATGAAAGCCATTGTCTACACACAATACGGGTCGCCGGATGTGCTTCAGTTCGCAGACGTCGAAAAACCAACGCCGAAGGACAATGAAGTCCTGGTGAAGATTCACGCGGCATCCGCAAATCCAGCGGACTGGCACACAATGCGAGCCACCCCGTTCTTGGCTCGCTTAGTCAACGGGTTTTTCAAACCGAAAAACCACCGGCTTGGCGCTGATCTGGCGGGGCGCGTTGAAGCGGTGGGCAGCGCCATCACGCAGTTTCACGTGGGGGATGAAGTCTTTGGATGCCTGTCCCTCAGCGAGATGGGCAGTTTTGCCGAGTACGTCTGTGTCAGGGAAGATGCCGCATTGGGGTTGAAACCGGCAAACCTGACATTCGAGCAAGCAGCAGCCGTCCCTTTAGCGGCATTCACCGCTTTGCAGGGTCTGCGTGATACCGGACATATACAGGCTGGGCAAAAGGTCTTGATTAATGGGGCATCTGGCGGCGTCGGCACGTTTGCCGTTCAGATTGCCAAATCCTACGGGGCTGAAGTGACCGGCGTGTGCAGCACCCGGAATTTGGACATGGTGCGCTCGATCGGCGCGGACCACGTCATCGATTACACGCGCGAAGACTTCACCAATAACGGGCAGCAGTATGACCTGATTTACTGTGCTGTTGGAAATCGTTCCATTTCCGACTATCAGCGCGCACTCAAACCTCAGGGGGCTTGCGTCATCGCTGGATTCACCAATATGCGGCTGTTGTTCGAACACATGATCCTTGGTCCCCGCAGGTCGAAGTCCGGAGGGATGCAAGTCGGTCTTATGCCAACCATGCAACCAAACCCGGCGGATCTGGTTTTCCTGAAAGGGCTTCTCGAAAGCGGCAAAGTAAAACCTGTCATCGACCGATGCTACCCGCTTACCGAAACGGCTGAAGCGATCCGCTATCTTGAAACCGGGCACGCCAAGGGAAAAGTCGTCATCACTGTAGCACAGACCAGCTAAACCCGACCAAGCACTGTGTCGGATATGTATGGAATTCGGTCGCAGTTGAGCCGTGGATCGTTGTCAGCAGAAGCGGGTTTTGTCAGAGGGTAAGGTTCAAAAGGAAGTCATCTATGCTACAGGCAATTGGGAACGATGAAGTCCTGCGCGTTGAAGACCTGCGCAAGGATTTACAACTCGGCGAAGTGGCTGTCCACGCACTGCGCGGTGTTTCGCTGAGCGTCAATCGCGGCGAATTTATGGGGATCATTGGACCGTCGGGCAGCGGCAAATCGACACTGCTCGGCTTAATCGGCGGGCTGGATACGCCGACCGGCGGCAAGGTCTATATCGACGGCACCGACATCACAAACATGAGCGAGCGCGCCCTGACGCGCATCCGCAACGAGAAGATCGGGTTCGTCTTTCAGTTCTTCAATCTGATTCCCACCCTGACGGCGCTGGAAAACGTAGCGCTGCCGCTCCAATTCTCGGCGAAACGGGCGGGGAATGCCAATCAGCGTGCCAAAGAACTCCTTGTGATGCTCGGCTTAGGCGACCGGCTCGATCACCGCCCGACCCAGCTTTCGGGCGGGCAGCAGCAGCGTGTGGCGATTGCCCGCGCACTCGCCAACCATCCGCCGCTCATCCTGTGCGATGAACCGACCGGCAGCCTAGACAGCGAAGCGAGTGACGCGGTCATGAGTGCGCTGCGCGACGTGCAGGCGAAGACCAACACCACCGTGATCATCGTCACCCACGATCCGAATGTCGCGTCGCAGTTGGATCGCCTCATCACCCTTGTAGATGGTCAAATCTCTGATGACAACGACCCGCGCTCGACGGCGCAGCAGGCGGCGGTGCAGGTGCTCAGGGAAAAACACGTGACCGGCGAACTACTCCCTTACGGAGGTCAGTGATGTTCGAAAATATCCGCTTCTACCTGAGGCACTCGTTCAACGATCTGCGCGTGAATGGGCAGCGCACGTTTTTTTCGCTGCTGTGCATTGCAGCGGGTGTGGCAGCGATTGTCTCGCTGCAAACGCTGGCAGTCATGATCCAGAGTTCGCTGGTGGGCAGCTTACAGGAAAGCAACCGGGGCGACATTCAGCTTCAGTCGGATTCTGAGTTTATGGGGCACGCCGACGAGGTCAATCAGGCTGTCGCGGACGGGCTGCTGGTCAGGCAGACCCAGTCGATTTTTGGGCAGCAGCAGGACAGCTTTCTGATCGGTGAGGGCGGAATTCAGGCGCTTCAGAACTGGCTGGATCAGAATTACCCCGGTCAGGCGCAGGTGACTTATCGTCAGCAGCTGGCGGATCCGATCAGTCTCCTGCTCGGTGGCGGAAAAGGGACGACACTGGTCGCGCCTGCGAGCGGCGCCGAAGCGAGTCAGATTGTTCCGCTTCTGATTGATCCTCACATCTATCCGTTTTATGGGACGATTACCTCTCAGGCGGGACAGCCACTCGCTCAATTGCTGACGACACCGACCGACATTGTCCTGAGCGCTTCAGTCGCGCAGACCCTGAACGCCAAAGTCGGCGACAGTGTCAAGATCAATGGCTCGGATGCCGAATTCATCTTGCGGGGGATTGTCGAGACGTCGCAGGAAGTCAAGAACCCCGCCTCGGATACCCTGTTGTCGCTGTTCGGCTTTTACTACTTGGACAAAAGCGCAATTACACTGTTCGGGGATGTCCAGCCGCAAGCCGACGTGATCTTTATCCAGCTCGCGGATCCCTCCCAAGTGACCGAGATTAGTCGCGCGCTGCGGCAGCAATTTCCGTTCGCAGCCACGACGACGACCGCAGACCTGCGCCAGAGTTACACGCAGCTCTCCGACACGATCAACAAACTCGTGACCGTGATGGGGCTGCTGTCGCTGCTGATTGGCAGTATTGGCATCATCAACACGATGCAGGTGATTGTGCGGCGGCGCACCGTCGAGGTTGCCGTGCTCAAGACGCTGGGCTTGCAGGGCAGTCAGATCACGCTCCTGTTCCTGATCGAGGCGGTGCTGATGGGTATCTTCGGCAGCCTGATCGGAATTGTCTTGGGCTGGATACTGACTTTCGTGATTCGCGGCGTGGCAGAGCGCGTGCTTGCCACGAATCTGCCTTTTGTCCTGTCCCCGTCGGCGGCGATCACTGGCTTTGTGGTGGGGGTGATCGTGACAACGGTCTTTGGCTTCCTGCCGACGCTCACCGCCGGGCAGGTGCGTCCCGGTGTCGTGCTGCGCCCCAGCGACGCCGTGATCCCCAAAACGGGGCGCGTGCAAACGCTGTTATCGCTGGGGCTGATCATTCTCGTCCTGAGCCTGATCGCGCAAACGATCCTCGGCAGCTTCGCCAGCGCGATCGCGCTGGTGGTCGGGGCGTTCTTTGCCGCCGGACTGCTGTATCTGCTCTTAAACCTCGTGATCTGGTTGATCGGACGTTTTGTCCCTTCGTTTGGCGTCATCGACCTGAAGCTGTCTCTGCGGCAAATGGTGGCGGGGCGTGGACGCGCCTCGATGACCCTGCTGGCGCTGGTGATCGGCGTCTTCTCGCTCAGCACGATCACGCTGCTGGCGGATTCGTTCAACAGCTTGCTCTCCTCTGCGCTAGTTTCCGCCAGCAGCGGTAACGTGACGATCAGCATGGGCTTCGCCGCCCAGCTCCCGAATATCACCCGCGTGCTCGACCAGACGCCGGGTGTGCAGCAGTATCAAGTGCAGCGCAGTTACGCACTGAACTTGGTCTCGCTGCAGGAAGGCGATACGACGCTGACGGTGGACGACCTGCGGGCACGCCTAGCGGCTGCCCGCGACGAATTAGACACTTTTGGCGCGACCGACGAACAGCGGGCGAACCCGCTGAAATACCTGCAGTCGGCGCTTGGCGGCGTCGGGGCGGCGGACTTAACGGCTCTGCCGGAACAGAATTTCCTCGCGGGACGCCAACTCACGCCCGCCGATAGGGGCAATGCGGTTATGGTGATTGGGGACAGCCGCTTTGTCACGGCTGCCGGGATCGGCGTTGGCGATAAGCTGACGTTTGCCTTGGAAAGCGGGGATGGGCAGTCCGCCGCGAGTGGAGATGCGCCGACCGTGACTTTTGAGGTCGTCGGCGTGACGGCGCAAACCGGGTTTGGCAGTGCCGATGCTCACAACTATGCGCCTGCCGACGCCTTTCCCGCGAGTATGCAGCCGACCTCCACGAGTATCGTCGCTCAGGTGGACCAAGCGCAGGTGGCAGCGCTGCGCAAGCAGCTTTCCGGCGTACCCGGTGTCTTCGTGATTGATAATGCGGCGCTCACGCGGCTGATTACCAATTTACTCGGCACGTTCACCGCCTTCCCAACCATGGTCGCGCTGCTCGGCTTGATCGTCGGCGGGGTCGTGATCGCCAACTCGGTGGCGCTGACCACCATGGAGCGGCGGCGTGAAATCGCCGTGATGAAGTCGGTGGGGTTGCAGCGTGAGCGAGTCCTGTTCATGATCCTGCTCGAAAACGGTATTCTCGGTTTGATTGGCGGCTTGATCGGCGTGGGCATCGGACTGGCTGCTCTGGTTGTGTTGATCGGTACGACCGGCGCACCGGGATCAGCCATTCCAGTGGGCACAGCATTGCTGCTCATGCTGTTGTGCGTGATCGTCTCGCTGGTCGCGGCGATCTCGACCGCGTGGAGTGCATCAGGCGAACGCCCCCTCAACGTGCTGCGTTACGAATAGCCGCTGTCGCAAAAACCTCTAGTGTATGGGCGCACGAGACTCTTGATCCTGATCTCGCGCGCCCATAATGATTCGAACCCATCTCAACCGATTTTCGAGCGAGAGGAGTTCGAATCAGCGCTTATCCCTCTATCAATTTGAGAGAAAAACGGCGAGGACAGGGATCGAACATCTATCTAGTGAATATACACATTTGCGATGAACTAATGTGGTAGCTTGCACCCCTGACATGGAATTTGAACCTCGCTACACAAGAAAAAGCCCTTCCAGACGTTGGGAAGGGCTTTTCTTCTCTCTGACTCCACAGCCAAGATTCGAACTTTCTGGTGCGCCATGATTTCACAGGGTAGGCAAGATTCGTTTAAAGAAGATCGAGAAGTGTTGAGTCTTACCAAATTCGTTGATTTTAGTTGACGGGCTGGTAGGATTCGAACCTTATTGAGGGAACCAAAAAGCGCCTGCGAAGGCGCTTTTCTCTTGAACTGGGGAGGTAGGATTCGAACCTACGGTAGGCGGCTCCAAAGGCCGCTGCCTTACCACTTGGCGACTCCCCAATGCGACTCCGATTATACCAGAATCGTCTTTCGAGACAAGCCCTTAGCTGCGGTCGTGATGCCGCACACCGACCGCCCGTTCAATCGGCAGCGTGACCAGCACGCCCGCGTTCGGCGAGGTCAAATCGCCGAGCACTTCGTTCGCCGCTGCGATGACCGCTTCGCATAACTCGTCCTCGACGATGGAAATGATCACCTCGCCGCGTTCTTCTACGTTGTCGATGATCGCCGCCATCGCCGCCCCCATCGAGACAACCATGCGCGGCAGTTCCACCGAGCCGGATTGCAGCTCCTTTTGCAGCGTATGTAAGCCGTGCGATCGGATGATCGTCACGCCGGGTGCGCCCGCTTCCTGCCAAGCCTGCGCTACGTCCAAACCTTTATCGATCTGTGGCGTAATCAACAGCACCAGTTTCATGATGCTTGCTCCCCTTTCGGAAATACTTGGCGCACGAATATCGGCGTCACGACCGTCGTGAGCACAATCACGAGAAACAGTGATGCAAATAGCGGTTGATCCGGCGTGAACACGCCGACCGACAACCCTAGCGATGCGATGATCAGCCCAACTTCACCGCGTGAGATCATGCAGACGCCCAGTTGCAGCGACTGCTGATTGTCGAAGCCGCCCAGCTTGGCGCCCAAGCCACAGCCGCCCAGTTTCGAAACGAGTGCGACGATCAACATCAGCCCCGCAAACGGCAGCGCCGACAGCGGAAACGTGCTCAGATCGGTTTCCAGACCCACGTTGATGAAGAAGATCGGCACCAAGAAGGCGTAAGCGATGTAGCTTGCGGCTTCTTCGATCTCGTGCTTGACGTCCTCTTTGGCGCGGCTGAAGCCCACACCGGCGATGAACGCCCCCGTGATCGCCGCAACGCCGCCCAACGCCTCTGCCGACCAACCGAACAGCAGCGCCGCCAGCAGCGCGATTGCCGCAATACCGTAGGATTGTTTGACAACCGGCAAGCCGTCGAGGAAATTCATCAGGCGAGGCAGTACGAACCACGCGATCAGGAACGCGCCGCCGATATACGCCGCCATCCGCACAATGATCAGCAGCAGCGCGCCCGGATCGACGCTGGCAGCTTCGCCTGCTCCGCCGACCGAGATCGCCACCGCCAGCGATACCAGCAGAATCGCCAGCACGTCGTCGATCAGCGCGGTCGCCAACAGCGCGTTACCGACTTTCGTGCGCAGGAAGCCCAGTTCGAGCAGGACCTGTGCCGAGATACTGACTGACGTCGCCGCTAGGGTCACGCCCGCGAACAACGCCGGCTGCCACGAATAGCCGAACAGCATCACCAGCGGAATGCCGAGGATCACCGGCGCGATCGCCCCGGAGAACCCGGCGATCACGGCGATCTTGCCAACTTTGGCGAGTTCTTTGATATTTACTTCCAAGCCGACGATGAACATCAGCAGCAGCACGCCGAGTTCGGCGAGATTGGTGATCGTCTCGTGCAGATCGACGCCATGCAGCACCGGCGCATTCAGCAGATCGAGCAGCGACGGTCCCAAGATCACGCCGACGATTAATTCGCCAAGGACACGCGGTTGTCCGAACCGGCGCGAAATCGTACCCCCAATACGCGACGCAGCGATGATGATGCCCAGCGCAAGAAACAGGGCAATTGCAGGATTTTGCTCCATCGGACTCCTTTCAGAAGGACTTTGTGCTCTATTCCATCATATAAATCAGATTTAGGCTAGGCTAATCGACGATCAATTTACGTTTTTCACATTTTCGCCTCCAGTGATTGGTTATTTGCAGGGTGGAGCACAAACGTTATGCTAGACGAAGATTTCTTAGACGCAGATAGCAGAGGTAGAGCATGGAATTCAGATCAATCGGTGGGTTAAAAGTTCCGGTGCTGAGCTTCGGCACGGCGACCTTCGGCGGGCGCGGCGATTTCTTCAGCACGTGGGGCAAAACGCAGTTAGACGAAGCCGCCCGCATCGTCGACCTGTGCCTAGAGGCGGGCGTCAATATGTTCGACACCGCCGACGTTTATTCGACCGGCGCATCGGAAGAAATCCTCGGTCAAGTGATCGCCGGTCGCCGCAGCGAGGTCATCATTTCGACCAAATCGACCTTCAGCATGGGCGACGGTCCCAACGACCTCGGCTCGTCGCGCCACCACATCATCAACGCGATTGAAGCCAGCTTGCGCCGCTTGAACACTGACTACATCGACATCTACACGATGCACGGTTTCGACGCCCAGACGCCGGTCGAGGAGACGCTGCGCACGCTCGACACGCTGGTGCAGAGCGGCAAAGTCCGCTACCTTGCCTGCTCGAACTTCTCCGGCTGGCACTTGATGAAATCGCTCGCCATGTCGGATCGCTACGGCTGGACGCGCTACGCCGCGCATCAAGCCCACTACTCGTTGGTCAGCCGCGAGTACGAGTGGGAATTGATGCCGCTTGCCGTCGATCAGCACGTCGCGACCATCGTCTGGAGTCCGCTGGCGGGTGGACGGCTGAACGGTAAGTATCGCCGCAATCAACCGCAGCCCGATGGTCGGCAGCGACAGGGCGGCGGCGAGGGACCGGAACGTCCCGAAATGCTTTACAACATCGTCGATGTGATGGATGAAATTGCCGCCGAAACCGGCAAGAGTCACGTGCAGATCGCGCTGAATTGGCTGTTGCAGCGCCCGACCGTCGCCAACGTGATCATCGGCGCGCGCAACGAGGAACAGCTCCGCTCGAATCTCGGCGCGGTCGGCTGGAACTTGACACCGGAGCAGATCGCCAAGCTCGACGCCGCCAGCACGATGGACAAGACTTATCCCTACTGGCATCAGAGCGGGTTCCCGCGCAACCCCTTCCCGGCGGAATAAACCGGGGCAAATGCATGTGAGGTTGTAGGGGCAGGTTTAAAACCTGCCCCTACCCACGATCTCGGTGAGGGGTTGTAGCGGCATAATATGAAGGTGTTTAAAAGCACGTTTGCTAGGTCGAGAAGGATTCAAATCTGATCACTTGCCCCCCAAACGGGCAAAGGCACTCTCCCCTCCCTGAATTCGGGGAGGGGAAGCGCAGCGGGGGTGGGGTTAGTAATCATCCCCCGCCGTCGGGATCGGGGAAAGCGTTGCCGAATGATCCGGGGATCGGCGTCGGCGTCGGCAGTGCCGGGATGTTGTAATCGACCGGCAGCGCATCGATGTAAGCCTGCGTTTCCAGCGCCAGCAGCGAGATCCAGCCGGTGATGCCGTTCGCTTCCACCTTGACCCAACCATTCATCAACGGGCTGCGCGCCAGCAGCGTGACCAGCGTGCCGTCGCCGACAATGCCGACCGCCGCATAGACCGCTTCCGGTCCGCGCCGCAGATTCGCCCCCGCCGGCGCGGTGATCCGCCCTTTCGTGCCCAACTCGCCGAGGCGCTGCGGCGGCAGCGGCGTCGCCGAGTAGACGGCGGTGATGTCGCCGACATTGCTCGCCAGCAAATCCGCCGCCATCCAACCGGTTTGACCATCGCTCAACTGCACGTTGTACCACGTGCTATCCTCGCTGCGCCCCAAAATCGTGAGCGCTTGCCCGCCGGGAACCTGCGTAATCACACTCGAATACAAGTCGGGCGACACGCGCAGGTTGATCGCGCCCTGCGTGGTGGCAAAACCGGGCTGCGGCAGGACAAACGGACGGTCGAACAGCGCCACCGGCAGATTTGCCACGTAAGTCGGGTCGAAGGGGACGGCGACCGTCGGCGCTGAGGTCGGGTTGGCGATATTCCCGGCATCGTGAGCGACGCGGATCTGCTCGCCCGCCGGGAGCGACTGGGTTTGACCCAGCGCCAACACACTCGACTGCCCGGACAAGCCGACGAAGATCGTACTGGTATCGTCGGTCGTGACCAGCACCGTCCCGCCCAAAGTCAGCGAACTGCCGTTGACGGCGATATTCGCGTAGGTTTCGCTCTGAAAGACGACCACGTTCTTCGGCGCGGCGGCACAGGTCGCCGCTGCCGTGCTGCTCTGGATCAAGCTGGACGTCCACGCCGGGAAATCCGGCGGCGTCACGTCGAACAGGGTCACGTCGCCGATCATCAACACGGTCACGTTGAGCGGATCAGGCAGGCGGAGCCACGCCACGCCAAGGCTGGCGTTCTCGGTCGTGATCGGCGGGGTGCGGATCGCATCGACGGTGCCGACATCGACCAGCGCGCCGACCGACGACAGCGCGTTGCTGACCAAGCCGGACGGCTCGGCAGCCGGAGCCGCGCCCCCATTGCAGACATAGCCGCCCGGCTGATTGATACAGGCGGCGCTGGCATTCGTCCAAAGTTCTTGTAAGACCGGGGCACACGTCTCGGCGCTGGCGACGGCAACGCCGTCCTGCGCTTGCAGCGACGGTTCCGACGGCGCGACCAAAACGGCGACGAAGGTAATTAGGGTAAAAACGAACCAGTAGCGAAGATTTTGTCTCATCACGGCGTCGAGCATTTGCTTGAACGCCCTCGATTGTACCAGATTCTATGATAGAGTCGGAGCACATTAAGAGCGCTCTGACCAAGCTTTAACATTCGTGGCTTGCGTCTTTGCGTCTTCGCGTCTTTGCGTGAACTCTTTTCAGTTTCTTGGGAGCAGCTTCATTGAACCCGATGATCGATCCCCCTATTCGCCTGTTAGCGACCTTCGAGCAGCTTTTCCCGGCGACCTCGCCGCAAATTCTCGTCCAAGCACCGGGGCGCGAAATGTGGGCAGCCGCCTGCTTCAACGGCTCCGTCGTCTACAACATCCACACCGTCGACGTCGGCGCGCAGACGAGTTTCAACTACCAGAGCGCCAAACAGAAACAGACGATCCGCCACCGCCCGCTGCCGCGCTGGGTGCGCTATATCGCCGGGGTCAACGTCCTGCTCGACGTGTTGGAAATGCCGGGGATCGACGCGGTGGTCTGCGGCAACGAGCCGCCGGGACCGCGCTACGATCACGCACTGGGGATTCTCTTCGCGGCGCTGTGGTACGAGGTCAACGATACCCCCTGCGACCCGCGCCAACTCCTCGACATCACCGAGCGCGTCCGCCGCGAGTACATCGAAGGACAAGCCCCGCGCTAGCAGTGCACATCGCCTCAGAGCATACGGCGATGGTACCACCACACGACAGCATGGTAACCAGTTTCTAACTTTACCTCACCCCCTGCCCCCCTCTCCACGTTGTGGAGAGGGGGAACAGAACAGGTCACAACAGGCTTTTAAGTCCCCTCGCCACTGCAATGGCGAGGGGATTTAGGGGTGAGGTTTGTAATGAAGGGCGTAACCACGCTGTTTTGCACAGTACCACGGCGGTACACCCAATTCAGGACAATAATCGGATTCTGCCGAAAATAAAACGAGCGTCACAAATGTGGCGCTCCCATCGTATCTAAGTAGCTACTGTTGACCGGCAGTTTGACCCGAAGCGTTAGGCTTGTTTCGTTTCCTTATCGTCGCCTTCGCCGCGATACATCGGTACGGCAAAATCGACAAAGTAAGCCCAACCCTCGCCCGCCATCAACTTACGCTGTTCCTCGTCGAGCACCATGGTCACGTCGTGACCACCGGAGTGCATTTCGAGGGTCAGCTCGTCACTGCCGTCTTCTTCCAGTTCTTCAAAACAGCGGCGCTCGTACCCGTAAGGGAACTCCAAGAACCGCCCCAAGCATCGCTCGCAGAACTCGAGCGACGAATTACAGACGTCACGGTTGACTTTGACACGCATAATCGGTTTCTCCTCACACGCTTTCTTAGATCTTCAGGCGAAAGGCATGATAGGACATAGTGGCAAATGTCACCCGTTAGCGCGCAGTCTGACTAAACCTCGTCATTTTCCGGCTCGGCGGTTTCGTAGCCCCGCATCGATCCGGTCTCGCTGGTGCGGCGCATTTCGCCGGTTTGATCGAGGCGGACGGCGCGCATACTGCCGGTCGTATAGCGCTTCATCTCGGCTTGATAGCGCCGCCGCAGCACCAGCAAATAGATCATAATGCCGATGCCGGTCATGATGCCGACCACGATCAGCGTCACGAAACCGGAGAGTGCCACCCGCGCCAGCTCGCCGTTGAGCGGTGACGCAGCGGTGCCATTGGCTGCCGCGACGGTCGCGCGCTGCGCGCCGTAGAGCACCGTAACCGGCAGTTCATCTTCGGTGATGGTCACCGGGACGCGATCGGGCGTAGTAGGTGTCAGTTCGGGGCTGGTGATCACGGCGGTATAGGTACCCGGATCGAGATAGAGGAAGCCGACGTAACCGCGACTGCGGCTGGCATCCGGCGCGCCGTCGAGCGTCGCGCTGGCGACGATCACGCCGTCCGCATTGAGCAGATCGACCGAGACGCCGTGCGTCAGGAACGGATCGCCAGCGTCACGCTGTCCGTTGCCGTTGCGATCTTCGAACGACTGCACCCATAACTGTCCGCGACTGTCCTGCGCCAGCAGCGGCAGCGCGAGCGTCACGACCAACAGCATAATCAGGGATCGGCAGATGAATTTACGCATGGATTCCAGCCAAATACTTCTCTAGGACACCGATTTTAACGCAACTTCGGAATGACTCACTTCATCCCGAACGTGGCGACGGGTCAAAACCCATCACTATCTCAGATCTGCTTTTCTCCCCCTCGCCCTATGGAGAGAGGGTCGGGGGGTGAGGTTTGTAGGGGCGCAGCATGCTGCGCCCACTCTGCAAAATCAAACTGATTGTCTAGGAAGCTCAACGGCGTCGCAGCAGCACCATCGTGATCCCCATCCCACCGATCAGCACGATCCCGGCGACGCCAAAGACGATCAACCCGATGTTGTTGGCGAGTCCGTTGTTCGCTGCGCTCGGGTCAGCTGCCGGGGTCGCTTCGCCGCTGCTGGAGACTTCGGCTGTGGGCGGCGCCACCGCCGCGACGCCTTCCGCCGCGCCAAACGCCACGTTGATCTGCGCGCCCGCGTAGCTGCTCACGTGCAGTTGATCCGGCGTCGTCAAGCCGTAGCCCGACGGCGCAACACCTTGGAGATCGTAGCGCCCCGGCATCAGGTCGCTGAAGCAGTAGGGATCAGCTTCAGCGCCGGTTTGATGCTGTCCGACCGGTGCGCCGTCGCGTGTGAGCAGAAGCTGTCCGCCCGCGAGCGTCGCCTCGTCGCCGTCCTGAATCCGGTTCTGGTTCGCATCCTCGAAGAACGTCACGCAGATCGACGCCTTAGCCAGCGCCGGATCGAGCGGGTTGGCACCCGCGACCGCCGTAACTTCGATCACCGGCGCGGGCGCGGCATCCCGGATCGCCGGAAGCAGCGTCGGCGTCGTCGCCGCGAGCGTCAGTTCGAAGCCTTCCGGCGAGGGCGTCGGGGTCGGCGTCGGCGGCAGCGAGATGATGATCTCCTGCCCGATCTGGATGATGCGCGGGTCAGCAATGTTGTTGATCGCCAGCAGTTCGTCGCGCGTCTTGCCGTAAGCGAAGGCGATGCTGTCCAGCGTCTCGCCCGACTGAACGACGTGCACGACCCGTTCGCTGGACTGCGCGCTGCTGCTCGGCGGCTGGGTCGGTGCGCTGGCGGCATCCGCCGCTGTCCCGCCGCTTCCGCCGAGACTGAGGACGGCGTCATCCCAGTAAATCGTGTTGACTTGATAGGGCCACTGCTGCGTCGAATACAGGAACAGCGTCACCATCGATCCGCTGCTCGTCGCGTCGACGGTCATCTGCTGCCATTCTTCATGGGGCGCGGCATCCGCCGACCAAACCACGTCGGCGTCAAAGGGATTGGTGCCCCCGTTGGGATCGATGCCGATGCGCGCCGAGGCGTTCGAGTCGCTGGTCGAGGTACAGCTATTCGCGCCGGAAGGGATTTTACAGGTGCGCAGGAACGCATAGGCGCTGGCGGTGACGTTGGTGTCCGGGTCGACGCTCACCTGCTGGTAGACCGCCGCCGTGAAGGTCGCGTATTCGCGGTTCACGACCAGCGCCTGCGCGCCGCCATGCGGCGATGGCTGCGTCCCGGAGTAAGCGCCCGCGCTCGGCGGCAGATTCATCCAATCTTCGGCATGGGGTGATTCCGCGAACCACATGTTCCAGTCGGCGGGGAGGTCAAGGTCAGCCCGCCCGCGATTGGTATAGGTACCCTCAAAGCCACCGTCGCGCAGCAGATTACCGTCCTGCGCTTTTGCGCCACCGGCGACCAGCCCCAGCGCCAACCCGATCGCGAGGGCGAAACGGAACGAGCGCAGCAGCACGCGAACACCTTGCTGCATAGTTTTTCTCTCAACTCACTGACAAAAAAGCGGCGTGGAACTATCCCCACGCCAATGCGGGGCGATTATAAACAGGCGGCTAAAGCGAGTCAACCACGCACCGGCGCGCGTAGGGCAAGCGCATATATTCTCCATAGGGCTTATGACGGTTCACAATGTTTGGGTGGGGGAGAACCTGTGTGTTCGCCCGGACAAAACTCACTCCGCCTCTCAATGAGTATGGTTTTCAGGAAAACAGTTTTTTGTGTAACAACAGAAATTAGCTTGCGCTGCACTTAGAACCTCACCCCCCAACCCCCTCTCCATTTCAATGGAGAGGGGGAGCTAAGGGCGAAACTTCGTTTCGCACCGCAGCGGGGTGAGGTGAGATCAGCAGACAACTACACAAGCTGAATTCGGAGAAGAAGTGAGGCTGCGTCTCTCGCTGTCACACCCGCAAAACAGAGATCACCCCCGAATCGTGACTTCCGTCACTCTGTACCCACCCCTCACTGCGCCTAAACTGTATTCATAAAGCTGAATGTAGCGGATGATTCACATGGAAGAACTAGCCGATCTCTTGAAAGCGATGGCGCACCCGACCCGGCTGCAAATTCTCGCGATGCTGCGCCGGGGCGAGCTGTGCGTCTGCCACATCGAGAACGCCCTCGGCAAGCGCCAACCGTACATCTCGCAGCAGTTAATGGTGCTGCGCGACGCCGGTGTGGTCGAAAGCCGCAAGGACGGGCTGCAAGTCTACTATCGCATCGTCGACGAACGGGTGGAGCACCTGCTCAACGCCGTGCTCGACGAAGCAGATACGCTCAGTTTTACCGCCCTACCGGACTGCACCTGCCCGGCGTGTGCCACCGCTAACTTGATCCAAATCAACTGAATCGATCTAAAGGAGATTTTCATGCTCAACGTCAAAGTGCTTGGTTCTGGCTGCCCCAACTGTCAGCGCTTGGAGCGCGAAACTCGCGCCGCGCTGGATGAAGCCGGGATTGACTATCAGCTCAGCAAAGTAACCGACTACGGCGACATCGCCGCTTACGGCGTCCTCAGCACCCCGGCGTTGGTGCTCAACGAGCAGGTCGTCTCCGCCGGACGCATCCCGGCGCGCGCCAAAATCGTCGAACTCGCGCGGGCAAACGCCTCCTAGCGTCGCTCAGTCGCCAAGTTTTTGTAGGGGCACAGCGTGCTGTGCCCACCGACCAAATTCTGGGCGGCTGTCTACTAGCCCGGTCGCGTGCCGGGCTTTTTTCCGGCAAATCTACATTCGAATTCTCGAATATAAAGGCAGCAGTATGGCAACACAAATGCAAAACTTGAGTCCGGAGCAGCCGTCGGTAGCGTCGACGACCCGCCGGGATTTCGGCATCGTCGCCCTCGTCTTGATCCTGTGGTGGATCGCTTTCAGCAATCTGCCAGCAGCGGTCGATTTCGTGACCTATACCCTGCTCGGCTTGAGTCCCGCCGATCATTTCGGCAGCGCGCTCAACTTCTTCCTCTACGACGTGCCCAAAATTCTGCTGCTGCTCTCGGTGATGATCTTCCTGATCACGCTGCTGCGGACGTTCATCACGCCGGAGCAGACCCGCCGCTGGCTCGGCGGTCGGCGCGCCGGGATCGGCAATCTGCTTGCGGCTGGCATCGGCGTGATCACGCCTTTCTGCTCCTGTTCGGCGGTGCCGCTTTTTATCGGCTTCGTCGAGTCCGGGCTGCCGCTCGGCATCACCTTCTCCTATCTGGTCGCCGCGCCGATGGTCAACGAGATCGCGCTGGCGCTGCTGTTCGGGATGTTCGGTTGGCAGGTCGCCGGGCTGTATCTGGTCTCCGGCATGGTGATCGCGGTGCTGGCGGGCATCGTGATCGGTCGGCTGGGCATGGAAGCCTACGTCGAGCCGTTCGTCTATCAAATTCGCGTCGGCAGCAAGGGAAAGCTGGTCGAGGAGCGGTTGACGTGGCACGAGCGTTTCGTCCAAGCGCTCGACAGCACCCGCGAGATCGTCGGCAAAGTCTGGATCTACGTCATCATCGGCATCGCCGTCGGCGCGCTGATTCACGGTTACGTCCCCGACGACTTCCTCGCCGACACGCTCGGCGGCAGTGCCTTCTGGACGGTTCCGGCAGCGGTGCTGCTGGGCGTGCCGCTCTACTCCAACGCCGCCGGGATCATCCCGATTGTCAGCGTGCTGCTCGACAAGGGCGTCGCGCTGGGGACGGTGCTGGCGTTCATGATGTCGGTCGTCGCCTTGAGCCTGCCGGAGATGATCATCCTGCGCCGGGTGATGAAACCCCGCCTGATCGGTGCCTTCATCGCCATCGTCGCCGTCGGGATCATCTTGACGGGTCTGCTGTTCAACGCGATCTTGTAGCCACTCCCCATCAAAATCCCCCTAACGCGAAGACGACTGAGTAGGCGAGAGGGTTGGGGGGTGAGGGGTTGTAGGGGCACGGCGTGCCGTGCCCCCTTTGCGTCTTCGCGTCGTTGCGCCTTTGCGTTGAATCTTTTTCAATGCTTCGACTTGATCCTACTTTGGCGGTTAATGATTGTATAAAGTAACAAACGACAGTTGAACCCATCCCCCTCGCCGGATTATCCTGTCGGTAACGTAAGCAGTGGACATTTGGCATGGCAGCGATTCTCGTGATTGACGACGAAGCCGCGATTCGCGGCATCGTCGAAGCGTATTTGAAAGCCGAAGGCAACACCGTTTATCTCGCCGAGGACGGCGTGCAGGGCTTAGCCTTGTTTCGGCGCTATAAGCCCGACCTCGTGATCCTCGACCTGATGCTGCCGGGGATCGATGGTCTGGAAGTCTTGCAGCAGATCCGCCGCGAGTCAGCGGTTTACGTCATGCTGCTGACGGCGAAATCCGAGGAGATGGATCGCGTCGTCGGGCTGACCGTCGGCGCGGACGATTACTTGACCAAGCCCTTCAGCCCGCGCGAGTTGGTCGCCCGCGTCAAGGCGATCTTGCGGCGCGGGCGCGGCGTCGAAGATGGTCAGGTGTTGAACTTCCAGCACTTGCGCATCGACGCGCAGCGCCGCGAGGTCTACCGCGACGACGAGTTGATCGACCTGACCGCCCGCGAGTTCGACCTGCTCAAGCTGCTGGCGACTTACGGCGGCATGGTCATGAGCCGCGAGCAGCTGCTCGAACAGGTCTGGGGCTACGACTTCTACGGCGAGGATCGCGTCGTCGACGTCCACATCGGGCACATTCGCCAGAAGCTCGAACCCAACCCCGCCGACCCGCAGTTCATCCTGACGGTGCGCGGCGTCGGCTATAAATTCGGCGATCAACCGGCATGAAGCTCTCGCGCAAGCTGTTCATCTCGCATCTCTTGGTCGTGCTGATCGGGCTGGCGGTGCTGGCGATCTCGACCGCCTACGTCGCGCCGATCAGCTTCGCTCAGCAGATGGGTTTCATGGGCGGCGTGAATGGTGCGGGTGGGGCGAACGGAGCCGGTCAGCGCGGCATGGGCGCGGGTGGCGCGGGCGGCATGTCCGACGAGCGACAGGCGGAACTCAACGCGCAGGTCGAGGCGAATTTCCGCACCGCCATCGATGACGCGCTGATCTACGCCAGCCTTGCGGCAGTGGTGGCGGCCGTCGTGGTGACGTGGTTGGTCAGCCAGCAGATCGTCAATCCACTGCGGGCGCTGGTCAAGCTGAGCCAGCGCATCGCGGGCGGGCATTATCAGGAGCGACTGGAAGCGACGTCACACGACGAACTGGCGGAACTGGTGCACAGCTTCAACCAGATGGCGGAAGCGCTCGACCACACCGAAGCGCTGCGCGCCGAACTGATGGCGGACGTCACCCACGAACTCAAGACGCCGCTGGCGAGCATCAAAGGCTACATGGAAGGGCTGCAAGACGGCGTGATCCCCGCCAACGACGAGACCTTCCACCTGATCTACCACGAAGCCGCCCGCTTGCAGCGCTTGGTGCAGGACTTGCAGGAACTCTCGCGCGCCGAAGCCGGACAGATGCCGATCCACCCGCAGGCGATTGACTCGCGCAGCTTGGTCGAAACGGCAGTCGAGCGCATCCGCCCGCAGTTCGCCGAGAAAGCCATCGCCTTGACGACCGCCATCCCGCCCACGATCCCGCCAATTTACGCCGACTCGGATCGCGTCGGTCAGGTGTTGGTCAATCTGCTGGGCAACGCCCTGCAAGCCACTCCCGGCGGCGGCAGCGTCGAGGTCAGCGTCGCCCCGGTCGGCGATCAGGTGCAGTTTTCCGTCCGCGACAGCGGCATCGGCATCGCGCCGGAGAACCTCGAACGCATCTTTCAGCGCTTTTACCGGGTCGATAAATCGCGGGCGCGCAGCAGCGGCGGCAGCGGCATCGGCTTGACCATCTCGCGCCACCTGATCGAAGCGCATGGCGGTCAGCTTTGGGCGGAAAGCGACGGACCCGGCACAGGCAGCGTCTTTCATTTCAGCCTGCCCGCGTCAAAAACTTTACCAAAACTTCATACAAGCGACATTCCCGCTTGATCGAACGGGGGCATCCTTTAGACATTAGTCAAGCAACAAGGAGCTTCACCATGTTCACCAAACGCACCTTCTTCCTTCTGTTCACTATCGTCGCTATTGTCGCGGCGGGCGCGATCACCGTTTCCGCTCAAGACACGACCACTCCGGTTCAGCCGCCCTTCGGCGGACGCGGACAGGGCATGATGACCCAGTCGCGCCTGCTCTGGGATGACGACACCGCCCCGATTTACAACGCCATCGCCGACGCGCTCGGCATCGACACGGAGACGCTGTACGCCGAACTGCAATCCGGCACGACTCTCGCTGAACTGGCAGCCGAATACGGCGTCGATCTCGACACCGTGATCGCGGCGCAGCGCACGGCGACGCAGGAGCATCTGCAAGCGATGATCGATGCGGGCTTGATGACGCAGGAACAAGCCGACGCGCGCCTCGCCCTGATGGAACAGCGCTGGGAAGACATGCCTATGCTCTATAACAACTACAACTATGGCTACAACATGGGCACCGGTCGCGGTGGAATGTGGAACGACGACAGCACCGGCAGCACCACCACCCCCGGCACGATGGGCGGCGGGATGATGGGTAACGGCGCGGGTGGGTCACGCGGCGGCGGTCGCGGCGGTCGCTAAGCCTTCACGAAATTATTCTCCCCTCACAAACGAATGGGCACGACTCTACCTCGGTGGAGTCGTGCTTTTTGTTCGCCCGCTGGAAGCCAAAAACCCTCATCCGCTTCTGAGGGCGATTCGACCCGGTTCGTGATATAATTACAATTGAAATGAACTAAAGGAGCCGCACAATGATCAATCTGGATGACGTCAAACAGATGCTTGGGCAGGCACATCAACCGACTTTTTCGCTCTATCTCGACGTTGACGAAGCGAAGCAGGAAAACCAATCCGCCCAACCCGCATGGCGGATTTATCTCAAGAATGCGCTGAGCGATTTGGAAAGCCAAGCGCCGGACGTTCAGTTGGCGCGGCAGATTAGAGGGCGCGTGGCTGATTTCTTCGACGGCTACACGCCCGACGTCAAAGGCTTCGCCGCTTTCTTCACAGCCGACTCGCAGCAGACTTACGAACTTCCCGTTCCCGTGAACGCGGAGTGGGCTTTCGGCAAGCCGCTGATCACGCCGTTGCTCTGGGCGATGGATGAATACGAACCCTACCTGATTGTGATGGTCGATCAAGAAAAAGCCGAGTTGATCACCGCTTATCTCGGCAGCACGACCGTCGAGGACAAGCTCGAAAGCGATCTCCAAGCCTACGATTTCGGGCAAAAGACCCTGATGCCGTCCGCATCAGCCGTTGCCGGGGGGCACGAATTGACGACCGGTAGCAATCGCGAAGCCTTCCAGAACATGATCAACGAGCATATCGCTCGTTTCTACCGCGAGGTGGTCGATCATGTCGAAAGCCTACAGCAGCATCATCCGCGAATGCGGATCGTGATTGGGGGTGCTGAGCAGTCGGTTCACGCCCTGCGCGATCTGCTCCCGGAGCGGTTGACCGATCGTATCGTAGCAGTAACGTCAATTCCGATGCGGCTGGACGAGCGCGAAATCTTCGATCAAGTGCTGCCGTTGGCGCTAAATTATGAACGCGATCAGGAGCTGGACTTAGTCTTGCAGGTGATCGATTTCGCCAAAGCCGGCGGACGCGGCGCGCTCGGTGCGAAGGCGGTCGACGAAGCGCTGACCATGCAGCGCGTCGAGACTCTATTGCTGCCATGGTCGCCCGAAGAAGATGATGTGAGCGCCAACGAACTCGCGGCGCGGGCGTTTGCATCTGGCGGCACGGTCGAGTTGATTCACGGTGCCGCAGCGGATCGGCTCAAGCGCGAGGGCGGGATCGGTGCGCGCCTGTACTATACGCTCTAGCGTGCCGTCAAGCGTAATCACCAAGAAAAAAGCGCGTCCCTACTCCGGTAAGGACGCGCTTTTCATCAACCGATAAACCACCTCAGCCGTTGATGCCCAAGCGATACAGCACCAAACTTTCCAAACGATCCGTATCAAACTGCTTAAAGCCCGCCTGCTCCGCTGCCGCCCGCATGATCTCCGGCTGGATTCGGTGCGCCAGCGGCGGACCGAAATCTTGCACCTCGTAGCGCCACTCTAGCGCAACGACGCGCGCTCTAGCGACTCGCCGCGCCACCTGCAAGGCGGTCAGCAGATCGTCGGCTTCGTGGAGCACCAAGCCCATGAAGGCGAGATCGAAGCTGTCATCGGCGAAGGGAAGCTGCTCCATGTGCGCCTTGCGAAAGTCGCCGGACGGGACGTAAGTTCGCGCCGCTGCCAGCATGTCGTCGCGCAGGTCAATGCCCGCCACCGTCAGCCCGCGCGCCGCGAACGCCTCGGCGAAAATCGCGCTGCCCGTGCCGATGTCCAGCATCGACCCCGGCGCGTCCAGCCCCTCAAGGCTCAGGTCGACGACCCGGTCGACTTCCAGCAGCGCCAGTCGTCCCGGCGACCGCAGCCGCTCAATCTCTCCGTCGTAGCGTCGTTCATTCATGGCTTACCCTTTGTGTCCACGCGCTCAGCATCTTTAACGTCCGCTGATTATACCCCCGTCAGCTAGATCCGTAGGGGCGTTCAGCGAGCGTGTTTAAAAACCCCTCTGCTGTGTCAAGAATCGTCATATTCGATCCGCACACTTGAAATCGGACGAAGCACTCTCCCCTCCCTGAATTCGGGGAGGGGGCTCGGGGGTGGGGTCAAACAGACCTAGACTTGCTCCGTCGCCCCTACCAATCCAATTAAGGCGTTAGTTCGTCGCCGCCAGCGCCGCCGCGACCCGGCTCAAACGCGCCTGCGCTTCTTCCGCGACCGGCAGCAGATCGTCATGATTGGCGACGCCCAGCATCACCAGCGGATCGACAATCGAGACCTCGACGGCGTCGTCCAACTGCGTGACCGTCACGTTGCAGGGCAGCAGCAGTCCGGCGTCGGGCGCGGTCGTCAGCGCGCGGTGCGCCAGCGTCGGATTGCACGCGCCCAAAATCTTATAAGGGCGGAAATCGGCGTTCAGCTTCTTCTTGAAGGTCGCCTGTACGTCGATCTCGGTCAAGATGCCGAAGCCTTCGGCTTTCAGCGCTTCGGCGACGCGCGCCTGCGCCGTTTCGAAATCCGTATCGAGGCGAACCGTCAGCCCCAGCTTAGTCGTTGATTGCATGATTTACTCCGTTTACTAGCGAAGGTATGGCTCAAACATCACCCCCGCCGCGCTGCGTGCGCCTCCCCCTCTCCCTATGGAGAGGGGGTTGGGGGGTGAGGTGAATTAGTTCCCGCGTTCCAGCGGCAGACCGCTCTGCATCCAGTTGAACGTCCCGCCGATCACGTTGTAGATCGTCTCGTAGCCCTGCTGACCGAGCAGCGCCGCCGCCGATTGGCTGCGCGACCCGCTGGCGCAGATCACCGCGACCGGCTGCGACGGATCGAGTTCTTTGATCCGCCGGTTCAGCTCGCCCAGCGGGATCAGCTTGGCGCCGGCAACGTGTCCTTGCGCGTATTCCCACGACTCGCGCACGTCCACCACCACCGGACGGTCGCCGTTGCCGTTCTGGAGCAGTTCGTTCAGTTCCACCGGCTCGATGTCGCGGACGTCGCCGCTGGTCACCGGCAAGCCCATCGCCCGCCAAACCGTCAGGCTGTCCGCCATATAGCCGACCACTTGATCGTAGCCGACCCGCGCCAGCGCAAAGACCACTTGGCGATACTCCGCCTCGTCGCTCAGCATCAGGATGATCGGCACGTCGGGCGGCAGCACGAAGCCGATCCGGTTGCTCAGTTGGCTATCCGCTTCCAGATGCACCGCGCCGGGGATGTGCTCGGCTTTGAAAGCCGCGCTCGAGCGGGTGTCGAGCAGCGCCGCACCCTGCCGGAAGTGGCGGACGGCGTCCTGCACGCCAAGGGGACGTGGACTCACAACGCCAAGGGGACGTGATCCGCGCCGGTTGATCTGCTTGATGCGGGTGTGATTACCCGGCTGCTCCGGCAGGTCGCTGGTGGCGTAGTCGATGAACTCGTCCCGTTCGCGCGGGGCTAGAGCCGGGTTGTTGTGCCGCTCGTAGCCGATGGTCGAACTCAAGACCGAGCCAATCGACTTACCGCAGAGCGACCCCGCGCCGTGACCGGGCAGCACCATCACGCCGTCGTTGAGCGGCAGCAGGTGCTCGGTGATCGTCTCGTGCATGTGTCCGGCGAGGTCGCGGGCGGCGTCCATCCCGACCAGATCGGGACGCCCGACGTCGCCGACGAACAGGGTATCGCCGGTCAGCGCCATCCACGGCTCATCCGAGCGCGTCTGATCGGCGACCAGCAGGGTGATGCTCTCCGGCGTGTGACCGGGCGTGTGGACGACCTGCAAGCGCACGTTACCGAGGGTGATCACCTGACCATCGACCAGCGGGTTGTACTCGAACTCAGCATTGGCGGCTTCGTGAACGTAGATGCCCGCGCCGGTCTGCTCGGCGAGATCGCTGTTGCCGGAAACGTGGTCGGCGTGCAGGTGCGTCTCGATGACGTGGGTGATCTGCAAGCCGTGCGCCTGCGCCACGTCCAGATATTTCTGCACGTCGCGGTCCGGGTCGATCACGGCGGCGACTCCGGCGCTCTCGCAGCCGACGATGTAGGACGCGCAGCCCAAGCCGTCGATGAAGAATTGTTGTAGATACATGGTCAAACCACCTCTCAGAGTGTCGCTAACAGTTTCGGGAAGTTGTCATACAGGAGGAACACCGCCAGCACGATGACGAAGATGGCGAAGGCTTGGCGCAGCCGAGCGGTGTCGAGCCGCCGCGCCAGCCGCGATCCGGCGAACGTCCCAGCTAATCCGGCGATGACGAAGACGACGATCAAGTTGACGTCGAAGGTCGCGCCGCTCAAGTGACCGAGCAGCCCCGCCGCACTGTTCATGGCGATCACGATCAGCGACGTGCCGACCGCCTGATGGAACGACAGCCCGACCAGCATCACCAATGCCGGGACAATCAAGAAACCGCCGCCCACGCCGAGAATCCCGGTCAGCAAGCCGACCATCATCCCCCCGGCGATGATCTTGGGCAGCGACGGCGTGAAATCGGTCGCGGCTTCGCTCGCCATGCGCTTGCGGAAGATCAGCAGCGCGCCGATCGCCAGCATCAGCGTGGCGAAGGCGACCAGCAGCAGGCTGGACGAAAAGTGTTTCGACAACCCCGCCGCGAAGTAGGCGATGATCATGCCGGAGCCGCCGAACAGCAGAGCGACGCGCCAATTGAGCGTCCCCTGCACGCGATGAAAAACCGCGCCCAACGCACTGTTCATCCCGACGATCAGCAGCGACGTGGTCACCGCGACCTGCGGCGTCTGCCCGATCAGGTAGACCAGCGCCGGGACGGTCAAGATCGAGCCGCCGCCGCCCAACAAACCGAGCGACCCGCCGATCCCGAAACCGAGCGCAATGTCCAGCAGCATGGCACTCATGCTTACTTACCCTGCTTCACCGGGAAGCGATTGCGCTCCCAACTGCTCATGCCGCCGCTCAGGTTGATGGCATTATAACCCGCGCCGTTCAACTGACGGGTCGCCACGCTGCTGCGCGATCCTGACCGGCAGACGCAGAGGATGTCGCGGTCTTGCGGCAGCTTCTTGAGCGACTCTCCCAGCTTGTTCAGCGGGATCAGCGTCGCGCCGGGGATGTGTCCGGCGCGGAATTCTTCCGGCTGGCGCACGTCCAGCACGAACAGGGTGCGGTCAGTATCGAGACGGGCTTTGGCATCAACTGCGTTCAGGCTGGTGCCGGACGACGCGAATAGACTTTTGAAAAGGTTCACTGTAGGTGCTCTCCATCGCTCACGATCTATCACCACTATACGCGAACTCAGGGCAGCGGAGTGAGACCGAAAGGCTTATAATCTCCCATAAGCGCGGTCTAATAGCTAGCGAGAAGTGACCCCATGCTGGACTTATACAAGCTGCAAATCTTCGTCACCGTCGCCCAAGAAGGCAGCTTCAGCGCCGCCGCCGAACGCCTCTACATCACCCAGTCCGCCGTCAGCCAGCACATGAAGACGCTGGAACAGAGCCTCGGTCGCAGCCTGTTTCAGCGCGGGCGGCGCGGCGTCAAGCTGACGCCGCACGGCGAGATTCTGCTGCGCTACGCGCACGAGATTTTCGCGCTGATGGATCAAGCCGAAGCGGCGCTGGTCAACGTGGAGAACTTGAGCGAAGGACGACTTGAGCATCGGCGCGACGCCGGGGATTTCGATCTACTTGGTGCCGGAGTGGGTCCAGCGCTTTCGGGCGCGCTACCCGCAGCTTTCGGTCGCGCTCAAGACCGGCGTCACCGCCCAAATCGTCGCCGACGTGCTGGAGCAGCAGGTCGATCTCGGCTTCGTCGAAGGCGAGCTAGAGGACTTGAAGCCGTCGCGCTTGAACGTGATTCCGCTGCAAGAGGTCGAGCAGGTGGTCGTGGTCGGCTTCAAGCATCCTTGGTGGGACAAAGCCGCGATCCAGATCGAAGACCTGCATCAGCAGTCGTTCATCGTCCGCCCGCCGAACAGCCAGTCGCGCGTCTGGCTCGATCAATCCCTGCATGACTACGGTATCGAGCCGGTGATCGGCGCGGAATTCGACAATCTGGAGTCGATCAAGCGCTCGGTGATCGCCGGGAGCTGCCTGACCATTCTGCCGAGCTACGTCGCCCAAACCGAGGTCGATCAAGGGCTGCTGCACCTCGTCCGCATCACCGGTCAGCCCTTCAAGCGCGTGCTCAAGCTGATTTCGGTGCGCGACACGCCCTACTCGGCGCTGGAGCGCGCCTTCCTCGACGTGCTCAGCCGCGAATATCCCGTGCTGGAACGGGTCTAGCGCATACCTCACCTCATCCCCATCCCCTCGCCCCGTTTACGTGGGAGAGGGTCAGGACGCTCGCGTCCGGGGTGAGGGGCTGCTCATGGATACGGGCTTTCCAGACCGTGCTGCTCCATCAACGCGGCGTCGCTGAGGATGTCCGCCGTCGCGCCGTCGGCGACGATCTTGCCGCCGTCCAAGCACAATCGTGCGCGGACAGAGCTCGTAAGCCAGCCGCATGTCGTGGGTGCTGATCAGCATCGTTTGCTGATCCAGCCCGCGCAGCAGGTCGATCAACTGCCGCCGCCCGCGCGGATCGAGACCGGCGGACGGTTCGTCGATCACCAAGATTTCCGGCATCATGCTGAGGACGGTCGCCAGCGCAACCCGTTTCTTCTCGCCCACGCTCAGGTGATGGCTGACCCGCTCGGCAAAATCGCTGATGCCGACCGCCGCCAGCGCCCGCTCGACCCGCGCCTTGACCTCGCTTTCGGGCAAGCCCATGTGCAGCGGACCGAAAGCCACGTCGCCGTAAACCTGCGGCGAGAACAATTGATCGTCCGGGTTCTGAAACACCAAGCCGACCGCCGCGCGGATGCGTCCCAGCGTTTCGTCACTCAGCGGCAGCCCGCCGATGGTGATGCTCCCGGCGGCAGCGCGCAGGATGCCGTTCAGGTGCAGCAATAAGGTCGATTTGCCGCTGCCATTAGGACCGACTAACGCGACCTTCTCGTCCGGCGCGATGCGAAAGGCGACGTCGGTCAAGGCTGGCGTACCGTCGGGATAGCGAAACGACAGGTCCTCGACCGCGACCGCATAGGTTGACACACTCATCGGATCGTCCCCCGCGCCATCAACTCGATGCCGACCAGCGCCAGCAGCGGCAGCGATCCGCTGAGGATGGCGGCGCGGTTCAGCGGCGGCGCGTCAAGCTTAAGCAGTTTCCCGTCGTAGCCGCGCGCCAGCATCGCCGCGTAGACGCGCTCGCTGCGCTCGTAGCTGCGCAGAAACAGATTGCCGATCATCCCTCCGGCGATCCGCGCCCGCCAGATCAAGCCGCCGCCCGCCTTATGACCGGGCAGCGTCGCGCTGCGGGCGCTGCGGGCGCGGATCAGGCGCTCGGCTTCGTCGCTGAGCGTGTAGAGGTAGCGATACATGAACCCGACGATGGCGATCAGCGTCGCCGGGACGTGCAAGCGGCTGAACGCCCACAACAGATCGGTGAACGGCGTGGTCAGCGCCAACAGCAGCGCCACCTGCACCGAGAGCCAGCTTTTCAGCAGAATCGAGCCGAAGCGCAGCAGTCCGGCGTCGCTGACGGTCAAGCCGCCGATCAAGACGACCGGATGCCCCGGCAGCGTGAACGGCAGCGCGACCGAGGTCAGCACGAAGGGCAGCGCCAAGCCGCCCAAGCGCGCCAACCGCCCCGCGCCGACGCTCCCGGCAGCCGCCAGCCCCGCGATCAGCCCCCACAGCAGCGGATAGGCGATCAGCGCGCCTTCCGGCGTGATCAGGATGCCTAGAATCAACAGCAGCGCGACGACGACCTTGACCCGCGCGTCCAGTCGATGCAGACGGCTGTCGCCCGCCTCATAACGTTCTGGCAGCAAAATGGATTAGTCCTCTATGGGGATTCGTAGGGACGTTATATTGATGGTGTTCGTAAATCGCCGCTTATTCGCACCCGTCACCTATTGACTATTCACGCGAGACGGACAAAGCACTTTCCCCTCCCCGTTCGGGGAGGGGAGCGGGTGAGGGGTTCGACTAGCACTAAGGTAATAACGCCCCTACAATCCCGCCTTATGGTTATTCTCGGATACGCTCTGCCGCTATTCTACGCCTGCTCGCTCGGTTTGCGACCGGTCAGCCGCGCGACGCCATAGCCGACGCCCGCCACCGCCAGCACGCCGATCATCCCCGCCGCGATGGTCGTCACGCCCTCCTGTGGGATGAACGGGACGGTGTAATCGGGCAGCAGTTCGTAGCTCGGCGGTTCGGCGAGCGTGATAAAGCCTTGATCCTCGGCGACGCGCTCCAACCCATCGGGATTGCTGTCCGCCAGCGGTGAGGCGAAGGTGATCGCCAGCGCGATCAGCAGCCCGGCGGCGATCCAGCCCCAGCCTCGCGCGCCGGTCGGCACTCGTTGATCGATCAGGTCAGGGCGCGTCTGCCGGATGAACGCCAGCGCCGCCACCGTGATCAGCGCCTCGCCGATGCCGATCAGGACGTGGACGCCGACCATCGCCGGGACTGCCACAGCCAGCGGCGACGTACCGGAGATCGCCAATTCGAGCGCGCAAGCGGCCGAAGCGGCGACGACGCTCAGCCACGCGCCGACGCCCGCGCCGATCAGCCGCGAGGTCGGCGTATCGCGCAGCAGCTTGCGGACAGCGACGTAAACAGCGTAGCCGACAAACCCGCTGATAATGCCCATGTTGACGACGTTGAAGCCCAGCGCCAGCAAACCGCCATCTTGAAACAGCAAGCCCTGCACGCCGATCACGCAGGTCATCACCAGCACCGTCGCCCACGGACCGAGCAGCACGGCGATCAGCACGCCGCCGAGCAGATGCCCCGACGTGCCTCCCGCAACCGGGAAATTGATCATTTGCGCGGCGAAGACGAACGCCGCGAGGATGCCCATCAGCGGGATCTGGCGCTCGCCGAGTTGGTGGCGCGTCTGGCGCAGTGCCAGAGCGACCAAGCCGATCAGCAGCAGCCAGCCAACGGCGGCAACCGGCAGACTGAGAAAACCATCCGGGATGTGCATGGCGAGTACGGGAATCAAGGTGTCAGTCCTTTTCCGAAGATGAAGTCGCTTCGTAGGGGCTGAACTGAGTTCAGCCCCTACCTTTCATGATGACGAGATTAGCAATGCTCGCATAATCTTTCAGTTGTAAGATATTACAACTAGAACATGACTTTTGACACGGGTTTGGACAGTTTTTGTCTGTTTCCGCGCCCGATGCTGTTATGATTGGCGGAGAACAAAGGGGTAGGCGATGCCTTCAGTTGAGACAGTGATCGACCAAATCCGGGCGCGCGGCGAGCGCGTCACCATCCAGCGCCGCCTGATCGTCGAGGCGCTCTGCGCCGCCCGCGATCACGCCTCGATCAGCGACCTCCAGCGCTGGATCGACGCCCAGCACCCGGAGTCGCCGCTGCCCGACCCGACCATCTACCGCATCTTGCAGTGGCTCAAAGCGTTGGAACTAGTCTCACAGACCGACATGGGCAGCACCGGCATCGTCTACGAACTGCTCGGCAAGCACCATCACCATCACCTGATCTGCCTCAACTGCGGGCGCACTATCGAGATCGGCGACGCCTACATGGACTCGCTGCGACAGGCGCTGGCGGCGGATTTCGACTTCCAGCCGCGCATCGATCACATGGCGATTTACGGACTCTGTTCGGCGTGCGCGACCCAGAAAGCGCACGATCGCCTAGAGCAACGTGAATTATGATTAAGGAATTCAAAGGGAGATTTTCACCGTAGGGGCACGATATATCGTGCCCCTACACGAGAAAACTCGCTTGTACAACCGTCTTATCCCTAACTCACGCTAAAGCAAGCAGCGAGTATTGGTGAGGAACAGCGCACTGCTCCTCACCGAATACAGGCTTCAACCTTAGGCGAAATAGCCCGACTCGGCGATGATCTGCTCTGCCGGGAGGAAGGTCGCCTCCACCACCGACTTACCCGTGCGTTCGACGAACTGGCGCACAATCCGGTAGCCGATGGCATAACCGGCGTAATTGGGCACACCCGCTGCCGGATAGTGAAAGGCTTCCGCCAGCGCGTCGCCGAAGATATAGCCGCGCACGGCATTGAAGCCGGTCACGTCGAGCGCGCCGCCGATCACCTGCTTCGCCCGATCGATCTGCGCGGCGTCGAAGTCGGTCACGTAGTAGCCGACCACCTCCTCACCGTAGAGTTCGGCGGCGAACGCCTCCGCTAGCCCCTCCATGATGATGTAGTAAGCGACCGATACCTGCATGAAATTGATCGGCGCGACCAGCGAGCGGATGTTGTGGTGCAGCTCGTGGACGGTCGTACCCTTGATGCGCGGCAGGTTGTAAGCGTTCGGATCGCTGTAGATGACCATCACGTAGCCGGGGATGCCGCCGAAGCCGGTGTAGCCGCGCTCCAGCGGATTAGCGCTCAAGTCGCCGATCAGCAGCGCCGCCTGAACCGTCTCCAGCGGAATCCGCTCAGCATACGGCGCGAATGCCGCCTGCGCGTCGTCGAGCGCGACAGCGGTCTGCTGCCATGCCTGATGCGCGGCAAGCTGCTCGATCACGGCGACGCTGCGCTGGCGCTGTTCACCTTCAAACTGGTCGATCCGCATGCCCCACTGCGCGAACATCGCTGACCGGATCGCTGCCGCCGCCAAAGACCTGCGTCACCGGCTCAAACGGCGCGATGATCTCATCGCGAAAGATCGCGGCGCGAGCAGCGGCATCCGGCGCCGCCAAGATGCGCTCGTAGGTGCGCTTCGTGTCGATGAAATTGACGTGCATAGTCCACTCCTTTCAATCGCATAGGGAGCAGTCTACGCTATGACGTAACGTCAACCTCAAGTGGGAATTTTCAAGAGCAACAATCCAGCTTAGGTCGTGAAATCCCAGCGGGTCGCCGTGTTCGGGAAATCGTGCTCCTGCCACGCGAGTGCGACGCGCGGTCGCAGGGTGAAATAGAACGCGCTCGGCGTCGGGTCATAAGGCGGATACTTCGCCGCGTACAACGGATCGATGCGCGCGATCAGCGCCGGATCGGTTGTGCGCGCGACCTTTCCTTCGAGGATCACGACGTCGTCGCCGCTTTCCAGATGGGCGACGACCTCCGGCTGCTGCGCGAAGTTGCGCGCCTTGCGCGATCCCTCGCCGCTGCCGAAATAGAGCACGCCCTCGAACCAGACGCCCCACACCGGCGCGGCGTGCGGGCGACCATCCGGGCGCGTCGAGCCGATCCAGTAATTGCGCGACTTCGTCAGCTGCGCATCCACCCAGTCCCACGACAGTAAGCCTTCATCCCCCGCCGCGATCCCGTAATCGCGCATGTAGGGGCGTCGACGGATTGCTTGCGTCATCAAACCATTCCTTTCGCTTTCAGCGGATCAATCTATGTGTCCAAATCGCCCAATGTGAAAAACCAGTCAAATGATAAGTGCGTTTTTAGCTGAATCTGCTGCTTTCCGGCTCTCGACACCATGCCCATTCTAGGGTAGAAATCCCTCGCTGCTGAAAGGATTGCTTCGATGCTGGCTTTGATCGCGCGCGGATTGACCCTCGGCTTGACCGCCGGTATTCTCCCCGGACCGCTGCAAACTTACCTGATCCAGACGACGCTGCTGCAAGGCTGGCGCAAAGCGTTGATCATCGTCATTGCGCCCCTGCTCGGCGATCTACCGCTGATCGTGCTGACGGTCTTAGTGCTCCAGCAGTTCCCGCCGGAGTTCATCCGCGCGATCCAGATCGTCGGCGGGCTGTTCGTGCTCTGGCTGGCGCGAGCGGCGTGGCTCAACTTCCGCGCCGGGACGCTAATCGCCGCCAGCGACGGCGTGCCCATCCTGAGCACGCGCCAACTGCTGACACGCTCGGTGCTGATCAACCTGCTCAATCCCAGTCCTTATATCTTCTGGGGAACGGTCAACGGACCGCTGCTGGTCGAAGGCTTGCGCACGTCGATTTTCGCCGGAGCCGCTTTCCTGATCGCCTTCTACGGCTCGATCATGGGGGTGCTGCTGGGATTGATCGCGGTGTTCAACCGCGTGCGCTTGCTCGACCCGCGCCTGACTCGCGCCGTGCTGCTGCTGGTCACCCTGCTGCTGGTGATCTTTGGCTTGTCGCTGATCGCGCAGGGCGTCGGCTTAACCGCGTAAGCTGCTCATTCAAGGGAAAAAGAGCAGCAGATAGACCGTCGCCACCGTCATCTGCTTGGAAATACCAAGCCCCAGACTGATACCCTCACTGTCACATCTGCCTTCGAGCACCAGCTTGGTTTCGCTCGTCAACCACCAGTCCGGTCTGCCGGGATAGAGAGACAATCCTCCCCGCTCGTGAGGATATTGATCATAGAAATCGCTTTGACTGACAAAGCAGGTCGTGGCGAGGAAATCATCGAGATCGGTTTCTGGCAGGTCGAACTTAAGGTAATCGGTTCGCCACTGACCTTCGCCAAAATACAGCGTTCTCACCGCTTGAGCGGTCGGCGGAATCTCGATGTAGGTTTGGGCAACTGACAATCCGCGTTCCTCGGCGGTGGGTCTACAGCCGGAGAAAACAGTCATCAGGACCAATAAAACGAAGTAAGCGCAGCGCATCGCAACTTCCTTACTCGCTCATTGATCCGATCCTAATTCGGTTCTACCGGCTCCTTCAAGCACTCAAACCACGAGCCTGAATGAAGTCTAGCGGTCAGCCTCGCCAGAAGAAGTACCCGACCGGCAGGATGATCGCGCACTCGACGGCGATCGCGATGCCGAGCAAGCGGAGCAAGCGGCGCTCGCCGACGTGCTTGCCGATATACTCGCCGCCGACGATGATCGCCGTAATCGCCAACAAGCCCAAGATCATTGATCCGCAGTTGTTGACAATGTCGATCAACCCGGCGTTCTGCGATTTCGAGAGCGAATCAACCCCGCTCAGCAGGAGCGCTGCGCCCCAGATCACCAACTCGCGGAGCGCGAAGATCGCTGCCAGCGCCAAAACCGACGCGATCAGCCCCAGCGCGATGGTCAGCAGGTGAAGCCCCAGCCGTTGAGCCGGTGACCGGCTATCAAGCAATGGATTGGCTTTCATGAATCGTGATGCCTCCCGCCAATAAAAATCATGCAAAGCTCATCTATACTACGTATAATGCCTGACACGCTCGACGATAGAAGGGATGTCCTTTGTCTGAAGAACTCCTGATCGGCATCGCCAGCGTTCTCGTGCTGGGGATTACTGCCCAATGGATCGCATGGCGGCTCAAGCTGCCGTCGATCTTGGTACTCCTGACCTTCGGGTTTATCGCCGGTCCCGTGACCGGCTTCCTCCATGTCGATGCCCTCTTGGGCGATCTGCTCTTCCCGATCGTTTCACTCTCGGTCGGAATCATCCTGTTCGAAGGTGGATTAAGTCTCAAATTCGCGGACGTGCGCACGACCGGGCGCGTGATCCGCAACCTGATCACCATTGGCGCGCTGGTGACGTGGGTGCTCACCAGTGCCGCCGCCTACCTGATCCTCGGCTTGAACCTCGCGCTGGCGGTGCAGTTGGGGGCGGTGCTGGTCGTGACCGGTCCCACCGTGATCGGTCCCCTCCTCCGGCACGTCCGCCCCACCGGGCAAATCGGCTCGATCTTGCGCTGGGAAGGCATCCTGATCGATCCGGTCGGCGCGACGCTGGCGGTTTTGGTCTTCGACGCCATCCTGATCGGCGACCTGCAAAGCGCCGCCGGTGCGACGATCACCTCTATTATCATGACGATTCTCGCCGGCGGTGTGATGGGCTTGGTCGGTGGCGGCGTGATGGTGGGATTTCTACGCCGCTACTGGATTCCCGACTACCTGCAAAGCACGGCGACGCTGATGATGGTCGTTGCGGTCTTCGCTCTCTCGGAACAACTGCAACATGAGTCCGGGCTGCTGGCGACGACCGTGATGGGCATCGTCCTCGCCAACCAGCGCTTGGTGACGGTGCGGCAGATCGCCAAATTCAAAGAGAACATCGGCGTGCTGTTGATCTCCAGTCTATTCATCTTGCTCTCGGCGCGCATCCGCATCGACGAACTGCAAGCGCTGGGCTGGGAGACGATCGCCTTCATCGCCGTCTTGCTGTTCTTGGTGCGTCCGGCTGCCGTGCTGATCTCGACCTTCCGCAGCGGCTTAAGCTGGCAAGAGCGGCTGTTCCTCTCGTGGATGGCACCGCGCGGGATCGTCGCGGCGGCGGTGTCGTCGATTTTCGCGCTGCGGCTGGCAGCGGTCAATCATCCACAGGCGGAACTGCTCGTCCCGCTGACCTTCGCCGTGATCGTCGTCACCTGCGCGGTCTACGGCTTGAGCGCTTTACCGCTGGCGCGCTGGCTCGGCTTGTCGCAGGCAGATCCGCAGGGCGTGCTGATCATCGGCGCGCATGACTGGGGACGACGCCTCGCCGAAGTACTGGTCAATGCCAAGCAGAAGGTCGTGCTGCTCGACACCAACTTCGCCAACGTGCAGGCGGCACGCTTGAACGGGTTGGAAGCCTATTACGGCAGCGCCACCGCCGACGGTCACGAAGACCTCAAGCTCGACGGCATCGGGCGGCTGCTGGCGCTCACCTCCAACGACGAAGTGAACGCGCTCTCGGCGATGCACTTCGTCGAGGAGTTCGGCAGCGCCGAGGTCTACCAACTGGCGATCCAGCACAAGGAAGGGCAGCGCGAGGAAGTCGTCTCGAAAGACCTGCGCGGGCGGCTGTTGTTCAGCCGTGACGCCGACTTCCCCGAACTCACGCGCCGGTTCGCCGCCGGAGCGACGGTCAAGGCGACGCCGCTCACCCGCGAGTTCGACTATCGCGCCTATCAAACGCAGTACAACGGGAACGTCCTGCCGCTGTTTCTGATCGACCCGCTGGCGAGCCGCCTGTCGATCTTCGCCCTCGACGCCACGCTCTCGCCGCAGCCGGGGCAGATCATCGTCAGCTTGATCCAGTCAACCAGCCCCGCACCTGAACCAGAGCAAGTCGCAACAGCAATGGCGTAAAATGGATTTGTCCGGGCAGCTGAAACCCCCGATAATGGGGGACGTAGGGGCGTTATATATAACGCCCCTACAAAACAACGCTCCTTAATCTAGTTGGCATAACCTCATGATCGACAACTCACGCCTCGAAACCAACCTGATCCACGTTGCCCGCCGCTACGCGCCCGCGCTGATCCCGGCGGGCTGGCAGAAGCCCGGCGATTACTCCGGCGCGCTGCCCGACCTCGCGCGCGCACTGGCGACATACAATGTGCTCGTCCTCGCCGGCGACGTACCTGCGACCGGCGTCAAAGCGTGGACGGATGGTTATACCGACTTCTACGCGCTGCTGACCGGCGCGCTGTTCCCCTCTTACACGCGCGTCAGCGCCTTTTACCTCGATCAAGCTGCGCCGCCGCTGGTCGCGATCTACGGCGAAGCCACCCCGGTGATCACGGTGCTGGCGGGTTTCGCTGCGCCCTACGTGGTCGCGCGACAAGGGACGCGCCCCTCAGAGGTCGAAGTACTCGGCATGATGGACATGATCCTCGAAGAACTCGAAGCGACCGATCTCCCGCGCGGCGATTACCGCCGTCTGCGCGACAGTGGCGCAACCTACCTGCGCGCGCTGCTCGGCATTCAGGGGCGACAGTTTCCGCTCACGCCCGCCGCCCGCCCGATCTTCGCGGAAATGGCAGTTGCCCCCGCCAATACTCCGGCGAAGCCCGCGCCACCGCCACCGACCGATCTGCCGGAGACGACGACCGCCGCGCCACCGATCCCCGACTCGATGCCGGAGCAGCTTACGTCGAGCGAGCCACCCGCCACCCTGCCGGAAGCGCCAGCAGCGCCAGCGCCGGAACCCGCGCCGCGCAAGTTCGATCCCGACGCCGTGCCGATCTTCTTCAATCCCGCCCCGCGTGACGCCGGCAATCCGCCCCCGCTCGCGCCCCCGCTGCCGCGCCGACCCTGACGGTCATCGTAGGGGCGCACGGCGCTGCGCCCGCGGTTGATTCGTTCGCCTTCACCTCAACTGCGCTCATCAGCGAACGCGGTTATAATGTGAACACGAATTCGCACCGGGGCGCGCCGCTTTGCGCCGCGCAAAGGAGCTTTGTCTGTGAATCGACTGACCAATCGTCGCCTAGCTCGCTTCGTGATTTTTGCTGCCCTGCTGATCGCTGTGGGGACGGCTGCCGCGCAGGATACTTTCCCGACCCTGCCGCCGGTCGATACGCCCGCGCCGCAGCTCGAAATCCTCACGCCGCTGCCACCACCGCCGGAGACGGCGACCGCTGCCGCCGAGCAGCCCGCCGCCCAACCCACTGAGCCGCCCGCGAGCGCGCTCGGCGTCGAGCAAACCGAAGCGCTCCCCAGCTTGATCGCCGCCCGTGCCGACCTCGAACTGTTGGCGACCACCGCCATCGGCTCGGCACAGCGTCCGCTCGGTTGGAGCGGCAGCATCGACGTCAACGATCCGCAGCTTGCCTTGTGGATCCGGCTCGACCTTGAAACACTGGCAGGGATGGTCATGGGTGAGGATCAGCGTCCGCCGGGCTGGTTCGGCGTCGTGCCGAGCATTCCGTTGGCGATCGCCCGCGACATCCGCCACGATCTCGAACTGTTGGCAGACGTGGTGATCGGCGCGACGGGTGTTCGTCCGGCTGGATGGACCGGCGACGACCCGATGATGCGCTGCTCGCGCGCGACACAATCCCTGTTCACGCTGCTGCAAAGCCGGGGTCTCACCTTTGACATCGACTTCACACAGGCGGATTACTGCGCCGCCGCCGAGATCGCCGCGTCGCTCTACGTCGAGCGCAACGTCTTACAGCCACCGCCGCAAACTGTTGCCAACGTCGGGCACTATCCTTACGTGACGGAAAACGCTTTCGCCGTCGCCTTCCTCGACCGCGCTGCCCGCCATAAGATCGGCGTGCTGCCGGTCGGCACCGGCTTCGATACGCTGGGACGCAGCACCTTCGAGTTCTCGAACATGATGCTGATCCGCGGCGATAACTTCCGCGTGTTCGTCGACTACACGACCACGCCGATCACCGATGCTGAATTCTACGCCCTGCCGGAGATCGGCAGCGCCGAGACCACCGATTGTCAAGCGGATTGGTGCGGTAAAGGGCTAGATTAGTCGTTTTTGTCACAACGATGTAGGGGCGCACAGCCGTGCGCCCCTACGAAAACCCACGTCACTTAATTCGCGCGTATTCCCGTAATGTGCAAACTGAAAACGCCATCACTGCTGATGCTCAGCCCGCCGTCGATCTCGGTCAGCGGCAGCGCCGGATCGCGCGGCGGTTGGATCGCGATCGCGTCCAGCGCGCGCGGCGCGACGTAGAGCGCGGCATTCTGCGCGTTTTCGAAGGCTGCCGCCCATGCGCGGGCATTGCTCTGCGCCGGGGCAGCGATCACCTGTTGGACGAAGGGTTCGGTGGTGATGAACAGCGTCGTGTCGTTCGAGCCAAGCGCCAAGCGATCGCCGCCGCCCGGTAAACTGACGTAGGCGACCGGGACGCCGCTCACGGTCGTGCGCTCGACGTTGACTAACTGTGTGCCGCTGGGGTCGGTCAGCACCAACTTGGACGCCCGCTCGACCGCGTCGACCACACGAGTCGGATCGCTGCTGCTGATCCACAGTGCCGCGCCGGTCGAACCATCATCAGCCGGGAACACCGCGAACAAGTACTCGCCGTCGATCAGCCGGTAGAGGTCGTCGAGCGACAAGCCCGCCAGCGACTCGCCTTGCGCGAGGATCGGCTGCACCTGCGCGATCAAGTCGGCGGCGGACGGCACTGGCGGCGATGTGGGCGTCGGGGGCGGCGTTGCGTCGACGATGGTACCGAATGATTCGCCACGCACGGGAACCAATAGTCCATACCCCAAACCGACCGACGCGCCCAGCGTCGTCACGTCGTAGCCGTCGAGCACGACGAAGCTGTCGGCGGGCGCGAGATACCCCAGCGTCAGCGGCGCATCCGGTGGCTCGATTTGGGCGTCGAGCGCGAAGGCGACGTCGGCGGTCATGCCCTGATCGTCGGCGCCAATGGCGATACCCAAACCGTCAATCGCCGCGCCGTCGAGCAGCGCCGTCTTGAACGCCGACTCGATTGGATGCAGCCGCAGCGCCGCTTCGACCACCGTCGCCAGCGATGGTGATCCCTGATCACCTAGCGTGGCAAGTTCATCTTGCAGCCACGAGCCATTGACGTAACCGGTGATCGGCGCGGCGGGCAATTGCGCGCGCACCCGCTGATAGCCGGGGCTTTGGGTCAGGTTTTCCGGTGCAGCGTGAAACAGCGCATCGACCCCGGCAGCCGATCCCAGCCAGATCACCGACGAGCCGACCGCTACGGTATAGACTCCGGCGTAGTAGAGGGTGACACTGCCGTAATTCCCGTGATCGAAAGCTTGCTCCCGCAGTTGATCGACGAACGCCTGCGCGCCCGCCGGATCAGCAATCGGCAGCACGAAGGCGAAATCGCTGATCCCCGGCGACGTTCCCTCATTGAGCACTAACGCCGCGGGGTTTCCAACCCACGGCAAGATGTCCGCCGCCGAAACCGCCGGTAAGCGATTCGCGACCACGAGGTCAAGCGCCGTTTGCGTGTCCGGCGCTTGGTAGGGGACGCCGAGCATCCCCAGCCACAGATTCGCGGCGGCGGTGAACGCCTGCTGACCGGTCGCGCTCGTATCCAGTTCGAGATAAACCGGCGTGCTGCTAGGGACAAAAGCCGCCGGATCGATGGCAGCTTGTGCCCACACCGGCGCCGCCAGCACCAGTAAAATCAGCGAAAAACAGATCACTCGTTTCATCGTTTAGGCTTCCTTATCGTCTGCCTTCGACTATACAGCGAGATTGTACCTTTTTACCAAATTGCGAGGGAGTTCGTCACTCAAACGCTGGAATAATCTCACTTCATCTTTTGTTGACATTACCTTAATCTTGGCATAAACTACACAGAAAGCAGCACTTTGCAAGGGATACAGATGTACGAGGATAAACTCTCTAAAGCAAGCCTAGTAAACGACCACTGAAGCACGCGGCGTCGCCAGAAACCGCGTGCTTTTTTATTTACACCATTTTCTCATATTTTAGGAGGAAAGACGCCATGGACTACGGGATGATCGGCAAAATCGAGAAGGCGAAACGCTACGCCCAACAGCCGGAACGAATCACCTTCCAATCCCTCTGCGCCAACTTTAAAGGCGACAACGATACCTATCAAGTCTGCCTAAGTCCTGAGGGTTGGGATTGCTCTTGCTCCGGTTTTCACACTCACGGCATTTGCCCGCACGTCATGTGTATGGAGAAATTGTTCAAGCCCATGATCAAGCGGAACCCGCTGCGCTACGCACCGGGGCAGAACGTCGTCAGTGACGTGGACAAAGCGATGCGCTATGCCGATGAGCCGGATCGCATCCAGTTTCAGGCGTTAGAAGTCACGTTCGATGGCGAAAACAGCCCGCATCATACCAGCTATGCCGACGACGTTTGGCACTGCGACTGCTCGTTCTTCGCCAGCCGGGGTGTCTGCTGCCATACGATGGCAATGGAGCGGGTCCTCAAGGACATGATCACCACCGCGATGCCCATTGTCGGATAATTGGCAACAAATGGTTTCCCTGACATATTAAGGTGGTTTGTGGTACACTGTAAGGCGTTCGGGTTAGGTACCCCGAACGCTTTCGTTTTCACCAAAAATGAACCCAAATTGTTCGCTCGGTGTAGTAAAGGCGAACCTTTTTCCCCGTAGTGTGGTCGAAAAGTTCCGTAGCGCTTGACAGCATGTCGGGAATTTTGCAAACTCTCACTACTTTTTAGACAATCGATGACACGGGTGGGCAGTTGTTCACAGGAGGACGGACGCATTGGGCGTTTTAATGGATGTCAAGAACCTCGTAACACGGTTCTATACGCAAGAGGGAACGGTTTACGCCGTCAATGACGTATCCTACCAATTGCAAGAGGGTGAGACGCTTGGCGTAGTCGGCGAAAGCGGCAGCGGCAAGAGTGTTCACGCCCTGTCGATCATGCGCTTGATCCCTAGCCCCCCCGGCAAAATCGAGCGCGGCGAGGTTATTTTCGAAGGGCGCGACCTGCTCAAGCTGCCCAACGACGAAATGCGGTTGGTCCGTGGTGCTGAAATCGCCATGATCTTCCAAGACCCGATGACCTCGCTCAACCCGGTGCTCACTATCGGCACCCAAATCACCGAAGCGCTCAAGCTGCACATGGGCATGAACAAGAACCAAGCCGACGCCCGCGCTATCGAGCTGCTGGAACTGGTCGGCATCCCGGATGCCGGGCGGCGCTTGAAAGCCTACCCGCATCAATTTTCGGGCGGTATGCGTCAGCGCGTGATGATCGCGATGGCACTCTCCTGCAACCCCAAGCTGTTGATCGCCGACGAGCCGACTACCGCGCTCGACGTGACCATTCAGGCGCAGATCATCGAACTCGCCAAGCGGCTCAAGGAGCAGTTGGGCATGGCGATGATTTGGATCAGCCACGACCTCGGTGTCGTCGCCGGTCTCTCCGACAACGTGCAGGTGATGTACGGCGGCATGATCGTCGAGCGTGGTCCGGTTGTGGACGTGTTCAAGGACACCCGCCACCCCTACACCCTCGGCTTGCTCAAGTCACTCCCGCGCCATGACATCCGTCAAGGCGATCAGAAACTCACACAGATTGAAGGCGCTCCCCCGGATATGCGCAACGCGCCACTCGGTTGCCCGTTCTTCGCGCGCTGCAGCTACCGTATTCCCGGTCGGTGCGACGTGGAGATGCCGCCGCTGGTTCCGGGTCCCAACTCTAATCCGGAGCATATCAAAGCGTGTTGGGTCGACGTCCGCACCGGTGAGCCGCTGCTGGATCAACAAGGAGAAGCACAGCATGTCTAGCACTGCTCCCGTTATGCGCGCCTCGTCGGACTACGCGAATGGCAGAGAAGCCCTCGTTCAAGTTCGGGGCTTGAAGAAACACTTCCCGATCGTCTCCGGGTTGGTTCTACAACGTCAAGTCGGCGCTGTGAAAGCCGTCGACGGCGTCAGCTTCGACATCTTCAAAGGCGAGACGCTCGGCTTGGTCGGTGAGTCCGGCTGCGGCAAGAGCACGACCGGTCGTACCGTCCTCCAACTGTACAAACCGACCGAAGGCTCGGTTGTCTTCGAGGGCAAGGAACTGACGGAACTGTCGGCATCGGAACTGCGCGCGACGCGCCGCCGGATGCAGATGATCTTCCAAGACCCGTTCGCCTCGCTCAACCCGCGAATGTCGGTCGGCAACATCGTCAGCGAGCCGCTCCGCATCCACAAAGTGATCAGCAACAAAGCCGAGCTTCAGGAATTCGTCGAGCAGCTGCTGGAGCGCGTCGGTTTGAACCCCTACTACGTCAACCGCTACCCGCACGAATTCTCCGGCGGTCAGCGGCAGCGTATCGGTATCGCCCGCGCGCTGGCGCTCAACCCCAGCTTCATCGTCGCCGACGAGCCGATCTCGGCGCTCGACGTGTCGATTCAGGCGCAGGTCGTCAACCTGCTGGAAGAACTCCAGTCGGAACTGAACCTGACCTACCTGTTCATCGCCCACGACTTGAGCATGGTGCGCCACATCTGCGACCGCGTCGCCGTGATGTACCTCGGCAAGATCGTCGAAATCGGCACCACCGACGACGTCTACGACAATCCGCTGCACCCGTATACGCAGGCGCTGCTTTCCGCCGTGCCCGTCCCGGACCCGCTGCTGGAGCGCGGTCGTCAGCGGATCATCATCTCCGGCGACGTGCCCAGCCCGGCGCGCCCGCCGATCGGCTGCAACTTCAACACCCGCTGCCCAGTCGCCATTCCGGGCATGTGCTATCAGGAACCCGATCCCGAATTGGTGGAAATCACCGCCGGTCACTGGGTCGCCTGCCATCGCGTGACGCCGTTCTGAGCGATCAGCTAGGCTTAAATGCAAAAGAGGTATCCATGCGGATGCCTCTTTTTTGTTCACGTAAATTCCGGGACGACTATCCGCCCACCACCCCACTCCCCGTCTGTTTGCTGCTCAACGATGAGGCTTGACGAGTTTCGTGAAGATACCCACGCAGCGATCTTTTTGTAGACTTTCGCCTCATCACTGCCTTGTCGCTGCTGCTCGGCGACGCCGAGAGACTCCCCCTCGCCCCATGGAGAGGGGGTTGGGGGGTGAGGTTGCTTTTACAGCAGCGTTTGCTGAACAGATGACTCTTTACGGCTTACTCTAAACAGCGTTCATACGCCCGTTTTAGAAGTGGCAGAAAATCGTTTAGTGGCGTGGTATCGGGTACGAGCAAGTATTCGACTTGATCGTACTCCTCGTTGTAGGTCGTCATCCGACGATCAAATGTGCTGGCTTCGTCGTACACACGCTTGACATACAGATAAAGCGTGTCTTGTCCGAAAGCAACTCCAAAAGCGACTTTACCATTTTCAGCGGGTTTAAACGCGCACCATCTACTGCGAAAATAGCCCTTTAAGTCCCATCCCTGTTCCGCAACCAAACGTTCCAGCACCGAAATATACGTGTAGAACCAGTCTACGTGATATTCATCGGCAATAGCTCGGTAGTCGTCACGAGTGTAAGTCAATTTCGGCACCGATCCCGCTCCTATTTCGAGCCTGTTATGCTCCTACAGCAGCGTTTGCTGAGCGGGCGGCTCGTGATTGTTGCCGTTGGGAACGCCGCTGTACGCGCGCTGCGAGCGCTTGTAATCGACCGCTTGCAGCAGCAGTTCGCGCGCGCTCTGGAAGCCGCTCTCGTTGGTCGTGCCCAGCATCGCCGCCAGTTCCTCGACGCGCTGGAATTCCTCGGTCAGCGGCACGATCTGCGTGTGCGTGCGCTCGCCCTCGATCAGCTTGAGCACGCGATAATGGCGGTCGGCATACCCGGCAAGCTGCGCCAAGTGGGTCACGACCATCACCTGATGCTCGGCGGTCAGTTCCCACAGCTTTTCGCCGACCACGCTGCCGACGCGCCCGCCGATGCCCTGATCGATTTCGTCGAAGATCAGCGTCGGCGTCTGGTCGGCTTGGGTCAGCACGCGCTTGAGCGCCAGCATGATCCGCGCCGCCTCGCCGCCGGAGGCGACTTTCGCCAGCGGGCGCAGCGGCTCGCCGGGATTGGCGCTCATCATGAACTCGACGTGATCGATCCCCGTGCTGTCGAACGCCAAGCGGCGATCGCCGACGTAGCAGCCGTTCGGATCGTCGTGCTGTTCCAGCGAGACCTCGAACTGCGCCCGCGCCATCCGCAGGTCGCCCAATTCGCGGACGATGCCCTTCGCTCAACTGCTTGGCGGCAGCGGTGCGCGCCCGGCTGATCCGGTCGGCGAGGTCGCCGATGTGCTTCAAGAATGAGGTTTCCTGCTTGCGCAGTTCGTTGAGGCGTTCCTCGCTGTGCTCGATGCTGTCGAGTTCAACCCGCGCGCGCTCGGCGTAGTCGATCACCAAGCCGAGCGTCGCCCCGTAGCGCCGCTTGAGCGTGTTGATCAGTTCAAGCCGTTCTTCCAGTTCGTCCAAGCGCTCCGGGTTGTACTCGACCGCGTCGGCGTAGCGCCGCAGCGAGATCGCCAACTCCTCGACCTGCGCGGTCACTTCTTCGGAGAGGTCGTAATCCTCTTTCAGCCCGGCGTCGATATTCGCCAGCTTGCTCAAAATCGCCGCGACCTGCATCAACTGGTCGAGCGCGGGCATTTGCCCCGCCGGTGTGTCGTCGCCGTAGATCAGCGTGACCGCCTCGCCCGCCAGTTTCGCTAACTGCTCGCTGTTGGCGAGCCGCGTTGCGCTCGGCGCGGATTTCGTCGTCTTCGCCGGGGATCAGTTCCGCCGCGTCGATCTCCTCGACCTCACGGCGGAGGCGGTCGGCGCGCTTCTTCAGTTCGGCTTCGTCTTCCAGCAGATGCTTGATCTCGCTCCGCACGTCGCCCAAGCGGCTGACGACCGTCGCCAGCGCCGCCCGCGTGTCGATCAAGTCGGCGTAGCGGTCGAGCAGGTTGATGTGCTCTGACGGTTTCAGCAGCGAGAGATGGGCGCTCTGCCCGTGCACGTCGACCAGCAAATCGCCGATCTCGCTGAGCACGTCGAGGTTGACGGTCACGCCGTTGACGCGCGCCGCCGAGCGTCCATTGGAGCGAATTTCGCGCGTGAGGGTTACGACGTCCGCGCCGTTCTCGTCGAGCAGATTGTCGCGTTCCAGCACCGGCTCGATCAACGCCTGCGTCGCGTGGTTGAGGCTGAACGTCCCCTCGATCACCGCGCGATCCGCCCCGGCGCGCACCATCGCAGCATCGGCTTTGCCGCCGAGCAGCAGTTCGACGGCATCGACAATGATCGACTTGCCCGCGCCGGTCTCGCCGGTGATCACGTTCAAGCCCCGCCCAAACGTCAGTTCGAGCTGGTCGATAATGGCGAAATTGCTGATGCGGATTTCTTCGAGCATAGCGCCTCGTTAAGATCGCAGTTTAAACCGACCATAAACCGCCGCGGCGACCAAGCCGACAAAGACCAGCAAGCCGAGGTCGCCGGTCAGCCGCTGGAAGATCAGGTCGAGGGTCAAATCAGGCACGCCGCGCCGCCCGGCAAATTGCGCGTAGTACAGTAAGAACTGCACCACCCCGCCGAGCAGCCCGCCGATCACCGCGCCCGCCGCCGCGATATTGGCGGACTGGCGACCGCGCCGCCGACTGGTCAGCCGCAGCGCAACTTCGCCGATGCCGCCGCCCGCCACCAAGCCCAAAATCAGCGAAAACAGCAGCCCAAAATTGATCGCGCTGATGATGGCTGACGCTACGGCGGTCAGTCCGGCACAGACGCCAAAGATCAGCGTGTAGTCGGTCTGGGTCGCTTTGTAGTAGCCGTCTTGGATGCCGCGCACGCACTCCTTACAGCGATAGCCCACCGGCGTCGGTACGGCGCACTCCGGGCACATCGGACGCCCGCATTTGTTGCAGCGCAGCGTCGTCGCCCGGTCAGGGTGGACGGTGCAGTAGAGCGTTTCTTCGGCTTCTTCCGGTTCGTGAACGTGTGGTGTATCAGTCATAGTTCCGTTATCGACAAATTCGTCCCTTATCACAACAGAATTGCGTCCGTAGGGGCGTTATATATAACGCCCCTACCACCCCTCACCCCCAACCCCTCTCCCACGTTCCGGGGAGAGGGGAGCATGGAGGGCGTTTCGTTCATTCGATTTGACAGCTTGCTGCGACGTATTCGGCTGTCGCCTGCTTTTCCTCAGTCCTCGGCACTCAGTCCTCAGTCCTGCTTTTCCATGATACTACAGTTGCTTTTTCGGTGGTTCGGGAGGTTCGGGCGCGCGTGGCTCCAAGCGATCCAGCAGCGAGCGGTAGAAGTAGTTACGCTCGCGCAGGCGCACGAAACGCGACACCTGATCGCTCGCCTGCACGGTCACGCGATCTTCGGAGCAAAGCTGACACAGCGGCACGCCGTCCGCCGCCAGCATGATCTCGGATTGGCTGTCCGGCGTGACCAGCACCTCGACGATCGCGCCTTCCGGCAGCACAATCGGGCGATCAAGGCTCAAGTGCGGCGCGACCGGCACCACCAGAATGTTGCGCAAATCGGGCGGCAAAATCGGTCCGCCGGTCGCCAGCGCGTAAGCCGTCGAGCCGGTGGCGGTGGCGATGATCAGGGCGTCGGCGTTGTAGGTCGTCGTCCAATCATGATCGATGTACATGTCCAAGCGGATAATGCGCGTGACCGCCCCCCGGCTGATCACCACGTCGT
The DNA here is from genome assembly GCA_963727545.1 of uncultured Chloroflexia bacterium. Lineage (GTDB taxonomy): Bacteria > Chloroflexota > Anaerolineae > Aggregatilineales > Phototrophicaceae > Flexifilum. Next base: position 64,461 of record CAVSGS010000021.1, read on the forward strand.
TGAGCGCTTCCGCCGTCTTGACGACTTCCTCGCCGCGCCGCGCCGTCACCGTGACCATCATCCGCTGCTCGATCCAGAATTTTCCGTCCAAGATCGCGTCAATCGACACGTCCCAGTCGTCCGGGCGTCGAATTTCGGTCAGAAAGCCCAAATACCCCATGTTGACGCCCAGAACCGGCACGTCGTAGGGGGCGCAGACGCGCGCCGCATGGAGCATCGTGCCGTCCCCGCCGATAGCGATCACCATGTCCGTCCCGGCGATCTGCTCCCGAATCTGCATTTCGTCCCATTGGCTGAAGTGCCAAACATCCAAGCCGCGTAGTCTCAACGTCTCGGCAATCCGCTGCGCCACTGGCGCAGTTTGCGGTCGCGCGGGATGCGCTAAAACGCCCATTCGTTTGATCGTCACCCGGTTCTCTCCGTCTCTACGCTGCCTAGTGTAGCGCCGGGCTGCATCAGGATCAATGATAGCACAAGTGTGCGATGGAAAGTATTGGAATTGGGTATAAAACGCCGATGAAGCCGCAAAGAAAAGAAGGCGAACCGCCAAGTGTCGCGATGGGTTGATAATCCAGCGTTTGTCCGTAGGGGCGTTATATATAACGCCCCTACAACCTCATGATATTGCGAATTCTCAGATCGACGTTTACAGATCGTCGGTTTCCTCGCTGGATGACGGCTTCGGGTTCTCCCCGGTCGGGACGAAGTGCACCCGCGCGACCCGCATCCCATCCATTTCCTCGACCGTGAGCGCGTATTTCCCAAACTGCAGCGTATCCCCCACTTCCGGGATGCGTTCCAGCCGCTCGGCGACGTAGCCGCCAATCGACGCCGAGTCGATCTCGCCACCGGGGTTCGGATCGCCGAAGCGCTCGATCACGTCACTCATGCTGGTCAGCCCGTCGAGCACGTAGGGATTGGCATCTTCGACCGCGTCTTGCGGCTCGACGTCGAATTCGTCGCTGACCTCGCCGACCAGTTCTTCGAGGATGTCCTCCATCGTCGCCAGCCCCGCCATGCCGCCATACTCGTCGATAACGATGGCGAGGTGGGTTTGCTGCGTTCGCATTTCGTCGAGCAGCTTATCGACCGCCAGCGTCTCCGGCACGTAGAGCGGCGTCCGCAGCAGCTTGCGCAGGTCGAAACTCGCATTCGGATCGCCAACCAGTGTTGGTTTGCGGATCAGCAGGTCGAACACATCCTTGACGTTGAGCAGCCCGATCACATTGTCGATGTGCTCCTCGTAGACGGGATAGCGCGAGTGATGCAGCGTCGCCATGTGCTGGAGCAGTTCGGGCAGCGGGATCTCCACGTTGACGGCATCGACTTCGACGCGCGGCTGCATGATCTCCACCACCGAAATGTCGCTGAAGTCGAAAACGCGGCGCAGCAGCACTTCTTCACTCTCCTGCAGCAGCCCGGCTTCGCGGCTGGAGTGCACCAGCATCTCCAGTTCCTCCGGCGAATGGACTTGATGCGCCTCGCTGGCGGGTTCGAAGCCGAGCAGCCGCACGACCATATTGCCGACGCTGTTCATCAGGTTGATCACCAGCTTGAAGAGGTCGTGAAACAGGATCGTCGGGCGCGCGACGATCACCGCCACGTCTTCGGGGCGCTGCAGCGCGATCGACTTAGGCGCGAGTTCGCCTAGTACGATGTGCAGCATCGTCACCAGTGCGAAGGCGATCACGACCGAGATGGTGTGTCCCAGCGTGACGGCAGTCGCTTCGGGGAGAAAGCGGTCGAACAATGGCTCGAACAGCTTGGCGACCGCCGGTTCGCCGATCCAGCCTAAGCCGAGGCTCGCCAACGTGATGCCGAGCTGCGTCGCCGCGATGTACTGGTCGAGATGGTGCATCGCCGTCTGCGCTGCCTTCGCGCCTGCGCTGCCCTCCTGCGCCATCTGCGCGATGCGCGTGCGCCGCGAACCGACGAAGGCGAATTCGGCAGAGACGAAGAAGCCATTCATAAAGACGAGGGCGAAGACTGCCAGTAATCCGAGCACGGTGTCCATCAGCTATTCCCGTAAGTATGCGGTAAAGGCGTAGGCTTGCAAGCACGACCATTGGGTGTCAAACCACGTTGTCCTAAGATACCACATCGCGGCGGAATCGGTTGAACCTTGCCTCGTTCTGCTCGTCCGATCTGAACCAAATCCTCTGCATCCGCTTAACTGGTGTCGAGCGGTAGGTAGATTTGCGCCGAAGCTGGCGTGCCGACACCGTCGGCAGCGTCAATCAGGCGGTCGCCTAAGCCCAATCCGCGCTATAATCAGATTGAGTCCAGTTCAGAGCAGCGTTCAGCGGTGCTCTGGAATTTTATAATCTTCAGGAGAGGTCATGATCCTCGAAACCGACCGCTTGATCTTGCGCCCGCTCGAATTGGGCGACGCGCCGACGATCCGCGCGCTTGCCGGACACCCCGACATCGCCGCGACGACGCTCAACATCCCGCACCCGTACCCGGAAGGCGCTGCCGAGGAATTTATCGCGTCGCTGAGCAAGGAAAAGCATGATCCGGCTTATACCTTCGGCATGGTACGCAAAGCCGACGACCAGTTGATGGGCGCAATCGGGATTCACACGACGATGCAGTTCGACCGCGCCGAGATCGGCTACTGGATCGGCGTGCCCTACTGGGGGCAGGGCTACACCAGCGAAGCCGCCCGCCGCGTGATCGATTTCGGCTTCGCCGAACTGAAGCTGCACCGCATCTACGCGACCTACTTCAGCCACAACATCGCCTCGCGCCGGGTGATGGAGAAGGCGGGCATGACCTACGAAGGCACGCTGCGCCAGCACGTCAAGCGCTTCGACCGCTACTACGACCTCGGCTACTGCGGCATCCTGCGCGCCGAGTGGGAAGCCGCGCATTCGCCCGCTTGACTTATAGAACATTCGTGCTATGATATTCTTATCAAGCGATCTCCAACTGCAGATGAGCGAGGATACCCGATCATGATCATGCCGATTTTGACCGTCAACGACGTAGACGCCGCCGTCGCCTTCTTCAAGGACAAGCTCGGTTTCGCGCACGTCATGAGTATGTCGCCGGAAGGCAAAACGGTGTTCGCCATCGTCAATTTCGGGGGCAGTGACTTTGGTCTGGGCAGCGACCCCGCCGCGCCCAAGCCGCCCTATGCCCCCGGCGTGCAGTTCATGATCTATCTGCCGGAAGGGCAAAGCATCGACGACTACTACGCGCAGGTGAAGGCGAACGGCGTCAAAATCGACGACGAACTCACGGAAACCTACTGGGGCGACCGCGCCTTCACCGTTCACGATCCCGACGGCTATATGCTGACCTTCACCGTCACGGTCAAGCAGGTGCCCATCGATCAGATGGAGCAGCACATCCGCGAACGCGGCGGCAGCGAGCGCGAAGCGAGGATCTAGTCAATCGCTGCTTCGTAGGGGCAGAACTAAGTTCTGCCCCTACCCGTTTTTGCAGTGACAGCCGCGCGCGAAATCTCCTAGACTAGAGGCTGTTTAGTGAGAAGGAGCGCGGAATGCGATACAAACTGTTAGGCAAGAGCGGCGTGCGCGTCTCGGAACTGGTGTTGGGGACGATGACTTTCGGCACGACGTGGGGCTGGGGCGCGGACAAAGACGAATGCCGCCGGATGTTCGACCTGTATGCGGAGGCGGGCGGCAATTTCATCGATACGTCGGTCAACTACACCGACGGCGAAGCCGAAACGATCCTCGGCGACCTGCTCAGCGCCGACCGCGATCACTTCGTCGTCGCGACCAAGTACACCCTCACGCAGCGCGATTCAACCGACCCGAACTCCGGCGGCAACAGCCGCAAGAACATGCGCCAGTCAGTCGAGCGCAGCCTGCGTCGCCTGCAAACCGACGTGATCGATTTGCTCTACCTGCACGTTTGGGACTACATGACCCCGGTCGAGGAAGTCTTGCGCGGGCTGGATGATCTCGTGCGGCAGGGCAAGGTCAACTACGTCGCCATTTCCGACTCGCCCGCCTACATCATCGCCGAAGCCAACGCGCGGGCGGAGCTGCGCGGCTGGTCGCGCTTCGTCGGCGTGCAGATGCCCTACTCGCTGGCGAATCGCGCTATCGAGCACGAGATCGTGCCGCTGGCGCGTCATTGGGATATGGCGGTGCTGCCCTTCAGCTTGATCGGCGGCGGCGTGCTGACCGGCAAATACGCGGACGCCGCCAATGGCACGCCCACCCGTTATAACCGGACGCAGATGCAAATTCAGGAGCGCACACAGGCGATTATCGAGACCGTCGGCAAGGTCGCGGATGAAGTTGGGCGGTCGCGGGCGCAGGTCGCGATCAACTGGGTGCGTCAGCAGCAGGACAAAGCCCTGATGATCCCGATCCTCGGCGCGCGGACGGCGGCTCAGCTTGAGGACAACCTCGGCGTGCTGGAGTGGGAACTCAGCGCCGACCAGCTTCAGCGCCTCGACGACGCCAGCGCCATCGAACCGGCATTTCTGGCGCAGTGGCAGGGCAATCCCTACGTCTTCGGCGCGACCTTCGACCAGATCGACAATCACCGAGCGTAAGACAACCCGTAGGGGCGTTATATATAACGCCCCTACAACCCCATCAATCAGGGTGCGTACTCCGGCGCGAGCACGTCGCTGAGCGTGCTGAGCGGGATGCTCACGCTGAGGGTGCCCGCCGCTCCCGCCGCGACCTGATACTGGTCGAAGTAGAAGGTCAGCGCATCCGCACCGAGCGCGAAGTGCCGGTAATTCTCCGGGTTCTCGCCGGTGCCCTGCTGCAACCACGTGGGATCGATCATGTCGCCGACCTGCGTCTTCAGCGAGTCTTCGACCAGCGGGTCGATCACGGCGAGATAGCCGCTGTTCGGCTGAAACAGGTCTTCCAGCGTGACTAACTGCCCCGCCGCGAGGTCGAAGGTGTAGGTTTGGTACATCGACGTGCCGTGCGCGCCGCCGCTGTAGTTGTAGATCAGGAAGACGAGGCTGACCACGTCACTGGAATGGTTCACGACGTCGGTGTTGATGTCGAGTTCATAGCCGCCGGAACCGGGCTGAAAACTCTCATTGAGCGGCTGCAAGAAATCGTTCTTGGTCGTCTGAATGAACGGATCGATCGTGCTGGCGACGAAGTCATTCTGCGCCAAATCGAGCGGGTACTGAACGCTGATTTTCACGTTCGCGCTCAAGATACACTGTCCGTCGGTCAAATTGCCGCCCTTTTGCAAGCAAGCTTGATCCGGCGTCATCGCTTCGGGGGTCACCGGCGGGGTCGCATCCTGCGCGCCCGCAACCGAAACACCGACGAAGAGCAGGCAGAAGATTACCAACGTCAACCGCTTCAGCATGTTTTTTACTCCTTTTCCGTTAAGCCACACCTGTCAGTTTAGCGCGCTCCGGCGCTATACTGACCGACGTTAACCCGACGCTAAACCGAGGAGTCACCGATGCGTCTGCGCGATCTTGGCATCACCCCCGGTCGGCAGCCGACCGGGGCGTTGAACGCGATTACCGACGTACCCGGCGTGCGCGTTGGTCACGTCACCTTAATCGAGGGCGAAGGCAAACTGCAACCCGGTCGCGGACCGATTCGCACCGGCGTGACCGCGATTTTGCCCCACGGCGGCAACCTGTTCCGCGAGAAAGTCGCCGCCGGCGTCCAGACGATCAACGGCTTCGGCAAAGCGATGGGCTTCGAGCAAGTCCGCACCCGCGGCGTGATCGAGACGCCGATCCTGCTGACCAACACGCTCAACGTCGGGCGCGTCCATGATGCGGTGGTCGGCTACATGCTGCGCGACAACCCCGACATCGGCGTGACCACCGGGACGGTCAACCCGGTCGTCGGCGAGTGCAACGACGGCTTTCTCAACGACATTCGCGGACGCCACGTCCAGCCGGAGCACGTCGAGCGGGCGATCGAGGCGGCGGCGGCGGGCGTCGTCGCCGAGGGGAACGTCGGGGCGGGCACCGGAACCGCTTGTTTCCAGTTCAAGGGCGGGATCGGCACGGCGTCGCGGCGCGCGTTCGACGGGCAGTTCACCGTCGGCGCGCTGGTACAGACCAACTACGGCAGCCGCGCCGACCTGCTGATCGGCGGCGTTCCGTTGGGCGAGGCGCTGCTTGAGGACTTCCTCCCGCAGCCGGGACCCGGCTCGATCATGATGGTGATCGCCACCGACGCGCCGCTCGACGCGCGCCAGCTCACCCGGCTGGCGCAGCGCGCCGCCTACGCGCTCGGTCGCACCGGATCGATTGGGCAGGACGGCAGCGGCGATTTCGCCATCGCCTTCTCGACCGTCAACCGCTGGGCGCACGACCCCGACGCCGCCGTCGAGCCGGTGACGCGCTTCACCGAAAGCGACCGCGCCATCAACGACCTGTTCCGCGCTGCCGTCGAATTGATCGAGGAGGCGATCTGGAACAGCCTGATCGCCGCCGAGACCCTGACCGGACGCGACGGCAACACCCTCTACGCCCTGCCGCACGATCAAGTCCGGCACTGGTTCCAGTATTACCGGAGACTACCATGATCCTTGAAGCTGCCGTGCTCACTGTCAAACCGGGACAGCAAGCCGACTTTGAAGCGGCTTTCGCCCACGCCGCGCCGATCATCGCATCGATGCCCGGCTGCCAGCGCTACGAACTACAGCGCTGTCTCGAAACGCCGGATAATTATCTGCTGCTGGTCTGGTGGGAGACGCTCGAAGATCACACCGTCGGCTTTCGTGGATCGCCGCAGTATCAGCAGTGGCGCGCGCTGCTGCATCACTTCTACGATCCGTTCCCAAGTGTCGAGCACTACGCCAAAGTCTATCCGGCGGAATAAAACGAAACAGCCCCCGGTGTGGGGACTGTTTCATCGATCACTTGTGCCGAATGTTTTGGTAGGGGCGCAGCGTGCTGCGCCCGTTTCAACGCTGTTGGTGCACTATCAACCGCAGAAGTCGCGCTCGTAGTGATACTGATAGGTCTTGCCGTCCGACTGCGGTCCCATGAACTGGATGGAGTGTCCATCGCTGAGCGCATAGATCGCGTTGCCGTGATCGTCCTGCCCGATCATTTGGTTGACACCGCTCGCCACCGCTTCAGTGAAGGCGGCTTCGACTTGGTCGTGAGTGGCGTAGAAGCTGAACGTGCCCTGACCTTCGGTGTCAATCGCCCAAATCGAGACACCCGCGTCCACCGTGCAGTAGAGCGCTGCGGGGGCTGCCAAGTCGTAAGCGTTGATGCGTCCGTCGTTGATCCGCCCGAAGCAGGGGCTGAAGCGCATCCCGCTGGCGATGTGTTCGAATTCCGCCCACGTGTAGGTCTGTCCGCGATAGGTCACGTCGCCGCCATCAGGATTGAGCGAATTGAGCTTGGTCGCCGTGTTGTTGTCGTTCACGTCTTCGCTGCAGTACATGCCGCTGCCGATGATCAGGACGTCACCGTAAGTTTCGCCGGTCTCGCCGCCGTACATCGTGCCGTCGACGACCGCATCGTCGTAGACCACGACCGTATCATCGCCGCCGCCCATTTCGACATCGCCAGTAACATTACCCTTGCCGGAAACGTCGAGCCGGTCATCGCCGTTGCCCAAACGCACCGCGATCGGGGCATCGACAACACCGTTGACGATGACTTCTTGATCGCCGGAACCGCCGCGCACGCCGATGTCCTGCGAGTTAACCTCGCCATTGACGATCACTGCACCGTCACCGTCAAGACGAATACCGTTGTTAGCAGCATTAACGACGCCATCGTTGACAATCACGCCGTCACCCTCGACCCGGATGCCGTTCTTCGCCGTGATGTTACCGTCGTTGTAGACAATACCATCGTCGCCTACATGGACACCGTCACCCAGCGCCAAAATGTTGCCGAGGTTGATAACGAAGCCGTCATTACGGACTTGAATGCCAACGTCACCCGAACCAATGTTGCCCGTGTTCAGCACCGCGCCGCTGCCGATGTCAATCAAATCGCCGCCGGAGATAATTTGGTTCGTGTTGACGACAAAGCCGTCATCGCCAATGTGGATACCGTCACCCGTAACGGCGATCGTTCCCGCGTTCAGCACCGCACCGTCATCGCCGATCTCGATACCATCGTCCATCAACAACCCGCTAATATCGCCGAGGTTAAAGACGACCCCATCGCCGCCGATGTCGATACCGTCATCCGCCGAGTGGATCGAACCGATCAGGATAGCCATGCCGTCACCACCAATGTCGATGCCGTCATCTCCGGCAGCGATACTACCAATGATGATGCCGATACCGTCACCGCCGAGGTGGATGCCGTCGCCACCGGCGATGAAATCGCCGTTCAGATACCCCAGCCCATCGCCAGTAATATTGATGACGTTACCGAAGGTTGCCGTGCCCAGCGTACCGGCGACGACGTAGCCGTAACCGTCACCCTTAATCTTAACAATATCCGTGAGTGAAAATAGGACGTTACCGGTTTTCACCTTGACACTGGGTGAACTCACCGAGTCGAAAACAAAGTAAGAAAGCGCGTCTGCAGGAATAGTGAAGCTGGTGCTGTCGTAGTAGAAAACAGCGGCATCATCATCGCAGCTCACGTAGCCGCTCAGTTCCGGATAACTGTTGAGATTAGGCAAACAGGAGGACGTTACTGCCTGTGCTGCCGGGACAAATAAACCGAATGCGCCGACCATCGCCAGCAATGTAACCAATACCAATGTGCGCCGAAACATCTATGGATCTCCTTGATTCGAAGTCACTATCAACCCGAACGATTGAAGTATTTACAGCATAGGGGAACATTCATTGTGAAAACATTGAGCAGTGTGAAAAATTTATAAAGAAAATTAATGCTTAATAAGATCGGTCAGGCGTTAACGATTGAGGTTTATCAATGCAATTATGCACAGGGGAGATTATCTGAACTGACAGGGGTAGGTATTTAAGTTTTGTGCTGACCTCACCCCTAAACCCCTCTCCATTGCATGGAGAGGGGCTAAAACCTCTGCGAGCTGTCCCCCCTCCACGAGTGGAGAGGGGGCAGGGGTGAGTCCTACCCTTTAGATTATCTGAAGGGGTGTAAGAATTAAGACTTCAAGCTCGGCTCGCGCGCAGGAGCAACGAGTCGCTCCTGCGCGCGGAAAATCGGCTTACTTCAACGCCTCAAAATAGCGACTGTTCCAAACACTATCTACCGGCGTGAGCGCGCCACTGCCCGGCAGCACCTTGATCCCGTAGCTGACACTGGTGCAATTGTCGAGATTAGTGGCAATCTCCGGGTTGAAGATCATCAGGTAGAGCTTGCGATAGCCGCTGGAGTCGATCCGTCCGCCGCGCCCCAATGAGATCGCTTCGAGATCGGTATCGGTCAGCCCGATCGCCCACAACTCCAACTGCTTATCATCGCCGCTCAAGGTGACGTCGTAGACTCCCGGCGGCGCGGCGAATTCGACGTAATTGGCGCCGAGTTCCTGCACTCCCTCGCCCGGCGTCGTCCAACCGCCAACGTGATTGATCGTGCCTTCCAGCCAGACGGTCGCGTCGAACTTCGGCGCGAGTTGGTAGTCGCGCGCGAGGTTCTTCAGCCGGTAGCGCGCCACTTCGTGAGCGACGTCGGTATTGTGCTGCGCCAGAAAGTTCGCCAGTCCAACGAAGCCGTCATCGACCACCAATTGCTGCCAGAACTGCCGCACCGCATCCGCGCCGAACTCGTCGGTCAAGAACTGCATGAAGGTCCATTCGCCGTACATCAGATCGCCGTCGTAGGCGGTCGTGCCAAGGCACAATTCCGGGTACTCATACGCCAGCGCGACGTAGCCGGTCGCGTCCTGACTCTTCCCGGCGGCGACCGTTTCCATCCAACTTGAGGTCGCTTCGTGCAGCCAATCGTCCGGTTCGAGCGCATCCAACCCATCTTGAATGGCGTGATGGAACTCGTGCGCGGCGGTCGCCCGCAGCAGCGTGATCGCGTCCTGACCAGCGCTGTATTCGAGATCGTGGAAATCGTTATCGATGGCGATGTAGCTGGTCGAGGCGTACTCCTCCGTGATGCCGGGCGAGTTGGGATTGTCGCCGATCACCGCTGCCGACTGGGTGTAGCCGAGCGCTTCCTCGCCGGAGCCGATCAAATCGGTGATGTAGACGTCATAAAGATTGTTGCCACCCATCAGGTCGTCACCGGGCGGCGCGGACCACCCCAACTGATCGATCTCGGTATACCACGCATCCTCGAAGGCTTGTTTCGCCGCCGCGAGAAAGTCCAGCGTGACGGCATCAGCGCCGGTCGTCGTATAGTGGATGCGAAAATGTCCGCTGTCCTGCGTCTGCGGCGTGCCGGTGAGCGGCACATCGTAATCGAAGATGCGCGTCGTCCCGGCGGTGATGGCGAGGTCATAGTGTCCGCTGGTGGACGAGTCATAGCGCGCCACCTCGACCCGGTAAACGCCGGTTTCCGGCACCATCATGGCGATCTGTGAGTCATAAGTCAGCAAGTCGGCATCGTCATTGCTGGCGATCACCTGATCGTGCGGATCGTAAAGCGTGAGGATAGTATCAAGATTATCGTCCGCCTGTGCCGTCGCGGTGATCAGCAAGGCGTCGCCCGCGCGCAGCGCCACCGGGTACTCCTGATGGTCGCTGTTCGCTCCCAAATATCCGCTGTAAGTATGGGCATCCTGCCCCTGTACGACCCCGACCATCATCACTGTGCAAATCAGCAGTATAAGTATGCTTTTGAGCATGAATGGTTTCGTTTCCCAAAACGCCGTCAGGCTGACGTCCGCGAATACGTATCATTATAGGAGTATCGGCAGATCGTGACAGTGCGCGCCCGATCTGCGGTAAAGTAAACAATCCACCTAACAAGTCAGTGAGGGCATCGGCGATGGCAGCCAGCAGCGATCAGAAACGCTATCGGGCAAATTGGCAGGATGAGATCGACAGCGCGGCGATCTACCGCGTGCTGGCAGAGAAAGAGGATCAACCGCAGCTTGCCGAGGTCTACCGCCGGCTCGCCGCGGTCGAGGAAAAGCACGCCGGTTTCTGGGAAGACAAGCTGCGCGCCGCCGGTGCGACCGTGCCGCCGCGCCGTCAAAGCTGGCGCTCGCGCACGCTGACGTGGTTAGCGCGACGTTTCGGCACCCAGTTCATCCTGCCGACACTCACCACGCTTGAGTCGGCGGACAGCCATACCTACGACACGCAGCCGGAAGCCAAGACCACCCCAATGGCAGCCGAGGAACGCTCGCACGAGCGCATTCTACGGACGATGAGCGGCGGCTCCGGCATGACCGGCAGCGCGCTGGCACGCTTGGAAGGACGCCACCGCGCGACCGCCGGCAATGCCTTACGCGCGGCGGTGCTGGGCGCAAACGACGGCTTACTCTCCAACTTCAGCTTGGTGATGGGCGTCGCGGGCGCGGCGCTCGACGAGCGCTCGATCCTGATCACCGGCTTGGCGGGACTGATGGCAGGCGCGGGATCGATGGCGCTGGGCGAATGGATTTCGGTGCAGAGTTCGCGCGAACTCTACCATCACCAAATCGGCATTGAAGCCCGCGAGTTGGAGCAGGTCCCCGGCGAGGAGGAGGAAGAACTCGCGCTGATCTACCAGTCGAAGGGCTTATCTGAAACCGAGGCGGCGAAGCTCGCCCACGAGTTGATCGCCGAGCCGTCGAGCGCGCTCGATACGCTCTCGCGCGAGGAACTCGGCATCGACCCGCAGGAACTCGGCGGTTCGGCATGGGAGGCGGCGATTGCGTCGTTCTTCCTGTTCGCCCTCGGCGCGATCATCCCGGTCGCCCCGTTTGCCCTGTTCACCGGAACGCTGGCAGTCGCCGTCAGCTTGATCGCCAGCGCGCTGGCGCTGTTCGGCATCGGCGCGGCGATCACCTTGATGACCGGGCGCAGCGTCTTGTATTCCGGCTCGCGACAGGTGATCTTCGGCTTGCTGGCAGCGGCGCTGACCTTCGCCATCGGGCGTGTCGTCGGCGTCACCGTCGCCGGATGACGAGCCGATTACCCCATTGCGCGAATGCCCGCTACAATGAGGACCATCAGCAGAGGAGCACAAAATGACAGAAGCGCACAACAAGGAAGTGACCCGCCGTTTCAGCGCGGAAGTTTGGGGCGAAGGCAATGCCGATCTCGCCGACGAGTTGATCGCGGTGGATTTGGTCGAACATACGCCGTTCCCGTCGCCGACGCCGGGATTGGCGGGACACAAGCAGGTGCTAGGGATGTTCCGCAGCGCTTTCCCCGACCTCAAGGTGACGGTAGATGACGTGATCGCCGAAGGCGACCTGACGTTTTTGCGCTGGCACGGCGTCGGGACGCATCGCGGCGCGCTGATGAACATTCCGCCGACCGGCAAGACGGTCCAGATCACCGGCATGGACATCTGCAAGCTGGTCGACGGCAAGATCAAGGAGCGCTGGGCAGAAGTCAACGCGCTGGCGTTGATGCAGCAGCTCGGCGTGATTCCGAGCGCCTAATGCGATTCATCCTAGCATCCGGTTCACCCCGGCGGCGCGAGCTGCTCGGTTCGCTGGGGATCGACTTCGAGGTCATCAAGTCGGACATCGACGAGACGCAGGGCGCGGACGAAGCGCCCTATGATTACGTCCGCCGCCTGAGCATCGAGAAGGCGGAGACCGTCGCCGCTAAAGTGAGCGACGCGGCTTACGTCCTCGCCGCGGATACGGTGGTGATCCTCGCCGCCGACACCTTGGGCGTCACCGACGCGGGCGAAATCCTCGGCAAGCCGGTCGATGCTGCCGACGCCCGCTCGATGCTGATCCGCCTGCGCGGGCGCGATCACGTCGTCTGCACGGCGCTCACCCTGCTCAAATTGGGGGACGAGCACAAGCGGATCACCGAACTAACCCGCACGACGGTCACCATGCGCGACTACAGCGACGCCGAGATCGACGCCTACATCGCCAGCGGCGACCCGTTCGACAAAGCGGGCGGCTATGCTATCCAGCACGAGGGCTTTCACCCGGTCGAGCGGATCGAGGGCAGTTACAGCAACGTCGTCGGCTTGCCGGTGGAGACGTTGAAACCGATGCTGGAACGGATCGGCGTGGACGTGGGAACGTCCGCCGCGCCGCGCTAGAATTCCCGCTTTCGCCTCCCTTGCTCCGATGGACGCTCAACCGTGCTGACGATTCGCCACTTCGAAGAACTCTCGCTCAACGCGCTGCCCAGCCTCGAAACGATCTATTACGATGGCTGGGTGCTGCGCTTCGCCGGCGGCTATCCCCGCCGCGCCAACTCCGTCCAGCAGCTTTACCCGTCAACGCTGCCGCTCGACGAGAAGATCGCCTACTGCGAGGCGCAGTACGACGCGCGCGGCTTTCGGACCGTGTTCAAGTTCACCGCCCATGCGCCGCGCGACCTCGAAGCGCCGCTGCGGGCGCGCGGCTACGTGACCGACTCCGAAACCTGCGTTCACACGCTCGACCTCGCCGCCCTTGACGCCCAGCCGCCGACACCGCCGCCCGCCTCAATTGAGACGCTAATCGAATCGCGCTTAAGCGAGGACTGGTTTGCCGACTGCGCGCGGCTCAACGCTTTTCCCGCCGATCGCGCCGGATCGATGGAGGCGATTTTCGCACAGATTCCGGTCACGGCAGGCTTTGCTCGTCTACGACGAGATGGCGAGACAGTCGCGCTGGGGCTAGGCGTACTCGATCAAGGTTGGATTGGCTTGTTCGACATCGTGACGGCTGAATCCGCGCGGCGGCAGGGGATCGGCTCGGCGCTGATTCGCCAAATGCTCGGCTGGGGTCGGCAGCGCGGCGCGCGCGGCGCTTATCTGCAAGTCGTATCGAACAACGCGCCCGCGCTGGCGCTGTACGCGAAGCTCGGCTTCGCCGAGACTTATCGCTATTGGTATCTGCAAAATCGGCTGTAGAGACAACCTCACCCCCCAACCTAACAAGGGTAGGTATTTAATTAACCTCACCCCCTGCCCCCTCTCCACGATGTGGAGAGGGGGTAAAAACAGGTTACAAAGGGTGTTTAAAGTCCCCTCTCTTAATGGAGAGGGGATTTAGGGGTGAGGTAAGCGTAGAGTTAAAAACCTACCCCTGTCAGCACCCCCCAACCCCTTCTCCATGAGGCGAGGGGGAGACGAGCGACGGCAGAGAATCGTACGCCATCCTACAAAAGGGCGCACAGCCGTGCGCCCCTACGGCAACCAATGTGCTGTATTTTTTACTGCAAGCGCAAGCGCTGCGCCTGTACTTCTTCCATGGCGTCAATCGTATCCTGCAAGCCCGACACCTCGTCGTGGATGTCCTGCCGCAAGCGGTGCGCGCGACTGCTGTCGACGTCTTTCGCCCCCAGCAGCGACATCTGCGCGTAGATTGTGCCCAGCGACGAAAGCGTGCTGTCAAGCTGAATTTCGGCGCGCTTGGTGCTGTTGGCGGTCGAGTTGAGGTTATCGAGCTGAAGCTCTAAGCGATCAAGCTGTTCCTGCAAGTCGCGCTTGACGTCGGGATCGCTTTCGCGGGCGAGCCGCTGCTTGACCTTCTCGACCTGCTGCGGAACCATCCGGCGGTCGCGCTCGACGAGTTCGTTACTCTCGAAGCCGTCAATGTGCAGCGCCAGATCGTACATCTGCCCGATCCAGTCGTTGACGTCGGCGATGGTTTGCTGAAGCTGCACGCGCATCGCGCCGCGCTGCTGAGCAGCCAACTGGAGCATGTTGCGCCGGTATTCGAGCGCATCATCCAGCCGCTTGCGCGAAACCGGGCTATTGATCTGATGCAGATCGTATTTCGCCTCGAACTCGCGGGCGATCGCCTCGGCTGAGGCATTGGGATCGGTCAGCGCCGACGCGACCAGCGCGCCCTCGGCGATCAACCCGGCGACAACCCAGAACCACGGCTCCCACCACGGAAAGGGCTGGGGCACGAACAGAAACAGGATCGCCGTCAGCGCGATGGTGACGAGGCTTTCCCAGCGAAACAGCGCATTGGTGATCACCGCGCCGGTAGCGCGGGTGTGAACTTCATTTTCGACCATGAACAAACTCCTCCGTATCTATATACGGGCGATACGGGGATCGGTTGCGGATGTGATCGGTTGATGGGCGGTAAGGTAGGGGCAGAACTGAGTTCTGCCCCTACGAAGACTATTTACAGATCGCGGACAGCCAACCACGCTTAGTTGCTGCTCGCCTGCTGCTGGCTTCCACCATCACCGCCATCGCCGGAACTGCCGAGCAAGCGGCGGCGACGTTCCTCAAGCTGCCGTTCGATCTCGCCACCGCGCACAGCATCCTCGATCTCGGAGGAGACGTTGCGCGTCGCCAGTTCAAGCCGGGCGTCTTCTTCGTCCAAGCGGGCGCGCACGCTGTCGGCAAGGCTGCTGACCTCATGATCGCCGACGGCTGCCAGCGAGTCGAGGCTCTTGATCGTGGTCGTGGCGACGCGCTTGGCTTCTGCCAGTTCGATCAGCGAGCGCAGCTGCTCGCGCTCCTGCCGGATCGAGGTCAGGCGCGACTCAAGCTGCACCCGCATGTTGAGCATCGCCTGATACTGCTGATCCTGCGTCTGCCACTGCTCGAAGTACTCCTGCGCCAACTGCTGTTTGGTGTTCAGTTCAGCTTGAGCAGCAGCGGCGAGATCATTCTTGCCTTTGAGGATCAAGGTATCGATGTCGCGGTCGAGCTTCTCGGCGGCTTGGGCAAACTCCTCGTGCTTGCGCTTGAGCGTTCGAACGGTCCCACCGACGGTTGCCGCCGAGTCTTCCAGCGCTTCGAGATTCTTCTCGGCTTGCCGAATGTACTCGTCCATGACGGCGACCGAGTTTTGCTGCAGGGCGCGATCCACCATCCCGTGCAAACTCGCATTGATTAGGGTGTTGACTTTGTCCAGTAATGAAGGAGCCATCGATTTTTTCTCCCGACGGATTTGTATATACGATGAGTATAGCCTGTACTGGCGCCAGAGTCACCACAGCCCTAAGTTAAGTCATGTCGATTATCGAGGTACTTGCATACCTCAATATCTGCTCCCCTTAAGTTAGGGGGATGCGCAGCGTGAAGCGACTGCCTTGATCCAATCGACTCTCCAACTCCGTCTGACCGCCGTGCAGTCGAGCGATCCCGGCTACGATCGCCAGCCCGGAACCGGTGCCCTGATCTTCGAAGGTCGCTCGGTCGATCTGATAGAAGCTCTGCCAGATACGCGCCTGCTCGGACACTTCGATGCCGCGTCCATAATCTTGCACCCAGAGCAGAATGTCGCCGTCGTGGCACTGAGCGCCCATGACGACCGGCTGATCCGGCAGTGAGAATTTCACGGCGTTATCGAGCAACTGGACGAGCGCTTGCTTGAGATAAGCAGCATCTCCCGCGAAGGACGGCAAATCTGGCTCAATCTCGATCGAGAACGGATTCGTAAAGTGCAGCAAGTCGTACACCTCACGCCGGACACTTTCGTATAACTCGGCAACCTCGGTGATCGGCGCTTTCCGTAGTTCATACGTTTTTTGAGCGTCTCCGGTTTCCATTTCCACCAATTGAATGAAATTTTCGATCAAGCGACGCAGCCGCAGCGCCCCGGTATTGACGCCGCGCAAGAAGGTCAACATCTCCTCATTGCTCAAATTCTGGTTGCGGTCGTTGAGCATGTCGGCATAGGCAACGACAAACGTCAGCGGGGTGCGAAATTCGTGATTGAGGATGGTCAGGATACTGTGCTTGAGTTCGGACATCTCGCCATCGTAGATGGCGTTGAGCGTCTTGTGACGGCTCAGCCGCAACTCGACGGCGATCAGCAAATCGTCGGCATCGAACGGCTTGATGAGGTAATCGTCGACGCCAAGCTGCTTGCCGCGCTGAATGTCGGCTTTTTCGCTGCGCGCCGTCAAGAAAATGAACGGGATTTTGATCCAGTCCGGCACTTTTCGGACTTCTTGGAGGAGCTGCAGCCCGTCGATCTGCGGCATCATGATATCCGAGACGATCAAATCAGGCGGGACGGTACTCTCGCCGAGCACCGCCAGCGCTTCTTTGCCGTTCTCCACACTGATCACGCTGTAGTGATCGAGTTCCAGCACGGTCTGAATCCCTTCCAGCAGGTTCACGTCATCTTCAACGATCAGGATGCGGGCTTTAAACACTTTGTCATCAAGTTGGTCGGATTGTGGGGACAGCATGAAGTGCTCCGTGAATGTCGAGAGTTCATTAGTTGGACTGAAATTTCAATACTATATTACAATTTATTGCACATTTCACCCCTTAACGTATCAGTAAATTCGTCTTTTCGTCGGCGCGAATCCGGCAGGTAAGGGCTGCTCGCTGAAGCGAGGGATATGTTATACTCTCCCCGTCGTCCTGAGCTTCGAACCTATGGACAGAATATGGCTGAATTGACCCAATTGACCATCAGTGAGGCGCTCGCCCAACTGAGCGCTAAAGCGATTTCCGCCGTCGACCTGACCCGCGCTTACCTCGACCGAATCGAGCAGCTTGAGCCAACTCTGCACGCCTACATCACGGTCACGCGCGAACGCGCGCTGGCGGATGCGCAAGCCGCCGATCAAGCCCGCGCCGCCGGGGATAATCGCCCGCTGTTAGGCATTCCGCTGGCGATCAAGGACGTGATCTCGACCAAGGGCGTCGAGACGACCTGCGGCTCTAAAATTCTGAACGGCTACGTGCCGGTCTTCAACGCGACGGTGATCCAGCAGTTGGAAGCCGCCGGTATGGTGATGCTCGGCAAGACCAACATGGACGAGTTCGCCATGGGGTCGTCAACCGAAAACTCCGCCATCGGCGTAACCAGTAATCCGTGGGATACGGCGCGCGTCCCCGGCGGCAGCAGCGGCGGCAGCGCGGCGGCAGTCGCGGCGGGGCTGGCAGCCGGTGCGCTGGGCACCGACACGGGCGGCAGCATTCGTCAGCCGGGAGCCTTCTGCGGCGTGGTCGGCTTAAAGCCGAGCTACGGGCGGGTCTCGCGGAATGGCGTCGTCGCCTTCGGATCGTCGCTGGACTGCCCCGGTCCGATCGCGCGCACGGTCGAGGATGCAGCGCGGCTGCTCGGCGTGATCGCCGGACGCGACCCGTTCGACGCGACCAGCATGGACATCCCCGTGCCGGATTACACCGCCGCACTTGGCGATCAAACGCTGGACGGTTTGCGGGTCGGCGTGCCGAAAGAATACTTCATCGCCGGAATGCAGCCGGAAGTCGATCGCGCCGTACGCGCCGCCATCGCGCATCTGGAAAGTCTCGGCGCGGAGATCGTCGAGATCAGCCTGCCCTATACCGATTACTCGCTGCCGGTCTACTACATCATCGCGCCAGCGGAAGCCAGCGCCAACCTCGCCCGCTACGACGGCATCCGCTTCGGACCGCGGGTCGATAAAGGCGAGATGTGGGCGACCTACAAGGCGACGCGCGGCGAGGGCTTCGGTGCCGAGGTCAAGCGCCGGATCATGCTGGGTACTTACGCGCTCTCAGCGGGTTACTACGATGCCTACTACGGCAAGGCGCAGCAGGTGCGCACGCTGATCAAGCAGGATTTCGACAACGCCTTCGCGCAGGTGGACGTGATCGCCGCGCCGGTGACGCCGAGCACCGCCTTCAAGTTCGGCGAAAACGTCAACGACCCGATCAAGATGTATCTGGAGGACGTGTTCACGCTGCCGCCGAGCCTCGCCGGAGTCTGCGGCTTGAGCGTCCCCTGCGGCTTTGACGATAACAACCTGCCGATCGGCTTGCAGATCATCGCGCCCGCCTTCAAGGAAGAAGTCGCCCTGAAAGTCGGTCACGCCTACGAGCAGACAACCGACTGGCACACGCGGTCGCCGGAGGTCGCTATCGAGAATTGATAGCAAGTGATGTTCGATCCGGCGGCGCGCCAAGACGCCTAAACCCGGCGCATCACTTGCGTTCGCCCAGAATACGCTATACTTCGTGTGCAGCAACCAATCTCAAGCGAGCCCAAACTCGCATGAGATTTTTTAACTCAGCACGCCTTACTCGTGGCTCAACACTAAAGGACAAACGTGTGATCGACGTTGCAGCGCCCGCACCAACGCTGAAACCGCCGTTGAAATGGGCGGGCGGCAAACGCTGGCTGGTCAGCCATCTCCGCGAGACGTGGGAACGCTATCGCCACCGGCGTTACGTCGAGCCGTTCTGCGGTGGACTGGCGCTGCCGCTGGCGTTTCGCCCTGAAGCCGCGCTGCTCAACGATACCAACCCCCACCTGATCAACTTTTATCGCTGGCTGCAAACAGGGCTGGCGGTCACGATCGAGACGGAGAACGACAAAGCGCTCTACTATCGCCAGCGCACGACTTTCAACCAACTGGTGCGCGAAGGTAAAGCCGATACGGCGCAAGCTGCCGCGATCTTCTACTACCTCAACCGAACCTGTTACAACGGCTTGTGTCGCTTCAACCGCAAGGGCGAGTTCAACGTCCCCTTCGGGAGCTACCGCAACCCGCGCTACGCCGAGGATTTCTACGACTACCAACCGGCGTTGAGCGCGTGGACGTTCACAACTGGTGATTTCGAAGCGCTCGAACTCGACGACGACGATTTCGTCTATGCCGACCCGCCCTACGACGTCGAATTCGTCAGCTATTCCAAGCAAGGCTTTAGTTGGGACGATCAAGTGCGGCTGGCGGAATGGCTGGCAAACCATCGCGGACCGGTCGTGCTGTCTAACCAGAAAACCGAAAGAGTAGTACAATTGTACGAAAAGTTAGGGTTTCGTTTGACCGAATTAGAAGCCCCGCGCCGGATTAGCTGCAACGGGGATCGCACGCCCGCGAAAGAGGTGTTAGCTACCAGAGGCATCTAATGCAGCCTTACCAATTCGCACAGAAGCGAGCCGAATCATATGATTTGGTGGAGTGGGTACGGCAGTGGTTCGAAAAACGCGCCGACGTAACCGAAGCGCGTGATTTACAGGATGATCGGTTCTTCTACTACAAAGGTGACCTGCTGATCGCCCGCAGCGACGGCAGCGTCCAGTTCATCGAAGTCAAGTGCGAAAGCTCCTACACCCGCGTCACCACTCCCAACCTCGCCATTGAACGTTATTCCAGCATCGAACGCCACAACCCCGGCGGACCTTGGTCGACCGACGCCGATTTCTACGTCCACATCTACACCGACGGCTTGTTGGTGATCATGAACCGTCTCCGGCTGACTCACTGGCTTGACGGCGAACTTGCCCGCGATCCGCAAGCCTTCAATTACCGCGAGATCCCCAACGCCGGTTGGACCACCGGCACGCTGCTCGTGCCCCGCCAGCTCGTGCGCGAGGCATTGGGCACGTGGTATCGCGAGCACGACATCCGCTAATCAGGGGGATGGCACTCGACGAGCGAGTACCATCCCCCTGATTAGGCTAAGGCTATGCCTGTTCAGATTTTCGGGGCTTGCGCCGCCTAATCCGCAGTACCGGAACAGTAAACACGAGCGCGAACGGGCTGACGCAGAATCGCAACAGCCAGCCCCACAAGACCTGTATTCCCGACGAATACTCGTCGTCAACGCTGACCCGCAGACAATCCACGAGACTGTTGGACGGATCTTGTTGCAGGCAGGCGTTGAGGTCGACGAACGTCTGTTCCGGGTTCGTCGAAGGCGCATTGTAATCGCTGGGCGGTGCGGGAAGTGCTGGCGGCGCAGGCGGCTCGTAGGTTTCCGGCACACCGCCATTTGCCGCTATGCAAGCGCTGAGCGCAAAGGATTTGCTGCCAAATCCGGGCGTTGTATTCCCGTTTGAGCCTTGAACCAGAATCAAATCGTCCGTGCGCTGGACTAATACGCCGTCTTGCGACAACACGCCCAAAGTCGGCGCAAGCGACAAGACGTCTGCCAGCGGGAAGCTGGTGATCAGCCGGGGTTCCGGCTTGCCACCCCAAACGTTGATATGATCGTCGATGCAGTAGATGTTATAGGCGTCGTCAAGATGTGGGTCGAGCCGCCCATCGCTATCGCCGTTCCAGGCATCGCGATTCTGATTGAGAACTTCGCCCGGGATTTCGTAGATCGGCTCGGTCGGGATCGGCTCGATCTCGCCTTGCGCAGCGGTCTGCGTTACGCCCAGCGGCAGAACGAGCGCGAAACTCAACAGGCAAATCAAGCCGGGGATCAAAATAAGACGGGTCAGGTTGAGTCGTCTATACATGGCTGCCTTCCTCGTTTGGTTGATACCCATGTATAGCACAGACTACGCTTCAGAATTTACCAAATTATTATAGGATTGTATGAAACTTGTAACAACTTATCAGAATCCGAGCGAAACCCATACTAAAGTCCTAGACGCTAACGGCGATGATAGGCGCATGCAGCCGTCAATCGTCCGGCGTATCAAGCTCCAGATTCAGATTGAGGTTGACGTCCACAGCGAGGTGATGGAGTTCCTCGATCATCGCCGCGGGCAAGCGCAGTTCGCGCCCGACCCAACCGGCATCGAAGAAACGCGGATCTTCCGCAATCAGCGATCGCCATAGGCTCAGTGCGTCGTCATTTTGACCAAGCGCGTACAGCGTGATCGCCTTGCCCATCCGCGCCATCGTATAGCGGGGAAGCTCCGCCAGCGCGCGGTTATAGTCGTCGAGCGCCCCCTCAGCGTCGCCGAGCGTGAACCGAATCTCCGCGCGGTTGTTGAGCGCCTTATAATGACGCGGGCTTTGACTCAGCAGGTCGTCGTAATCTGCCAGCCCCCCCGATCGTCGCCGCTGCGCTGGCGCGTCAGCGCTCGATGGAAGCGCGCCGCCCCGTAAGTCGGGTTCAGCTGAATCACTTCGTCGAACAGCGCGATCTTCCCGGCGAAATCCTGCCGCCCTAAAGTGAACGCTTGATTGAACAGCGCCTCGGCGCGCAGCAGCTCCGGCGTAGGCGGTGGTGGCGGCGCGGTTTCGATTTGCCGCCGCAAGCCGTCATCATCCGGCAGCGGCGTGATCGCGCCGAAGATCTGCGGATTAAGGTATTGGCGGCACAATTTATCGACTGCCGCATCCAACCCTGCGGGCGTCACCGCCAAGCCGCGATAGCGCCGCAGAAAGGCGATCTCCTCCGGGACGATGGCGTGCGTGAAGCTGAAACCGTAGGTCAAAATCGGGACGATGTTGCGCCGGCTCGCCGCCGCGTGCTCGATCTGCTGGCGCAGCAGGTCGTCCGGCTCGTGGTAGCGCTCCAGCCGAGCCGGGGTCAGCACGATCAGAAAATGCGGGCGCGAGTCGATCAGGGCGAACCGCTGGTCGAGCGTGAGTTCGCTGTGCAGTCGGTCGTCGAGGTCGGCAAATACGTCGAGTCCCACCGCACGCAGCGCGTGAGCGAGTGCCAGTGTTAGGCTGTAACTGACACTTGGGCGACAACAGAGGTAGATCGAATCATTGTTTGCATCCATGATTCGATTTTAGCATTAACTGTTGAAATCAATAGTTACGGTCAGCCCGGTGGTCTGCTCGTCACTCGCTGCGCAGCGCCCGCGCCGTGACCACCCGCGCCAACCGTCCCGCCGGATAGACGCCCGCCGCCAGCGCCGCGATCACGGCGACGCCGAACGCCAGCAGCAGTTCTTCCGGCAGCAGCACGATCCGCATGGTCCAGCCAAACGAGCGCACGTTGATCACCGTGATCAGGATCAGCGCCAGCGCCAAGCCAATCGGCAGCGCCAGCACCCCCGCCGTGACGCCCATCAGCCCGGTCTGGATCAGGGTGTAATTCCACAATTGGCGCGGCGTCAAGCCGATGGCACGCATCACCCCGTACTGCCGGGTCTGCTCCAGTTGCAGCGACATCAAGGCGCTGAGAATGCCGATGAAGGCGACCACCACCGCCAGCAAGCGCAGCGCCGCCGTGATGGCAAAGGTGCGCTCGAACACGTCGAAGACGCTGGCGCGCAGCGCCCGGTTGCTCTGGGCGACCAGCTCCGTCCCGGCGAGCACCTGCGACCGGATCGCCTCGATCACCTGTGCGCCGTCCGCTCCCGGCGACAAAAACACCGCCAGCGACGAGATATACGGGTCGTTGAAATACTGCTCGTAGAGGCTGCGGATCATGAAAACCGATCCCTGATCGGTCGAGTAGTCGTAGTACACGCCGACCACCGCGAAGGTCTGCGCGCCCCGGTCGGTCAGCAGCGTGATCCGGTTGTTGTCTGGCGTGATCCCGCGCTTGGAGGCGAACGGCTCGCTGACCATCACGTAGCCAGCGATAGCGCTGCCCGCGGCGGGCGTCTGGCGCAGCACCGACAGATAATCCGCGCCTGCCGTATTCCAGACGAAGCGCCGCGAACTGCTGACGATCTCGCCGTCGGCGACATTCAGATTGACCGGCGGCAGATCGGGGTAATCGGGCGCGACCACGCTGACGTTACGCCCGGTGATCACGTGATCGACACCCGCGACTGCCGCGACTTGCGCCGCCAGCGCCGGATCGAGGTCGCCTTGCGCGCGGGTCGCCGTCACCGACGGCGCGCTGATGTAGATGTCCGCGCCCAGCGTCGTATCGAGCCAATCGCTGACCGTCCAACGGAACGAGTCGATCATCACGCTGACGCCGACGATCACGCTCACGGCGACCGTCAGCGCGGCGACGGCGACCGCCGTCCGGCTGAGCGAGCGACTCACCGCCCGCGTCGCCATCCGCCCCAAGACGCCGAAGATCGCGCTCATCAGCGGCGTGAGCAAGCGCATCGCTGCGATCAGCACAATCGGCGTCAGCAGCGCCCCACCGACGACCACACTGAACAGCGAAGCGAAGCTGACGATCAAGCTGTTCGTCGGGATGGTCAGCAGCAGCACGCCGATCAGGTTGAGCGCCAGCGCGACCAGCGTCACCGGGATCAGCAGGCGGTGCGCCTGCTCCTCGACCTGCGAACGCCGCAGCGACCCGGCGGGCGGGGTATTGGTCGCCGCCAGCGACGGGATCACGGCGGCGATCAGGCTCGCGCCGATGCCGATGGCGACGCCCTTCAACAGCGTCAGCGGATCGACGGTCACGCGCTGCACGTCGACGGCGAAATACAGGTCGCTGATCGTCTGGGCGACGAGGTTGACCGTCCCCCGCCCGGCGATCATGCCCAAGCCCAAGCCGAGCAGCGTCCCGACCAAGCCGAGCACCAACGCTTCGCCCAAGATCAGCGCGAAAATCTGCCGTCGGGTCGCCCCAAGCGAGCGCAGAATCCCCAGCACGGCGCGCCGCTGCACCACGCTGAAGGAGACCGTGTTGTAGATCAGGAAGACGCCGACCACCAACGCCAGCAAGCTGAGCGCCTGCAAGTTGAGTTCGAAGGCGGCGGTCATCTGACCGAGCGCGCCGCTGGCTTGGCTCGGCGTCGTGATCGACGCGCCGGGGGGCAGCAGCGCCCGAATCTTGGCGAGGTCGTAGCCGTCCGGCAGGATCAAGTCGATCCGGCTGATCTTGCCCGGTTCGCCGACCAACTCCTGCGCGGTGGCGATGTCGGTCAGGATCAAGTTGTCGAAGGCTTGCGTGCTGGTGGGATCACCGGTTTGCAGCAAGCCGACGACCGTCACGTCGACGCGACCGCTCGGCAGTTGCAGCGTGATCGCATCGCCCGGCTGAACGCCGTAGCGCGCGGCGACCCCCTCGCTGATCACGACCGTGCGCGGCTGAGCGATGAAGGCGGTTAGCGCGTCGAAAGCGCTGGTTTCCGCGCGTGGCGAGCCGCTCGCCGCGTCCGACGATCCGGCGATGGTGACGTTGGTCAGGTAGGATCGAAACGGCGGCTCGGCGAACGGATCGACGCCCAGCAGTTGCAGCGGGCGGTCGCCGAGATTGAGCGCGCGGACGTAATCCTCGACCACCGGCGCGGCATCGCGCAAGCCGAGATCGACTTTCAGTTCGGTGTAGAGGTCGGTCGGCAGCCCGCCCGGTCCGCCGATGATCTGGTGGGTCGCCCGTCCGGTGATGCTCTCGGTGCTCAGCAGAAAGGCGCGGCTCGCCGACCCGTTGGCGAGGTCGATGGCGATCACGACGGCGACGCCCAGCGCCACGCCGATTACAAACAGGACGCTTTGCAGCAGGCGGCGTTCCATGTAGCGTCCCGCCAGACGTAGAATGATGGGCATGTAGCAACCTTGTGTGAGTAATTGGGGGGCTAAGTTCGCCCGCGTGGGGCAAGATTGTAGGGGCACGGCGCGCCGTGCCCCTACGGATAGTCGGTTACGCTTCCGGTTCGCCGATCTTCTCCGGCTCCTGCTGCTCGTGATAGCCGAGCTTGCCCAGCGCATCTTGCGCGGCTTCGCGCATCTTGTCGTTGTGCGATTCCATCGCGCGCAGCAGCGGTTCAATCGCGCGCGGGTCGCCCAGCTTGCCCAGCGACTGCGCCGCGTAGAGCGGCGTTTGGTAGCCGGGAGCATCCAGCGCCCGGATCAGCGGCTCGACGGCGCGCGGGTCGCCGAGTTTGCCCAACATCAATGCTGCTCGCCCGCGTACAATCAGGTCTTCATGGTGATTCGTGACCACCATCATCAATGTGCGGACGGCTTCGTCGCCGCCCAACATCCCCAACTTCATTACCGCGGTGCGACGTTTCTCCTTGCTCACATCGCGCAATTCCGAGAGAATTTGCTTCACCACTTTGGGATCCGCGTCGGTCATGATATAAGCTCCTTCACCGACTCTCGTTTGGTAACGATGAGTTTATGATCGTGTATCCGGCAGACCGTGTCCGCCAGCGGGACGATCTCCGGGCTGTGAGTCGCCATAATTAAGGTGCGCCCGCTGCCCGTCGTCAATTTTAGCAGAAGGTCAAGGATTAGTTTACCTGTCTCTTCGTCGAGGTTGCCGGTCGGCTCATCTGCCAGTACCAGCGCTGGTTCATGGATCAGCGCCCGCGCGATAGCGACGCGCTGCTGCTCACCGCCGCTGAGCTTGTCGGGGAAATCGTCGGCGCGGTCCGCCAAGCCGACCGCCGCCAGCAGTTCGCGGGCGCGGGTTTCACCCGAATGTCCGCTCAATTCCAGCGGCAGGGTGACGTTTTCCAGAATGGTCAGGGTGGGGATGAGGTTGAAGAACTGGAAGATGATACCGAGACGATCGCGCCGGAACAGGGTTAAGCGGCGTTCGTCCAAGCGGGTGATCTCGGTGCCGGCGACGACAATGCTGCCGCCGTCCGCGCGGTCAATGCCGCTGATCAGGTTCAGCAGCGTGCTTTTTCCGCTGCCGCTTTTGCCCAAGAGGACGAAGAACTCGCCTTCGGCGATGTCGAGGTCGATGCCTTCTAAAACAGCGCGGACACGTCCCGCCTCAGCATACAACTTGCTGAGATCACGAATTTGAACCATAGTCTGCGCGCGCGCGCCGTTGGTGTGCATCAAGCTCCGTTTCAGTTGATTGCGATCCTTGTCACTTCATCGTAACACTATTCCATGAGCCTCAAATGATAATACGCCCCTCGTTTTCACGACTATAGATAAAAGTTCAATGAAAACGATGCGGATAATTTAGTAAAATTTCGAAATATTCTGCGCTGCTCAATCTATAGCAGAATTCTACGCTGAATACTAGGGGTTGGCTATGCGGAAAGGACTTATTGCCGCGAAAAAAGTGAGCAATTTCCCGAAAAATTCATTTATATCCGGCTCGAGCATGGATTCAAGCGCCGCTGCGTTGAACCGCTGCCAAAGGCAAATGCCGACATCATGACGCAACCCTTACACTTCGACTTCATCCCTTACCCGCTCTGGCGACGCCGGTCGATCCCAGCGCTAGCGCGTCCGCTGCTGCGACCGTTCACCGCGCTCGACGCCGATATGCACCCTCCGGCGACCCCGTCTCAGATAGCGCATTACCTCACCCGCTGGCGGCTGATCCCGCCGGGATTGGATGCCGCTGCGCGCGCGTCGCCAGCTGGAAGGGCTTGATCCGCGCGTCGAGACCGTCACCGACCAGCCGCCGCTGATCGCTTCGACGCAGCCCGTCCGCCTCCCGGCGCAGTGGGAGCCGCTCGAAGCCGTGATCGTGTCCTTCCCGGTGCTCTATCCGCCGCTGTGGATGACGCACCTCGCCATGATCGAGGCGATCAGCCCGGTCGCGCGGGTCGATGTGCTGATCCCCGCGCCGGAGTGGGCGCGCGCGATCTGGCTCTGGCTGCTCGCCCGCGACCGGGCAGCGCTGGCGAACGTCCGCCTGCTCCATCTGCCCACCGACGACATCTGGGTGCGCGACTACGGTCCGCTGGTCGGGCTGGACGCCGACGGTCAGCAGGTCGCCGTCAGCGCGATCTACGATCCGCTGCCGACTTATCCGCAAGCGCGCGACAACGCCCTGCCCGATCGCTGGGCAGCGCATCAGGGGATGCCCGTTCGTCCGCTCGACCTACACACCGAGGGCGGCAACTTCTGGTCGGACGGCGCGGGCACGCTGATCATGAGCGACGAGCTTTCCCGACGGCACACCGACCTCAGCCGCGACGAGATCCTGTACCGCCTGCACGCCGTTTTCGAGTTCGACCGCCTGATCACGACGTCTCCGCTCTGGCGTGAGGAGACCGGGCACATCGACCTGCTGGTCAAGCTGGCGGACGCGCAGACCGCGCTGATCGCTGCGCCGACGCTGTTCAACGGTGACCGGCTGCGGGCAGCGGCGGACACCCTGCGCAGCGCGGGCTATCGCGTCGTCACCTGCCGATGCCGCCGCCTTACCTCAACTGGCTGGTCTACCCGATCTGGCGCAGCTACACCAACGCCTTGACCGTCAACGGGCGCGTGCTGGTGCCGACCTTCGGCATCCCCAGCGACGCCGAAGCGCTGGCGATCTACCGCGAGGCGATGCCCGATTACGACGTGATCGGCATCGACTGCCGGGCAGCAGCCAACGGCGGCGGCGCGGTTCACTGCCTGACCAAAGAGATCCCGGCGGCATTTAATCGTGAAATTTTGTAGGGGCGTTATATATAACGCCCCTACATCAGCAGCATTCGAACTTTGATGCTATGCTCGTAACCGTTTCTCGAAATCAACGGCTGAGCCTATGAACCTGCACATCGACCAGAACACCCTGCCCGCGCCGCTCGACCGACGCTTGCGCGAATTGATCGCCGCGGGACTGAGCACCGTCGCCCCGGCGATCAGCCTCGCCGTAATCCACGCGGGCAGCCTCGTGCTGAACCTCGGCGCGGGTGTGATCGATCCGGAAACCGGCACAGGAGACGTCACCCCGGCGACCCGCTTCGACCTCGCCTCGCTGACCAAAATCTTTACGGCAAACTGCTTGCTGGCACTGGTCAGCCGGGGCGCGGTGGAGCTTGACGATCCGCTCATCAAGGCGATCCCCGAATTCGGCGCGATTTCGCCCCGTCCGACCGCCGACGGCGATCCGGTCGATCCGGCAAGCCTGACGTTTCGCCACCTGCTGACGCACACCGGCGGATTAGCCCCGTCGTATCATTTCTACGAGGGGATCGACTCCGCCGACTCCACCCGATCAGCCCGATCCGCTTTCGCGGAACGAGCGTTGGGCGTGGGGCTTGGCGGCGCTGTGCGCGTTCCCGTTTTTGGCACCACCGGGGGCGGCGGTGCGCTACAGCGACCTGAGTATGCTGCTGCTCGGCGAGGCAGCGGCGCGACTCTGGTACGCCGGGGACGTGATCCCGCCGCAAACCCATTTGGGCTTGGACATGATGATCTGGGAAGGGATTTGCGAGCGGCTGGAGTTGGAGTCGCCTTGCTTCAACCCGGTGCGCAACGGGGTCGATCGCTGGAGTATCGCGCCAACCGAATACGACGCGGCGTGGCGCAAGCGGCGCGTCTGGGGCGAAGTCCACGACGAGAACACCGACGCGCTCGGCGGGGTCGCCGGTCATGCGGGGCTGTTCGGCACGGCGCTCGACGCCGCCCGCTTCGGGCAAGCATGGCTGATCCGCGACCCGCGCCTGAAGATCGACCGCGCGCTGATGGACGAAGCCACCCGCGAACACGTCGCCCACGAGCACCAGCGGCACGGCTTGGGCTGGGTCCTGCGCGCACCCGACAACTCATCCGCCGGGGAGCGCTTCAGCCTCGACACCTTCGGACACACCGGCTTCACCGGCACCTCGCTGTGGATCGATCCACAGCGGGCGCTGGTGGTCGCGCTGCTGACCAACCGCGTCTATCTCGGGCGCGATTCAGCAGGCATTCACGCCTTCCGCCGCGCCGTCCACGACCTGCTGGCGGAGTTATAAGCACCACCAGCCAAACCACGAAGGGGGAATATGTCAACCCAGCCGCAAAATCCGGATTTGATGCAGCTTTTGAATTTTGACGCCGCCGATCTCCAAGCGAACCGCACGGGACAAGTGACCTTGCAACAGCGAGTTCAGGCTGCTGAGTGACGTCCAACCGGACGTGCGCCTCTTGCTGATCGGAGGTATCGCGCTGATTTGGCTGGTCAGCTATGGAATCTGGCACATTGCCATCGACCAGATTCTTGCGGCGCTGCTGGTTATCGCCCTCACCACCTTCTTTAGCCGAAAGTCGATCAAGCTGATCGCCGACGTGGTCTTAGAACAGGCGGAAGCGGCGAGCGGTACGCTCATAACGCAGATTTTTACCCACGACGTCAGGACATTCGCCGGAATGATGGGCGAGCAGTACGCAAATGGCACGATTGGTACGACGACTTTTCACCTCTCTGTCGCCACCGCCAAAAGCTTACAAGGCAAAGACCTACGTATTTTCTACACGTCGCGCTCCCGCCGAGCGCTGTCGGGTGAATTCCTCCCGACTTCAGCCAGCGCGGATGCGACGGTTTAGTCCTCGAACCAGATCGGGTTCGACCACGCCCGGTCGCCGTTGCGGTCGCGGACGGTGACGCGACAGTAGGGGCTGTCGAAGCTGCTCAGGTCGAGTTCCTCGGCGATCATCCCCTTGCCGTGCTTGAAGACCGAGCGCGGTCCTTTGCCGGTGACGAAGATCGAGTCGGCGGGCGAGCAGCGGATCGTCAGCTTCTTGTCGGCGATCTGCAAGTCGTGGATTTGCGGTCCGGTGCTGCTGTAATAGTCGCCGCGCTTGAGCGCCGCCAGCAGCGCGTCCGGTTCCAGCGACTCGCTCTTGACCCACACCCAGCCGCGCACGCGGTCGTTGTGCCGGTCGACGAAGTGGGCGTCGTCATTGGCGCAAGCGCTGTAGCGCCGCCCGCGCGCCAGCATCACGTCGAGCATGTACCAGCTGTCGATCCGGTCGTTGTGATCCGCCGAGATGCCGTTGATCACCTCAATCGCGTGAACGTCACCGAGCGAGATCACGTCTTCTTCGGTCAGGTTGTACCATGCCGGGTGCGCCGCCGCGACGAACGCGCCCGCCGCCAACGCCCGCGCCGCGATCTGCGGACCATCCTCATGCGGCAGGTTGGGCGCGAAATCGAGCGGCAAGCCGACCGCCAGAATGTGCCACAGCTCACCGGTCAGCGTCTCGCCTGCGTGCAGTTCCGCGCCGAAAATGGTCGTGAACTCGTCGGTGCGGTAGGGGCTGGTGTCGGTGATCGGGTAGTTGAAGCGCTCCATGAAGTGGTCGGTGATGGCGAGGAAGTCGTAGCCCATGTCCTTGTAGAACTGGCAGACTGCCTCCGGCGACAGCCCGCCGTCAGAGCGGGTCGAGTGGGTGTGCAAATTGCCGCGATAAAAGCGTCCCGGCTTGGCAAAAGGTAGTGGGTTCATGAAAACTCCGTTGCTGACTGTGTATGTGTAGGGGCACGATATATCGTGCCCCTACGGATAAATATTAGGCGAGGATCGTCAAACTTTCGAGATCGCGCGGATAGTAGGTGTAAATCTCGATGCCGTCGTCGGTGACGACGACCGTATCGCTGTGACGGAAGCCGCCCAACTGCGGCGCGTACAGCCCCGGCTCGACCGTGAACAGCATCCCCGGCTTGAGGATCGTGTGATCGCCGATGTCGAGAAAGGGCGACTCGTGATAGCGCAAGCCGATGTTGTGCCCGACGTGATGCTTCCAATAGGGCATCAAGTCGTGCTGCTCGTAGTAGGCGCGCACCTTGCGATCGACCTCGCTGCAGGGGATGCCCGGCTTGATCGCGTCGAACGCCGTCTCTTGCAGCGCCAGCATGTGCTCGAACATCGCCTTGACCTCGGCGCTCGGCTTGCCGATCACCATCGTCCGCTCCAACTCGGAGTGATAGCCCCAGCACGCCGCCGCCGCGCCCGTGACCAGCACGTCGCCCTCTTGAAAGGTGATGTTGTTCGCCAGCGCGTGCGGGATGGCGGCGTTGCGCCCGATCTGCCCGCGATACCCGGCAGTCGCGCCGTCGTAATACTCGCTCTGCGCCCGGTAGATCGGTCCGATGGCGTCCATCATGGCGCGGGTGGCTTCGTCGCTGGCGCGCTGGCTGACCTCGGTCTCGGTCACGCCGGGTTTGGTGTAGCGCTGCAGCAGCGTGTGCGCGAGGTTGCCCCAGACGCAGCTTTCGCGGATCAGCGCCAGTTCCGCCGGTGATTTGCACATCAACTGATCCTCGATGAAGGCGCGCACCGGCACGACCTGCCGCCCGATCAACTTGCTGAGCGCCGGACCGCGATAGCCGAAGATCCACGGATAGCCGTCGTCATCGGCGGCGACCTTGGTTTCGACGTCGCCGATCATGCCCATGTCGCCGATCAGCCGCTTGAGCGCTTCGGTCGGGTGCGGATCGTGCGGGTACTCGACGTAGTGATCGACCCGGTCGATCAGCGCGTTGGCTTCGGCGTGCTCGCGTTCGAGCCGGGGCACGAACAAACCCCGCTCGCCGCGTGCGCTCATGACGAAGGCGATCGGGCGCTCGGTGGGGATGAAGGCGAAGCCGCTGTAGTAGAGGACGTAGGCGCGGTCGAACAGCACCACGCCCGCCAAGCCGTTGATCTGCAAGTGGTCGAGCAGCTTGGCGCAGCGCGCGCGGTATTCGTCCTCGCTGATGTGCAGTTGCTTAATTGGTAGGGACATGAGGTTATCCTTTTAGTTAGGGGGACGGTGTTCCCCTAATGCGGTATCACAAGACCGATTTCGTCTGGGGCGCGATATATCGTGCCCTACTGCGTCCGTCGCAGGTTCTCTTGATCGCTTTCCCATTGCGCTGGATTCGCTTGAATATATTGGCGAATCGCGTTTAAAGATGTTTCACTGCGAATGATTTGTTCGTAGTAATTGCGCTGCCAGATTTGCTCTTGTGGTGACGGAAATAATGAATTGATCTGCCTTGTAACCGCCGCCTTGAAAGTGCGAATAATCGTCGGTAATGATCCAGCTACTGGCTGCCCGAATGCCTCGCCTTGTAGGGGCACGATATATCGTGCCCCTACGTCACGCGTAATTACGAGGATTCCGTGCATGTGATTGGGCATCACTATAAATTCGTCGAGTTCAACCTGCGGAAAATGTTCGGGGATTCGCAACCAGCAATCCTGAACTATTTCACCGAAGCGGTCTAAACGAATTTCATCTCCCTGAACAACGCCAAACCATTCGCTGCGTTTGTAGGTGCACATTGTAACGAAGTATGCGCCATTTTGGGTGTAATCATAATTCTTTAGCCGGATCGAATAGCGGCGCTTCACCACAACCTCACCCCCTACGGATCATGGTTGTGCCGGTGGCACCGCCACCATGAGCGACTCGGCGATGGCGAGCGCGGTGTCGCGCCACTGATCGAGTTCTCCCGGCGCGGTGTAGAGCGCCAGCGCCACAATCGCCTGATCGCCGAACGGGATCGAGATTTGCAGCGACTCGCCCGCCGCGCCCTGCGCCGGATCGTCGACGTGCATCTGAATCACCAGCGCGGAGCGTCCGGCGATGGTCATCTCGTCTTTGCTGACGATCTCGTAACCGGGCTGCTGCGCGATCTGGTCGACGGTCGCTTCGAGGCTGGTCGAGTCGTCGGCGGGCGGCGGCATAATCACGCCGATTTGCAGCTGCGCCTCGCCGGGTAAGCGCGTGTACGCCGACGATGCCCCCGACTTCGAGCCGTCGTAATTCCGCACCTGAATCTGGTAGAACTGACCATCCATCTGCGAACCGTTGACCGTGTTCCAGCCCGCCGGATAAGCGAAGGTCACGGCGCAGTCACTGCTGGCGTAGAACTGGGTCAGGCTGTTGTCGCTCGGCAGCGAGAAGCGCGGCGCGTTGAACGCCAGCGACGCCGCGAAGTCGAGCGCGGTTGTGTCTTGCGCGGCGGCTCCTGCCGACGTCGTGAGCGCCAGCATCCCCACCGCATCGCCCTCGAGATCGACCGCGAGCATGGTCATGCTGACGGCGGCGCTGTGCGCGTCCAAACGGGCGGCGGGCTGCCCCGCTACTGTGATCTGCTGGGGCGTAGCGACGGTGAAGCCCGGTCCGGCTTGCGATCCGACCACCGCCAAGATCGTCGTCAGCACCGCGTCGGGGTCGAGCCGCAGCGCCGAGGCGATGTACGACCGCCCGATCACGTTGAGGTTGATCACGGCGTCACTGCCGGTCAGCGTTGGACTGCTCAGCCCGCTATCGCTGTTGGCGAGCCGCAGCGAGACACCGTACTGCGTCTGCTTGGGCGTGCTCGCCACCCAACCACTGGGCAGGTCATAGCTCAGCGTCCCCGCGCAGTAGTTGACCGGCGCATTCGCCGCCGCGGTCGGTGTGGCATCTTGCGCGGCAGCGGGAAGCGCGAGCGCCAGCAAGGACAACCAAAGCACCATTTTCACAAACATTCCAGACTGCTTAACCCGAACCATTTACAACGTCCTTTACTTATTGAGCTGGTTGCCGAATCCAAATTGACTCAGCCACTGCCACTGCCGTAGCGCGCCACTGATCGAGTTCGCCGGGAGCGGTATTCAGCGTCAGCGCCGCATAACCGCGATCGCCGTAATCGATTAAAAAGGCGAGCGCTTCATCGTCGCCGCCTAACTGGAGTTCGAACGCCGGATAGCCGTTGATCGTCGTCGCCTGCTGGCTGATGACGTCGAAGCCGGACTGTAACTGAACTTGCGCAACGTAGTCGGCTGCCGGACGATCTTGGTCAGCTTTCCAAAGCGAGAAACGGATGTGGACCGTACCCGCTGCCAGCGTGTCGTGGCGCAGATAGCGCTGATAATCCGTCGAAATGCGCGCGTCGAGAAAGCGACCGTTCGAGCCACCAAGATGTGAGGGGTCGATATACCAGTCTTGCGGGTAGGCGAAAGCCACGGCACAAACAGCGTCAGCATAAGCGCCTCTGAGCAGGACAGCGCTGGACTCGTTGGCATACGGGGGCACAGCGTAAACCAGCGAACCAACGATGGCTTCCGCGTCTCGCTTCTCCTGATCGGTGATGCCGTCCTCTGCCGTCAAATAGATGAACGCCACCGCATCCGCGCCGACGTCCGCAGCGATTGCATAGTATTCGCTTTTATCGGAAACAAATTCAATCGCTGCCGAGCGGTGGTCGCCGATCAGCGCTATGCCCTGCCTTGTGATTTGGATGGGCGAAAAATGCGCGATCTCCCGATCCAGCAGCTTATCGAGGTCGGTAGCGGGATCGATCGTGAGCCAATTGGCAACGAGCAAGCGGGGCAAGACTTCAATGCGGATATACGCCTGATCGCTCGACAACGACGCGACCGCCTCCCAATATTGGAAGGCGTTGCCAGTTTTCCAACCAGCGGGCAAATCGTAGCTCAGCGTCGCGGCGCAGTAGTTGAACGGCAGCGTTTCCCCTGTCTCCTGCGCGGCAGCGGGCAGTGCCGCCAGCATCAGTACGACCGCTGCCAAAACAATAAACTGCTTCGTCCTCAAAACTTTTTCCAACTGCTTCCCCTCGCTCTTAAGGGGGACTCAATAGCGATGCGGGCTGAAATCCCGACGCCCGCGATCAGCGCGGGGCAGCCCCGGAGAAGTATACCCCGCCATCATTGGCAAAGGCGCTTTCGAAGTTCGCTGAGCGCTAACGGACAGTGATTGATCAAACGACTAATTTGTCGTACAGCAATTCTTGGCTCAAGCTCGGCAGAACAGTTTCGTGGCTTTGCAGTGTCAGCGATGCCGCCGTCATGCCCAAGCGCATCGCCTCGTCGACAATCACGCCGTTGAGCAGCCCGAAGATCACCGCCGCGCTGAACGCATCGCCCGCCCCGGTCGGATCGACCACCTGCGTATGGACGGCGCGGATAAAGCCGCTGCCGCTGCCATCAGCGTAGGCGACGCCCTGTGCGCCCAGCGTGATCACGGCGATCTCGACGCCGAGCGTCACCAACTGGCGCGCCGCATCGATGGCGTTGTCGCGGGTCGATGCCGGATTGGGCAAGCCGCAGAGCGCGGTCGTCTCGGCGGCGTTGGGCGCGACCATGTAAATGCGCGGCAGATAATCGCAGAGCTTGCCCGCCAGCGACGGCAAGGTCGGGTCGGCGCAGACGCGGACGTGATAGCGCTCTGCCAGTTCGAAGACGGTCGCCAGCGCCTCGGTGCTCAGCGTCGCGTCGATCACGATCAACTCGGCGCGCTCGAACAGCGGCTCGTGCTTCCAGAGGTAGTTGGAATCGACCGTTTTCATGATCTCGTAGTCGCTGATGGTGTAGCCGGGTTCGCCGTTCGCCTTCATGATCGAGAGCATTTGACCGGTGCGTCCATCGTCGACCGCATGGACGTGCTTGCAGACGACGCCATGCTCGCGCGTTTGATGGATCACGCGCTGCCCGTTGGCATCCTTGCCAACTGCCGAAAGCAGGATCGCCTCGACTTCCAAGTGGGCGAGGTTCTCGGCGATATTGCGGGCGACGCCGCTGACGTTGTTGCGGATCTCGCCGTTGACGGCTTGATCCCAACCCAAAGGCGCGGGCGGGTAGGCTCTGATGTCCAACCCCGCCATGCCGATGACCAGCACGAATCCCTCAGCCATTTCTGCCCCCGATCTCCAACCATGCCAGCAGATAGTGATCGCGGCGGCTGTAAACGCTGCCCCGCTTGACTCTGAATTGTTCGTCGGTCTTCGGCACCAACCGCAGCCGCAAGCGATCTTGCTGCGGCTTACCCGCCTGCTGCCACGCCTCCAGCGTGTCCTCGATCGCCATCAGCGCGTCGGCGCCGCCGAAGCTGAAGGCTTTGCTGCCATCGCCGACCGTCACGAAGCAGGCGCTCCCACCCCCGATCAGCGCGAAGCCGCTGCCTACGGTGATGCCATAGGCGGCGGAGGCGTCGTTGGTGACGTAATAGCGCACGAGCGCGAAGCCTTCCGGGACATTCAGCACCAGATAGGGCAGAAACCCCTGCCAGTAATCGAGCGCGCTCAAGGGCGTGTTGATGAAGGTCGCTTCGGCATCGTCCGAGAGCAGCAGGTGAACGGCGGTGCTGTCGATGTTGTCGGTCGCGAAGAGATAAAGCGCGCTGGTGCCGATGCGGATACTATGCTCCGGTCCCGCTGCGTGACCGCGCAAGCGCAGGAATCCGCACAGGCGGTTATCTTCGCTGAACAGCGAGCCATCACCTTGCAGTATCAGCGTCGCGCTGACTTCAAAGCCGTCCACCCACAACGGTGCGACCAGCAGTCCGCGCGGTTTCAACTGACGCACCCACGCCTGCGGCACATCCCAGATCCCGGCGGTGGCAATGATGCGGTCGTAGCTGGCGCGCGGGGCGTAACCGGTCGCGCCGTCGCCGTGAACGACCATCACCTCGCCCATCGAGGCGCGCTGCAAATTCTCGCGCGCTTGCTCGGCAACGTCGGCGTCGATCTCAATCGACGTGACCTTGCCGCTGTCGCCGACGATGTGCTGCATCAGCGCGGCGTTGTAGCCCGTGCCGGTGCCGATTTCGAGGACGTTCATGCCCGGACGCAGTTGCAGCTGGCGCAGCATGATCGCCATCATCGAGGGCTGGCTGGAGGAACTTAAAACCGTGCCATCTTCATCGGTCTTGATCGGCACGGCTTGGTCGAGATAAACAGTTTCGGGAGGCAGGTCGGGCAGGAAGGCGGCGCGCGGTACGGCTCGAAAAGCGGCTTCGCGCCGCGCGTCCAGCAGCCCACTCTGCTTGAGAGCAGCGATTAGCGCGTCGGCGCTCGGCGGAGGGGACGCGCTGGCATCAGACATACCACGCTCGACGTTTCCGCAGTGAAACCCCGGCTTCGGCGTCGCTGCGGCGCGTCGTCCGCACTCGCCCGCGCGCATCAATATGGACTTGCCCCGCTTTTTGCAGGCGCGCGAATTCCTCCGGCGTGATCACCGGGGCGGGTTCGCCGCCTAAGCGTTCGAGTCGTTCGCTGTAGTCGTTCATGTCATCCATAGGTTGCGCATCCTGATCGCTTTGATCGCCCGCATCGGTTGGCGTTTTCTCACTCGGTTGAGCCGGGGCGGCACTTTGCGCCACCGCATCAGTCTTCACGTCATCGGTCGTTTCCGGAGTAGTTTCCGGTTGCTCAGGAAACTCGTATTGATCCGTCACGATTGCTTATCCTCACGTTCTTCTAGTACGATCCCCGTCATCGACATCAGTTGATCCAGCGACGCGGCTTGCGTCTCCTCGTGCGCATCGCCACAGACCAAACAGTGCGGGTCGCGTTCTACCGTCGCCCAGACTGCTGAATAGGGCGGGCTGATCTCCCCGGCGATGATCTCCAGCGAGGTATTCGCCAGAATGACGGTGTTGCCGGGCATGGCTCGATACACCTCGGTGCCGTCGAGCAGTTCGTTGAGCGCCATGTCCGCTTGCACGGAGGCAATGCGGACGACGTGCAGCCACAATCCCGGCTCGGCTTCGAGCGTACCTTCCGGTCCGATCATACCATAATCGAGTTCGGCGGCATCGTCTGGTTTTGCCAATTCTTCGCGTAATTCTGCTGCCCAACACGCATAACAAGGTCCGTCATGCGGGCGAATAATGGCGACGTCGCCGCCTTCGCCGCGCTCGTAGACCCCGGCATAAACGGCGGTCAGGTTCCGCTCAAGACAGGCTTGGTTGATAATATACTTCGCGTTCTCGCCATCGACGCCGACGACCAGCAGGTCGAGTCCGTCGAGCGCGTCAAGGTGCTCCTCGATGCGCCCGTTGATGGTCGTGACTTCGGCGGATGGGTTGCGCTGGCGGATCAAGTCGGCGATCACGTCGGTCTTCGGGCGACCCACGTCGCGGAGATCCGCCATGTGGCGGACGATGTTGACGGTTTCGAGCGTATCCTCGTCGACCAACACGAACTTACCGACGCCGCTCATTGCCAAGCTGACGGCGACGAAGCCGCCGCCCGACCCCAAGCCGACGACGCCGACGCGCTGCTGCGCCAGCAGGTCGAGATTGCTCTTGCCGATCAGCCGCTCTACGCGATCCCACGTCATAGTATTACCTCCCACCCCCGACCCCTCTCCATGCAATGGAGAGGGGCGAGAACACGTCGTAGGTTACAGCAGAATCGCCGAATGCGGAATACATTAGGCAACTAGCCCCACACGGCAGGTGAAGTAGGGGCACGATATATCGTGCCCCTACCGTCAAGGGATAATCACCGTACATGGTCTTCTGAATCACTGCGATTCCTCCGGCGATTCGGTCGATTCCGCTGGCGTCAGTCCCAGATGCGCCTCGAAAGCGCGGAGGGCGTCGAGCAGCGTCGATTCCGGCGTCCAGTCAAGCGTCAGTTCGACCGGGATCGACTCTTGCCACGCTTTCTCGAACACTTTGTACATATCGTCGTCCGCGCCCATCGCGATCAGCGGGGCGACGCGGGCGCTCGGTGGCTTGAGCGGATAGGTCGCATCGGTGATCAGGATCAAGAACTTGCTCGCGCCCATGCGGGTCGTCAAAAAGCAGATTTCCAGCGGCGGTTGATCGTCGGTGTCGTAGAGCACCCGCGTAATCAGCACGCCGTCGTCTTCCAGTAAGCGCATCTCTTGAACCGAACGCTCCTCGTTGATCAGATGCCAAGGATAGGCGACCAGTTCGGGAAGCTGCTCGGTCGGGTAAACCGTCGGCGTGATCGGCATGAACATGCGCGTCTTGTGGTCGATGTACCAGAAATCGACGCGCAAACCGGTGCCTTCCGCCTGCGGAACCATCAAGAAATTGGTGCCCGCGCTCGCCGTACCGACGGTGTGGGGATGCCCCAGTGTGACAATCGGCGCGAGCAGGAAATCCATCCCATTTTCGGGATCGTCGATCCAATTGAGCGCGGTCAAGAGATCGCCGCCGCTCGGCTGGATCATGAAGCCGGGCTGCTTGTGCCAGTCGCCCAAGTAGCGCAGCGGCACGTCCCATTTCGTCTGCGGCTTGCGGGTCTGGAGCCAATTTTCCTGCAGCCACCAGATCAACTCGTCTTGGCGTTCGTCGCCTTGCTGGAAGGTATGGAACTGGCGAATCGCGCTGTCGTCGGGCGAAATGGTGTCGAGCACGTAAAAAGTCGGGACGCCGTTGGTGTGCGTCCCCGGCACGATCAAGCCAACCATCGCTTCGCCGGTTTCGTCTTCGATGTGATAGCGGGCTGCCGCCATCATTTTGTCGAGCACGCGGCGCGCGATCACCAAATTCGGGACGCTGCGACCGCTAAAACGATTGAACATGTCGCGTTATCTCCACCGGCGGGGCGGGAGCGGCGTGTTCGGATCGACTCGTTCTTCGATACCGGGCCAGTCGCCCGTCGAGCGCCATGTATAGTAGGCATATAACCACTGGATCGCCCAGCCTGCCACCGTCACCGCCGTCGAGCGGCTGGGATTCCAGCCATAGCGCTCGCCGTCTTTCGGGTTGAACAGGCAAAGCTGACCATCCTCGTACTGGTGCTTCTCGCTGTAGATGCGCGGCTTGAGCACGTAAGCCTCCGCCGGGCGGTTGGGATAGTCGTTCGGGTAGAGAATCTTAAGCGCGTGATCGGGCGAGCGCAAACTCGCCAGATTCAACTCGACCGACCCTTCCCAATGCAGCGGACCGTACTGCGGGACAACCAGTTTAAAGGTGTTGTCAAACGCCGCTCGCATTGCTTCGACTTCCAAACGCAAACGCGGCGAGACGTCACTCCGCGTTCCCCACCATGCCGCCATGGTTCTCCCCTAGCAAACATCACGTTACACTGCTGATAATTGTACCATGCAGCCAATCGAGGAACGCCCTGTAATTGGGTGTTTGTAATTTATACGTAAAAGCCGCAGAAATGTTGCAAAATAACCTCACCCCCAACCCCCTCTCCATGGGGAGAGGGGGCATTGAGCGTGGCGAAACGGGGATGGGGTTGTAGCCACGGCAATAGCAGTTCTTGCGAGTTTGACAGAGCGAAGATTGGGAAGGAGTGAAGCGATTGGACATCAGGCACGCGACGATTGACGATTTTCCCGCCCTCAACCGGCTGGAAGTCGAGATTCAGCAGCAGCACGTCGAGGGCGAGCCGGATCTCTTTCTGCCCGACGGCTTGTTCTCGCGCGAGACCTACGCCGGGTACTTTGCTGATCCTAATCAGGCGGTGCTGCTGGGCATCGAGGACGGGGAAGCCGTCGGCTACCTGCATTACGAGATCGTGGACAAGCCGCAGTCGGAATATATGCTGGCACAGCGCTACGTCCACGTCCACGCGCTCTCGATCAAAGCGGAGCACCGGCGCAAAGGCTACGGCGATCAGTTGATGGCGTACGTCGTCCAACTGGCGCGGGATCGCGGTATTCCCAACGTGCGGCTGGAAGTCTGGGCGTTCAACGAAGGCGCGCAGAAGTTTTATCGCCGGCTGGGGTTCAGACCCTACATGCACAAACTGCTGCTCGACGTGGAGTGACGCCCGCCGGTATACCCGGTTTTTCCGAGATTTCTGCAACTCATGTCTGATCACTGAACCTAGACCTACTGCTGTAGGGGCGCGGCATGCCGCGCCCCTACGCGAGAATTGCGGAATATTCAAATATGCTCTCAAGGTAGCGCCTTGATCGCCCAATGCTTTGAGCGTCGGCTGGAACCGTCAGTATCATCTATAGACTGTGGCGCATCCCTACTCAACGTCGCGTCACATCGTTTGTTGGTCGGCTGGTAATTTCACCATTAAAATAAAGTAAAATATTTGAAAACGGGATTGACTTCAATCAGAGAACGATCTAAAATCCAAATGAATATTCAAGTTAATTCAAATGCGAATGACTTGACGTATTCATACTCGACAACCGTTTAGCCCAGAAGGTGAGAAAACAATGCTGAACTGGGATATTGACAACCTGAAGTTTATTCGTGAAGAAATGGTCAAGCAGGCACAGGAAGATCACCTC
This sequence comes from uncultured Chloroflexia bacterium, assembly GCA_963727545.1. Lineage (GTDB taxonomy): Bacteria > Chloroflexota > Anaerolineae > Aggregatilineales > Phototrophicaceae > Flexifilum. The sequence continues at coordinate 105,560 of CAVSGS010000021.1, forward strand.
GCCCAAGAAGTGATCGAGGATGAGCGCCAGCAGCACCATACCTACAACCCGGCGCTCGCTTGGGTGGGTCGCCGTCTCGTCACCGTCGGCACGAAGTTCGTCGCCATGTCTGGCAATGATGATCAACGTGCCGGTTATCAACCGGAAGTCCACCTGAACTAACTGATGGATAACCCGGATTCTCCTCAGGGGCAGCCCGCGCCGCTCCATACAATCACGACGCTGGAAGCCCTCAAGGTTTTCTCTGATCCCCTGCGACAGCAGATCATTGAGGCACTGCTTGACGGTCCTAAGACCGTCAAGCAGATTGCTGCTGATCTCGATCTCGCGCCGACCAAGCTCTATTACCACGTCAATCTGCTGGAAGAGCACGATCTGATCAAAGTAACCGAGACGCGGATCGTTTCCGGCATCATCGAGAAGCATTACGTCGCTGCCGCCCACGAATATCGGATCGAGCGCGCCCTGCTCACGCCCGGACAAAACCCCGGTGGCGAAGTGCTGAAGATCGCTTTCGACGCAATGATTGACCCGATCCGGGATGAACTGCGCCGCAGCTTCACGCAGGGGTTAATCGACATGTCTCCGGATGCGGAACAACACAAGCGTTTTCGCATGTGGCGCGCGCCCAGCCGGTTAACGCCGGAACAAGCCGAGGTGTTTTACGCGCGCTTGATGGCACTAGTCGATGAGTTCAACGCCGCCACCAAAGACGACGATGCCAACCCGGAAAAGCAGGCTTACAGTTTGCTGGTCAGCATCTACCCGACCGTCAACCCCAAGAAACCCACCAAGTCCTAGACCGACACCCAAAATCGTTTTTCTCAGCGCGGGGACGCTCAGCTTGACGTTCCCGCGTTTTGGTTAGGTCTCATCACCTTATTCGCAGAATTTTAGTCTTAATTCAGCTTCCTCTCATCCCGGTGCCGCAGGATCAGGCTGAATTTGCGGTGACGCAGAACATCATTGAACCCATCGATGTTTGGTGACAGCTCTCCATTTGTCATATGACAAACCGTCCGTCAGCCAGCAAATCTCCCCTGAAAGCCACCCATACCGTTTCGGACTGGAGTCCAGTTCATGACATTTAACAAATTCAGCGATGACTAAACACACTAAATGTCATGACGGCATAGGCGCATAATGGGGTCATCGTGAAGCAACAAAACAAGCAAGCATCAAGTGAGGGGTCAGAATCATGGCACAGCATCTCGTCTCAACTAAATCCGGTCGTATCATCGAAGATCCGCCGATCGCCCGTTTCCTGTTCAGCGATACGCGTTTTGCTCCAGTGTGGACGGTCATTCGCGTGCTGATCGGTCTGTCGTGGCTCGAAGCCGGGCTGGGGAAATTCGGCAACCCGGCATGGATGCAAACCGGTGACGCGCTGAAGGGTTTCTGGACCAGCGCCGTCGCCGTCCCGGAGACGGGTCACGCTGCCATCACCTTCGATTGGTATCGTTCGTTCCTGCAGGGACTGCTCGACGCGGGCGCTTACACTTGGTTCGCCAAGCTGATCGTCTTCGGCGAAATTCTGGTCGGCGTCGCCTTGATCGTCGGCGCATTCGTCGGTATCGCCGCGGTGTTCGCCGCGCTGATGAACTGGAACTACATCATGGCGGGTTCCGCCAGCAGCAACGGTCTATTCCTCGTCGCCGCCATCGCCCTCATCCTCGCTTGGAAGACCGCCGGTTATTATGGTCTCGACTTCTTCCTGCTGCCCCGCTTGGGTACGCCGTGGACGCGGCGGAAAACACACCAACAGCAAGAGCAGGACAGTACGCAAGCCGCTCATAACGCCATCTAGAGCAGCCTGAGTTACACCAGCTAAATACAAAAACACCTGCCCTCGCTGAACGGGGGCAGGTGTTTTTTGCTGCTAAGTGATTGCGTGACGGATCAGCCGCCGGGAGCCAGTGTCGCTACCGTGGTCGGGCGCGCCGTCGGCAGCGGCGGGAGCGTCGGCTGGCTGTTGCCGATGTTCTCTTCATTCGCGCCGGGGATCCCCGAGGCGCTGGTCGGCAGCACCAAATCGCTATTATCGCCGGAGGTCGTATCCGCGCCGAGCGGATTGGTCGTCAACGGCTGAGCGTTGGCATCTTGAGCGCAGCGGAAACCGATCCATGCCTGCGGATCGTTCGGCAAACTGGTTTGGCGGTGAACGCTGCGGGCGAAGAACGGCACTGCATCCCATGAACCACCGCGCACGACTTTGTCCGTCCCAGAGGTCGGACCGGTCGGATCGGGGATCGTGGCTTCAGGACGTCCGTAGAAGCGCGCATCGTACCAATCGCTGACCCACTCGGCGACGTTGCCCGCCATGTTGAGCATCCCGTAATCACTCTGCCCATCGGGGAAGGACAGAACCTGCACCGCGCCCGGCTCGGCTGCCGGATCAGCAGGACGGCGGGTGCTGGCACGGGTGGGATCCCACGTATTGCCCCACGGGTAGATGTAATCGTTCGGACCCCGCGCGGCGTGTTCCCACTCCGCCTCGGTCGGCAGGCGACGACCAATCGCTTGGCAGTAGGCTTGAGCGCCATACCACGTCACGTTGACAACCGGGAACTCGCTGATCACCACCGGGACGCTGTAGTTCGCGCCGTCGTACTGGATATTGCTGGTCTCGGACTCGCTGCGGGTTTGCATACAGGGCATCCCATCGCAGCCATTCCGATGGCTGCCCGCGCCCATCAAGTTCATGAAGCGCAGGAACTGCTCGTAAGTGACTTCCGTCACCTCCATGTTGAAGGCGCTGATCGTCACCTGATGCTCAGGATAGGAGTCTTCGCCATAAGCGACGTCGCAGTTGCCGGGATTGCCGCCGTAATCGGTGCCGTCGGTACACTGCGCGACCGCCGCGCTGACTTCGCCGGGGCTGGTGCCCATGGTGAAGGTGCCGCCATCAACCGCGCCCAAGTCGCTGGCGTAGCTGAGCAGGGAGGCGAACGTATCGCCGCCTGTGTTACTGAGGTTGGCGCTGGTGTTCGTCTGCGCGCCGACCGGAGTTGCTAGGGACGTGGTCGGCTGAAGGGTCAAGAAAGTCGCGTCAATCGTCGGGCTGGCGGTGGGTGCCAGCACGTCTTCAAGCTGGATCGGTTGGGTCGCTGTGGCTGGGGCTTCGGTGGGAGCAATCGTGGGGGTCACAGGCGCAGCAGTCGCCGTGATGACAAAAGGTGTTTGGGTCGGCACGTTGGCGACGCTGTTAGGATCAAGGCTCAAGATGCCGCTGGCAAGTCCTAAGAGGACCAGCACAACCGAGCAGCCAAAGCCCATCACCACACCGATGATGACCCATTGCCAAGCAGCACCTCCGGAACGTCTTCCTACGTAACCGTAACTGCCTCGTGACATACTCGCTTCTCCTCCAAAGTCGGTATGGTAAGTGGAACAATCCGACTGTAGATTTTTTTCACAAGTGCCTATAGTAAACGAAAAACCCTACCAAACCAACGGTAGGGTTTTTCGCTGCTGCTAGAATGAGGGCGTATTACAAAGAATTGATGACGTTGGAGAAGTCGTTGCCGACCCACGGACCAATGAGCGTCATGACGACAAAGGCGACCAACACGACCAGCACAAGGATTAGGGCATACTCAACTAAACCCTGTCCGTTGTGCGGCGTGAGGCTCGCCCAATGTGCGCGCACATTTCGAAGCCATCCTTTCAACCACGCCGATTCCATAAGAACCTCCCACAAAATAATGAAAATGAGTGCAACGCCCGATCAAATCGATGAAGATGTGGGCTATAGACTATTGTACTATAGCATTCGCTTAAAAAATTCATTGTCGAGCCTTACTGTATTGACAAGCTTTCTTCACACTATTACGATTGGGATACACTACCAACATAGGAAGATAATGCGTGGTTAGCCTCAGTGTACAAGACTCCTCCCCTACTTCGGGACTGCGCCCGGTTAACCTGAGAACCGACCTCGCCCCACTTGCCGACTTAATCGAGCTGGCGTTTTCGGAGAGCATGGATACCGGCGGTCGCGCCGCTGTCCGTGAGATGCGCACGCTGAGCCGCTTGGGACCGGGTTTGAGCGTTGTGCTGGGTATGAACGATCTGGCGCAAGGCGTCGGCTTAGGCTTTGTGTGGATCGAGGACGGGCGCTTGGTCGGCAATACGTCAATCTATCCCGCCAACGTGCCGACCGGTCCGACGTGGATCATCGCCAACGTCGCCGTTCACCCGGATTATCGCGGACGGGGGATTGCGCGGAAGTTGGTCACGGCGAGCCTCGATATGATCCGCCAGCGCAGCATCAAAGCGACCGCGGTTTTGCAGGTCGAGGCGCAAAACGACGTCGCTTATCAACTCTATCAACGGTTGGGCTTCGTGCCCGAACGTACGTGGACAACGTGGCGACGCAGCAGTACAGCGCGGATGCCCTTCCCGGTCGATTATTCCGACATCTTCATCACCCGCCGCCGCGCCAACGAATGGCGCGCCGAATTCGCGCTGACCGAACGGCTGCGTCCGGCAAATCAAGGCGGGATCGGTTGGCTGCGCCCACTGCACCAGCGCTTTTTTCACCGGGCGCTGTTTGGCAGGTTGAGCGACTTGATCAACCTGCGCTCGCTGGAGCGGCTGGTGATTCGCGGCGACCACGACGATCTCCGCGCGGTTATGTGGCTCGAATCGGCGTTTGCTGCCAGCACCGTCCACATGACCCTGTTGGTCGATACCCCTTACCGGGGACTCTACGACGACGCCCTGATCAACCTCGCGGCGCGGCGTTACAGCCTGCGCTCGACCCTCAGCATCGAACATCCCGCCGACGACACCATCACGAACGATCTGCTCCGGCGCTACCAGTTTCATCCGCAGCGCACGCTAATCCACATGCACTGGCAGGCAAACTAACCTCGCATTAATTTTCTTCGTTATATAATATGATTAAGCTCAGGCGATGCATCGTCGGGCTGAGTTTCTAGTTATTCGTCGTTCGTTTTTGGCTGCGTAGCGCCAAAGACTAAGAACCAATAACTAAAAACTTACTCAATCGACTGAGGTAAAAGTCATGGAATTCCTCGTTATCTTGCTGCTGATCGGGTTGAACGGTTTGTTCTCGATGGCAGAAACCGCCGTGATCGCGGCGCGGCGGGCGCGGCTGCAGCAGCAAGCCGAAAAAGGCAGTCAGGGCGCGCAAACGGCGCTCGAACTGGCGCAGGAGCCGAACCGCTTTCTCTCGACGGTGCAGGTCGGCATCACGCTGATCGGTATTCTGACCGGCGCCTTCGGTGGCGCGACCATCGCCGCGCAGATCGCCGGGCTGGTACGTCCGACGGCGCTCGGTCGCTACGCCGATGCGATCGGCTTTGGCGTCGTCGTAGTCGTGACGACTTACCTGTCGCTGATCGTGGGCGAACTCGTCCCCAAGCGGCTGGCGCTGCTCTATCCTGAGCGGATCGCCGCAGTGATCGCGCGCCCGATGAATACGCTCTCGGCGTTGACGTCGCCGCTGATCACGCTCTTGAGCGGCTCGACCAGCGCGGTCATGTTCCTGCTGGGTGTGAGTCAGGGCGATGAGCCTCCGGTCACGGAGGAAGAGATCAAAACGATGATGCGGCAGGGCAGCGAGGCGGGCGTCTTCGAAGAAGGTGAACCGGAGATGGTCTCCGGTATTTTCCGGCTGGGGGAGCGGCGGGTCGGCTCGGTGATGACGCCGCGCACCGAGGTCTACTGGCTCAACGTGAACGACTCCGACGAGGAAAACCGCGCTAAAATAAGGGACTGTGATTTTTCGCGGATGCCGGTCTGCGCCGACGACATGGATCACGTCGTCGGGCTGATGAATGCTAAAGCGCTGCTCTCGCGGCTGCTGGCGGGTGAGTCGTTCGACCTGCACGCCACCATGACCGAACCGCTGTTCGTGCCGGAAAATCTGCCTGCCTCGAAAGCGCTCAGCCTGTTCCGTGAATCGGCACAGCACATCGCCCTCGTCGTCGGCGAATACGGCGGCATGGAAGGGTTGATCACGATGCAAGACCTGCTCGAAGAAATCGTCGGCGACGACGAGAACAGCGCGCCACAGGCGGTCGGACGTGAAGACGGCTCCATGCTGATTGATGGGCTGATGGCGATCGACGATTTCGAAGCGCTGTTCAACGTCATCGTCCCCGGCGCGCACGACGATTATGCGACGCTCGGCGGCTTCGTGATGGCGCAGATGGGCACCATCCCGCAGGCGGGCGAGAGCTTCGACTGGGAAAACCTGCACGTCGAGGTCATGGACATGGACGGCAACCGCGTCGATAAAGTGCTGGTTACGGCGCAGGAACCCGCCCCCGATGCTTCTAGCGATGAACCAACCGACGAACTTGCCGAAGCGCCAGCCGCAGCGCCAGCCGATACCCCCACAGGAGACAGTTGATGCCGGAAACCATCCTGATCGTCGACGACGAGCAGCACATTATCGACCTCGCGAAACTCTACCTCGAACAAGAGGGTTACAAGACCAGCAGCGCCACCGACGGCAAGACCGCGCTCCAGCAGATTTTGCGCGATACCCCCAGCCTCGTCGTGCTGGACTTGATGCTGCCGGAACTCGACGGCTGGGAAGTCTGCCGCCGCGTCCGCGCCGAATCGGACGTGCCGATCATCATGCTGACCGCGCGCAGCGACGACATCGACCGGATCGTCGGCTTGGAACTGGGCGCGGACGACTACCTGACGAAGCCCTTCAATCCGCGCGAGTTGGTCGCCCGCGTGCGGGCGATCCTGCGACGCTCGAATCGCCCCGCGCCGACCGCCAGCGACACCTCGCTGACCATCGGCAACTTGGTGATCCAGCCGGAGAAGCGGGTCGTCCAAGTCGAGGGCAAGGAAGTCGATCTTGCGGATGAAGGAGTTCGATCTGCTGCTGACGCTGGCGACCAATCCCGGCATGGTCTTCACCCGCGAGAAGCTGCTCGACGTGGTCTGGGGCTACGACTTCGCCGGTGAGACGCGCACCGTCGACGTGCACATCGCCCATCTGCGGCACAAGCTCAAGGGCATGTCCGCCACCATCGACACGGTTTGGGGCGTCGGCTACCGGCTTAGACGTGTGATGCTCGCTGCATTTGCCGAGGGTTAAAACCCTCGGCTAGAAAAAAGGCGTCCACTAAAGGGACGCCATCAACCGTCGATCAGAAGAAACGCCTTTAGTGCGTTTCGTTTTTTATAGCGATGGGTTTCAACCCGTCGCGGATGTTTGCGCCTCGGATGCTATTTGGTATGTGGGTGAAAATTTTACATTTGTATTCTAAGATCGTTGCGAACGTTCAACGCAAGGTCATGTAAGAACTCCCATGCTGCACGGATTACGCGCCCGTCTGTTTGTGTCTTATCTGCTGCTGCTGGCGATCATGCTCGGCGTGATCGGCGGGGCGCTGGTGCTGATCCTCAACACCCGCGACGCGCCGCCGGAGCCGACTTATCAGCAGTTGGCGACGCTGGCGCTGAGCCTAAATCTGCGCGACGTGCTCAACGCGGCGGGCTTCAACCAAATCTTCCCGACCCAGCGCGACGTCAACAGCTTGTCGAGCGCGCTTTCGCAGATCGCCGACGAGCGGCAGGTGCGTATCCTGCTGGTCAACCTCGACAATCAAAACGTCCTCTACGACAGTGAAAACAACTTTCACGTGAACCAACGCTTAGACGGACAGATCGAGAACTACCTGATCCCGGCGGCGATCACGCGCAACATCTTGACCGGGATCAACGCGGTGCGCGGATCGTTCCAAGACCCGACCGACGCCGACGAATGGCTGTTCGTCGGCATCGAGAGCATCCGCCAGCGCCAGAATGCCTACGCGCTCCTGTTCGCCGATCCGCGCCCGACGCAATCGCTGCAAGATGCGCTGTCGCAGTTCGGCACGCAGTTATTCCCGATTTTGGTGCAGGCGGCGATTGTCGGCTTGGCGGTCGCGCTGCTGCTGGCGGTGCTGATCACGCGGAGCATCGCCAAGCCGCTGCAAACGGTCGCCGCTGCCGCCGCCGAAGTCGCCGCCGGACATTACAACCAGTCCGTGCCGCTGGCGGGTCCGCAGGAAGTCCGGGCGGTGGCGCAGTCGTTCAACGCCATGAGCGACAAAGTCCGCTCCGAGCAGCGCGCCCAGCAGGATTTTCTCGCCAACGTCTCGCACGACCTCAAGACGCCGCTGACCTCGATTCAGGGCTACTCGCAGGCGATCATGGATGGCGCGATCGCCGATCCGCAGCAGGCGGCGAAGATCATCCGCGAAGAGTCGGAGCGGCTCAACCGGATGGTGGTCGAACTAACCGATCTGGCACGGCTGCAAGCAGGGCGGCTGTCGATGAAGACCGACGCGGTCGATCTCGGTCAGCTCACGGCAGCGGTGGCGCAGCGCTTGACGATCATGGCGCAGGAGAAAAACGTCAGCCTCGAAGTCAGCGCGCCGTCGATGCCGCCGATTGCCGGTGACGGCGACCGCTTGGTGCAGGTCGTGACCAACCTGATCAGCAACGCGATCAAGTACACGCCGTCGGGCGGGCGGGTGCTGGTCAAGACGCAGCTTCGGCGCAACGGCGTCGAGTTGGTGGTCGAGGACACCGGACAGGGGATCGCGCCCGCCGACCTCGCGCGGATTTTCGAGCGCTTCTATCAGGTCGATAAGGCGCGCGGTCCGCAGCGCGGCACCGGCTTAGGCTTGGCGATTGTGCAGGAGATCGTGCAGGCGCACGGCGGGACGATCACGGTCAACAGCGCGGGCGAGAACAAAGGCTCGATTTTCACTGTCTGGATTCCGTCGCCGGATTTGAGCACCATCATGCGGCGGCGGTGATACTAATACGGTTTTTGCGCCAATTCGCCGAGCAGCGGCGCGAAGTGTTTGAGATTGTGCGTGTACAGCGGAATTTGCAGGCGGTGGCTCACCGAAGCAATCAGGCAGTCCATCATGCCGACGCCGTGACTGAGTTCGTAACGCATCTGCGCTGCCATCGCCCACTCTAGGTCGGCTTCGGTCAGGTAAATCATCTCGAACGCTTCCATCAGTCGCACTGCGCGTTGGCGCTTGATCTTGCTTGGCCCACCTTCGATGACTTCCATCCAGATGATCGGTGTGATACCAAGCAATGGCTGGTTTTGCGCTTGAAGCCAATTAAGGGCTGACGGATAGTGTCGGATCAGATCTACAATGACGTTGGTATCAATAACTGCTGTTGCCAAGTCTGCGCTCCCGCCGTTTCCGCCGCTGTTCCTCAACCCACTCTACTGAGTCGGTGATTCCCATATCTTCCCAACCGCCCGCCAAGCCCCGTTCGACAATTTCCTTACCACTCAACGGCTTGAAGGTCAGGAATTCCTTGATTTCCTCGTCGGTGAAATCTTGATCGGCGTCGGTATCTTCTAACGCTTCGACGGACTCCTGTGCTTGCGGTGCGCGCTGTGCTTAAATCGTGATCTCGACTTCGCCCGGCGGCAGGTTTTTCGGCGGATCGAAGATCAGTTCACCCTCGTCCGTGACTTGCCCTTTGAGATGGATCGTCACCATGTCACCGCACTCCCCATACCAGTACTTAAGTCCAATTATACCTTTCTTTGCGTCTTTCCCTTTCCTTGGCGTCTTTGCGTTAAATCTTTTGGCTTTTTAATCCTCGTTCAGCCGACCGTACTTCCGCAGAATTTCGCGCAGGCGGTCGTGCGGCAGCGCGTGCGCCGTGTTGCCGTTGATGCCAACCGTCGTCTTGGCGGCGACCAGCGCGTTGAGGATCGCTTCTTCGGTCGCCTGAATGGTCGCCTCGAACAGCGGCGTCAGCGAGTCGTTGGCGAGCATCCGTAGATCGACGGTGGCATTGCGTTTCGCCGCGCCGGGGTTGGCGGTCGAGAAGGCGATGAAAATGTCGCCGGAAGTGTTCGCGCCGATCCCGCCGACGCGCGTCATGCCCAGCGGAATCCGCCGCGCCAGCCGCTTGAGTTGATGCGGCAGCAGCGGCGCGTCGGTCGCCACGACGATGATGATCGAGCCGGTGCCGGGTGGCGGCAGCGGGCTGCCATGCCGCTCAACCGGCAGTTCGGTCAACTCCTGACCGACCGGAACGCCCGCGACCGTCAGCAGATTGCGCGCGCCGTGATTGGCTTGCACCAGCGCCCCGACCGTGTAGCCAGCGGCTTCGCCCGCCTCATCGCCCAACTGGCGCGACGCCGTGCCGATCCCGCCTTTGAAGCCGTGACAGATCATCCCCGTGCCGCCGCCGACCGCGCCTTCTTCGACCTGTCCACCGGTCGCGCTGTCGAGGGCGGCGAAGACGTGCTCGCGGCTGGACGTGAAAGCCGTTCACGTCGTTGAGGATGCCGTCGTAGGTCTCGGCGACGACCGGCAGCGCCCAGTAGAGACCGGGCAGCAGCGGGTCGAAAATCTGATTCTCCACCTCCCACGCGATCACCGCGTCGCGGACGACGCCGACGCTGTGGGTGTTGGTGATGGCAGATCGGTCCTTCCAGAAAGCCGGATTCTTCGACCCAGATCGTGCCGGTCATCTCGCCGTTGCCGTTGAGGACGTAGCTGGCGGCGAAAACCGGATCGTACTTGCGACCGCGCGGCAGCACAGCCGTCACGCCGGTGCGGACAGGTCCGCGCCCGACTTCCAGCGCGCCGTCGCCCGCGATCAGCGTGGTGTGACCGACCAGCACGCCCGTCGACGTCGGTGATCGCGTTGAACTTACCCGGCGTGCCTTCGAGGGGAATCCCCAGATCGCGGGCGCGCGGCGGAATGACTGCATTTGGCATTGGTTTTCCTTTGCGACGATGAAAGCAGATAGCGATGTCCGGCGCATTGTAGCGAATCCACGCGGAAAACGCCGTAGAACGGAGCGTGAAGCATCACGTACCAAATGATTTGTCGTTTTGTCTTTGCGTCTTTCCGTCTTCGCGCCTTTGCGTTGAATCTTTTTCTTGAAGTGCTTAGCAGTGCGAAGCAGACGAACAATTGCCATTTACCCCGCAGAAACGGTAACATTTCGGCACGTTCGTAAAAACAAATCAGGGTGATCTAGGGAGTCGGGTATGGTCAAGTTATTGAAAAACTACATCGGCGGTGAGTGGGTTGCATCGGGCGCGAGCGAGAATATGCCCGTGATCAACCCGGCGACCTGCGAAGTGCTGGCGAACGTCCCCGACGGGACGCGCGCCGACGTGGACGCGGCGGTCAAAGCCGCAGCCGAAGCCTTCCCCGAATGGCGCAGCACGCCGGTGCTCAGCCGCGCGCAGTACATGTATCGCTTCAAGCAGGCGCTTGAGGAGCGGTTCGAGGAACTGGCGGAGATCGTCGTCAAGGAAAACGGCAAGACCCGCGACGAAGCGCGCGGCGAGGTGCGGCGCGGCATCGAGAGCGTCGATTTCGCCGTCAGCGTGCCCTCGCTGATGCGCGGCTACAAGGTCGAGGACATCAGCAGCGGCATCGACGAGACGGCGGAACGCCAGCCGATCGGCGTGTTCGCGGCGATCACGCCCTTCAACTTCCCCAGCATGGTGCCGCTCTGGTTCCTGCCGACGGCAATCACCACCGGCAACACCTTCATCGTCAAGCCGTCGCCGCAGACGCCGATCAGCATGGACATCCTGTTCGAGATCCTCGACGAACTCGACCTGCCCGAAGGCGTGGTCAACCTCGTGCACGGCGGCAAGGAAGCGTCGATTGCCGTGATGGAGCATCCCGGCATCGCGGGCGTGTCGTTCGTCGGATCGACGCCGGTCGCCAAGATCGTCTACGAGACCTGCGCCAAGCACGGCAAGCGCGTTCAGGCGCAGGGCGGCGCGAAGAACTACATCGCCGTCATGCCCGACGCGGACATGGCTGCCAGCGTCGCCAACATCATGGGATCGGCTTATGGCTGCGCCGGTCAGCGCTGCCTCGCCGGATCGGTGGTCGTGGCGGTCGGCGATGCTTACGAGCCGCTCAAAGCCGAGCTGCTCAAGCGGGCGGCGACGCTGCGCGTCGGCAACGGCTTGGACGAAACGACCCAGATGGGGACGGTGATCTCGGCGCAGTCGCGCGAGCGGATCGAGCAGATGATTCAGGCGGGCATCGACGACGGCGCGCAGATCGTGCTCGACGGGCGCGGCTGGAAGGTCGAAGGTCTGCGACGGCTCGTTCGTCGGTCCGACGATCCTCGACGGCGTGACCTCGGACATGTCGGTCGCCAAAGACGAAATCTTCGGACCCGTGCTCTCGATCATGCACGTGCCGGACTTCGACAGCGCGGTCGAGGCGATCAACGCCAGTCACTACGGCAACGCCGCCAGCCTGTTCACCAGCAGCGGTAAAGACGCCCGCGAGTTCAAGTATCGCGTGCGCGCCGGGAACATCGGCATCAACATCGGCGTGGCGGCGGCGTCGGCATCCTTCCCCTTCGGCGGGCAGAAGGACTCGTTCTTTGGCGATCTGCACGGGCAGGGACTCGACGGCATCGAGTTCTACACCGACAAGAAGATTCTGATCGAGCGCTGGCTCTAGGCTGCGTGACAATGTTGTAGGGGCGTAATATATTACGCCCCTACGGACACCACCTTATGATCACTTACACCGATTCCCTCACCAACATCACCGCCGATCACCTGCGCGGCGAGCTTCTTTGCCGGCTGGTCGCGCAAGCTGACGCCGGAGACCCACCTGCGCACGCTGATCGGCTGCGATGGCGTCGTGCTGGCGCATTGATGACGCGACCGGCAACGTTGTCGGCTACGTCACCATGATCAGCGACGGCGTGCTCTCGGCGTTCATCCCCAACATCGAGGTGCTGAAAGCTTATCAGGGACAGGGTATCGGCACGGAGTTGATGCGCCGCATGTTCGAGAAGCTGAAGGCGATCCCCAACATCGACCTGATGTGCGACCCCGACGTCCAGCCCTTCTACGCCCGCTTGGGGATGCAGCCGCTCGGCGGCATGGCGATCCGCAAAATGGACGTGGACATCAACGAGATCAATGAGCAGCATCGTCCTGATCGGACCGGGCGGCACCGGAAATCGACGCTGGCAAAGCTGCTCGCCGAGGCGCTCGCTTACGAATCGCTCGAACTCGACAAGGATCGCTGGAGCTATTACGACGAACTCGGCTACGACCGCGAACGGGCGCAGCGCATTCGTCAAGAACAAGGTTTCCCTGCCGTCGCCGCTTACTGGCAG
>CAVSGS010000022.1:0-52842 GCA_963727545.1 uncultured Chloroflexia bacterium
ACGGTCGCAAAACGCGCTAATCTCGGCTAGGCTTTGACTCATTACTGGGTACTAGGTACTCGGTACTTTCCTATGCGCGTGATTTTACAACGAGTGCGTCGGGGCAGCGTGACCGTCGAGGGGCGCGTCACCGGCGCGGTGGATCAGGGTTTCGTGGCGCTGGTCGGCGTCACGCACGGCGACACCGAAGTCGAAGCGGAACTGCTCGCCCGCAAGACGGCAAATCTGCGGGTGTTCGAGGACGACGCGGGCAAGATGAACCGCTCCGCGCTGGAGGTGGGCGGCGGCGTGCTGGTCGTTTCGCAGTTCACGCTTTACGCCGATGCGCGCAAGGGGCGGCGTCCCAGCTTCGTCAAAGCCGCGCCGCCGGAGATCGCCGCGCCGCTGGTCGACACCTACGCCGAACGGCTCAAAGCTGAAGGGATCCAGCGCGTCGAGCAGGGCGTCTTCGGCGCGATGATGCTGGTCGAGATCGCCAACGACGGTCCCGTGACCATCATCCTCGACAGCGAAGAACTGAAGTGAACAAAAAAGATCTAACGCAAAGACGCAAAGGTTAAGGGCAAGACGCAAAGAGGGGCAGGTCTCAGACCTACCCCTGACATCAACGTTGATTTCTTTGCGCCTTTCTTTTTCCCCTTGCGTCTTTGCGTTGAATCTTTGTTTTACGCTTCGCTTATACCGATCCATGACGATTCTTATGGGGTGGTCGTATAATATTGACTGTTCCCCAAAGAAGTAGGTGATAGCGAATGTTTGAACAACACGTTGCGAACTTGACTTACGACGATGCGGCGGTGCGCTACGAGGCAGCCCGCAAATTAGGCGCGTCTGCCGATGCGCGCGCCATCGAGCACCTGATCGCCGCGCTGCCGGACGAGAATTCGAAGGTGCAGTATGCCGCTTTCAGCGGCTTGATCAAGCTCAACGCTTACGAAGCCGCCGAGCCGATCCTGACCATGCTGGCGAATGATCTCGACAGCCGGGTCTGGGAATTGCTCAAGCTCAACATCGGAATGCGGCTGCGGTCGGGCTTGCTCGACTTGATGCAGCCCAGTGATGGCGCGACCGCTGAGAAAATCATGCACGTGCTCGATACCCACAACCTCGACGAGCAGCAGCGTGCCTTGTTCGTGCGCCTGCTCGGTCGCGTCGGCGATGCGGAGCGGGTGGAACTGCTGATCGATCTGCTGATTCACGGTACGGCGCCGGTTCAAGGTGCGGCGGCGGAGGCACTCGGCTACGTCGGTGACGTGCGCGGGATCGCGCCGCTGCTGCTGCTGCTCAGCGACCAAAGCGACGAACTGCGCGAGACCGGTGCTGAAGCGCTCGGTCGCATCGGCGACGCCAGCGCCTTTGAGCCGCTGCTCGCCCTGATCGGCGACGAGAGCGAGTGGGTCCGGCGTGCCGTCGTGGTCGCGCTTGGCAATCTGGGCGATCTACGGGCGATCGAGCCGCTCAGCGAGGCGCTCAATGACGAGAGCAAGACGGTACAGGACGCCGCGTTCGAGGCGCTCCAGCGGCTGAACCGCGCCGGCGACGACGTCACGCTCTAGCAAGATAAGAATCGCACCGGGGCACAGTCTGTTTACGGACTGTGCCCCGGTTGTTTTACTGCATTGCGTGAAATTTACAGCCGATCCTTGACCAGATCGAGCCATGCTTGCTGTGGCGCGACCAACTCCACGGTCTGATCCAGCGAAACCCAGAACAACGCGAAGGTGTGTCCATCGGCATCGACTGCCCATTGCTCCGGCGTCGGTTCGGTCGGCGTGAGGTAAAACAGCGAACGCTCGACCCGCCGGGTCAAGCAGCGCGTCGGCACCCAACCGGTCTGGCTGGAAACGGCGACGAAAGTGTCGTCTTCGAGCTTGTGCTCGTTGAAGGTCACGCGCTGGAAAGCGCCGTTCTCGTCGATCACTTTCACGGTCAGCCCGCGCCGGAGAAAACCGCCCAAGCGCAGCGTCCCTTCGGTGCCGGGCGAGGCTTGCAGTACGCAGCGCTGCACGACCATAGCTTCATCCTCCGCCAACACCTGCGGGATCACCGCCAACCGTTCCACAATCGAGACGTTGTGCAACCCGGTTTCCTCAGTGGTCTCGCGCAGCACGGCGGCTTCGGGAGTTTCGCTAGCTTCGACCGTCCCCGCCGGGACTTGGAGTCCGGCAGTCGGATGTAAAAAGACGAGCAATTCGCGCCCATTGTCGGTGGTACGGATGATAAAAGCGGTGACTTTCTCCAGCGTTGCTTCCATGACGGCTCTGGTTTCGCTGCCCAATAAATCTACTGAAGTGCCGCCCTGCCGATGCTCGGCATCAACGCACTAGATCTAAGTAGGCGCGGGCGAAACAGCTTCATAAGCAGTGTGCTCCGCTTTCCGACTCTGATCCCTTAAGATTATCGTGGGGACAGAAACCCGATCTCGACTTGTGCATTTCGTATCAATTCGTCGCCGGGAGCAGATCTAAGGCGATCCGGTGCCGCGATTGATCCCTGTCAAAGCGGGCGAGATCGCCAGATGTGTAGGACATGAATAGTACATAAATGTACAGCGGAGTGGGTGAAATTTGTAACTTATGCCGTTGTCACCATCACGATCCATGTTATAATGCGCCCGTTGTGTGGTTTGCTTAAACCACATTTAACAATCGAGTTGGTTTAGCGGAGTTTGATGTATGTTTAGTCCTACATCACAGCGCAAACAGATTGAAGACAACCTTCTGGCGATGGCGCGGAAGGTCAACACGACCGATAGCAACTGGCTGGAAAGCGACGCTTTCGACAAGCTGATGAACAGTTGGCGGGATCTGGCGCATTATTATGATCGCAGCGATGACCGCACCTGCGGCGCGCACGTGCTCAAGCTTTATATGCGCTATGCCGTGACCCTGCGCCGCATCAGCGAAGACGACCGTGTCTCCCCCCGCCGCCGTCAACAGGCGAAACAGGCACTCAAGGAACTCAACCACAAGCTCGACGGCATGTTCCGGCGCATCGAGCGCACCACTCGCACCGCCGTCTAACCCACCTGATTCAGCCTAATCAAGTCGTCAACAACCAGAGCGCAGTTATATTCTGCGCTCTGCTGATTCAGAGACAACCTCGCCCGCAGCTTCCTGCAGAAACCAGCCCCTCCCCGAATTCAGTTTTGACTCCGGCGCAAAGTCAGCGGGTAGGCATCGGCAAGCTCAAGTAACAAATATCGATTTGTCCCAGTACCCACACGTGCTACCGGCTGGCGATCACGAAGATGCGCCCTTCGCGCTCCGGCTCGGCGACCGCCGTGCTCAGGTCGCTGCCGCGGGTGAAGGTGACGTTCTGCCAGCCGATCTGTACTAGTAAGTCGTACACGGCAGCGAGATCGTAGAGCGTGTTGTAGACCAGTTCGTCGAAGCGCGTATAGCAATCGCTGTCGTCGATGCGGACAAAGCCGCTGATGCGGGTATACGCGCGGTCGCCGCCGTCGTAGATACCTCGATTGATGATGACCGAATCAACGGACTCGGTCACGTTGATGTTGTTCCAGCGCTGCAAACCGGCGCGCGTGTTCAAGTCGAAGATGAAGGTGCCGCCGGGGAGCGTCGCGGCGTGCGTGCAGGCGAAACAGCTGCGCAGCGCGGCGAGGTCCGGCAGGTGGTTGAGCGCATCGAAGCTGGAAACCACCAAGCCGACCGGTGTGTCCAGCGTATAGCTGCTGGCATCGCCCTGCAGAAAGCGCGCTTGCCCGGCTTGCACGAACATGCTGGTGTTAGCGCGGGCACAGTCGAGCATCCCCTCGGAGAGGTCGATCCCGGTGACTTGATAGCCGCGTTCGAGGAAGTGAAGCGCGAGCTGCCCGGTTCCACAGCACAGGTCGAGCAGCGTTTGCTGCGTGGAAGCGAGTTCAGTCGCCGCGTAATAATCAAAAATGCGCGGGGCGATGTCTTTAGCGAAGTTGGTCCACAACAGATTATAGACTTTGGCGAATGCCTGCCCATACGCTTGCATCATCTCACCGCCTCAGTGATCGATCAGATTACACTGATTATAGGCAAATTCAGCTTGGGCGGTGACCGGAATTTGGGGGGAAAGCGAAGTTGGCGCGGGTATTCCCTAGGGGCGGGTTTCAAACTCGCCCCTACAATGACATCGGTTGACGTTACCGCCTAAACTTCTTCGGCGATGAGTTCGTCGACCAGTTCCTCGATCATGAAGTTGGGTTCGGTCAGCGCGCGATGAACCGGGCACTTCCCGGCGATCTCCAACAGGCGTTCCCGCTGCTCTTGCGTCAGGTCGCCCTTGAAGACGATCTGCTGGCGGAACTCGTGGACGAAATCGCCCTCGCCGGTATAAGCCGGGTAATCCGGCGCTTTGAAGCGATCCGTGCTCAGGTCGATCTCGATACCTTCAAGGTTCCAGCGCTTGCGATCGGCGTACATCCGCACCGTGATCGCGACGCACGCGCCCAGCGCGCCCAGCAGCATTTCCTTGGGCGTCATGCCGAGATTGGTGCCGCCGCTGTCTTCCGGCTCATCGGCGATCAGGGTGAACTCGCGCGCCTGAATGACGGCTTTCATGCCTTCGCCCAAGCGTACCGTTGCTTTTGCCATATTTTGCTCTGCTCCAGAAGGGCGCCTGCACTGCGCGCCGATGGTTCGCGGTCTAAATACAATGAGGCGCTGCGCGTCTCACTATAAAGACGGCGCTAGCGCCTCAAGTCTTACAAATCAGGCGGTTGGGAAACCGCGCTCCGCGATCAGGCGCGCGTCAGCCGGTGCGCTGCTTGGAACTGCGGCTTGCCTTGAATATCCTTCCAGCGCTCCTCGCCGCCGTCGGTGTGCCACTCGACGACGTACATCCCATCGCCATCTTGATAGGCGAAGGACGGGCGCATCATCAAAATCTGGCGGATGACGCCGATGAATTCCTTACTTTCGACCCCGGTTCGCAGGATGAAGTATTTGCCCGGCACGTATTCAAACGTGACCGGCATTTCGTTCTGCCAGCGTCCTTCCAGCTTGATCGGGGACGTCGCCTGCGTGCAGACCATGTAAAGGTTTGCCAGCCGATTCTTCCAGAGCGTGTGATTGACCCGCTCCTCGATGAAGTAAGGGCGCGCTTCGGGCGTCGTATAGAACCATGTCCGCGAATCGGTTGCCATATTCGTCTCCAAACAGCAGATCAGCTCGTTGACGTTAGTTTACCTAAAAAGCGGGCAAGTCTCTAGTTGAAGCTGTAATCCAATCTTAATTGATCACAAGTTCACAAATTGTGTATAATAACCATATATAATGAGGTAGATTGACCAAATCGGTGACGATTATTAAGTCCGATGCGGTTTAAGGAGAATAATCCAACAATGTTTAACGATGAAATGGAACGGGAACTGCTGTCCCAGCATCACGAATCGATGAGCATTCAGTCGTGGGCAGCCCAACAGGCACAAGAAGCGCAAAACCGGCATTCCGATGAGGGCAACCTGTCTTGGCGGCATCTGCTCAACGCGGTAGGCAGGAGCTTGATCACGTTCGGCTCATCGCTGACGCAGCGCTTCGGCACGCCGGAGGACAATGTTCGCGGCTACGTCTCCACTCCGCAGGATCGCGCTTACAACTAGCGCGGTCTAGCTCCACGCCGCTGTTTTAAGTCTCCCCTTCTCAATGCGCGTACTTCACTTCGGCGGGGTTGCGAGCTAGGAGTTGAAAAATCCGCTCTTCGGGGCGGATTTTTCATTGCCGGAGCCAGCTACGCTGCGTCATCCGCTATAATCGCGGTATGTTGAAGCAAATCGCCCCCACCCTCAGCCGGATCGCCCGGAATGCGTTCAACGATCCGGTGCGTGGTTTCCAATTTTCGATCCTCACACTGGTCGCGATCGTCGCGCTGGCGACCGGCGTCTATATGGCGCTGGAGCACATGTCGTTCACCGACGCCCTCTACATGACGCTGATCACCATCTCGACGGTCGGCTTCGGCGAGGTGCAGCCGCTCTCCGCGACCGGACGCGCCTTCACCATGCTGTTGATCCTGCTCGGCGTCGGCGTCGTCACCACTACGGTCAGCAATGCCATCGGCATCGTGCTCGGACCGCGCCTGTGGCTCTCGATTCGCCAAAGAACGATGGAGCGCTTATTGATGAACATTGAAGATCATTACGTGGTCTGCGGCTATGGTCGCATGGGACAGCAAATCATCGAGGACTTGGTCGCGCGCGGCGAGTCCTACGTGTTGATCGAAGCCAATGCCGATCTGGAATCCGAACTGCTGGAAGAGAACATCCCCTTCGTGATTGGTGACGCGACCCTCGACGAGACCTTGAGCGAGGCGGGGATCGAGCGGGCGCGCGGCTTAGTCGCGGCGGTGGACAACGACTCGGATAACGTGATGATCGTCCTGACGGCGCGCGAACTCAATCCGAAGCTGTTCATCGTCGCCCGCGTGACCAGCGGCGAGAACGAGAATAAACTGCGCCGCGCCGGAGCGAATCGCGTCGTCAGCCCCTACCAGATCGGCGGGCACCGGATCGCGCTGGCGCTGCTGCGTCCGGCGGTCAGCGATTTCCTCGACAAGATTTTCAGCTTCCACGAAGACATCGAAATGGAGATCGGGCAGATTTACCTGCGCGCCGGATCGCGTTTGGCGGGGCAGACAGTCGCCTCCTGCGATCTGCGCAGTGTCCACAACGTCAGCATTCTGGCGATCCAGAAGCCCAACCGCGAGGTGATCGTCACGCCCAGTCCGGCGCAGGCGCTCGAAGTCGGCTCAACGCTGATCATCATCGGTCCACCGGAGACGATCTACGAGTTGGAGAAGGAATATCAACGCGGGGAGTGAGACGCCGAAAAAAGTCAGACCTGCTTGGCTTGGCGCTCGTGAATGCCGTGCAGCAGCACGTGGGCTTGCTCAAGGGAATGGGCGATGTAGAAATTGCGCATCGCGCGGGGACTCATGCGGCGCATAAGTTCCAACAACGTGGATACGAACAGATTGTTCCCGACGAAGATGATATTACTGTCGGCAAATTTTGGATGCGCTTCAGCCGGCATCCGGCGAAAGTGAAAGAGTGGGTTATTCGGGAAAGTACCACCAGCGCGCAGATCGATGATCGAGTCGATGTGCTGGTGAGCGACCGCATCCGCTAATTGCCGCCCCCGCTCACGGGCAGTATAGAACTCTTCCCACGACCACGCGCCGATCACCGTGTACCGGAGCACACTGCGTTCTAGGTTATCCCATTCGACTTGAAAACTCACGCAACTCTCTCCGTAGGAGCTACTATGCCTATGACAATGTGGAGCAACGTGCAGCCAGTCAAGCAGACGTGCTGATTTCAACGCCGGTCATCGACCGACCAGCGGTGTCTGCGAGCATGATCTTCGGACGACGGGTCAGACGGAGGTGGTCTCGCGCTCCGGTTGACGCTCATCCGCCGGGATGAGGATCGCCCGCGCTTCGTCCAACGAGCGCGCCCGGTGGAAATTTTCCATCGCGGTCCGGTTCGCCCGGCGCATGATGTCCATCAGCGTTCGCACGAACAAACTGTTCTCAACTACCACAACCGTGCCGTTCTCCAATTTGGGGTGTGCATCTTCAGGCATGTCGCGGAAATGCGTCAGCGAGTTGCGCGGAAACATGCTGCCGATACGAATGTCGATGATCGCGTCGATCTTCGTCTGCGCGACTTCATCCGCCAGCACGCGAGCGTGATCCCGCGCGGCGTAGAATTCCTCCCACGTCCAATGACCGATCACCGTATAGCGCAAAATGGTTCGTTCTGGATTGTCCCACTCGACTTCGACACTCATGACACTGTCCCCCTGTACTAGCTAAACTCATTTTAAGGGCGGAGCACCTATAAAGAGCGTAAAGATTAATTTTACGTGACTTCACATGCAATAAATAACGCTAAATTAATTCATCATCACGTGAGATCCATCATTTCGGTAGCCTAAGGACTAGCACGCAACGGTCAGGCGAGTGACAATCATACGCCAGTTGTGAAGAGAGAAAGCGTTTAGGGAGTAAATTTTCATGTGGACTGACGATTTTTTGACCTTCGACGACGTGAAACTGCATTACGTTCGCACCGGCGGCGCGCTGCCGCCGTTGGTGCTGCTGCACGGCTTCACCGACAGTAATGCTGAGTGGGCGCGTTTCGCCCGCACGCTGGAAGCTGACTACGACGTGATCATGCTGGACACGCGCGGTCACGGCTTGTCGAGCGCGCCGCTGCCCGATTTCAGCATTGTGGAGCAGGGACACGACGTGGCGAAGCTGATCGCGCACTTGGGCGTCGCGCCAACCAGCGTGATCGGGCACTCGATGGGCGCGAGTACGGCGATGCAGTTGGGCGCGCTCCATCCTGATCTGGTGCGCTGTCTCGTGTTGGAAGACCCGCCGCTGCTGCCCAAAGACCAACCGCTGAACGACCTCAGCGGCTGGAAAAATTGGCTGGCGGGTTTTCAGCAGCTTTCGCCGGAAGATCGCTTGGCGCAAGCCTACGCCGACAATACGGTCTGGGAGCGGGAAGAAATCGCGCCGTGGGCGAACTCGAAAGCGCTGTTCCGGCTGGAAACCTTCGACACGCAGCTAGGGAAACTGCGGGATTGGCGTCCCACCGCGCGGCTGATCCATGCCCCGACGCTGTTGATCAGCGGGGATAACACGCGTGGCGCGATCATCACGCCGGAAATGGCAGGCGAGGCGGAGTCCTTGTGGGGGGGAGAATTCCGCTTCCAGCGGATCGCGGATGCGGGGCACAACGTCCGCCGCGATCAGCCGAAGGTCTATTTCGATCTGGTCACGCCGTTCCTGCGCGATCACGCGCGACGGTAGGTTTAGACTATGAGATGGAAGCGGATTATTCCTCTAGGAGCACCGCTTCCATCTCCTCTTCGTCTTCAAGATGATAGGTTGTCATTAAGCCCTCAATGCGCTTGAGTGGTCTCTCCAACCCATTACTACGTGTTCTCATGAGATCGCCATAGGCATCAGATGCTTGCTGTAGATATTTTTCAACTTTGCCCATCTTCTCTCTAAAAAGATCCCACTGCTTGTTGAAATCATTCAGCAGTTTCAAGATTTCGCGGGATGATCTTTCCAGCGCAAAGTTGTCCGCAGCTTGGCGAACGATCGCCAGCACCGAGAACAAGGTGATCGGGGAGCAGAGCACTACCTTATTGTTGAGACAATCGTTAATGAGCTTGTCGTCTGCTTCGAGAATAAAACGGTAAATCTGCTCGTTGGGGATGAAGATCAGGACGTAATCGACAGTGGGTTGGTCTTGATTGATATAACCGCGCTTGAGGACTGCCTTGACGTGTCCCCGCACATCAGTCAAGAAAGCTTTTTGACATTGCTCTCGGTCGCGCTCCGCTTCGGCATCCATGTACTTCATGTAGTTCTCCAGCGGAAACTTCACGTCCATATTCAGCGCTAAGTTGTTGGGCAGCAAAAAGGTGAAATCCGGGCGGGAGCCGTTGACGGTCAACTGCGTTTGATAGTTCACGCCTTCGATGAGACCTGCCATCCGCAGAATATCTTCCGCCATGCGCTCACCCCATTGACCTCGCGTTCGGCTGTCGGCGAGCGCGCGCTGCAAGAGGCTCGACGTTTGATTCAAATCCGTCAGTTGTTGGGCTAACGCGCCATACTTTTTATCGCGGTCGTTCTCGAACTCTTTAACCAGATCGGTCACTTGGTTGAGATGCTGAGCCATACTGCCAAGCTGCTGATCAATCAGGCGTTTTTTCGAATCCAATTCAGCGGCATTGGCAGTGGTCTGCGTGTTGAGGCGCTGCTCGGCGAGTTGGAGAAAATTGTCATTCGCTTTCTTGGCGACTACCGCTGACATTTTGCCGAAGTTGTTTTGTAGGGTCGTCAGCATTAGCTTTTCGTCCGCTTCCCGGCGATTCTCGCTTTCACGGAGAATATCGCGGGCAATACGCTCGCCGTTTTTTGCCTGAGTCAGTCGAAATATGAAGGCGATCAGTAGACCGAAAAATACGCCAACGATGAAAATAACGAGGAGGAGTACGGAGTCAGTTCCCATGATTTATACCTGCGTAGTAACTTCAATTTACATTCTCAATCATACCTCCGAAAAATCCGAGTTCGGAAACAATTATTTAATATCCTACAAGATTATCGTTTTCACCCCAGCCACTCGCCGCCGTCGACGCGCAGCACCGAGCCGGTGATGTAGTCGTTGGTCGCCAAGAAGATCGCCGCGCGGGCGACGTCATCCACGTCGCCGGAGTGCTTGAGCGGCAGCCGTGCCTCGGTCTCGCGCCAGCTTTGCTCGCTCTGCCCGGTCGAGGGGATGATCGGACCCAAGACGAGGCAGTTGGCGCGAATCCGGTCGGGCGCGAGCGCCGCCGCCGTGACCTCGGTCAGCATGATCAGCCCGGCTTTGGAGATGCTGTGATGCGGGCGCGATCCCCACGGGCGCAAGCCGCTGTTGTCGGCGATGTTGACGATTGATCCGGCGATCCCGGCACCGCGCATCATCCGCCCGGCGAACTGGGAGCACCAGAACGGCGCGCGCAGGTTGACGTCCAGCACGCGATCCCACTCGTCCGGCGGGATGTCGAGGAAATCGGTTTGCATGAAGATCGCCGCGCTGTTGACCAGCACGTCGATCCGCCCGTAGTGCTGCGCCACCGCTTCGAAGTTGCGGGCGACGTCCTCGTAGCGGCGGTGATCGCCCTGCACGATCAGCGCATCGACACCATAGGCGCGGGCATCAGCGGCGGTCTGCTCGGCAGCGTCAGGCGAGCTGCTGTGATGGATCACGAGGCTCGCGCCCTGTGCGGCGAAACCCAGCGCGATCCCGCGCCCGACCCGCCGCGCCGATCCCGTGACCATGACGACTTTATCTTGCAGCGGTGTTTGCATGTATCACCATTTCGCTAGATACAGAGATTGTTTTTCGCCGCGCCGACCTCACCCCCGCCCCCTCTCCATAAAATGGAGAGGGGAGAAAACTACCCCACTAGCGAAGCTTGCGCGGGGTGAGGTTTCATTTAACACGTAGGGCGCAGCGTCACGCGGTCGCGCATGGCATTCTTGGCAGACCAGCCGGTAGCGATCACACCATTGGGATCGGTGTACTGGATGTTGACCCACGTGTAGCTATCCGCCGAGGTCTCGTTCGATCCGGCGACGCGCTGGACGGTGCTCCCGTTCGGGATCAGCAGGATGATCTCGGCGCTGTTGGTCGGCTGCTGGCGCAGGCGCAGCGTGTTACCGGGATCGTCGCCCACGTCGACGCGCAGGGTATCGCAGACGCCGCCAATCACCGCCGGCGATCCCAGCGGTGTCAGCACGATCTCGCCCGGCGTGACCGTCAGGGGCGTCAGTGGGGCATTGGTTGGGATGGCTTGGTTGAGCGGTACACCGGTTTCGGTGGCAGACAATTGAAGCTGACGCATCTCCTGCGCCGTCCCTAAGTTACAGGCGGCGAGCAGCAGCGCGATCAGGGTAAAGAGCGACAGTTTGACGAAAAGGAACTTCACGGGGCATCACTTGGTTATCCGGTTCGTTAGATTGCATTATAACCGATCCGGCAAGCCCAATGTCGCTGCTTCCCCTGCTGCCCGCCCTACGGCTGGTCGATGGACAGCAGACCGTAAGCCGCCGCGAGGACGTGAACCGGGTGGATGCTGCGCGCGCCGGTCGCGTGGGTGATCTGCCAGCGACAGGTTTCGCTGTCGCAGATCACCGGCTTGTCCGCGCCGATGGCGTCAACCTGATCGAACAGCGGCTTGCCGACCGCCATCGCAATGGCGTACTTCTCGACTTTGTAGCCATAAGTTCCGGCGATCCCGCAGCAAGCGGCGTCGGCGAGGCGCACCGTCAGGTCGGGGATCAGGTCGAACAGGTCAAGGGCAGGCTGCCCCATGTTATGGGCTTTCTGCTGGCAGGGCGCGTGATAGAGCAGCGTGGTCGGCTGGTCGAAAACGGGCTTGAAGTCGTGTTTGAGTTCGCCGCGCTGGTCCAGCATCAGCAAGAATTCGCTGATGTCGTAGACGTCCGCCGCGACCAGATCGCGGTCGGGGTGCTGCACGTTGAGGATTTCGCGGTAATCGGATTTCAGGCTGAGCGTGCACGACGTACTCGCGCCGACGATCGGGATGCCCTGCCGCGCGTACTCGCCCAGCCAGTTGAGATTGCGCTCGGCGTAGCCGCGGGCGGCGTCGAACTCGACGTTGGACTGCATCGGCAGTCCGCAGCAGTTCTGCTCCGGCAGCACGACGTCGAAGCCGTTGTGCGCCAGCACCATCACCGCTGCCTTGCTGGTGATCGTGTCGTAGTAGTTGCCCGCGCAGGCGTGGAAGTAGGCGATTTGCCCGCGCTTAGGCGCTTGCGCTTCGGGTTTGTGTTTGGCGAACCATTCGCGGAAGGACTGGAACTGGAAGATCGGCAGTGGCGCATCGCGGTGCACGCCGACCACCTTCTCGATGATCACGCGGGCGGGGCGAATCTGCGCGCCGAAGTTGACCAGCGGCGCGAACTTGTGACCGAGCTTGCCCATCAACTCGGAGCGACCGAGCGCGCGATTGCGGAAGGGGATGTGTCCGTCGTAGAGCCGCTCGCGGGCGTGGGTGTTCATCTCCATGATCTTGACGCCGTGCGGACAGACCATCGTGCAGATGCCGCAGCCGGAGCAGTAATCGACGCTCTTGTCGGGCGATTCGCTGCCGCGTGGCTCGTTCCAGCGGAAACGCTGCGCCTGTGGACCGACAGTTTTGGGTCCGGGGAACAGCTCAGTCACCGGCGCGACCGGGCAAGCCGACGTGCAGATGTTGCACTTGATACACAGGTCGGCGGTGAACTCGACCTGATCGTAGTTCTGGGCGTGTTCAAGGAGGGAGATCAGTTGTTCGCTCATGCCCGCAATTATAGCGCGCGCGCCCATGCGCGAAAATGGATCGGCATGACCGCCGATTGTTTAACCGCCAAGACGCCGTGCAACCTTCGGTTGCCAGCGCCAAGTTTTGTCTTTCTTGGTGTCCTTGGCGTCTTGGCGGTTGAGCTTCTTTTTACTGTAGATAGCCTTACGCTTCGGCGGACTCGTCCGACTCGGCGTCGTCGGCGAAATCCTCATCCCACCATGGACCGAGGTCATACTCCCCGCGTGACTGCCAGCGTCCGCCCATATGCCGACCGCGCCGACCGAAGCCGTGATGCTCGTGTTCACCATGATGCTCATGACGATGGCGCGCGAAATGCGCGCCGGGGAACGGCGGCTCCGGCGGAATCGGCGGCACCGGCGGGCGGAAGCCGCGGAACCCGCGAAACTCCCGACGCCCCCCGCCGAACAACATCTGGCGCAGCAGAGCTTTGTCGCCCTTCATTTCGATGCGATAGCCTTCCTCGGTCTCGATGACTTGGAACTCGCGGATCACTTTCTCTTCCATTATTCTGCTTCTCCTTCGGTAGCTTTATCTTCCGGGTTGCTCATATCGTTGGCGATAGTTTTCAAAACGTCGATGGCTTCGTCGAGCTTGGGGAGCACAATCGACTTGACGCGCCCCAGCTCGCGCCGTCCTCTGGTCGTCAGGTGATACTGGCGCACCGTTCGCTTGCGCGGGTCTTCCCAGTCGCCTTCGACCAGCCCGCGTTCCTCTAAGGCGTTCATCAGCGGGTAGATCGCGCCGGGGTTCGCCACCCATTGACCGGCAGTCTTTTCGCTGATCAGCGTCATCAACTCGTTGCCGTAGTGCGGGGCATCTCGCAGCAGATCGAGCACGATCAGCGGCAGCAATCCGCCGCCCTGACTGAACAGGTTCGCCACGAACGGGTTGAACGACACGTCGCCTTGATGCCACGGATGAAAGCGTCGCCCACCGAACGCCCAATGCTGTTCGGGCCATGCGCCCGTGTACTCGTGGAAGTAATCGCGCCACGCGCCGACCCGCTCCGGCGGATCCGGTGGATCGGGTGGGTCAGGCGGGTCGAGTGGCTGGAGCGGTCGCGGCAGGTTCTCCAGATCGCTCCGCAGGCGACGCCATTCTTCCTCCCAATCGCCCCAGAAATCGGGCGCGCGTCTTCTTGAATAACGTTTCATCGATTTCTCCTTACTATATTGAATTCAATATAGTTAAGCTCATTATCATTGAGTTTAGAAAATTGTCAAGCGATGGCAGTGTTTCTGATGAAGTTTTTACGGTTTCTGAGGGAAGAATAGGGCACGATACGCCTGCATCGTGCCCTAGCTGTGCCATTTCTGCGTAGGGGCGAACCTATGTGTTCGCCCACCGGGGCAGACACGCCGGTCTGCCCCTACAAGATGTGAGGGTGTTTGAGCTAAAGGTTAGCTGCGAACCCAGATCGTGCGCCGCATCGGGCGGCGGCGGAAATCGACGCCCTGCGACCGTGCCGCCGCGAATTGCAGGATGATGCCGATCAGCGCCAGCAGCAAGACCCAGCCGATGCCCAGATTGAGCGCCAGCCCGATCATCTGCGCGCCGACGACCGCCGAAAGCACGACCAGCAGTTCCATCGACAGCACCATCAACACAATTCCGCCGACGATGAACCCGGCGATCACCGCCAGCAGCGAGACCGGTGTCAGGTTGAGCGCCACCGCGATCGCTTCGGTGAGGGCGATGCCGACGTAGCCGCCGATCAAGAAGACGGCGATGTAGTAGAGCACCGCGCCCAGCGCCGCTCCGATCACGCCGCCGACCAGAAAGACCACCAAGCTGAGCAGGGCATCGGTGCTCGTGACCAAGCCCAAGGCGATCGTCCCGCCGATCAGGAACCCGGCGATCAGAATGATCCATTCGTAAACGTACCATCCGGCGATCAGCAGCACCACGCCGCCGACCACCATTACGATCCGCGCGAAGTCGGACTGCGGCGTCTGGGTGATTTGATCCCAGATGTTGAGCGCCGCCCCGGTGATCGTATTGGCAGCTTCTGCCGCCGTATCGACGACGCTGTTGGTCACAGCTTCGGGGACCGGCGTCGCGGTCGCGACGACCGGCGCTTGTGCCGATACCGCCCCGACCAACGCCAAGCCGGAGACAAGCACGGCGATCAACCAGAACAGGAGACGTCGATCCACACTGCGTTTCCGCATGATCGCTTTCCTTTCAGCATGAATAACGATATAACAATTTATATTAAAGCACATTTTCACAAATCGGCAATGACGCGCATTTAGAACATGTGAGCTTGTTCAGAAAAGGAGCCAGTATGACACAGGTGATTTGGGTCGAAATTCCGGTCAAAGACATCCAGCGCGCGCTGAAGTTCTATCAAACCGTGTTCGAGTTGGGCGACATCGCCATCAATGACGATGGGGAACGCCAGACCGCGATCCTGTACTACGACGAGGCGATGGCGAAGCCGGGGATCTCGCTCAACCAGACGGCGAACTTCGCGCCGAGCGACAAAGGGCTGTACGTCTATTTCGACTGTGGCGAGGAATTAACGCCGACGCTTAATCGCGTCGAGGGCGCGGGCGGGAAAATCGCCGTCGGTAAAACCTCGATGGGCGACGCCGGACGCTATGCCTCGGTGATCGACACCGAAGGCAACCTGATCGGGCTGTGGTCGCCCAAATAAGGGCGGATTTCCGTGGGGGCGCAGCGCGCTGGTGGGATAAAATGCTGTGGACAGTGTTTCCCAACCTTACCTGACCCCCTGATCCCCTCAGCCACGTCGTGGAGAGGGGGAACAGAACAGGTCACAACGGGCTTTAAAGTCCCCTCGCCATGCAATGGAGAGGGGATTTAGGGGTGAGGTAAGATCTGGAAACAATCCTCACGGGTTCGCCCGCTTGTCGTCGAAGCGCCAAGCACCGCTAGCGGTGTCGTAGACCAGTTCGATGTACGGCGAGCTATCCATGCCGCTGCGATCGCCGGTGTTCATGACGTAGTAGAGTTCGGCGTAGACGACGGCGCGGTCGCCGGTCTGCGAGACGGTGCGGACCTGCCCGAAATCGACGGTGTTCACGCTGTTCCACCAGTCGACGTAGCCGCTGTAATTGTAGTTCGGCGCGCAGCAGTTGAACTTCTGCTTGAAGGCGTCAGTCAGCATTTGCCACGTCACGTCGTAGCGCTGCTGGCTGACGAACTGGTAATAACTCCGCACCGCCTGATCGGGCGGCAGCGCCGCGAGCGTTGCTTGCGGGCTGGCACTCGCGATCTGCGTATTGATCGCCGGGAGCGGCGTCGGGGCAGCGATTGTTGACGCGACAGTCGCACGCGGCGTGCTGCCGCTGACAACCCCGATCGGAGTTGCATCGCCACCACCGCCGCCACGACTCTGTGTCAGCCACAGGACGCCGCCCAGCGCCAGCAGCGAGAGGATCGCGCACGCTCCGATGATCAGGGTCGCCGCCGCGCCGCCAACCAGCCAGAGCGGGCGAATGCCACCCGATGGTTCTTGATCCATGTCGGTTGAACTCCAATTTGCTTCTGCTAAATCATAGCAGAAAGCGCCCGGAGCGCCGCGTGCGCGCCGCTGGCGATGTCCACCCCTTCAGTCGATCCCTCGCTGACCGGGCTGTAGCCTGCCAGCAGCCGCCCCGCCGCATACAGGTTCGGCGCGACGATCTTGCCCTCGGCATCGAGTGGGTGCAGATCGCCATCAGTGGCGACGCCCGCCCGGTGGATCGGCTGGGGCTGCCCGCTCAGCAGTGGCTCGGTGAACCACTCGCCCAGCGGCGGCACGCCGGTCACCGGCAGATTCGCCACTGTCTCCCGGATTTCTCCGTGATAGTCGCTCTCCAGTCCGCCGCCGAACAAGCCGCCGGTCGCCAAGATCACGGCATCGGCGGGCAAAACCCGCGCCCGACCATTGGCGGCGGTCTCGGCAAGAACCCCGGTCACGCGACCGTCCTTGACCTCCAAGCCGATCACCCGCGGACCGACCGTGAAGCGCCCGCCCTGCGCGATCAAGGCGCGACGCAGCCCGTGATAGAGCCGCAAGCCGGGGATCGAGGGCGTCAGCGTCGGGATCTCGATCACGGGGACGCCGAGCGCTGCCGCGATCTGGGCGCGCGTCTCCGGCTGGAAGCCGAGCACGGCGGGCAGCGCCACCTGCGCCGCGCCGTCGAGCTTGGGCTTGATCTGCCCGATCAGGTGGTCGCGTCCGGCGGGCGTGTCGAGCCAGCGGGCGAGGTCGATCGTCCAGTTGTCGAAATTGCCGCCCAAATCCGGCACGCTGATCGTCAGCGCCGCCGCGTCGATCCCGGCGGCGCACAGGTTGTCGGCGATCATCCCGGCGTAGAAGTCGCGCCAACCCTTGAATCCGACAACTTGTAGGGGCGCACGGCTGTGCGCCCCGCTCGCTACGTTTCCAACCGTGAACGCGATCGCGCGCTGCGCCCCTAATCCGGTGATGGCTGGGTCGTCGGCCGCCTGCAAGCCAGCGATCCGGTCGATCAGGCTTAACCCGACTGCCAGCGACTCGCGGGCGCGGGCGTAGGGGTGATCCGGCTGCTCCGCCAGCGACTCCACGTCGCCGATCTCGATCCAGCCGGGATGGAGCGTCAGCGCGCCCTGTCCCTGCGCGACCAATTCGACCTTCGCGCCCGCCTCGGCAGCGATCAGCGCGGCGGTCAGTCCCGCCAAACCCGCACCGACGACGACAATCCGCGATTGTGTTTGTAGGGGCGCACCGCCGTGCGCCCCTACGTCGATATGCTCAAAATCCAACGGCGTGTACGCTCCCCTCCCTGAAATCGGGGAGGGGTCGGGGGTGGGGTCAGCATTACTTAATCCCAAAATCCGCCCGTAGATGTGCTCCGCCAGCAGCGCTTGGCGCAGATTGTGCCCCCACAGCAGCGGCTTGACCCCGCCGAAACGCCGCTCGACGAACGCCGTGAGCAGCTCAGTCGTATGGGCGGGCGTGTCTTTGACGACCTCATGGCGGATGCAGGCGGCGCGATAGGCGCAGAACCCGCCCTGACAGGGACCCATGCCCACACGCAGGTCGCGGCGCAGATCGTTCAGCTCGACCACCTCGCCCGCTGCCAGCGCCGCCTCGATCTGCGGGCGGGTGACGATCTCGCACTCGCAGATCAGGTTGCCGGGGGTTTCGCCGTGTTCGAGTTCGTTCAGGCGGTCGCGCAGGTGATGCAGCGCCTGCTGTATGCTCGTGAACCGGCGGCAGCACCGTCGTCGCCGTCGAGCAGGGCGCGGTCACGCCAAGCTTGGCGCAGACCACGTCGGCGGCGCGCTCCGCCATCAAGCGATAGGTGGTCAGCTTGCCGCCCAAAATGCTGATAAAGCCCTCGATTTCGTCGGATTCGGCGTGATCGAGCACGGTGAACGTCCGTTTGGCTTCGCGTCCGCCGCTGCCGGGATCGTAAAGCGGGCGCACGCCGCCCCACGAGCGCAAAATCCGCGCGCGGCTGATCCCCGGCGTCATCGCCTCGGCTTCGTCGAGGATGCGCGTCACCTCCCACGCCTCGACCCGCGTATCGCCGGGATCGTCGGTCGTGACCGAGGTCGTGCCGATCACGCTGACCGTCCCGACCGGCACGAAGATGTCGCCGTCGCCGGGAGCGCGCAGCTTGTTGATCACGGTGTTGACCCAGCGGATGTTGTAGGCGAGCATCGCGCCCCGGCTCAGCCGCATGGTGATGTCCGCGCCCGCCAGCTTGCCGATCTCCGCGCCCCAAGGTCCCGCCGCGTTGACGGCGACGGCGCAGGAAACGTCGACGGTCGAGTCGTCGCGCAGATTGCGCAGCCGCGCGCCGCTGATGCGGCTGCCGTCTTTGTGCAGCGCCTCGACGCGGTGATAGGTCAGGAATTTCGCTTTTCCGGTCGCCTGAGCGCCTTTTTGCAGGCAGTGGAGCAGATCCCACGAGTCGCAGGTGCCGTCGGGGACTTCGTAGATCGCTTCCAGCTGGGGGTTGAGCGCCGGTTCGCGCTTGAGCGCTTCGCTCAAGGACACCTCGCGCGTCTCGATGCCGACCGCCGCGCAGCCCTGCAGCCATTGATCGACGTAAGTCTGGTCGTCGCCGGGGCAGAGCACGAAAAAGCCGCTGGTCGGCTCAATCGCTTCCGGCGCGATCCGCCGCACGATCCGGTTCTCGTCGATGCACTCTTTGGCGCTCTCGGCGTCGCGGACGGCATAGCGCCCGCCGGAGTGCAGCAGCCCGTGATAGCGTCCGCTGGTCCCGGTCGCGAGGTCGCCCATCTCGGCGAGGACGACGCGGACACCGCGCAGCGCCAAATCCCACGCCAGCCCCGCGCCGGTCGCCCCGCCGCCGATGATCAGTACGTCTGTGTCCATGAAAAGACCCCACCTTCTACCAACGAATTGGGGTCTATTTTACCGTTAGATTTGGCTTAAGCACGTGCCATCAGCCGCCGGAAGGGATCGCGCCGATTTGCTGCATCATCTTGAGCGTGTCGAAGCCTTCCCACTCCTCGGCGACTTTGCCGTCCGCCATGCGGAACAGCGAAATCCCCATGATCTCGATCTTGTTGCCGCTGGGCGGCGCGCCCATCATCGAGCCGAGGTTGGTCCCGCGCGAGGTCCAGCGCACCGCCAGCCGATCCCCCTCGCCGAAGAAGTCCTCGACCGTCAGATGGACGTCGGGGTAGGCGACGCGATACGACCCGACCATCTGCTTGAACTCCGCCGGTCCGTGAATTTCCATCATCGGGATGTGTCCGACGTAGTCCGGCGCGAGGATCTCGTCACAGGCGTCGAGTAAGCCTTGGTTCCAAACCTCATTCCAGATGCGGCTGACCACCCGCCGGTTGACGGTGTCCATGTCGTCGCACGGCGTGAGCGCGCCGCGCCAGATTTCATCGGCGTAAAAATCTTGCGAGTGCGTGGTCATCAAATTATCTCCTCAAATAATGCTTTGAGATAATCCTATGCCGATCGCGCCGGGCGTGTCATCTGTCATATGTAACTTTCGGGGATCGAGCAGGGTTGCCCAAATGCGTAGGGGCGCACCTGTGTGTCGCCCGTTGGGGTAGCACCGCAGTGCGCCCCTACAATGATGGAAGGTGCTACAGCAGCATCCCGCCGCGAGCGCGCAGCGCCGCGATCACCTGCCGATCCGCCTTGCCGAAGGCGTAGGCGTCGAACTGATCCGGCGTGACCCATGCGAAATCGCGGACGCCGAGCTTCTGCGGCGCGCCGCTTACATAGCGGCACTCGAAAGGCGTGCAGCGTGATCTTGAAGTGAGTGAAACCGTGCTTAACGGTCGTGAACAGGTCGCCGACTTCCACCTCGATGGCGAGTTCCTCGCGCAGTTCGCGCTGTAGGCACTCCGGCAGCGACTCGCCCGCCTCCTGCTTGCCGCCGGGGAACTCCCACAAGCCGCCGAGCAAGCCGTCGAGCGGGCGCTGCGCGATCAGCACCTCGCCGCGCGCGTTCCAGATGATCCCGGCGGTCACGTCGTAATGGGGGGTTTTGGCTTTGGCGGGCTTGACCGGGCGTTCGGTCTGCGTACCGCGCTGATAGGCGCAGCAGTGCTGGCTGACCGGACACTCGGCGCACAGCGGCGTGCGCGGCTTGCAGATCAGCCGCCCCAAGTCCATCAGCGCTTGATTGTAGTTGCCGACTCGCGCGTCCGGCAGGGCATCCTCGGCGATCTGCCAGATCTGTTTCTGGGTCGCCGTCTGGGTCACGTCGGCGTCGAGGTCGCAGACGCGGCTGAAGATGCGGATCACGTTGCCGTCGACCACCGGGACGCGCTGATCGAAGGCGATGCTGGCGAGCGCGCCGGCGCTGTAGCGCCCGATCGCCAGCTCAATTCCAGCAGTCCGGCGACGGTTTGCGGAAAGCCGCCGCGCTCGACGACCTGTCCCGCCGCGCGATGCAAATTGCGGGCGCGGCTGTAGTAGCCCAACCCCTCCCACAACTTGAGCACGTCCTCAATCGGCGCGGCGGCTAAGTCCTCGACCGTCGGGTAGGCGGCGAGGAAGCGCTCGAAATACGGCTTGACCGTCTCGACCTGCGTCTGCTGCAGCATGATCTCCGACAGCCAGACGCGATACGGATCGCGCGAGCCGCGCCACGGCAGCTCGACGCCGAGCCGGTCGTACCAGTCCAGCAGTTGCAGGGCGAAAGCACGGTCAGGGGTGGAGCAATGACTTTCAACATTCTCAGGCATAGAGTAGAGTATAGCAAACCACCCAAACTTGGGGGGCGAGTGCAGCGCCACCTATCGCTAGACTGTTGATGTTGTCGAACCGAAAATCGCGTGGGAGGCACGCCAATGGACTTTCTTAGACGAATTTTGGGGAGCAAAGCGCCTCCGCCCAGCGGCGAGGTGTTGGAAGCCTTTCCGATCAGCTTTCCCAACGGCACCACGCCGCGCGCTGTCCGCGTCGCCGCGGATACCGACCCCGACCGGATGATCCATGCGCTTCAATTGAGCACGCCGACGCCGACGATTTTTCTCTCCGGCGGCGCGTCGCTGATGGATACCGGCTCGCTGACGTCGACCCGCTCGCTGATCGAGGATGGGCTGGCGCGTTTCCTGCAAGACTACCACGTCAACCTGATCGACGGCGGCACGACCGCCGGGGCAATGCTGCTGGTCGGCGTCGCCCGCCATCGTCGCGGCTATACCTTCCCGCTGATCGGCGTCGCGCCGGATCAAGTCGTCGGCTATCCCGGTCACGAACTGGCGACCAAGGTTGCCGATCTGGACGGCTTTCACTCGCATTTCATCCTGACCGCCGGGACCGACTTCGGCGCGGAATCGGAGACGATCTTCAACGTCGCCTATGCGCTGACCGGCAATGGCGACCGCAAGCGGCTGGTGATCATCCTCAACGGCGGCAAGATCGTCAAGCAGGAAGCCTATCGCTGCGCGACGCAGGAGCCGCGGTTTCCCGCTGCTGGTGCTGGAAGGCAGCGGACGCTTCGCCGACGAACTCGCCGCCAGCCGCAATACCGGCAGCGACGATCCGCAAATCAAGGCGATCCTCGATCAAGGCATCGTCCATTTCTTGCCGGTCAAGGCGGGCGCGGATAATCTTTATCGCTGGCTGGAAAATTTCTTTCGGACGAGTTAAGCCAGAAAAGAAAAGCCGCTCACCACAAAGGACACTAAGACCACAGAGAAAAGCTCTTTTCTTCGTGTCCTTTGCGATCTTTGTGGTTCAACTTTGGTTTCGAGTACAGGATAAACCCTCATGCGCCGTATCGTGATCATCCTCTGCCTGTTCTTGCTGATCGTCCCGCTGACCGTCTCGGCGCAAGACGAACAGCCGGCCGTGCCACCGACCACCGCACCGTCGATTGAGGCGCTGCAAGACACTATCGCCGACGCGCAAGCCGCCGCTGACGCCGCCCGCACCAGCGCCGACGATGCCGAGCGCTACGCCAACGATGCCAGCCGCTTCTTGGGCATCTTTGAGGCGATCAGCGTGGCGATTGCGATCTCGGCGGCAGCGTTGGGCGTTGTCGGCGTCACGCGGCTGTTCGCGGCGCAGACCGAACTGGTCAAAGCGCGCGAGACGGTCGAGCGGGAGCTGACCGAAATTCGCGCCCATTTCGAAGACGACATGACCAGCAAAAGCAGCGAGCTGCGCGAACTGCGCGAGGAGATGGTCGCCAGCGTCACCCAGCAGCGCAAAATGACGACCGACGCGACGCTGGCGCTGGCGCTGCTGCCGGTCGGCGAGCGGCAGTACAAGGCGCAGGATTTGCAGGGCGCAGCCGAAACCTATGAGCGCGCGCTGGCGCTCGACCGGGATAACCCGCTGATCCATTACCGGCTGGGCTACGTCTACGTCCAGAACGGGCAGCTTGAGCAAGCCGAGCATAACCTGATCCACGCGCTCAAGATCGACCCCAAGTTTTTGCTGGCGGTCGCCGCGCTCGGCTACGTTTACCGCCGCATGGCGGAGAAGCTGCCGGTTGGCATCGAGCGCGATCAACTGCTGAACCGGAGCGAGGCACACCTGCTCAAAGCGCTGAGCGAAGCGCCCAAGCTGGTCGACGACGACGGCGAGGCATGGTGGGGATCGTTGGGCGGGCTGTATCGCCGTCGCGGGCAGATCGATCAGGCGGTTTACGCTTACGAACAGGCGGCGCTGGTCACCCCCCGGTCGTCCTATCCCTTCAGCAACCTCGCGCTGCTCTACACCGCCAAAGGCGACCGTGACGCCATGCTGCGAACCTACAAGCAGGTCGAGCGGCTGGCGTGGGGCGAGACGATGGCGGATGTCGATAACTTCTGGGCGTACAGTGACTTGCTGACCTCGCGCTTGGCGCTGCGCAAAACCGACGAAGCCGAGATCGCGCTGGAGTCGGTGCTCGGCAGCGCGCCGACCGGAGACAGCTATGCGCTGGAGACGTTGATCGACACGCTAATGCGGCTGCACGACGCCCTCGGCGGTCCGGTCGAGGCGGGCTACATCCTGCCGTTCGTCGAGCAGATTCGGGACTTCATCGCGCAGCAGCACCAAACCGTTTCGGGGTAAGGATTCGACCCCACCCCCAGCCCCTCCCCGAATTCAGGGAGGGGAGAGTACCTCGTCCATTTGGAAGGTTGCTGATGAAGTTAGGCGATTTTTCGAAACCAGTGAGAGATCTTTAAACACCTAGATTGAACACACCCCCGCCAGTAGTCCTCGAAACAGCGGCAGCCAGCTAGACGCATTGATAGTTTATTCCGACTTGTAGGCTACCGGAGGCTTTTGTTCTCTCCCCTCCCTGAATTCGGGGAGGGGAAGCGCAGCGGGGGTGGGGTCAGATCAATACGGGTCGCGGGCGATCACGTAGTAACTGTCGCTGTACTGCGGCGCGTAGCCGCCGTCAAAGTAGGCGACCGCGCTCAGCGTCCCCTGCGTCTCGCGGACGGCGTTCCACGTAATCGATACGCCGTCGCCGGGGTTCAAATCGACGCCCAATGACTGCGTCGATCCGTCAATCGGGTTGACGAGGTGGAATTCCACCCGGTTGGTCGCCGTCGGGAACGATCCATTCCAGACAATCGTCACCAGTTGATCCGGCAGCAGCATGACCGTGTTGTTGTTGATCTCGCCGTAGGGCGCGAATGACAGCGCCGAACCGACGATCACCGGCGGCAGCGGCGTCGGCGGTTGGGTCGGCGGCGGGGGCGCGTTGACGGTGAAGATCTGCGTCTTGTAAGCGGTCTGCCGCACCAAGTGACTGCCGTTGTTGCCATCCGCCGAGAGCGTGCCCTCAGCGCCCGCCGGAACCGCCCACGCAATCGACACACCGTCGCCGAAATAGGTGTCCGTCCCGATCAAGTAGGACGATCCGCTGTTCGCCGGGGTGTAGTAGAAATCGACGTCGGTCAGCCCGCTGGTGCTGATCGCCCACGAGAGGATCACGACCGCCCCGCTCTGAAGCTGATAACGCCCGTAGCTCGTGCTGACGAACGGACTCGGCAGCACTTGACCGTAATACTGCACGCCCGGATACTGTGGCGGCGGGTAGTACGGTGGATACTGCGGCGGCGGATAATAGGGCGGCGGGTTGTAGCTGACCGGGCAGGGCACGCGCAGCGTCTGCCCGACGTAGATCAGGTTCGGGTTGGCGATGCAGTTACCCTGCGCCAACGTCTGCAAGCTCACGTTCGCGCGCTGGGCGATATTGCTCAGCGTATCCCCGCGCTGCACGACGTAGGTATAACCCCAGTCATAGCGCGGCGTGCAGTAGGTCGGGATGGTGTAGATCGGGTTACAGTTCGAGTAGCAGCCGCTGCCGGACTGCACCGAGGCGGATTGTGCCGCTGCCGACTGTACCGACGCCGATTGTGCCACCGCCTGCTGTTGAGCGGTCGGCTGGACGACCTTGGCGGTCTGCGTGCGCGCGTCGATGAAGACCGTCCCCGGCGTCGCCGTGTAGAGCGGTTCAATCGTCTGCCCGGCTTGCGTCGGCAGCGCGGCGCTCGGTAGGGTGCTCAACGAACAAGCCGTGCTGAAAATCAGCGCGGCGATAATCATCAAAAGGAAGTTGCGTCGCTGCATAGTAGGTGCCCCCGGTTGCGTGCGTATCTACTGAATAGGACACGGGCGTGCCGCTTCGAGAACCTGACGCTTGCCCTACGGAATCCCTACGGCGTTGTAACTTGGAACTGTAGTGATGAGTAATGAGTGCTGAGCAATGAGTCAACAACAGAGCGAACCGGAACGCTCGAACCAGTTTCTTGCGTAAATAAGGGCGACCTCACCCCAAGCAACCTTCGGTTGCCATCCCCTCTCCATTACATAGAGAGGGGACTTTAAACACCCTTTGCAACCTGTTTTTACCCCCTCTCTACGCAGTGGAGAGGGGGCAGGGGGTGAGGTAAAAGTAATCCTTCGATGGAACCTTGATCGCAAAGAGCGTGTCTAAAAGGGCAAAGGAGAACGTATGCCGGAGCAGGGGAACGACACCGATCTGGCGCTCATTCAAGCGATCGCCGGAGGCGATGTCCCCGCTTTAAACGAATTGTATACGCGGCATGGCGCGAACATCCTCAACTACCTGACGTCGCTGCTTCACGATCGCCAGCTTGCCGAAGAAGTGCTGCAAGACGTGATGCTGGCAGTCTGGGAGAATGCTGTCAATTTTCGCGGCGAAAGCAAGGTGCGCACGTGGCTGTTGAGCATCGCCCGCAATAAGGCGATCAACACGCAGCGGCGCAGCACGCCCGCGCTGGTGCAGATGGACGAGGAATTCTACGCGACCGACACCACGCCGCTGGAGAAAGTGGAACGCAAGACGCAGCAGCAGACGATGCAAGCAGCGCTGGAACAGCTGCCGCCATTTCATCGGGAGATACTTGTGCTGATCTTTTACCACCAGCTTTCCGGCGCGGAAGTCGCCGAGGTGCTTGGCATCAACGTGGGGACGGTGAAAAGCCGTCTGCACCGCGCTAAGGAGATGCTGCGCCGCGTTTTGCTCTCGATGGGGGAAACCTCTAATGCCTGATGCTTGGGAAGAACAGATTCCCTTCTACGTCGCCGGGACGCTGACCAAAGCCGAGGCTGCGCGCTTGGATCGCCATCTCGCCGGGTGTGCTGAGTGCCGCCGCTCGCTCGACGACTGGCAGCGGATCGCGACCGCCGTTCGTGCCGACGCCGCCAGCCAATTACGCGGACTGCCGCCGCTGGCGCCGCGCGTGATCGCCACCGCCAACCGGCAGGCAGTCGGGCGCTACGGCTACGCACCGGGTCCACGCCGCCAGCCGAGCCGCACCGCGACCACCTCGCTGACGTTAATGGCGGCGGTCTTCACCGTCGTCCTGCTCGGCGGACTGCTGGCGTTCATGGTGCTGAACAGTTCGCTCTTGCAGCAGACAGCGGATCAGAATCAAGTCGCGCTGCTGCCTTCGCCGACGCCGACCACGACCACGATCCCCGCGACGCCGGACGAAGTGCCGCAGATCATCATCATCGAACCCTCGGCAACGCCGATCCTGCCCGCGACGGTCAGCACGCCGACGCCCGAATTCATCTTCGTCACGCCGGTGCCGAAACTCCCGACCCGTCTACCGACCAGCGTGCCACCGGTGATCCTGCCGCCGACGGTGGTCGCCGCCTCACCGACGCCGGAAATCCCGCTGGGGATGGGCGGAGGCGGGGGCGACGTTGGCAGCGACGTCGCGCCGTTCAGCCTGATGCAGCCGGCGACCTGTAGCGCCCACGTCGCCTTAGCCAACGGAACCGCCAACCTCTACACCAGCCCCGACGAGAGCAGTACTATCCTCGCCAGCGCCACCCAAGCCGACGATCTAACCGCGCTCGCCGCCCGCACCGATGGCTGGCTGCAAGTCAGCACGACGGGATCGAAGTCGCTGACCGGATGGGTGCGGCAGGAACTCGTCTACCTGAGTGGAGTCTGCGACAGCCTGCCGCAGATTGATGTTCCAGTGGTGATCACGCCCGCAGCGGGAACTACGCCGACCGCGACCGTCTTGCCCTTCCCGACCTTCTCGCCGACCGCCCCGGCGATCAGCGGCGGGCGTTGGACGGAAACCCGCGCCATCACCAGCAACGGCTGCACCACCGACGCCGACTCAATCACGCAGCTTCCGGTCAGCCTAACGGCGAACGGGGGCACCATCAGCCTTGTTTACGGGAGCGCGGGCACGACGCTCACGCTGGCACGGATGAGCGACAGCAGCTACAGCGGCAGCACCGGCGTCAGTCAGGGCATCCTCACCCTCACGCTGACCTTCAAGACGTCCAGCAGCTACAGCGGCGAGGAAGTCGTCACCCACAGCGACGGCTGCGTCGTCCGCGCGGCGATCAGCGGCACCGCGAGTCAGTAAATAACCCCACCCCCAACCCCTCTCTCTAAGCGAAGCGACGGTGAGGGGGCTAAGAGACCATTGGCAAAATCACTTCGCTCTCGTGATTTGCGTCTGTAGGGGCACGATATATCGTGCCCCTACGAATAGATTCCACTGGCTTCGGAGCAGGGGTGAGGTCATTTCGGATACGCATTGCCGAAGACGTCGAAGGTGTCGGTTGCGGTCGCGTTGGCTTGGGCGAGATACGCCGGGTCGGAGTACGCGCCGAGCAGATCGGGCAGGGCGGCGCGCATCTGAGCGTACAGCCGCAGATTGATCAACTCGGAGGCGTGCCAGCCGTCGAAGAAATCGTCATCGGTCGCGCCGAGCGCCGCGCTGTCGGAGAAGTCGAAGAAGGGGAAGTCGTAACCGGCGAACACGCCCGGCAGGTCGGCTTCGAGCTGGGTCACGTAAGTGTGGTTGCCGTCGGCGATCAACTGCTGGTAGAGCGTCGGCATGAACGACGGCAGGAAGCCGATCACGGTGATGCCGCGATCGCTGCACCACGCGAGGAAGTCCTCAAGCTGCGCCAGCCGTGCCGCCGACACCGTGTCGCCGTAGACGTACATCTCCTTGCCGTCGCGCAGGTTGTCGAGGTGGCGCTGGCGCTCGTTTTGGGGATAGAGCCAGTGAGCGACCAGAAAATCGCCGTACTGCTCGCTGCCGTCGTTGCGGAAGCCGTGCCCGTCGCGGATGGCGCGCAAGCCGAGCGCCAGTCCGCCGTGCCCCGGCTCGACCCGCGCCAGATAACGCCCGACGTCGAACTGCTCGCCGCCGATCACGTCCTGCATGAAACTGCGATTGACCATGAACAGGTGGCTGAAGTCGCTGACCGACGGGTCGATCACGTCGGGGACGTAGGCGTCGTTGAACCACGCCATGTCGATGCCCAAGATCAGGATGCGCGGCGTGAAGTCGAGCCGCTGCGCCAGCTCGACCACCTGATCGAGCGTCCACGCGGGCGCGCCGCCGTTGTAAAACTCACGCGGCTGCAAGTCGAAGAACTGCGCCCGAAATTGCAGCACCCGCGACGATCCGACCGTCATGATCTCCGGCTGGCGCAGATTGGCGGAGATCGTCTTGAAGTCGAGGTCGCGGTTACCGTAACGCGGGCGGTAGAGCACCGGATCGTCGCCCATCTGGATGCCTTGCGACGGTTGCCAGCGGCATCGCCTCGCCGGTGTAGATCATGAAGCCGCTGAGCAGCAGAAACGGGATCGCAAACGGCAGCGCGTAGAGCGTCAGCTTGCGGAGGAAACGCAGTTTCCCAGTACCGAGTACCGAGTACTGAGTACTGGGTGATTCAGACTGCGTGGATTGCGTTCGCTTGTCGGTCGTCATAACTCGGTACTAGGTACTCAGTACCCGGTACTTTCCCTTCAGAACTTGAAATAAATGAACTGCTGCGCGCCGACGCCGTACAGCCCGGAAAAGATCACCGCCGCGCCTGCCGCGTAGTAAGTCGCCCAGCGCAGCGTGCCCGGTACGGCGTGGAACAGCCGCTCGAAGCCCACCCGCGCGATCAGCCCATCGACCAGCAGCAGCAGGGCGATCAGCCCCAGCGAGAGGGCGAACTCGACGTGCGCGCCGAGCAAGCCCCCGGCGAACGGCTCGGTGAGCGTCGCATTATTGAAGGCGAACAGGTGCGTTACAACGTAGCCCGCGTCGGCGAAGCTGTTGGCGCGGAAGAAAATCCACGCGAACGACACCAGCGCGAACGTGATCAGCACCTTGACGACGGCGGGCAGCGTGATCCCGGTCTCGCGGCGACGAAGTATGGCTTCAATGACAATGTACAGCCCGTGCAGCGCTCCCCAAATCACGAAGGTCCAGTTCGCGCCGTGCCACAAGCCGCTGACGACGAAGACGATCATCAGGTTGATCAAGTAGCGTCCGAAGGGCACGCGGTTGCCGCCCAGCGGGATGTAGAGGTAATCCCGAAACCACGTCGAAAGCGAGATGTGCCAGCGCGCCCAGAACTCGCGCGCCGATTTCGCGAAATAGGGCTGGCGGAAGTTCTCCATCAGGTCGAAGCCGAGGATTTTCGCCGTGCCGATGGCGATGTCCGAGTACGCCGAGAAGTCGCAGTAAATCTGAAAGCCGAAGAAGACCGTCGCCAGAATCAGCGGCAGACCGCTGTAGTCGGTCGCGGAGTTGTAGACCGTGTTGACGTAAATCGCCAAGCGGTCGGCGATGACGATCTTCTTGAACGCGCCCCACAGGATCAAGCGCAAGCCCGCGCCCGCTCGCGCGCTGTCGAAGGTCACGCGGCGGCGAAACTGGGGTAGGAAGTGCGGCGCGCGCTCAATCGGTCCGGCGACCAACTGCGGGAAGAAGGCGACGAACGCCGCCATGATGCCGAGGTGCTTCTCCGGCTTCATCAGCCCGCGATAGACGTCGATGGTGTACGCCATCGACTGGAAGGTGTAGAAGGAGATGCCGACCGGCAGCAGCACGTTCAGCGCGTTGACCGGATAGCTCAGGTTGATGGCGGCGGCGAAGGTGGCGAATGAGTGGTTGAAGAAGTTGAAGTATTTGAAAATGAACAGCGTGCCGAGGTTGACAGTAAGACTAGCAGCGAGAAACAGCCTCCGGCGGCGCTGATCCCCGGTCGCGCCCATCGCGCGGGCGGCGAGGTAATCGACGCCGGTGGAGAACATGATCAGCACGACGTAGATGCCGCTGCCGTAGGCGTAGAAGAAGTAGCTCGCCGCCAGCAGCACGATCCAGCGGTAGCGATAGCCGGTCAGGAAGTAGAGCGGCACGAAGGCGGCGAAAAAGATGACGAATTCAGGTGAGGTGAAGGTCATGCTTGCGTCTGGCTTTCGACAAGATGCCCTAAGTCTAAGCGACTCGCGCGCTGATGGGTAGGGATAAAGCTCGTTGAACCGCCAAGACGCCAAGATCGCCAAGAATACTAGGCGAAGCACGCGAAGGTGAGGAGTACGTAGGGGCAGGTTTTAAACCTGCCCCTACACAACAGCCGTTTGGGAGAGAACTGGGGGCTTGACCCTCACCTAACGTCAGGGTTCATACTGATCGTGTCGAGGTGGAAAAATGCTCAAAGTTGGTGAATTCGCTCGCTTAGCGCAAGTTTCGGTGCGGCTGCTGCATCACTACGACAAGCTGGGGCTGCTGAGTCCGGCGCAGGTGGATCGCAGCACCGGCTATCGTTATTACACGGTCGATCAGTTTCAGCGGCTGCACCGCATCCTCGCGCTGAAGGATTTGGGCTTGTCGCTGGAGCAGATCGGCGATCTGCTCGCCAACACGCTTTCGACGGAGGAATTACGCGGGATGCTGCTGCTCAAGCAGGCGGAATTACGCCAGTTGGTCGTCGAGGAGCAGGTACGGCTCGACCGGGTGGAGCAGCGCTTGCGCGCCATCGAGCAGGCGGACGCCGCGCGCGACTTACTGCCGGAGATCGACGTCGTC
The DNA here is from genome assembly GCA_963727545.1 of uncultured Chloroflexia bacterium. GTDB lineage: Bacteria > Chloroflexota > Anaerolineae > Aggregatilineales > Phototrophicaceae > Flexifilum. The sequence continues at coordinate 30,660 of CAVSGS010000022.1, forward strand.
ATCAAGCCAGTGCCGGAGGTCAGCGTGATGTCGCTGCGGCGGGCGGTCAAGCTGACCACGCCGCCGCACTACGTTTTTTACGAGGCGTCGACGGCGCTGCGGGCGCACGGGCTGCGCGACTCAGTCGAGGTGATCATGTGTCGCTATCACACGCTGTTCATGATGCAGACCTACGCCTTCGGCAAGCCGCGCCGGAATCTCGTCGAAGCCGCCTACGTGATCGACCCGGCGCTGGCGCGCGAGATCACGACCGAGCAGGGCGGGCACGTGCGCCCGCGCATCTTCCCGGCTGTCGAGTTGATGGCGACCGTGATCCACTGCGGATCGGACAACCAGCGACGTCTGGCGCATCAAGCGCTGCTGCGCTGGACGAGCGAACACGGCTACACGCTCGCCGCGCCGACCCGCGAGATTTACGTCTATCGCGCCGAGCCGGACGAAACCTCGGATCAGCACGTGACCGAAATCCAGCACCCGATCCGTAAGCTCGACGTGGAAGAAAACCTCACCCCCCGACCCCCTCTCCATAATGAGAGGGGGAGCTAAGTGAGCGAGGGGATATTTCGAAAAGCGTCCAAATTATTGGAGATGAAACGATGAAAGTACGTTTGCTGCTGATTATCGCCGTTTTGTTGTTCGCCTCGGTCGCCAGCGCGCAGGACGGGCTGTTCACCCTTGCCAGCGATCAGCCGGTGGTGCCGAACGGCGCGTCGCTCCAAGATTGGGATTATCCGTATACCGATCCGGGCGCGGTCTTCTTCTACGATGGCAAGTTCCGCATGTTTCGCAACGGCTTTCAGGGCTGGCCCGCGCCGGTGCAGATCGGCTACCTGACGTCGGACGACGGCATCAACTGGACGGAAGCCAGCGAAGATCCAGTCATGATGAGCACCGACGTGCCTTACGCCAAAGTCGCGGCGCTGGCGTCCGATGCGCTGGTGCTCGACGACGGGACGTGGGCGCTCTACTTCTACACGTGGAACAGCTTCTCCGGCACCAATTCGCCCGGTGCGATTGGTCGCGCAACGGCAAGCGATCCGCTCGGTCCTTGGACGCCTGACACGGATCTCGTGCTTAACCCCGGCAGCGCGGGTAGTTGGGACGAACTTCAGGTCGATTCGCCCAGCATCGTCAAGATGGACGATGGCAGCGGCTCGCGCTACCGCATGTACTTCGCCGGTTTCAATAAGATGGGGCTTACGTCGGGGCAGATCGGCATGGCGACCAGCGATGACGGGATCACGTGGACGAAGTACGACGATCCGGCAACAACCGATGCGCCCTACGCCGAAAGCGATCCGGTACTGACCGCGCCGGAAGGCATCACGTTCATCCAACGTCCGATGGTGGTGCAGGAAGGCGATCATTGGGTGATGGTCTTCCGGCAGGTCGATTACACCGCGCGCCCGGTGCAGATGTCGCTGAACTACGCCACCAGCAGCGACGGCATCGACTGGCAGATCGCCTCGGACACGCCGTTCTGGGGACGCACCACCGTGCCGGGATCGAACGGCTTCTGGGCTGAGGCATTGGTGCAGCACGACGAGACCTATTACCTCTACGTCGAGACCGGCATCCTCAGCGGCACGGAAATCTTCGCCGCCACGCATGAAGGGGCATTAGGACAATAGGTGATAGCGGAGGGGTGGGTTTCGAACCCGCCCCTCCCAATTCGGCAAGCTCTGCATCAAACCTCATCTTGAACCACATATTCGGCTATGATAAAATCTTCCGAGGCAGGTACCCCCTGCCTAAATTTCACACGTCTGGACTCAACGGAGTGTTGCCGCAGTGCTAAACGGCGTTTAGCCAGCGGTTCCCCGGCGAGAACGAAGGGCGTGATCGTCTAAACACAACCAATCTAGGAGAAACAGCAATGCCCTCAGCAGTTACCATGAAGGCGCTTCTTGAGACGGGCGTCCACTTCGGTCATCGCACCACCAAGTGGAATCCCAAGATGAAGCCCTATATCTTCACCGAGCGCAACGGCATCCACATCATCGACCTGCAGCAAACGCTGGTCAACCTGCACGAATATCACGACCTCGTGCGCGACATCGTCGCCGGTGGCGGCACTGTCCTGTTCGTCGGCACCAAGCGGCAGGCGCAAGAAGCCATCGCCCGCGAAGCCGAGCGCTGCAACATGCCCTACATCAATCATCGCTGGCTCGGCGGCACGCTGACCAACTGGAAGACCATCCGCGACCGGATCGACACGCTCAAAAAGCTGGAAAAACGCCGCGATAATGGCGAATTCGAGCTGCTGTCTAAGAAAGAAGCGCTGATCCTCAACCGCAAGATCGAGAAACTGCAGCAGCGGCTCGGCGGCATCCGCAACATGCGCCGCCTGCCTGACCTGCTGATCATCGTCGATACCAAGCGCGAAGCGACGGCGGTCAAGGAAGCCAACACGCTGGAGATCAAGGTGCTGGCGCTGGCGGATACCAACAGCAACCCGGATGACATCGACTACATCATCCCCGCCAACGACGACGCCGTCCGCGCCATCAAGCTGCTGCTGAGCGCGCTCGCCGACGCCGTGATCGAGGGTGAGCAGGTTCGTCAAGCCGATGAATACACCGAAGACGGCGAAGAGAAAAACTCGGAATACTTCTCCGCCTACGACGAAGAGGAAGAAGATGACGAAGCCCTGCTCGGCGCTTCGACCCTCGCCAAGCTACGGAACTCCAAGCTGTTCGACGAGAACGAAGACGAAGAAGAAAAGGAATAACCGGCAATGGCAGTAACCGCTCAACAAGTGAAAGACTTACGTGAAGCTACCGGCGCTGGTCCGCTGGATTGCAAGAAGGCGCTCGAAAGCACCAATGGCGACGTCGACAAGGCGATTGATTTACTGCGCGAGAAGGGGCTGGCGCGCGCGGCGAAGAAACTCGGCGCGGGTCGTGTGATGAACGAAGGCGTCATCGAGACGTATCAGCACTTCAACCGCCGCCTCGGTGTGATGGTCGAAGTCAACTGTGAAACCGACTTCGTGGCGAACACGGAACAGTTCCGCGCCTTCGCCAAGGACATCGCGCTGCACATCGCCAACATGAACCCGGAATACATCAAGCGCGAAGACGTGCCGGAAGCGGTCGTCGAAGCGGAGCGTCAAATTCAGCGCCGCCGCGCGATTGAAGAAGGCAAGCCCGAAGCCGTCGCCGATAAGGTCGTCGATGGACGGATGGGCAAGTTCTTCGAGGATCTGGTGCTGATGGAACAGCCTTTCCTCAAGGACGACAGCAAGACCATCGCTCAACTCCTCTCTTCGCTGGTCGCGGAAGTGGGCGAGAGTATCGAAATTCGCCGCTTCTCGCGTTTCGCACTCGGCGAAGTGGCTGAAGACGAGAGCGGCGACGAATAGTCAATGCTCGGACGACGTCGCTCTACTCAGCACGTCTCTCCTGAAGGGATTAGCTTCATTGCTAATCCCTTTTTTTTGCCTAGCGCCCAATTGGACACGTAGGGGCGCACGGCTGTGCGCCCCTACACAGCATGACAAGGAGAAATCGTATGACCCAACAACCCGTCTACAAACGTATCGTCTTGAAGATGAGCGGTGAAGCGCTCGCCGGAGATCAGGGCTTCGGCATCGACCCCGACCGCGCCGAAGAGATCGCCGAGAAGATCAAGCAGGTTCACGAATTAGGCGTGCAGGTCGCCGTCGTCATCGGCGGCGGGAACATCTGGCGCGGCGTCGAATCGGGCGTCAGCCGGGGCATGGAGCAAAGCGTCGCCGACCACATCGGCATGATCGCCACCGTGATGAACGGATTGGCGCTCCAAGACGCGCTTGAACGGTCGGGCGTCTCGACTCGCTGCCAGACCGCCATCGCCATGAACGCGGTCGCCGAGCCGTACATCCGCCTGCGCGCCGTCCGCCACATGGAGAAGGGGCGCGTCGTGGTCATCACCGCCGGGACGGGCAACCCCTACTTCACGACCGACACCGCCGCCGCCCTGCGCGCGATGGAGATCAACGCCGACATCGTGATCAAGGCGACCAAGGTCAACGGCGTCTACTCGGCTGACCCGAAGAAAGACCCGAACGCCGTTCGCTACGAGCGCATCAGCTACGACCGAGTGATCCAAGAACGGCTCAACGTGATGGACATGACCGCCTTCACGCTCTGCCAAGAGAACAAGATGCCGATCCTCGTGCTCGACCTGTGGGAAGACAACGACCTGCGCGACGCCATGCTCGGCAAGGTCGAAGTCGGCACGCTGATCAGCTAGCGAATCACAGCAGGGGCAGCGTTATAGCGTGCCCCTGCTGTCTCTCAAAAGGGCGCACCACCATGCGTCCATAGGCATCAAGTTAAGCCATTGGACAAGTGATTTTTTCGCTCATTTTCGCCAGAGGCTCGAAGCCTCCGGCTAAAAAAACAAGCCTGCTGAAGCAGGCTACCCGTAAGGTTCGCTTATTTCGCAGCCGTCTTTAGACGGCTTGACTTACTAGCTCGGTGCTTTGAGCGCCGAGCGGATTGAACGCAATCCCCTAAGTTATGCGAGGGCGTACAACCGTGCGCCCTACGCAAATAGCATGTGGTCGGACTGTGGCTCACCCGGCGGTGGTCGGCTCCGGCGTCATCTCCGCGCCCATCCCCATATCAGCTTCTTCAGTCGCGCTCATCTCGTTCATGCTGTTCATCGAGGCATCCCACGCCGCTAACTGAGCGCGCGCCGCGCCCTTCGGGAAATCACTCGTGTGGACGTTGACGTAGTAATCTCCCGGCGAGGCGACAATCTGCTGTGCCAAGGCGACGTCCGCGGTCGTGCAGCCTGATGCGACGCCTGCTGCATTCGGCGCAGTCGAGAACGGCACCACAATGTCACCGCTCGCGCCGGTGGCAGCGTTGTGAATGTGCATCGCGGCGGCGGGCAGCGTGACGTTCATGATGGCGACGTCATAGCAGATGTCGCCCGTCGTCGAATTAACGCTCACGTAGGCGACACCAGCGGCATCCGGCGCGCCGGGACCGGGAACCTCAGCCGACCCGCTGAACTCGCCATAGAGACAGGCACCGAGCGGATTCGCGGGCATCGGGGTTTCGGTCGCGCTCATCATGGACGTGTCCATCGTGGCTTCGGCGGTCGGGACTTCGCCATTGGCTTCACCATATCCGGCGTTATGCGCGGCGAGCCACGTCGCTGCCAATCCCTCAGGGCAGGTGCCTTCCAGTGACATCATCTGCTGCATCATCGCCGCTTGGGTAGCGTCGGGCGTCGCCTCTGGGGTGGCGTCTTGAGCCGAAGCGATGGCGGCAGCGCCTAAGGCTGCAAGTGCCAGTGCCGCGATACAAGCAAATCGAACTACCTTGAACGAACGCATCATGTTCCTCCTTCAAAAACGTATGAAATTGGGAAATCATGATCGAGCGCAGTCTAAGCGAGGTTCATGCGGGGTACGACTGGTGCCGGCTGCGTTGGTCGTGGGTATTGTTAGCGCAGACTTATGAAAATTAAATTAGAAATTAACTTGAATCTGCTTAAGCTGCTCCGTTGCAAAGATGTCTTTTGTAGGGGCAGACCTGTGTGTCTGCCCTCAATTGGGCGCACAGCCGTGCGCCCCTACAAAACGCTCAATTTCTGCTGTAGAGCCAATCAAAAAGGCACAGGTCGCTGCCTGTGCCTTTCGAGTGTGTGCTGAGATGGCGTTAGACCGTATCCACCCGCCGCCGCTGAATCTCCGGGATCAGCAGCAGGGTGATCAAGCCGTTGAGCACGACGAGCACGGTGCTGCCTTCGTGACCGAGCACGCCGAGCGGCAGCGGCAGGCTGATAGCAAAGGCGCTGGTGATCAGCACGAGGATCACGAGGATGGCGAAGGTCAGGTTTTGCCAGACGACGCGCCGCGCCTTCTTGCTCAGGTTGATGGCGAACGGGATCAGTTCGAGCCGGTCGCCCATCAGCACGATGTCGGCGGTTTCCATCGCCACGTCGGTGCCCGCCGCGCCCATCGCAATGCCGACAGCCGCCGTTGCTAGACCGGGCGCATCGTTGACGCCGTCGCCGACCATCGCCGCCGCGCCGACTTCCGCCTCGATCTGCTTGATCGCCTTGACCTTATCTTCCGGCATCAAGTTAGCGTGAATGCGGTCGATGCCCAACTGACCGGCGATATTCTGGGCGACGCGCTCGTTGTCGCCGGTGAGCATGGCGACGGTGATGCCCATCGCGTGCAGGTCGGCGACGATCTGCTTGGCTTCGGGGCGAATCGCGTCAGCGACGGCGATCACACCCATCCAGTTGGCATCCTCGCCCGACCGCTCGCAAGCGCCGCAGTTGGAACACTGCCCCTCGCGCACGACGCCGATCACGGTCTTGCCTTCGGACTCAAGCTGCATGTAGCGGTCGGCGAGATGTTCCGGCATCGAATTCTGCATCTGCAGGAAGTTGATGCTGCCGATGCGGACGTTTTGATCCTCGACCTGCGCCTCGATACCGCGACCGGGCACCGCCTGAAAACCGCTCAGCGCCGGAAGCGGGAGCTTACGCGCTCGGCGGCTGCCGCGACGATCGCGCGGGCGAGCGGATGCTCGGAGCGGCTCTCGACGCTGGCGGCAACCGCGAGTAATTCCTCGTCGCACAGTTCGCAGCAGGAGACCACGTCGGTCACTTCCGGACGACCCTGCGTCAGCGTGCCGGTCTTGTCGAACGTCACCGCTTTGATCCCGGCGAGCGCTTCGAGGTAGGCACCGCCTTTGAAGAGGACGCCGCGCCGCGCCGCCGACGCAATCGCCGAGATGAACGACGCGGGCGTGCTGATCACCAGCGCGCAGGGCGAGGCGACGGTCATCAGCACCATCGCGCGGTAGAAATTGCTCTCGAAATCGGTCAAGCCCAACGCCGGTGGGATGAAGATGAACAGCAGCACGCCGACGATGATCAGCGTAGCGTAGTACTGCTCGAAGGTGTCGAGGAAGCGTTCGGTCGGTGCTTTGCTGTCCTGCGCTTCTTCCACCAGCTTGATGATCCGCGCCAGCACGGTATCGCTGGCGGGCTGGGTCGCTTCAATGTCGAGCACGCCCTGTCCGTTGAGCGTCCCGGCGAAGACTTTATCGCCGGTATTCTTCTCGACCGGCATCAACTCGCCGGTGATCGGCGCTTGGTCGACCGTCGAGTGTCCGTCGTGGACGATGCCGTCAACCGGGATACGCTCGCCCGGTTCGATCAGCACGATGTCGCCGACGCGGATGGCTTCGATCTTGATCACCTGCACGCCGTCGGCGCGTTTGACTTTCGCTTCTTTAGGGTAGAGCTTGAGCAGCCCGCGAATCGCTTGGCGGCTGCGCCCGATGGCGTAGTCTTGCAGCACGTTGCTGAGCGAGAACAGGAACAGCAGCAGCGCGCCTTCGCGCCACTGCCCCACGAGCGCGGCACCCAACGCCGCCAAGACCATCAACATATCGACGTCGATTCTGCGCTCGCGCAGGCTCTGGATTGCGCCGAGCAAGCCGAAGGTTCCGCCGGTGAAGAAGGCGATCACGCCGAGCACGGCGATCACGATTTCCGGCACACCGGCGTTCTCCGCCACGAGGCTCAGCAGAATCGCCGCCAGCGTGACCACGACAAAACGCGGCTCCAGCCACGCTTTGGTCAACCAGTTCACGCGCGTGTTTTCGGATTGCTCCGGGTAGCTGTTCGTCTCAACCAAGGTCGTCATGTTTACCCACCTTGCGAATGATTTTCCATCTGTAACAACATCTATTTTAACCGAAGTAAACTCAATCTACAAGATCCATATAGCATAATCTTAGCAGATGTTTATCTTATAATTCGCACAACGTGGACCTACGCGAAGCGCAGCGGCGAGAGCGCTGGCAACCTTAAACTTTCCCTAAAGCTGCCCGGTAATTTGTCGCTAATTACGACATTTTGTATTACAATTACTGCTATAACGAAGGAGTAAACATTATGGCTGAGCCGAGATACAACCTTGACCGCGACCTCGCTGAAGCGAAGTCGATGGCGGATCACTTGATTCCCTACATCTACGGAGATCAGCTCTACGGGAGCATCAGCGGTATGTTTTCGATCGGCGGAACGCCGAGCTTGACGATCGGCGCGCTGCTGCTGCGGCTGCACCGTCTGCGGGCGATCGACGCGATGCTGACGCCGGAACAAAAGATGAAGCTGACCGAGATCGAAGCGCGCAACGAAGCTGTTCGCAGCGAGTGGTCGGTGCATTACAACGAGAAACTGGTCAGTGAGGCGAACTCGCGGCTGCACATGATCGAGTCTTTCTTCGCCGACTGCGCGGAAGACCCGCGCTCGTGCTACAGCAACTATCAACCGGAGGCGCTGCGCCGCACCATCGTGCAGGACATCAATCACGAACTCCACCACCTGCACCTGTCCGACGCGCATCTAGAGATGACGATGCGCCGGATCGACGGGCAGCTGCATCGCTTCACGACTAAAGGGGACTTCATCTGGGCGGAAGAACTCAAGCCCGCTTATCCGGCGGACGTTTACTGGTGGCTTTACGCTCAACCGCCGCGCACCGGCGTTTAACGGCACTGAGGCAGCCACGATGCGCTTGTTCGTCGCCGTTGAACTCCCGGATGCGGTAAAAGACCAACTGGTCGCCCTGAAGACCGATCTTCCCAACGCAGTTTGGGTCAAGCGTCCGGCGTTTCACTTGACGCTGCGCTTCTTGGGCGACCGGATCGATCCGATCCGTCTGACGCCGATCCAGCTGGCGCTGGCGTCGATTCAGGCGGATGCCTTCTCGCTGGCGCTGCGGGGAACCGGGCGCTTCCCGCCGGGGACGCGGCGTCCGGCGCGCGTGCTCTGGGTGGGCTTGACCGAGCAGCGCGCGCTGCTGACGCTCCACGCCGCGGTCGAGCAGGCGCTTGCTCAAGCCGATTTCCCGCCGGAAGATCGCCCGTTCAGCCCGCATATCACACTGGCGCGGCTCAAAGGCGACCAGACCGCGCCGCAAGTCGAACGCTTCCTCGACCGGCAGCGCGCTTTTCACAGCGACCCGTTCACCGTGTCGTCCTTCCACTTGATTTCCAGCGTCTTAACGCCCGATGGACCCAACTATCGCCACGACGGAACCTTTCCCTTGAATTAAGATGCTGCTGCCCCCACCAACCGAGGTTGCATGTTAGAATGAGCAGAGTTTCTTGGGGGCAACTCGATGATCGACTACCTGATCCAGCAGCTTCACAACCCTGATGCGGCAGTGCGCCGTCGGGCGATCGTCAAGTTGGCACGCTCGAAGGATCCGTCGGTCCTGAAAGCACTCGGACAGCTTGTCCGCAGCGATCCTGACCCGGAAGTGCGCCAACTCGCGCGCAAAGCCGGTTTATACATTCGCCAGCAGATGCAGCAGCAAACTAAGCAGCGCAAGCCGCCGGAGCCGCTGCCGCCTTCGGTCGCCCCCTTCACCGTGCCGATCAGCGAGGCAGATGCACCACTGCCGGAGCCGGAACCGAAACGCGCGGTCGGCATCGACGACCTGCCCTCGGAGACCTTCGCGTTCGACGAGCCGCCGAGCGAGCCGCCGCCACCCACCGAGATCCCCGCCGTCGATGAACTGCCGGATTTGCCCGTCCTCGAAACCTTCAGCGGCGGCGCTTACGACGTCTATTCCGGCGATGAAATCGTCGAGAGCGACGAGATCGTCCCCATAGCTCAGGAAACGATCCCCGCGCCGGAAAACGCCGCCGAGATCGAAGCCGAAGCGCAGGAAAAAACCAATCTGCTGGGCAACCGGAACCGCATCATTACCAAGGAAGACGAACAGCGCGCCAAGCACTATCTGGACGCTGCCCTGTCGCTGAACATCGACGGCGATAACGCGCGCGCGATGAAGAATCTCACGCGGGCGTTAGGGCTGGATCCGCGCTTGGTCAAGGATACTTATTTCAACAGCGTCGCGACCGCCGTGACGCAGTTGGATGGCGATGCCGCCGTGCAGATGATCGTCGACCGGGGCGAGCGCCAGCAGTTCACGCAGAAAGCCACGCAAAATCAGAAAAAACGCCGGGTCGAGCGCCACATGGACGAGGCGCAGCAATCGACGTGGACCGATTTCTGGTTCGAGTGGATCCTCTACGCGCTGATCGTGATCATCGGTCCGATCTTGGCGACGCTGGTCACGTCCGAAAGCGCGAATAACCTGATCAAGACCTTCGCCCAGCCGAATGGCGAACTGCCCCCCGATCTGCAACAGATGCAGACCTTAGTCGCCGGGATGTCGGAAGCATCGCTGCTGCCGATCGGCATCATCTCCGGCTTGAGCGGCGTGTTGAGCCTGCTGCTGCAAACCCTGCTGATCCACGTCATCGCTACGCGGCTGTTGGGCGGCGTCGGCACGTGGCGGCATTTGATCCACGTGTTGTTAGGCTTCTACAACAAGTGGTTTCCGATTCTGTTCTTCCTGTTGTACATCACGATTGCGGCGTTTTTCATCTCACTCGGTTCGCCGATCATCCTCTGTCTGGTGTTCGTGCTGGTGATCCTCGCGCTTTACATCTCCGGCAAAACGTCGGGCAAAGTCGGCGACGCCTACGACTTCGGCGGCGCGATGGGCTGTATCTCACTGGTCTTAAGCAGCCTTGTGATCATCTTGCTCAACGTCGCAATCAGCTTTATGCTTGCGCAGGTGTTTTCGTTAGCACTGCCAGCAGTCAGCAGTTTACCCTAAGGATCGCCTTTGAAGCACATCGCCTTGAAACTCGCAGCGCTCGCCGCTTTAGGCGTCGGTGGAAGCCTCACCTATGCGCGCACGATTGAACCCTACCGCCTGCGAGTGACGCACGTGCCGGTCTTGATCTACGATCTCGCGCCCGCCTTCGACGGCTACCGGATCGTCCAGTTCAGCGATGTTCACATGGACGGCAAGACCATGACGCGCCAGCATTTGGAGCGCGTCGTCGCTGCTATGAACGCCCAGCAGCCTGATTTGATCGCCTTCACCGGGGATCTCTTGACTTACAATCTAACGATTCAGCCGAGCCAACTGACTGAACCGCTGAGCGCGCTCTCCGCGCCCGACGGCGTCGTCGGCACGCTGGGGAACCACGATCACAGACCCTTCTTCGACATTGGTCGCATCGTGATGGACCGCGCCCACATGATCGACCTGAGCAACGCGGTTCACGTCGTCCGGCGCGGCGCCGACAGCCTGTATTTCGCCGGAGTGGGCAGCATCTTGCGGCAGCAGGCGCGGCTCGACCTCGTGCTCGAACAACTGCCCGACGATGCCGTGACGATCCTACTGGCGCACGAGCCGGATTTCGCCGATATCAGCAGCGCGACCGAGCGTTTCGCGCTTCAGCTTTCCGGGCATACGCACGGGGGGCAAATTCGCCTGCCGTTCCTCACGAGATACGCTCTGCCGCTCTACGGTCGGCGTTACTTGGACGGTGTGACTCAGCTTGGCGAGATGGTGCTGCACGTCAGTCGCGGCGTCGGTACCGTCGGGCTGCCGCTGCGCTTCAACTGCCCGCCGGAAATCAACGTGATCACGCTGCGCTCCGGCGCGGCGATGGGCATGAAACTGCCCGCAGCACTGTAAAAGCGACCCCACCCCCAGCCCCCTGTCAGGGGTAGGTTTTTTATTTACCTCACCCCCTGCCCCCTCTCCACTACGTAGAGAGGGGGTAAAGACAGCTCGCAGAAGGTTTTAAAAGTCCCCTCTCCATATGGAGAGGGGATTTAGGGGTGAGGTCAGCACAAAACTTAAATACCTACCCCTGATAGCCCCCAGCCCCTCCCCGATTTCAGGGAGGGGAGAGTGCAAAAACCCTACTTGTCCGTTAAGTGGAAAATCCGCGACTTGCGGGCGGGGCAGCAACGTGAACTTTCGTTTCGCCCTACCTAACGAAGTTAGGCACTCCCCCTCTCATCATGGAGAGGGGGTCGGGGGGTGAGGTTAACTTTTCGCTACCCTAACCGTGAATCGCCCGGCGGTACCTGAATGATCGCGCCCCACGGCTGATAATTGCTGTAGAAGACCTCGCGCTTGATCTCGTTGCCGCTGGAGTCGAGGATCACCCGCGTCACGCGGACTTCCGCGCCCTGTGCCGCCCAATCGACTTGAAGCGACTGCCCCGGCTGCAAATCGGGGTTGGCTTCGTAGACCGTCGGCGCGGCGGGGCGCACGTTGGTGATCTCCGGTCCCTGCTTGATCACCTGCCGTCCCGGATTGGTGCTGTAGAAGCGGAACTGGATCGAGTTGCTGCCCGGATAGACCGACGTCTCGATCAGCAGGCTGTAATCGGTGTCGTTGAGGAAGCGTAAGTCGAGGTCGGGCGAGAAGATCGCCGCATCCATGCCGACGCCTTCGCCCTGCTCGTAGTAGCCGACCCGGTAGCTGTGGGCGTAGCGCTCGACAATCGGATAACCGGCGTAGAAGGCGGCTTGAAACGCCGTCGTGCTGACCTGACAGACGCCGCCGCCGACGCCGTCAATCGTCCGCCCGCCGACGATCACCTTGCTGGAAATGTAGCCTTCTTCCGGGCTGATGTCGCCGAGCCACTGGTCGAACGAGAACATCTCGTGCGGCGCGATGATGATGCCGTCGAACTTCGCCGCCGCGCGGATGATGTTGTCCTTGCGCGCCTGCGTCGATCCGCTATAGATCGTCGTCCCCTGCGAGATCAACTCGGTGATGCCCAGTTCCGCCGCCGTCACCTGATCGCTGTAGTGCGGCAGCGTGTACGTAAACGCCATCGGCACGACTCGATCGCCGCTGCTGAAGATCGCCTGTTCCATCCGCGCCAAGGTCTGCGGCACGTCGAGCGCGCGCCCGCTCTGCGACGGCTGGATCACTTCGAGGTCGCCGGACTGCTCGTTGAAGTGGAAGCGCGCATCAACCGGCGCGCTGATCAGCCCCGGCGCGAGCGTCTCCAAGTAGGCGCGGAACGGCTCCGGGTCAACCGTGACCTCGTAGCGATAGGTGCCATCGCCGTTAGCGACCGTCTGGATTTTCAAGAGCGCGCGGATCTGATCGACGCTGGCGATCCATGGTCCGAGCGCGCCGCCATTGGCGTCGTCGGCGACCAGCGTCACCGGTCCCGACAGCGCGATCTGGGCGCGCTGCGCGGCGGCTTGGGCATCCCATGCTACCGGCGGCGTCTCGTTGATCACCAGCGGCACCTCGCCGCCGCTGCTCAAGCTCAGGATGGTGTTGTCAAGCCGCGCCAGCGTCGCTGTGACGTCGAGCGTCCGCCCGCTGCGTCCCGGCGTCGCCTGCACGCTGCCGTCGCTGATTTGCAGGGTGGCGTCCTGCGGCGCGCGGTCGATCTCGTCGGCAATCGTCGTCAACTGCGCCACCGCCACGTTCTGATCGTAGCGGACGATCGGCGCGACGCTGCGCCCGTTCAGCCAAATCAACACTTGATCGCTCAAGTTCTCGATCAGGTTGCCGTTGTGACCGAGCGCGAAAGCGTCGGCGACCGTCGCGGCGGTGTCGAAGGTCACGCCCAGATCGCCGGCGCTCAACTGCCAGAACTTATCGCCATCGCGGAAGGTGAAGATCGTGTCTTTGTCGTAGGTGAACTGCCCGGCGAGCGCGTCGGTCGCTTGCTGCTGCGTCATGCCGCCGAGATTGACCCCATAGGAAGACACCCCCGGCAGAACGCGCTGGCGCACAGCGACTTGATAGACGCCGACCAGCGCCGTCAGGATCAGCATCAGCAGAATACCGCCGCTGATGAACAGGATCGGCAGCCGGATGAGCCATGGACTGATCGCCGGGTCACGCGGGCGCTGGCTCGGTCCGGCGGGATAGGTAGTCATGCAGAAAACTCCGGGAATTTCACCAACGAACGAGGATCAACCAAGCATTTCCGGTTTCGGCTAGTCCGTAGGGGCACGATATATCGTGCCCCTACGCCTGATTTCTAGTAGAAACGTTGCCGTTCGCTGCTTGGTCGTAATCGTGCGTCTATTTTAGCACGGCTGATCGGCTTTTTGCTGCGAGGAATCCTACGGCGATCCGCCGGTGCCGTCCGGGTTGTCGGTGCTGACCGAGGCGATACTGTAGGCGGGGAAGGGCAGCGGATCGGGCAGCGCGGCGAGCGTATTGCCGTCAAACACGCGCCCGTTGATGGTCAGCCCGTCGAGCAGGTCCGGCACCATCGCCCGAATGCGACCGGCTTGGCTCGCCGGGACGCTCACGTTACAGACGACCACGCGCGGCGGCTCTTTCGAAAGCGCCAGCGCCAAGACCAGCGCCTTGATGCCGTCGCCGCTCGACATCAGGTAGTAGGCTGCGCCGTATTGATCCCAGTCAAACCCGGCGGGCGTGCTCATTGCGGTATCGCGCCCGGTGTGGCTCGGCATTTTGACGACCTGATTGAGCACCGTCCAAGCGATGTTCGTATCGTCCGCGCCAATCTCAAATTCGTCAATCGGCGGGACGAACACGTAGACCAGCATCCCGGCATCGATCATGCTGTTGGTTGAATTCGTGTGTTCTGCCAGCACCAGCCCGTTGGTTAAATCAGTTTCCCAGCCACCGGGCTTCCACATGCCAAGGCTGACCCCGTTCATTTCGGTTTCTAACCACTGCGAATCCTGCCCGCTGTCACTCTGGGGTGTCGCGGGCGTCTCGGTGCTGGTTTCCGTTGGTACGGTGGGTTGACACGCAGCGAATAAGAACGCTGCTGCGATGAGAAACCGTTTCAGCATCATCTGGTCCGAAAAATCACGCCATCAAGACATACAAGACTTCTGCCGTCCGCTACCGATACGAGCAGAAGTCGCTGAGGGTTACGCTTTCATCCTATCACGATCAACTAGCACTCGACGGGGACGCTAAACGATTTCTCATCCGTGCCCGGCTCGCCTCAGCCAAAATGTGACGATCATCCGCTTACAACTCGCTGCTTAAAGGGTATAATCGGGCTTCTAAAGGTGAATAAGAGGCAGATGTGTCCTGTTGCACCAGAGCGACAGCGCAACCGCCGCGCCTGAAGGGAGAAACCGCCATGTCACTACGACTGCACGAAATCGCCGAGACCGACCACCGGATTTTGAATCCGTTCACTGAGGAGAAGCTGATGCTGCTCGGCGAGATTTGCCGCCTCAAGCCGGAAATGCGCCAGCTCGATCTCGCCTGCGGCAAGGGGGAAATGCTGTGTCAGTGGGCGCGCCGCTGGGGGATCAACGGCGTCGGGGTGGATATCAGCAAGGTATTTTTGGCGGCGGCGCACGCCCGCGCCGAGGAAATGAACGTCGATGATCGCGTGAGCTTCGTCGAAGGCGACGCCGGACAGTATCTCGCCGAAGCGAACGGCTACGACGTAGTAAGCTGCATCGGCGCGACGTGGATCGGCAACGGCATCGTCGGGACGCTGGCACTGATGCAGAAGGCGCTCAAGCCGGGCGGGATCCTGCTGGTCGGTGAACCCTACTGGATCGACCCGCCGCCGGAAGCGGCTTACGCGGCGGAGGGCGTCGGTAAAGACGAGTTTACGTCGCTGGCGGGGACCTTCGAGCGCATCGAGTCGGCGGGCTGCGAGTTGGTCGAGATGGTGCTAGCGGACGGCGATAGCTGGGATCGCTACGAGGCGGCGCAGTGGTGGACAATCCGCCAGTGGCTGCTGGATCATCCCGACGATCCCGACGCCGACGCGCTGCGCGCCTTCGTCCAGAACGGGCGGCGATCCTATCTCGACTACGGGCGGCGCTATCTCGGTTGGGGCGTGTTCGTGCTGCGGGAACAATAACGCTGAATTCGACGTTGTCGGAGCAGGTTTGAAACCTGCGCCCTACGTAGTTGACTTCATTGTGCCGCGTGCGTACAATGAGCAGCACAAAAGCATCATCAAAGGCGATGACGAGAGACAAGTAAGCGCCGGAACGACGGTACAGAGAGCAGGGGTTGCTGAGAACCAGCCCGCCCGCCGCCGCCGAATGGACTCTCTGAGCCGCGAAGGTAGTCCGGCAATTAGCCTTTAGCTAAAAGCTAACCGCTAAAAGCTGAGCGCTATTGACGCCGGAAATGCGACCGTTATCAGCGCATCGACCGAGAGAAGCCGCAGCGTGCGGCTTAAGCGGGGTGGTATCGCGGGTGCGTTAGGTTGCGCTCGTCCCCAGATTTGGGGGCGGGCGTTTTTTGTTTTCTAACGATGGCTTTTAATCGCGACTGGATGAGCGAGTGTTTTGTCTTTAACTCAGCACTCGGTACTCGGTACTATTCTTACGGAGAGAGACAGGAACATGGCAGTAAAAGGACGCATTTTGACAGGCGACCGTCCCACCGGGCGGATGCACTTGGGGCACTACGTCGGATCGCTGGCGAACCGCGTGCGCCTGCAAGATCAGTACGAGTGTTTCTTCATCGTCGCCGACCTGCACACGCTGACGACCAAGCCGGAACGCGAAGCGATCACGGCAGTCCGCGACAACGTGCGCGAGATGGTGCTCGACTATCTGGCGGCGGGCATCGACCCGGAAAAGAGCACGATCTTCCTGCAATCCGGCGTGATCGAGACCTACGAACTCAACCTGATCTTCGAGATGCTGATCAGCGTGGCGCGGTTGGAGCGCGTGCCCAGCCTCAAGGACATGGCGAGCGCCGCCCACCTCAACTCGATGCCGTTCGGCTTGCTCGGCTATCCCGTGCTGCAAGCCGCCGATATCCTGCTGCCGCGCGCCAACCTCGTCCCGGTCGGCAAGGATAACGAGTCGCACATCGAGGTCACGCGCGAGATCGCCCGCCGCTTCAACGGTCTCTACGGCGACGTCTTCCCGATCCCCGACGTGCTGATCGGCGACGTGCCTTCGCTGATCGGCACCGACGGTCAGGCGAAGATGAGCAAGTCGCTCGGCAACGCCATCTTCCTCAGCGACGACGAGAAAGCCGTCAACCAGAAGGTGCGCGGCATGTTCACCGACCCCAACCGTGTCCGCGCCGACATCCCCGGTCGCGTCGAGGGCAACCCGGTCTTCATCTATCACGACGCCTTCAACCCGGACGTCGACGAGGTCAACGACCTGAAGGCGCGCTACCTCAAGGGCACGGTCGGCGACGTGGAGGTCAAGCAGAAGCTGGCGAAGGCGATCAACGCCTTCCTCCAGCCGATGCGCGAGCGCCGCGCTCAGTACGAGGCGCAGCCGTCGCTGGTCGAGGATCTGCTGGTCGCCGGGACGGAGCGCGCGCGCGCCGAAGCCCAAAAGACGATGGCGCTCGTCCACGAGGCGATGGGGCTGTATCGGCTGCCGCGGTAGTGTTTTGACCCCACCCCCGCCTGACCTGCGGTCAGCCTTCCCCTCCCCGAATTCAGGGAGGGGAGAGAACAAAAAAACCGCATGCAGCCGCGGTTAGACGTTATCTGAGATTACAAGGCGCGTCGTTCCATGCGGATGCTAAAAACCCCTCCGCTGGTTCGAAAAATCGCTTAACCTCATTAGCACTTTTTCAAACGGACGAAGCACTCTCCCCTCCCTGAATTCGGGGAGGGGCTGGGGGTGGGGTGATCTTTTACCCACAGCTCGCCTCGCCCGCGAACCCCGCCGGACTCCAGACCGGCGGCGTGTTGCCCAACGGCAGATCCAGCCACGTCCACGCCATATCCGGCGTATTGACCAGCGCCAGCGCGTATTCGCTGCGGACTGCCAGCCAGTTTCCGTCAGCACTGAAGCGCGGATAGTCGAGGTAGCTCAGCGCCCGGTCGGTGATGTACTGGACGGCGTTCTGATCGGCGTTGCCAGTCAGCGGCAGATGCCAGAGCCGGTTCTCGCCGATGCCTTGCAGGTCGCGCGCCGAGGCGATCAGCGCGGTGCTGTCGGGCAGCCACGTCAAATCGAGCGCCAGCACCCATTCATAGCTCAACTGAGTCGGCACGGCGTCCGGCGCAGCACCGATCATCCAGAAGGTGTCGTTGTTCGCTGACGGCGAGTAGACGAAGCCGATCAAGTCGCCGTCGGGCGACCAGCGCGGCATGGTCACGCTGCCGACCGGGAAATTCGTCAGGCGAAACTTGTTGGTGCCGTCGGCGTTGACCACCCACAGATCAGCTTCGCGGAGGGTCGTGTTCGTGCTCGGTTGATTGGGGTCGGCGGTCGAGAAGGTGTCGGCTCCGGCGGGACGCTCCTCGTAGGCGGTATAGACCAAGCCGCTGACCATCGGGCGACCAGCGGGCGCTGTGCTCGTCGCCGCTGACGCTGTAGAAGCCGGTTTCGCCCGTGTCCGGGTTGATCCACGCGATGCGGTGGTCGCCGCCGATGGCGGGGTTGCCGCCCGCGTCGATCCACGTATAGGCGATCCGATCCGCGCCCCACTGCGGCTCCCAGACGCCCGATCCGTCGCTCCCGGCGGCGACCAGCAGGCGATTGTCGCTCCCGTCGATCCGCGCGCTGTAGAGGCTGGCGGGTTGGCTGCCCGCGCTCGACGTGTAGAGCAGGCGGCAGCCGTCGGGCGAGAAGCCCCAGACGCGCTGCCAGCCGGTGCCAAAGGTCAGTTCGCGGCGCGTCCCCGTGCCCACGTCGTAGATCACGATCTCGTCCTGCGCGGCGGTGTCGGCGGCGATCAACGGACCGGTCAGCAGCGCCCCCGGCGGCGATCCCGGCGCGGCGTCGGCAATGCTGAACGCCAGCAGACAGATCAAAAGGAGTCAGCAGTTTACGGTTCATGGGATTGATTGTAGCGCAGGTGGGGAAAATTTAGGGCGAAGCACTGCTCGAGCAAGCATCGCCCTGAATCGATTTTACGTCAGTTCAAGCATGCCGAACTAGGCACGGCGCAGCAGTCGCAGCAGCGCCAGCAGAATCACCGCGCCGATGAACGCCGTCAGGATGCTGGCGACGTTGAAACCGGTCACCGCACCGCCGACACCCAACAAGCCCAGCACCCAACCGCCGATAAACCCGCCGATAATGCCGACGACGATGTCCATCAGCAGCCCTTGCTTAGCATTGGTCTTCATGACGATGCTGGCGAGCCAACCGGCAATTGCGCCGACAATAATCCAGACGATCAGTCCTACGAGATCCATAGTTTTCCCTTTATGATGGCAATTGTAAAATTACAGGTAAGATTAATTGTAACTTTTATCGCGGAAATTTGCAAGTGATAATTTCTGATCGGCGATTTATGCGAGCTTAGCTAACAGCAAACGAGGCGATCCCGTCGGGATCGCCTCGCTGAATGCAGCGCTAGATGCATAGTTCGTATAAGGTCACGGTGCGCCATGCCCCTACAGATTTACACGACGAATCGATGGATTAAAAGAAGCCCCGGCGCGAGTAGCGTTCTTCCTTGAACGGATCGCCCTCGTTGTGATAGCCCGCGTTCTCCCAGAAACCGGGCTTATCGACCGGGCTGAACTCGATGCCGCGCAGCCACTTGGCGCTTTTCCAGAAGTAGCGCTTAGGCACGAGCGTCCGCAGCGGATAGCCGTGCTCTTGTTCGAGCAGCTGTCCGTTGAATTTGTAGGCGAGCAGCACGTCGTCGTCCAGCATGATGTCGAGCGGCGTGTTGGTGGTGTAGCCGTACTCGCAGTGGGCGATCACGAAGCGGGCGTTGTCGGTCAGCCCGAACAGGTCGATGAAATCGCGGAAGCGCACGCCTTCCCAGACGGTATCGAACTTGCTCCAGCGCGTCACGCAGTGGATGTCGGTCGTGAGCTTGACGGTCGGGATTTCTTGGAACATCTGCCAGTTCCAGCGCTTCTCCTGCTTGACCTCGCCGAAGACGTGCAGATCCCACTTGCTCAGATCGTCATACTGCGGCGTCGGACCATAGTGCAGCACCGGGAACTTCTGTGTCAGCGACTGTCCCGGGGGGAGCCGTCCCTCTTTGCGAACTTCTTCTTCCGCTTTCCGCCGTCCTAAAATCTCGTCTAGCATCCCCATCACCCTTACCTCTAAACTTGCTGACTATCGGACGATTATAGCGAACATCACTGAGTAGACGATGAAAAGCTTACAATGGTATGACATTCCGCGCGTCAGTAATTATTCCTATTTAGGCTGAGTTGATAGTCGCCGCTGGTCGTGCCGTCGCGGACGCCGTAGCGCGTCACCGCGATGATGTAGGTGCCGTCGGCGGGCAGCGTGTAGTCGAGCCGCGAATCGCGCGTAGCGGCGTTGGCGTCGTCGTTCATGCCGTCCGGCAGCGTGTTGTCCGCCGCGTCGCGCAGGATCAGGATCGGGTCGAGGCTGCCCGTCTGCGCCGTGACTGTGATCGTCACCTGATCGCCCGCCGATCCGCTGAACTGGTAGAAGTGGGCATAGACGCTGTCGTCGAGCGTGCCGCTGAGCGTCTCGCCGTAGCGGATCACGGTGTCGCCGCCCTCGCTGGCGTGCTGCTGCGGCGACGGCGTGATCACCGCGCCGGGGTCGATCACGTAGGCTTGATCGCCGGTGACGCGCAGCCGCACTTGATAGCGCTGACCGGGGTTCAGCCCCGCCTGCGCCTGATAGACCACCGTCCCGTGCATCCCCACGTCGAGCGTGAAGGCGGTCGCCTCGTCGCGCCCGCAGCCGTTCTCGTCCCACGCCCAAACTTCGTAATCGCCCTCGATTGGCTGCGTCCAGTAGATGTGCTCGACCGGCTGATCGCTGGGCGTCTCGCAGCCGGTGTTGCTGTCGATTTGCAGCGTGCCGCCGTCGGGGATCTGCGGGCTGCTCCACGAGACGGTGCGCCCGTTCGGGTCGCGCACGAACAGGTTGAGATCCGCGCTGCCGGTCCAGCGCAGCGTCGCCGTGAACGCGCCGTCGTTGAGCGAGATTTCGCCCGCCGTCAGCGCGAGGTCGTAAGCGCCGGTGGTCGTGCCGTTCTGCAAGCCCGCCCGCGTCGCCAAGATGGTGTAATCGCCATCTTTGGGCAGCCGGTACTGGGTGATGCGCGCGTCGCGCCGGGTCGCCACGTCGTCGTTGGAGGCGAGTTCGTTCAGGTCGCCGTCCATCAGCACGAGGTACGAGTTCAAGTCGTTGACCTCGGTGCCGCCGGTGACGGCACTCATCGCAATCGTGACCAACTCGCCGGTCTTGCCGGAGAAGCGGTAGAAGTCGAGCGGCGCGGCGTCGGTGATCGTCCCCTTGTACTGGTTGTTGTAGCTGATCGTCTGGGCGTTGATCTGCGTGCCGGGGATGCTGGTCAGGCGCAGGTTGAAGCCGCCCGACGTGTTCGGCTGGAGATTGCTGGCGCGGACGATGTACGGTCCGCTGCGCGGGATGGTCGTGCGCGGCAGGGTGACGAAGCGCTCGCCGGTGGCGCGTTCGAGCGTGTTCAGGCTCAGGTCGAGCAGTTCCAGCTGCGGCGCGACGCCGCTGTCGGCGTCGGTCGTGAACATGGTCATCGTCAGCAGATCGCCGATGCGCGCGTTGACGATGTAGCTCAGCGAGGGCGTTTCCGGCGTGAAGCTCCCGGTCACCAACTGCCCGACTTGCAGCACCGCCGCCGCGATCCGCGTGGCGTAGAGGTCGAAGCCGCCCGCGCCTTCGCGCCGCCCCGCCTCGATCAAGTACCAGCCGGTCTGCGGCAGCGTCACGTAGGCAATCGACTCGCCCGCCCGCGTCTGCGACTCGCGGCTGAGGTCTTCGCTGCGGTCGTTGAGGATGCGCAGGCGCGGGCTCGAGGTCGCCGCTGGTGCGCGTCATGATCACGCGGACGAGGTCGCCCTGCTTGCCGCCGATGGCGTAGTAGCGCAGCGGCGCGTCGTCGCTGAGCGCGTCGGCGACCACGCTCTGGAAGTCGATCAGCGTGAAATCGACGCCGAAGTTGGGCGGCACGCTCAGCGGATCGTCCGGCGATGCCGGTCGCCTGCGATCCGGCGATGCTCAGCGTCAGCCGGAACGTGCCGCTGGTGCGGGTTTCGGTCTGGGCGAAGCGCGTCGCCTCGATCACGTAGGTGCCGGGCTGCGTCAGCGTCAGGGCGATCAGGGCGTTGCGGTTGCCGCTCTCGCGGTCGTCGTTGCGCTCGAGCAGGCTGCCGTCCGGCGCGTAGAGGTTGAGGAAGGGGTCGAGATCGCCGGAGGTGGTGTCCATGCTGATGCGTCACGCTGTCGTCGGCGTTGGCGTCGAAGCGATAGCGCACGCTGGGCACGGCGTCGTTGAGGTTGCCCTCGACCGTGCCCGGGTTGAGCGGAAAGACCGGCTGCTCGGTGGCGGTCGGCGCGGGCGTATCGCCCGGCGTTTGCGCCAGCACCGGCACGGCGATCAGCAGAAGGATCAGGAGAAAAATCAGGCGGCGGCTCATGCCGACAGTGTAGC
>CAVSGS010000023.1:0-156878 GCA_963727545.1 uncultured Chloroflexia bacterium
GGGATCAACTCGCGGAACTGACGCAGCAGTTGATCGGCAGTGCGCCGGAATTTCAATGGGTTGGCTGGTGGGAAGACCCGGCTCGGCGGCGGTTCGATTTCGTGTTCGCGGCAGCGATCCCGGAAAACGAGCTTCCGGGTTCGGCGCAGTGGACGACGGCGCGGAATGCCGCTTTCAGCGATCGGGATGCCGCCTACGTCGAGCGGGTGCGCCCGACCTTCGCGCGCGATCCGGTCTGGTCGCTGGCAGCTAGCGACGAAGCCGGTGACATCCTTTTCATGACTCAGGAGGCGAAGGCATGACCTTAGCGCAGCGGATCGCAGTGGCGCGCGGCGACACTCCGGCGGACTTGATCTTGCGGAACGCGCAGTTGGTCAACGTGCTGTCGGGCGAGATTCACCCGACCGACATCGTGATCAGTGACGGGGACGTGGTGTCGCTGGCTTCCGGTTACGAAGCGAAACACGTGATCGATCTGGGCGGGCGCTACGTCTGCCCCGGCTTTATCGACGCGCACGTCCACATCGAGAGCAGCTTATGCACGCCGCCGGAGTTCTCGCGGACGGTGCTGGCGCATGGCGTGACCAGCGTCGTCACCGATCCGCACGAGATCGCCAACGTGCTGGGGATCGACGGCATTCGCTTCATGTTGGAACGGGCAAAAGGTGGTCCGATCAACGTGTTCGTGATGGCGTCGAGCTGCGTCCCGGCGACGACGATGGAGACCAGCGGCGCGCAGTTGGAAGCCGAAGATTTGGCAGCGCTGATCGACGACGATTGGGTGCTCGGTCTCGCCGAGATGATGAACTATCCGGGTGTCATTTCCGGCGACGAGGGTGTGCTGGACAAACTGGATTTGTTCCGGGCGCTGGTGCTCGATGGTCACGCGCCAGCGGTGGTGGGCAAGGCATTGAATGCCTACGTCGCCGCCGGGATCGGCAGCGATCACGAATGCACGACGGTCGAGGAAGCGCGCGAGAAGCTGCGGCTCGGCTTGACGATCTTCATCCGCGAGGGCACGACCACCCACAATTTGCGCCCGCTGCTGCCGCTGATTGCGCCGGAGAACTACGGTCGGCTGTGCTTCTGCACCGACGACCGCGTGCCCGCCAGCCTGATCGACGAAGGCTCAATCGATCACATGGTGCGGGTCGCCATCGCTAACGGCATCGACCCGGTGACGGCGATCCGCTTGGGCACCATCAACACGGCAAACTACTTCCGGCTGAACCAGTTGGGCGCAATTGCCCCCGGTCGGCGCGCCGACTTGATCGTCTTCGGCGACCTGCACGATCTGCGGGCGGAGCAGGTCTATCGCGGCGGGGTGCTGGTGGCGGAGAACGGGCAGGTGATCGCGCCCAAGCCGCCGCTGCGTCCGTTCCCGCTGCGCCCGTCGATGAACGTCAACGCCGGTGCGATCGACCTGCGCATCCCGGCGAACGGATCGCGCATCCGCGTGATCGGCGGCACCGACGAACAAGTTGTCACCGGCAGATTCGAAGAAGATGCTAAAATTGTGGCTGGTGAAGCCGTTGCCGATCCAACTCGTGACATCCTCAAGATGGCGGTGATCGAGCGGCATCACGCGACCGGTAATGTCGGCAAAGCCTTCATTAAAGGCTTCGGTCTCAAACATGGAGCGCTGGCGGGGTCGGTCGCGCACGATCATCACAATCTGGTCGTGATCGGTGCGGACGATGCCAGTATGCGCCGTGCCGCCCAAGCCGTGATCGAGATGGGCGGCGGCTTGGCGGTCGCCGACGGCGATCAAGTGCTGGCGACGCTGGCGCTGCCGGTCGCCGGGTTGATGAGCGAAGCGCCGATCAGCGAGGTGCGCGCCGATTACGATGCGCTGGTCGCGGCGGCGCAAAAGCTCGGCAGTACCATGCACGATCCGTTCATGGCGATGAGCTTCATGGCGCTGGAAGTGATCCCGTATCTCAAGCTGACCGACGTCGGGCTTAGTCGACGTCGAGCGCTTCGAGGTCGTGAGCATATTTGTCTAGTGGCAATGTTGTAGGGGCGTTATAGGCGAAACGCAGTTTCGCACAACGCCCCTACGGACGCAGCGGGAGGTCTAGTATGGCAGACGATTTGATGGCGGCACTGAAGTCGCTGGCGAACCGCTGGGTGTTGAAGGCGCGCGAATACGCTCGCCAGTCGAAAGACGCCGACGAAGCCGACGCGCAGGCGGCGTATCAGCGCGGGTTCGCCGAGGGCTATTATCGCGCCGCGACTGAACTGGCGGCGCTGCTGAAAGATGCCCCTACGCCGCGACCGAGCGCTCCGCCACCGGCTGCGTCACCGACCATCGGCGGTCAACGGCGGACGATGTCGTCCATGCCGAAGGCGCCACCGCCACCAGCCGCGCCGACTCAAGTAGCGACGCCCAAAGTGCCCGCGCCGCCGAGCGCTGAAACGAATTACGTGGCGGTCTCGGTGGGCGAGGCGATCTCGATCCTCGTTTTCGCCGGATGCCAACCCCGTGACGCGGTGCAGAACAGGGACAACAGCCTGCGGGCGACGTTCTCAAGTTGGGGCAGTATGATGCTGCACGAACAGGTCGAGCGCGTCCGGACGGCTGATCCCCGAATCGTCATTCTCGACAGTGGTAAGCTGGAAACGCACGACTACTATATCGATTTCGCTTTTAAGGGATAATTGAATCACTATGACCGATCAGCAGACAATAGACACGATCAAGACCCGCGTGGAAGCTCAGCGCGATGCCATCATCCAATTTCTGAAAGACCTGTGCGCGATCCCCAGCTACGACAGCCAGATTCGCAAGGTCGGCGAGCGCGCCGAAGCCGAAATGCGCAAGTTGGGCTTCGACGAGGTTTGGTTCGACCAGATGGGCAACGTCGTCGGCAAGATCGGCGACGGAGCGACCAAGCTGGTTTACGACAGCCACATCGATACCGTCGGCATCGGCGATCCCGATAGCTGGGACTGGGATCCGTTCACGGGCAAGGTCGAGGACGGCGTGTTTTTCGCCCGCGGCGCGTGCGACGAGAAGGGCAGCACGCCGGGGATGATCTACGGGCTGGCGCTGGCGAAGGAACTCGGCTTGCTGGAAGGCGTGACCGCTTACTACTTCGGCAATATGGAAGAATGGTGTGACGGTATCGCGCCGCACGCGCTGGTCGAAGCCGAGGGCATCAAGCCGGATTTCGTCGTGATCGGCGAGCCGACCAAGATGCAGGTCTATCGCGGGCACAAGGGACGCGTCGAGATGCAGGTCGTCGCCAAAGGCAAGAGCGCCCACGCTGCCAGCAACTTCCTCGGCGATAACGCGATCTACAAAATGCTGCCGATCATTGACGCGATCAGCAAGGTCGAACCGGAATTGGGCGACGATCCATTTCTCGGTCACGGGCGGATCACGGTCACGGACATGCACGTCAAGACGCCGAGCATCAACGCGGTGCCCGACGAAGCACTGATCTATATCGATCGCCGCATCACCTTCGGCGAAGATCCGCAAGCGGAATTGGAACGCATCCGGAAGATCATCGGCGACCGCAAGGACATCGAGGCGTCGATTCTGTTCTACGACGATCCGAGCTACACCGGCTTCGTCTTCCCGGTCGACAAGATTTTCCCGGCGTGGGCGCTGCCCGAAGACAACGCTTACGTGCAGGCGGGCGTGCAGGCAGGCGCTCAGTTGTGGGGATCGCCGCTGCCGACCGGCAAGTGGGATTTCTCGACCAACGGGATTTACTGGATGGGCAAGGCGGGGATTCCGAGCATCGGTTTCGGACCCGGCGACGAAATCCACGCCCATACGGTGATCGATCAAGTGCCGCTGGACGACGTCGTCCGCGCGACCGAATGGTACGCGCTGCTGCCGGGATTGATTGCAAAATAGAACCACCGAATGAGTCGGAGGTGAGGCGATGTTGCCAATCTATCGTGCATTGGTTCTGCATCTCATTGAACACGAGTCGCCGGACGCTGTGCTGACCTTTCGTGTCTCGGATGCTGACCAGCAGCGCGCCGATGACTTGACCGACCGCAACAAACAGGGGCACTTGACCGCCGATGAGGCGCGCGAACTCGCCGAAATGATCGAATTCGACGAGTTCGTCACCCTTTTGAAGGCACAAGCTTTGCATCGGCAGCGGACACCGCAGCGCACATGACTCGCATTTCTGCAACAGTTCGTGAGCAGGTGCGGCAGCGCGCCCGATCTCGCTGCGAATATTGTCATAAACCGGAACAAGCGGGTGGTTTTAGCTATCAGGTCGATCACATCATTCCAGAGCGGCATCTCGGTACGTCGGAGTTAGAAAACCTCGCTTGGACGTGTTTCAAGTGTAACAACATGAAATCGACCGATATTGCCTCGTATGATGAGCAGACCGGAGCGCTCACGCCGTTGTACAATCCGCGCCTTCAGCGCTGGGATGAGCACTTCGAACTTGCCAAAGGTGTGCTGGTTGGACGAACGGCAGTCGGTCGAGTGACGGTGCGGGTGCTTGATATGAATAGCCCGCAGCAGGTCGAAACTCGACGGTTGTTGAGCGAAGTCGGGCTTTGGGAGTAACAAGACTTGATCTATTTGATGCGGCATGGCGAAAGCACGGTTAATGTCGAGCATCGTCTGACCTGTCGCAAATATGACGGCGACCTCACCGCCAAGGGGCGCGAACAAGCTGAAGGCGCCGCTCGCTGGTTTGCCGATAAAGGTTTAACGCGGATCGTCACCAGTCCGTTCGACCGCGCGCGGCAGACCGCGCAAATTGTCGGCGACGCGGTCGGCTTGACGCCAACCATTGACGCCGGACTGTGTGAAATGGACTGCGGCGATCTGGAGTGGCGCACCGACGAAGAAGGCTGGGCGATTTGGACGGACGTGTTTCAGCGCTGGCTGATGCACCAGCCGGAAGCGCGTTATCCCGGCGGCGAGTTGTATGCCGAGGCGGTCGCCCGTGTTCAGCAGTCACTGGCGCGAATCGCTGCCGATGAAACGGTGCTGCTGGTCACGCACGGCGGCGTCACGCTGACGGTGATTCCATCGTTGTGCGTCAATGCCGTCGCGCTGCAAAACGTCGAGCATTTAGGCAATACCGGCATCATCGTGCTGGAGCACGACGATCATGCTCGTTTGAGCTGCTCGGCGTGGAATCTGGCTGAACACTTAGGTCGCCCATGATCTACGTGATGCGGCACGGGCAGAGTGTCGTCAACGTCGAGCGGGTGCTGCCCTGCCGGCGACTCGAAGGCGATTTGACGGATCTCGGTCGGGCGCAGGCGGAAAAAGCGGCGCGTTGGCTGGCGGATAAGTCGATTACTCAGATTCGGGTCAGCCCGTTTCACCGGGCGGTGCAAACCGGCGACATTGTCGCCCAAGCGCTGGGGATTATCCCCGAAGTTGATGACGATCTGCGTGAAGTTGACTGCGGCGACGTGGAAGACCTGCCGTTCGAGGAAGCGCTGCCGATCTGGCGGCGCGCTTACGTGCGCTGGCTGTTGTTTGACACCGATGCCCGCTTTCCCGGCGGCGAGTCGTATGCTGAAGCGATCACCCGCCTGACCCGCGTACTGCATCGGTGCGAACCTGATCAAAATGTGCTGCTGGTCACGCATGGCGACATCACCCACACCGTGATTCCGCCGCTGTGCGTCAATGCTGCGGCGCTGCAGCGAGTTGAACCCCTCGGCAATACCGGGATAATCATTCTGGAACATTACGACGCTGACAGGTATAGTTGTTCAGCATGGAATTTAGCTGAGCATTTAGGCGTTTAAGGAGACAACCGGATTATGCAAACCGACCTGCGCGGTCGTGACCTGATCACGACTCAGGAGTGGACACGGGACGAGATCGATACGCTGCTGGAAGTGGCGTGGGATTTGAAGCGCAAGCGCGCGCTCGGTGAACCGCACGCGCTGCTGCGCGACAAAGTGCTGGCGATGCTGTTCTTCTTCACCAGCACGCGCACCCGCACCTCGTTCGAGGCGGGCATGGCGCAGTTGGGCGGACACGCTCAATTCATCGACAGCGTGACGACGCAGATCAGTCACGGCGACACCGCCAAAGAGATCGGCGAGATCGTCGGGCGCTACACCGACGGGATCGCCATCCGCCAATGTGACTGGAACTTTGGCAACCAGTACGTCCGCGAGGTCGCCGCTGCCAGCCGCGTTCCGGTGCTCAACATGCAGGACGACGTGTATCATCCGTTCCAAATTCTCGCCGACCTGATGACCATTCAGGAGAAGTTCGGGCGCGACCTGCGCGGCAAGACGATCAACGTCAGTTGGGCGTATGCGTCGAGCTACCAGAAGCCGCTCAGCGTGCCGCAGAGCTTGATCCTGCTGATGACCCGCTATGGCATGAACGTCCGTTTGACCGCGCCGCCCGAATATAAGCTGATGCCCGACATCGTCGATCAGGCGCGCGAGAACACCCGTCAGAGCGGCGGCTCGTTCGAAATGCTCGACAGCTTCGACGACGGCTTCAAGGGCGCGGACATCGTCTATCCGAAGTCGTGGGGTAGTTGGCTGACGACCGAAGACAACGACGAATCGGCGAAGATTGGTAAAAAATACACCGACTGGATCACCGATGCGCGCCGCATGTCGCTGGCGGACGAGCACGCGGTCTACATGCACTGTCTGCCTGCCGACCGCAACATCGAAGTGACCGACGAGGTGATCGACGGACCGCAGAGCATCGTCTACGACGAAGCCGAGAACCGGCTGCACGTCCAGAAGGCGGCGATGGCGCTCACGATGCGGTGAGCCGAAGCTAGCTCTTAGCTGTTAGCAATCAGCCGTTAGCTCTAGCGCGTATCGCGTATAATGGGGCTAACGGCTGTTGTTTCTAGTGGATGCTGTCATGTTCAACGCACAGATTGCTATTCCCTACGACGAGATCGTCGCGTTCTGTGAGCGAAATCACATCCGTAAGCTGTCGCTGTTCGGGTCGGTGCTGCGCGAGGATTTTCGCCCGGACAGCGACGTCGACGTGCTGGTCGAGTTCGAGGAAGGCAGCCGCATCAACTATATTGATCTTGCGGAGATGCAGTTTGAACTCGGCTGATATGATGCAGCGCGAAATCGATCTACTCACTCCCGGCGCACTCAGTGAACACTTTCAGGAGCAGGTGTTAAGTGCCGCACAGGTCATCTATGAACGACGATGATCGTGTGCGTCTTGAGCACATGCTCGAAGCGGCTCACGAGGTCGTTGACTTTAGTAAAGGCAAGACGCGGGAAGCGCTTGAAGCCGATCGAATGCTCTTACGCGCTATCACGATGTCAATCGGAATCATCGGCGAAGCTGCGGGGCGTCTCTCGGACGACTTTCGCCGGGAAAACTCACAGATACCTTGGCGCGCTATCATCGCAATGCGAAACTTTGTGATGCACGAATACTTTCGGTTGGACTGGATATTCTCTGGGAGACAGTAGAGGGAAGTATTCCGTTGCTGATTGCTGAACTCGAAAAGCTGCTCCCGCCTAAAGATACGGATGAAACTTAGTAGCTTGGTTTTAACCATTGCTAACAGCTAATTGCTAAAAGGCTTATTTCATGGTTGGTAAACTGGCAGCCGTCGCCATTGGCGGCAATTCTCTGATTCAAGACCCGAAGCAGCCCGACGTGGGGCATCAGTGGGAGGCGGTGCGCGTCACCTGCGAGCACGTCGCTAACATGATCGCCGAGGGCTGGAGCGTGATCATCACGCATGGGAACGGTCCACAGGTCGGCTATATCCTGCGTCGCAACGAGATCGCGGCGCAGGAAGTGCATCCAACGCCACTTGACTTGATCGTCGGCGATACACAGGGCAGTATCGGTTACATGATCCAGCAGTCGCTCGATAACGCACTGCGGCGGCTGGGCATCAACCGCACGATTTTGACGGTGGTTACGCAGGTGCGGGTCGATCCGAACGATCCGGCGTTTGCGCATCCATCTAAGCCGATCGGCGGATTCATGACCGAAGCCGAGGCGCGACGTTACGAGGCGCAGGGCTGGAACGTAGTCGAGGACGCGGGGCGCGGCTGGCGGCGGGTGGTCGCGTCGCCTAAGCCAATGACGATTCAGGAGATCAACGCCATTCGCGCGTTAATCCTGAGTGACTACATCGTGATCGCGGTCGGCGGTGGCGGGATTCCGGTGATCCGGGACGATCAAGGTAACTTGCGCGGGACCAACGCCGTGATCGACAAAGATCGCGCCAGCAGCCTCCTTGCTCAGATGCTTCGCGCTGACCTGTTCGTCATCTCGACTGGTGTCGAAAAGGTTGCGCTCAATTTCAATAAGCCGGATCAGCGATCCCTCGATCAGATGACGCTGGCGGAAGCGCAGCGCTACATCGACGAGGGGCATTTCGCGCCGGGGAGCATGCTGCCCAAGATTGAGGCGGCGGTCGAGTTCGTGCAGATGGGCGGTCCGCAGGCGATTATCACCGATCCGCCGAACTTGGCGCGAGCGCTGCGCGGCGAAACCGGCACGCGGATTATTCCGGGATGACAACTTACACGCACACTCCCGAAGATTACGATTGTCCATTTTGTCAGCTTGCCAGCGGCGCGTCGATGCTGCCAGAGCATACCCAGCCGGAGGACGTGATCTTTCACGACGACCACGTAACCGCCTTCATTGGCTTGTACTGGTGGCCCAACAACCCCGGTCACGTGATCATCGTGCCCAACCGCCACGTCGAGAATATCTACGACCTGACGCCAGACATCGCGGTCTACGTTCACGAACTGGCGCGGCAGGTGGCGCTGGCGTTCAAGCAAGTTTACGGCGCGGAAGGGACGTCCACCCGCCAGCACAACGAACCCGCCGGGTATCAGGAAGTATGGCACTATCACCTGCACGTTTTCCCACGCTACCCGAACGACTATCTCTACGACCTTACCTTTCAGCGGCGGTTGACGACAGCCGACGAACGCCACCCCTATGCTGAGAAACTGAGAAGATACTTCAATGGCAAACATCTCCAAATTACGCTGTAGCGTCTGCGGACGCTTGTACGATCCCGACGAAGTGCAGTACACCTGTCCGGTCGATGGGCAGGTCGGGACGCTGGATGTTCTCTACGATTACGATGCCCTGAAAGGGCGAGATCGACCGGGACGCGCCGCGCACCGAGTCGTCGATGTGGCGTTACCGCGATCTCCTGCCGCTGGGCGCGGAGGCGGTCGTGCCGCCGCTGCGCGTCGGCTGGACGCCGCTCTACGCCGCGCCCCGCCTCGCCGCCGATTTGGGCATCGCGCAGGCATGGGTCAAGGACGACGGCTTGAACCCGACCGGATCGCTGAAAGATCGTGCCAGCGCGCTGGTCGTCGCTAAGGCGATGGAAGCGGGCGTGAAGGTCGTCAGCACGGCGAGTACCGGCAATGCGGCGGCAGCACTGGCGGGAGTCGCCGCGTCGGTCGGCATGAAGACGATCATCTTCGTTCCGGCTGCCGCACCGGAAGCCAAGATCGCGCAGTTATTGGTCTACGGCGCGCAGGTGGTGCTGGTCGAGGACTCCTACGACGTCGCCTTCGATCTGTGCTACGAACTCTGCTTGAGCGAGGGCTGGTACTGTCGCAACACGGGGATCAACCCGTTCACGGTCGAGGGCAAGAAGACCGTCGCCTACGAGATCGCCGAGCAGATGGGCTGGGACGTGCCCGACGTGATCGTCGTTAGCGTCGGCGACGGCAATATCATCGCGGGCGTTCACAAAGGCTTCCGCGATCTGCATGAATTAGGATGGATTGAGCGGATTCCGCGCTTGATCGGTGTACAAGCAGAAGGTAGCTCGCCGCTGGTCGATGCGTGGCAGCGCGGGATCAGTGCGGCGGAGATGCAGCCGGTCGATGCCCACACGGTCGCCGACAGCATCTCGGCGGGGCTGCCGCGCGATCGCTCGCGGGCGCTGCGGGCGGTGCGCGAGACGCACGGGGCGCTGCTCGCCGTGCCAGACGACGCGATCATCGCCAGTATTCCGCCATTGGCGCGGCTGACCGGCGTGTTCGCGGAACCGGCGGCGGCGGCGGTTTACGCCGGGGCGCATCGTGCGGTAAAATTGGGGTTGATTCATAATGACGAGCGCGTTGCCCTGCTTTCGACAGGCAGTGGGTTGAAAGATGTCAAACGCGCGCAAGAATCCGTTGCCGGTGGTTTGCGCGTCCCCCCGGATTTGCCCACCATCCGGCGCGCTTTGAACCTGACTTGAGGACTGATGAGCAGTCGACCACGCTATTCAATCGTCGCACCGATTTATAACGAGGAAGGCAACATCGCGCTGCTGTTCGAGCGCATCCATAAGGTCATGGAGTCAACCGGCGAGTCGTGGGAACTGCTGCTGGTCAATGATGGCAGCGTCGACCGCTCACCGGAAATGATCGACGAACTGGCGAAGCGCGACGCGCACGTCCGAGCGATTCACTTCGCGCGTAATTTCGGGCATCAGACCGCCGTGACCGCCGGGATCGACTACTCGAACGGCGAAGCGGTCGTGTTGATCGACGCGGACTTACAAGACCCGCCCGAATTGATCCTCGAAATGATCGAGCGCTGGAAAGCCGGATTCGACGTGGTCTATGCCGTTCGCGCCGAACGCAAGGGCGAAAGCCGCTTCAAGCTGCTGACGGCGAAGCTGTTCTACCGGGTGATCTACCGGATCACCGACGTGGATATTCCGCTGGATACCGGCGACTTCCGGCTGATGGATCGCAAGGTGGTCGAGGCGCTCAAGGCGATGCGCGAGCACAACCGCTTCATTCGCGGGATGACCAGTTGGGTCGGCTTCAAGCAGACGCCGGTCAGCTACGTGCGCGAGGCGCGCTATTCAGGCGAAACGAAATACCCGCTCAAGAAGATGGTGCGGTTCGCGCTGGATGCGATCACGGGGTTTTCGTACTTCCCGCTGCAAATCATGGTCTACGTCGCGTTGGTGTTGGGTCTGCTGGCGCTGCTGGCGATCCCGGTGATCGCCATTTTGCGACTGTCGATGGGCGTGCAGTTCCTCGGCGGGCAGGCGACGACGATCATTTTGCTGCTGCTGCTGAGTTCGTTTCAGCTTTTCTTCCTGTTTATCTTGGGGCAATATGTCGCGCGCACCTACGATGAGGCGCGCAGCCGACCGTTGTATATCGTGGCGACCACCACGGGGTTTGAAGCACCAGAGTCTGAGCCAACGCCGGAACGTCAATTGGAGTAAGTGAATGGGCGAGAACGACAGCGACCTACTGCAACAAGTGCAGTATTACCGTAAGGTCGTGCTGATGTACGAGGCGCTGGACGAACAAATCGACGCACTCATTATGGCGCATGGCGGCACGAGCGATCAGATGCCGTGGGAAGATCTGCGGCGCTACCGCGACCTTGCGCGGCAGCGGGACGAACTTTTGAACGAGATGCGGACGCTGGAACAACAGCTCCTCACCGACGACGAATTGGAGAACGAGTAAGTGATCACCGGACCGACCTTCGAAGAAATGCTGCATCCTGAAAAAATCGCGCCGGACGTGCGCGCAAAAGCGCAAGCGGCGCGTCAGAACGACCCGCTCGACCCGATCAACCTGTTCAACATCACGTGGCGCGATTACGACAACCATATCTGTTACATCGTGCTGCCGAAGGAACTGACGGGCGTCGATGCCGAAATCGTCGTGATCTACGGCAAGGAATTTCCGTCGGGCAGCCACAAGGTCGGCGCGGCGTATTCGGTGCTGTTGGAAAAAGAATTGTTCGGCGAAGTCGATCCGCAGGTCAACCGGCTGGTCTGGCCCTCGACCGGCAATTACGGCATCGGCGGCGCGTGGGTCGGCGGACGGATGGGCTGCGACAGCCTCGTCGTGCTGCCGGAAGGCATGAGCCGCGAGCGCTTCGAACTGATCGAGAGCTACGGCGCGCACGTGATCAAGACGACCGGCTCGGAGAGCAACGTCAAGGAAATCTACGACGAGACGCACCGCCTGAGCGCCAGCGACCCGAATATCCGCATCCTCAACCAGTTCGAAGTGATGGGCAATTATCGCTTCCACTATCACGTCACCGGCAACACGATTGTCGAACTGGCGGCGGAACTGAAAGAACGCGGCATCGGCAACGGTAAAGTCGCCGCCTTCGTCTCGGCGATGGGCAGCGCGGGGACGATTGCGGCGGGCGACCGGCTCAAGCAGGAGTGGGCGGATCACAAGATCGTCGGGCTGGAGCCGACTCAATGCCCGACGCTCTACAGCAACGGCTACGGCACCCACGACATTCAGGGCATCGGTGACAAACACGTGACGTGGATTCACAACGTCACCAACATGGACGCGCTGATGTGCATCGACGATATGGAGTGCAAGAAGGGCTTGCAGGTCTTCGCTGAGCCAGTCGCGCGCAACGTGCTGGCAGATCGCTACGGCGTCGATCAGGCGCTGGTCGATCAGATGAGCGATCTGTTCGGCATTAGCTCGATCTGCAACATCTTGGGCGCGATCAAGACGGCGAAATACTATAATTTGGGACAAGGCGACGTGATCGTCACCGTGGCAACCGACGCGCTGGATCGCTATCACTCGGTGATGGCGGACATGGCGGAGATGTTCGGCACGCTGGACGAAGCGGCGGCGGTCGGGCGGATCGAGAGCATTTTTCACGGAATGCGCACCGACTGGATCATGGAAGGCACGCGCGACGCCCGCGAGCGCTGGCACAATCTGAAATACTATACGTGGGTCGAGCAGCAGGGGAAATCGGTCGAAGAACTGGATGCTCAGCGCGATCAAGCGTGGTGGGAAAAGCATCAACAGCTCGTGCAAGAGATCGACGAGCGGCTCGTCGCCTTACGCGCATCAACATGAAGTACCTAGTACCGAGTAGATGATGATCGCGCAGATGGGGATTAGCCGGATACCGGGCGCTTTGCCTCAGTACTCGGTACTCGCTACTCGGTACTGTCGTTATGCTGCCTGAGGACAGCGTACTCGTCGGCGTGATCAACCGCAAGCGGGATTTCACCTTCGCGCGCGATCAGCATTGGTATCGCATCCCGCAGGCGAGAATGCCTCGTGGCGTTACTGCCGATTACATCGCCTTCTTCACCAGCGGCAAGTCGTTCGGTGCGCGCAGCGGCGGGATTCACTATTACGCTAAAAACGTGGGCTTGGAACTGCATTACCGGCATGAGTTGATCCCCGATCAGCCGGATCACCCGCGCGCGAACGAGACCTATTATCGCGTCGCGCTGGGCGATTTGCAGCGGAAAGAGCCACCGGTCACCAACCCGACCAATCGACCGATTAGTTTCATCTACACGACGTGGGATCGCTTCATCGGCGCGGAGACGATCGCCGACTTGTTCAACCCCGACGACTATTACGTCGATCGCATCTATTACGCGCTGCAAAGGCGCGGGCTGAAGGCGGATCGGAGTTGGTCGGCGGAACGCAAGAGCGATCAACTGGCGCCGGGACTGCACATTCTGTGCGACAACGGGACGAGCGTGGTTGCCTCGACGCGCGCCGATGGCGGCGTCTATTTCATGGATCAAGCGCAGGACGACGACACGATTTTGCAGGCAATTCTGGCACAGATCGCCAGCAATGGCGGTCCGGCGACGCTCAGCATTCCGCCGGGAGAATGAGAAAAAACAGGACTGAGTAGAAGCAAGTGCTGAGCAACGAGCCATGAGCAATGAGTGTGCAGCAAGTGATTTGCCGATGCTTTGGTGAAGTTCCTTACTCGGTACTCATGGCTCCTTGCTCAGCACTTCTTTTCAAGTGAGTGAGACCTTATGCTGATTATCAATGGCAAGTTAGTGACGTGGGACGAGCGCGGGATTCTCGACGATCAGGCGATCTACGTCGAGGATGGCGTAATTCGGGCAATCGGGCGGACGCGCGACTTGATCGAGCGCTACCCGCGAGCCGAGCGGATCGACGCGGGCGGACAGTTGGTCATGCCGGGGAATATCTGCGCGCATACCCATTTTTACGGCGCTTACGCGCGCGGCATGGCGATCCCCGGCGATCCGCCGGAAGATTTCCCGGCGATCCTCAAAAAGTTGTGGTGGCCCCTCGACAAAGCGCTGGATAAGGATTCCGTGCGGGCGAGCGCGCTGGTCTCGCTGGTGGACGCGATCAAGCACGGGACGACGACGCTGATCGACCATCACGCCAGCCCCAATTGCATCGACGGCAGCCTCGACGTGATCGCCGACGCGGTCGATCAAGCCGGGCTGCGGGCGGTGCTGTGTTACGAAGTGAGCGACCGCGACGGACGCGAAAAAGCCGACGCCGGGATCGCCGAGAATCTGCGCTTTATCAAGGCGAACAAGGTTCGCCCGCGCATTCGGGGGACGTTCGGCTTGCACGCCAGCTTGACGCTCAGCGACGAGACACTGCGCCGCTGCGCTGACGCGAGAGCGTCAGCCGACGGGGGCTTTCACATCCACGTCGCCGAGCACGAAGCCGATCAGATCGACAGCTTGCAGCGATCCGGCGTGCGGGCGGTCCATCGGCTCGATCACTACGGCATTCTGGGCAGCCAGACGATCACGGCGCACTGCGTCCACGTAGACGAGAGCGAACTCGACCGGCTGGCAGAAACCGGCACGTGGATCACCCATCAGCCGCGCTCGAACATGAATAATGGGGTGGGCGCGGCGCAGTTCGATACGATGATGGCGCGGGGCATGAATTTGTGCCTTGGCAACGATGGCATGGGCAATGCGATGTGGTCGGAGTGGAAGACAGCGTATCTGCTGCACAAAGTCGTCAACCGCGATCCGCGTCGGGCGAACGGGGCGGACGTGGCGCGCATGGCGGTCGAGAACAACGCGCGCTTGCTCGACGTTTTCTTCCCCGGTCAGCAAGTCGGGCGGCTGATCGAGGGTGCGCCCGCTGACCTGATCTTCGTCGATTATCACCCCTATACGCCGCTGACTTCCGGTAATCTGGCATGGCACATCGTGTTCGGCTTTGAGGCGTCGATGGTTACAACGACGATGGTTGATGGTAGAATACTGATGCGGGATCGTAAATTAACAACACTAGATGAAGGCGCAATCGCGGCAGAAGCGCTGGCACTCGCGCCGGGCGTCTGGGAACGCTATCGGGCATATGCCGCCTTGGGCGCTTAGAACCGCCGCTGAATTGGAGAGACCATGACGACGAACGACGTGCCACTGCTGCTGACCATCGCGGTCTTGGGCGGTACCGGCAAAGAAGGATCCGGCTTGGCGATGCGCTGGGCGCTCAATGGCTATCGGGTGATCATCGGCTCGCGCGACGAGAGCCGCGCGATGGAGCGCGCCGGTGAGATGAATACGCAGCTTGGCGTCGATTACCTGATCGGCAAGCAGAATACTGACGCCGCTGCCGAAGCGGACGTGATCGTGCTCGCGGTGCCCTACAGCGCGCATCAAGCAACGCTGGAAGCGGTCAAGGAGCAGCTTCAAGGCAAGGTGGTGGTTGACCTCGCCGTGCCGCTCCAGCCGCCGGCAATCCGGCTGGTGTATGTGCCGCCGGGAAAATCGGCAGCTTTGGAAGCGCAAGCATTTCTAGGCGAGGACGTATGCGTCGTCGCCGCGTTTGAGAATGTCTCCGCCTCGAAGTTGAAGGACCCGAACGGCGACATCGACTGTGATGTGCTGGTCTGTGGCGATGACGCCGATGCTAAAGCCGACGTGATGCATTTGGTCGAGGCGGCGGGGATGCGCGGCGTCGATGCCGGTCCGCTGGCGAACTCGGTCGCGGTCGAGGCGCTGACGCCGGTGCTGCTGCACATCAATAAAACGTATGGTGTCAAAGGGGCGGGGATCCGCATCACTGGCATCTAACTTTGGAAAACTTGAGCCTAACTATAACCGCGCTGACCGGCTTTCCGCTGGTGCAGCCGGGGGACAATCTACCGCAGTTGATCGCTGCCGCGCTGGAGCAGGCGGGGCTGATGCTGTGTGACGGCGACGCGCTCGTAGTCACGTCGAAAATCGTCTCCAAAGCCGAAGGGCGCTACGTCGATCTCGCGTCGGTCACGCCGGGCGAGGCGGCGCTGAAGCTGGCGGAGCAAATCGGCAAAGATCCGCGCTTGGTCGAACTCGTTTTGCAGGAAAGCAGCCGGGTTTCGCGCACGGCACCCAATACTCTGATCACGACGCATAAA
Organism: uncultured Chloroflexia bacterium; assembly: GCA_963727545.1. GTDB lineage: Bacteria > Chloroflexota > Anaerolineae > Aggregatilineales > Phototrophicaceae > Flexifilum. Next base: position 16,112 of record CAVSGS010000023.1, read on the forward strand.
CTCGGTTTCACCTGCGCCAATGCGGGGATCGATCACTCCAACATCGAGGGTGGCGAGGAAGGGGTCTTGCTGCTCCCGCGCGACCCGGACGGCTCGGCGGAAGCGATCCGCGCGGCGCTGAAAGCGGCAACCGGCGCGGACGTCGGCATCGTCATCAGCGACTCGCACGGGCGACCGTTCCGGCTGGGCAATGGCGGGATCGCGGTTGGCGTTGCCGGAATGCCCGCGCTGCTCGACTTGCGCGGACAGCGCGATCTGTTCGGGCGCGAACTGCGCGTCAGCGTACAAGCCTATGCCGACGAAGTGGCGGCAGCGGCGAATCTGCTCTCTGGTGAGGCGGCGGAAGGTCGCCCGGTGGTGCTGCTGCGCGGGCTGAACTTCCCGCCGCTGGATGGTCGCGCCGCCGATTTGAATCGTCCGGCGGAGCTGGATTTGTACCGCTAGCAAAGCGAGGATGAGGTGGATCGGGAGAGTTCCCTGCTGCAAACGATCAAAAATCGCCGGTCGATCCGGCGCTACCTAACCGAACCGGTCGCCCGTGAGGTGATCGAAACGCTGCTGACGGCGGCGATTTGGGCACCGTCGGCGCACAACCGGCAGCCCGCCCGCTTCGGCGTGGTCGCTTCGTCAGCGAAGATCGAGCAGTTGGCGCGAGCGATGGGTGCCCAACTGCGTGCTGATTTAGAGCGTGATGGTGTGGATCCGGCGCTGATCGAAGCGGATACAGCGCGATCCTACGCCAAGATCACCGGCGCGTCGGTCGTGATCGCCCTGTGCCTGTCGATGACGGATATGGACGTCTACGGCGATGAGCGGCGCGACCGGAATGAATACCTAATGGCGGTGCAGAGCACCGCACTCGCGGGGGAGAATCTACTGCTGGCAGCCCATGATGCCGGGTTAGGCGCGTGTTGGTTATGTGCGCCCTTGTTCTGCCCGGACGTGGTGCGTGTGGCGCTCGACTTACCGGCGGACTGGCAGCCGCAGGCGTTGATCACGCTGGGGTATCCCGCCGAAACTCGCGAAAAGACCCGGAATCCATTGGAGATGAGTGTGCTGTGGCGCTAACGATGCAAAATGTAGTTGTCCTCGTGGGTGGCGTGGGCGGTGCGAAGCTCGCGCACGGGTTGGCGCAAATCCTGCCGCCGGAGCGCTTGACCATCATCGTCAATACGGCGGACGATTTCTGGCTGTATGGGCTGCGCATTTGCCCGGATCTCGATACGGTGATGTACACGCTGGCGGACGTCGTTGACAAGACCAATGGCTGGGGGATCGCCGGGGATACCCACAATATGCTCGACGCCTTCGCGCGTTTGGGCGAGTCGACGTGGTTCGGGTTGGGCGATCAAGACGTCGCTACGCATCTGCTGCGGACGCGGGAACTGCTGGCGGCGGAACCGCTGACGGCGGTAACGCAGCATTTGACGAAGGCTTTGGGCATTCGTCATGCAATTTTACCGATGACCGATACCCCAGTTGCGACCAAACTGGATACCGTCGAGTTGGGCGAACTCGACTTTCAAGTCTACTTCGTGCGTGAGCGTTGGCAGCCACGACTGCGCGGCATCCGTTTCGACGGGATCGAGCGCGCGGTGATCAGCGCTGAAGTTGCGCGGGCGATCGATAACGCTGACGTGATCCTCGTGGGTCCGTCTAATCCGTGGCTGTCGATTGCGCCGATCCTTGCGGTGCCGGGGCTGCGCGAGCGGCTGGTGGCGCGGGACGTGCCGCGAGTCGCGCTGACGCCAATCGTGCAGGGCGATGCGCTCAAGGGTCCTGCGGCTAAACTGATGGCAGAATTAGGGTATGAAGTATCGCCGCGCGGCGTGGCAGCCTATTATGGTGACACGATCAACGGATTTGTCGCCGACGAGCGCGATCAACCGCTAGTGATTGATGGGCTGCGCACCACCGCGATGGACACGATCATGCGCAATGACGCGGATCGCGCGGTGCTGGCGCAAAAACTGTTGGAATGGATTACAAGTTGGGGAGTTAAGGATGAGCATTTGGGCGATCATTCCGGTCAAGCCGCTAACGCGGGGCAAAAGCCGGCTGGCTGAAGTCCTTTCCCCCGAAGATCGGCAGCAGCTTTCTGAGACGCTGTTCCGCCGGGTGCTGACAACCGTCACCGCGACGCCGCAAATCGCCGGAACGCTGGTGATCAGCCGGGATACGCGCGCGCTGGCGATTGCCCGCGAGGCGGGTGTACATACCGTTCAGGAGAGCGGCGCGCCGGAACTCAACAACGCTTTGATGCGCGCGACGCAGGTCGTCGCCGGGTGGCGCTGCGGCGCAGTGCTAATTCTGCCTGCTGATCTACCGCTGATCACGCCGGAAGACCTCACCGGGATGATCGAGTTGGGGCAGGATCAGCAGACGGTCGTGATTGCGACCGATGGGCGTGACGACGGCACGAATGCGATGTTGATCCGCCCGCCGGGATTGTTTCCTTACGCTTATGGCGTGGGCAGCTTTCAGCGGCACGTGGCGCTGGCACAGGAAGCAGGCGCACAAGTCAAGCAGTATCAATCGGAGCGGCTGGCGCTGGATATCGACGTGCCCGCCGATCTGGAGCGGTATCATTACCTGACTGGCAGCGAGAACGGGTATCATCTGTCGCTGGAGCAGGGGTGAGGATCAGTTTTTAGGGATTAGTGGTTAGTTTTTAGTAAAAAGGTCGACAGCGTCAGCGTTAACCCGTTCAACCGCGGATTAGGCTTTGACTAAAAACCAATACCTAAAGACTAATTGCCCATTTTACTTAGCGAGGAATTTCATGGCAGACCGAGTAGCGCTTTACTTACAGGACGCCCATTCGCTGCAAGACGCGATCAAGTACGTGCAGTACGCCGAGCAACGCGGCTTCGAGGCGGTCTGGCAGGCGGAAAGCCGGTTGGTGCGAGATGCGATCGTGCCGATGGCGGCATTCGCGGCGACGACCAGCCGGATCAAGATCGGCAGCGGCGTGATCAACAACTGGACACGCAACGCGGGCGTGATCGCGGCGACGTTTCTGACGCTGGACGATCTCGCGCCCAATCGCATCATCTGTGGGATTGGCGCGTGGTGGGATCCGCTGGCGCGGAAAGTCGGCATCACCCGGACGAAACCGCTGCTGGCGATGCGCGAGACCGTCGTCACGGTGCGGGCATTGCTGGCGCGCCAGCGCGTCACTTATCATGGCGAGTTCGTCAACCTCGACGACGTGGAACTGGACGTCGTGCATGGACGCAAGGAACCGCGCAACGTGCCGATCTACATCGGCGCGACCGGTCCGCAGATGATGGCGCTGACCGGTGAGATCGCCGACGGCGCGGTGCTGAATTATCTGGTTGCGCCGAAGTACAACGAAGCGGCGATGCACCAGTTGGAGATCGGCGCGCGCAAAGCCGGACGCAGCATCGACAGCATCGACCGCCCGCAGTTGGTCGTCTGCTCGGTCGATACCGATCGCAAGAAGGCGCTCGACGGCGCGCGCAAGCTGGTGACCCAGTATCTCGGTCAGCAGCCACACATCATGAAAGCCAGCGGAGTCAGCCAAGAACTGCTCGACGAGATTGGTCAGGTGCTGACGTGGCCCGCGACCGAAGAACAGATCGAGGAAGCGATGCGGCTCGTCCCCGACGACGTGGTGCAGATGATCACCGCGTCGGGCACGCCGGAAGAAGTGCGGGCGAAGGTGCGCGAGTACGTCGCCAACGGCGCAACCTGCCCGATCCTCTACCCGCTGGGCGAGGACGTGCGCTTGATGATCGACACCTTTGCGAATGGCTACTCCAATTAACTTGAACGACGTTACAGCGGCACAATCGAGCGTCTCGCGGAGGCGCTCGCTTTTTATCTTGCTCCTGTGCGCTGTGCTCGCGCTGCTCGTGTTCCTCGTCTATGGCACCATCAGCACGAACGTCGGCGGCGGGCAGGTGATCATGCCGCTGGACGACGCTTACATCCACTTCCAGTATGCCCACCAGATCGCGGTGGGGCAGCCCTACGTCTACAACCCCGGTTTACCGCCGACCTCCGGCGCGACCAGCTTTCTGTATCCCTACATTTTGGCGCTCGGCGATCTACTCGGTTTTCATGGACTGAATCTCGGTCTGTGGGCGATGGGGATTGGCGCGGTCGCGTTGGCGCTGTCGGCGTGGCTGGTCTATCGCATCGTGCGCTTGATCGCTTCCGACTGGCTGGCGGTGATCTTCGCGGTCGCCTTTGCGCTCGACGGTTGGATCGAGTGGCATTTCATGAGCGGCATGGAAACCGGCGTAGCGATCCTGTTCGTGCTGCTGACGCTGTTCGCCGTGCTGGATCAACGCTTCCGGTTGGGCGTGATCGCCATGACGCTGCTAGCGCTGATCCGCCCGGAAGGGGGCTTGCTGGCGGTGATCGCGGCGGGGATGGTGCTGCTGCAAAACCTACTTGATCTGCCCGCGAAAACGCGCTGGGGCATCCCGCGCTTATGGCTGTGGCGGCGCGAATGGCTGCTCCTGCTGATCCCGGTGCTGGCGATCGGCGTGCAGCCGCTGGTCAATCTACTGCTGACCGGCTCGGCGGTGGCGTCGGGCAACGCGGCGAAGTCGCTGTTCGGGATCGTCGGGGCGGATTTGGGCACGATCCTCGCGCGCGTGCTCGCCAACTTCGGGCGGATGTGGCGCGAATTCCTAACCCAGTATGGCTATGTCTTCGTTCCGGCGCTGGTCGGCTGGGGCATGATGATCGCGCGCAAGCGCTGGCGGCTGATCGGCGTGATGATCGCGCTTTGGCTTTTGGCGGGCACGGCGGCGATCGCGACGCTGGACACGGCGTTCTGGCACTTCAAGCGCTACCAGATGCCGCTGATCGCGCTGTTCTTCCCGCTGGCGGGCTGGGGTTGGGCGTTCGTTTACCAACAAGGGCGGCGCTGGCTGCTTCGACTAACGCGGCGGCAAGTGGTTCCGGCGTTGGTGGTGGTCGCGATTGTCGTCGGCTTGTCGATCAGCGCGGTGCTGACCAATACGGTGCAGTTCCTCTCGAATTACGCGCTCAACGTGGGTTACGTCGTCGCGCAGCCGCTGCAAATGGCGCGCTGGCTGGCGGCGAACACGCCGGACGACGCGCGGATCGCCGTGCACGACGTCGGGATGATGCGTTACATGGGCGGACGGACGACGATTGACATTGTCGGCTTGACGACCCCCGGCGCGGCGGCGTACTGGCGCAACGGTCCCGGTTCGGTGGGCGAGTTTATCGAAGATCAGCGCCCGGATTACATCGCCTCGTATGGGATCGGGCACGGGTTAGGGTTGGGCTATCTGCAAAAGACCGATCTGTATGCCGAGACGCTGGCGAGCTACACCGTCGATCTCGACCCGACGAACAACGTCGCGTTGGCGGCGCCGACGCAGGGGATTTATCGCCCGGACTGGTCGGCAGCGGATCGGGCGAAGCTGCCGGTCATGCTGCCGCGCATCACGCCCTATCTCGACGGGCTGACGCTGGTCGATCAAGTCGATGTCGCCGACGTCGAGTCGGAGCAGGCGCATCAGTACACTTGGCGCAACGAGCGGGCGGCGGGGAGCTTCCCGACTGAATACTACCAGTTCGACTACCTGAACTGCGAAGCCGACTGCGTGGTGATGGACGGCGGGCGGCGGATCAACGGCGAAGAGTCGTTCACGCTGACGACGCAGCCGCAGCAGGACTTGATCCTTGTCACGCGGCTGCATCCCGCCGCTGCGGGCACGTTCGACGTGTACGCCAACGATCAGTTGATCGCTACGCGGGTGATTCCGGAGTTGCCGGGAAGCTGGTACGAAGTGCCAACGCTGATCCCGGCGGCGCTGATCACGGCGGAGACGCGAATTCGCATCGTGCCGCACGTTGATGGCGACTACATGCCGTATCAGCACTGGGCGTATCAGGGCGACTATCAGCCAGCGGCGCTCGAACACGAACCCGTTGCGACCTTCCAAGACGGCGCGATCCAATTGGTGGACGCGGGTCTATCCGTGGTCGAGGGGCGGTCGGTTGTGTTGTCGCTGATTTGGCGGACGGATGGCGACGCGCAGGGCGACTACAAGATCTTCGTCCACGTGCTCAATGAAGATGGTCAAATCGTCGCGCAGGCGGATGACCGACCCGGAAATGGCAATCTGCCGCCGGGAAACTGGATAGCTGGGACGATTCGTGACACAATGGTGATCCCGCTGCCGGAGGTCGCACAGGGAGAGTATCGCGTCGAAGCTGGCTTGTACGATCCCGTGAGCCAAACGCGGTTAGCGGTAAATAGTGTCCTGCCGACGGTAGACGATAGTCTATTTCTCGGCGCGTTCAAGTGAAGTAGGGACAGCATGGAAGACACACGCGCAGTTTACGCGGCGCTGCTCGAAGCGCAGGATCAAGGAACAGCGGTTGCGCTGGCGACGGTCATCGGCGTCAGCGGATCGGTTCCGCGCCATGAAGGAAGCAAGCTGCTAGTCTACGGCGATGGCTCGTTTGTGGGGACGGTGGGCGGCGGTGCACTGGAAGCGCGGGTGCTCAAAGAAGCGCTGGCGGCGTTGAGCGATGGTGAAACGCGCAAGCTGTCCTATACACTCAACGACATTACGGCGGGCGATCCCGGCGTCTGTGGCGGAACCGTTGAAGTGTTCGTCGAGCCGATCGGCGTGGCGCAAACCCTGCTGGTGATCGGCGGCGGGCATGTCGGCAAGGCGCTGGCGCGCCTCGGCAAATGGATGGACTATCGCGTGATCCTCGCCGACGACCGGGCTGAGTTCTGCAACCCGGATTATCTGCCGGGGATGGATGGTTACATCATCGGCAAGCCGGACGAGGTGGTCGCGCGGGTGCCGATCACCAAACAGACGAACGTCGCAGCCGTGACGCGCGGCTTACCGGTCGACATCGATTTGATCCCGGCACTGCTGGCAACTGACGCCGGTTACATCGGCGTGATTGGCAGTCGCCGCCGCTGGTCAATCACCCGGAAGGCGCTGATCGAGGAGCGCGGCGTCGACGCCGTGCAGCTCCAGCGTATTCGCGCGCCGATTGGTTTGGAATTGGAAGCAGAGACGCCTAAAGAAATCGCGCTGAGCATCATGGCGGAGATCGTCATGCTGCGGCGCGGGGGCAGCGGCAAAGCGATGCAGTGGTTAGGGGCAGCCAGCGAATAGTGGTTAGCAATTAGCTTTTAGTAAAAACCTTTCCAACGCAATCGTCGCCGCGTTTCGATACTACATTCTGGGCTAAGAGCTAATCGCCGGATATCAGTCTTAGAATAGTGATCAAAGTTGCGAGCTAAATTGTGAAGATACTTTGTGTCAGTGATACCGTGGTCAGCCAAATGGAGAATGCGGCGCATTTACGGCGTCGGTATCATGACGTGGACGTGTTGGTAAGCTGTGGGGATATGCCCGCATCGTATCTTGAATACATCACATCGGTGTTGAGCATTCCGCTGCTGTACGTGCGCGGCAATCATGACACGAACTACGACGAACGTCCGCCGGGGGGTATCGACCTGCACACCAAGCTGTTCGAGTATCACGGTGTCACGTTTTTCGGGTTAGAAGGATCGCTGAAATACAACAACAGCCCGATTCAGTATTCGCAGATGGAAATGGACATGATGGTGACGCATACCGTCCCAACCATGCTAATGCGACGCGTGCTGCGCCAGCGACCGCTCGACGTGTTCGTCACTCACGCGCCCCCGCGCGGGATTCATGACCTCGAAGACAAACCGCATCAGGGCTTCAACGCCTTTCTGCGGTTTATGGACTGGTACAATCCGCGCTACCTACTGCACGGTCACGTGCATACCTATGACCGGCGTGTGGTGGTCGAGACTCAGTATAAATCGACCTGCGTCATGAACATCAACCCGGTGACGCTGTTGGAGATCACACCGGAGTGAAATAAGTTACGTTATGGTCTGGGGAAAGTTGCGCTAGAATACGCATAGGGGCATGGCGCGGCAACAATCGGTTGCACCATGCCTTTACTGTAAAAGGGTAGGTGAAGCTGCTATGTGGAGTCATTACTATACCGTCTCGACCTTGAGCGACGCGCTGGAACTGCTGGCGGAGCACCGCGAGCACGCCCGCGTGATCGCCGGAGGGACGGACATTCTGCTGGAACTGGAACGCGGACAGCGTCCCGGCGTCGAGGTCTTGATCGACATTACGCGCGTGCCGGGGCTGGATCAGGTCGACCTGCGGGGCGATACCTTCCGGTTAGCGCCGCTGGTGACGCACAATCAGGTGGTCGGTAACGAGCTGCTGGTACAGCGCGCGCTGCCGCTGGCGCAAGCCTGCTGGGAAGTCGGCGCACCGCAGATTCGGAATCGCGGGACGGTTGCCGGTAACTTGATCACGGCGTCACCGGCGAACGACACGATCACACCGCTGTGGGCATTGGGTGCGAGCGTCACGCTCTCGTCGCTGGAAGGCGAGCGGACGATTCCGCTGGACCAGTTCTACACCGGCGTTCGCCGTAACGTCATGCGAGCGGACGAACTCCTGACCGCGATCAATTTCCCGGCGTTGAGCGAGAACGAGCGCGGCATATTCCTGAAATTGGGGCTGCGACGCGCGCAGGCGATTTCGGTCGTCGACGCGGCGGTGGTGCTGGCGTTCGACGGCGACACGATCACGCGGGCGGCGATCACGCTCGGCAGCGTCGCGCCGACGATCTTCGAGGCGCGGATCGCGCAGGAAGCGCTGGTCGGGCGGACGCTGACGCCAGAGTCGATCCGTGAGACGGCGCGGCTGGCAGCGGCGGCGGTCACGCCGATCGACGACGTGCGCGGACCGGCGGAGTATCGCGTCGAGATGGTGCGGGTGCTGGTTAGTCGCGCGCTCAAGGCGCTGGCGGCTCACGATGAGCGCGCTGCCTATCCGACCGATCCGGCGATGCTGTGGGGCGACCACCATGCCGCCTATTCGCCAGCAGCCAGTGGCGTGCTCGATCACCATGCCGGCGAGCCGATCACCACGACGATCAACGGTGTCAAGCGGACGATCAACAGCGGGCAGGATAAAACGCTGCTGCGCTTCCTGCGCGAAGACGTCGGTTTGCCGGGAACAAAAGAGGGCTGTGCTGAAGGCGAATGCGGCGCGTGCACGGTTTTCCTCGATGGAGCGGCGGTGATGGCGTGTATGGTCGCTGCGCCGCGCGCGCACGGCGCAGAGATCGTTACCGTGGAAGGACTGCGAGAGCCGGATCACGACGCCGGAGCGGGACAGCTCCACCCGATACAGGCGGCGTTTGTCGAAGAAGGGGCGGTGCAGTGTGGCTACTGCACGCCGGGCTTTTTGATGGCGGGCGCGAAGCTGCTAGAGGAGCATCCGCAGCCGACTCAGGCGCAGATCGAGCAGAGCATCACGGGCAATCTATGTCGCTGCACGGGCTATTATAAGATCATTCAAGCATTCGTCGAAGCAGCAAGCCAGCAGGAGAAAACCTATGAGCCAGATTAAGATCGCCGAGGATGATAGGAACGGTCGCCGCCGGTGGGCGGCTTTCGGCTTTCTGCTGATCGTCTCGCTGACCATCATTTCGTGGTTCGCCGCCCCGGATGTGATCAAGTGGGTGAAATCGACGTTCCGGCAGTTCAACACCAGCAGCTTGACGCCGATTCAGCTTCAATTGGCGTTCACGGCGATCGTCTTCATACTGCTCGTGCTGATCGCCGGGCTGATTGTGACGCTGTTCGCGCCGAAGAAGGTGCTGAACGTCAAGGAAAAAGATTTGGTGAAAGAGCGCGATGCGGGCGAGAAATATCGCCAAGCGCAGCGAAAGCGCCAGCGCCGGATCAACCGAGAATTGCGCGAATTTAACGAGAAGAAATTGAAATAAGCTATGGATCGAACTGTACCGAAGACCGGAAGTGAAGAGATCGAACTGTACATGCGAACGTACTATTCGCTGCTGCGGTCGACTCACACGATCCAAATCGAGACTTTAGTCGAGAGCCATGCCGCGATGGACTCATCGCTGCACGTGCTCGCCCGCAGCCCGCAAGTAGACGTCTCGGCGCTGATTTACACCAGCTTGCGCTTACCCCCCTGCGTCATCGACGTGGATTTTGTGATCTTGGGACAGTTGGAGAAATCGTTTCTCGATGCCAACTATCCGGTGACGGATTGGGAACGGGTCTACGCGCCCGGTCGCCGCCGCCGGATGCACTTCGACGGCGGGCACCGGTTGGCGGTTTTCGTCGCCAGTCGCTCGGACATCGACGACTTGATCCCGATCATGACTGCCTATCAAATCGAGTGGAACAAGCTGAACGGTCTGCTGCAAGGTGAGGTCGTCAAACTGTTCTTGGCACAGCATCACGACCGGCGCACGCCCTTGAGTGAAAGCGAACGGATGATGCTGGCGACGGCGCTGCAAATGGACCCGGCTGACCTGCACCGACTGGAGGTGGTTTGGGGGGCGAGTTTCATTCCAACCTTGCTGGCGATGTCGCGCGGGCGGAAGTCGTTCGGCATCCGGCAAATCGCCGGGTCGTTGGCGGATTACCGGCGGGCGACTTCGCGCTGGTGGGACGATTTGGTCGCTCAACTAGGCGATCAGGTCGATCTCGAAGGCAGACCGGTCTACTTCGTGTCGAGCAACACGCACTCGCTGACGAATCTGCTGACCGGGTTCGCGCTGCGCGAAGAACAGCAGATTATCCAGTATATCGAGTCGCGCGGGCACGGGCAGTTGATAGAAGAATTTCGGGCGATTCAGGCGGACGGCGGGGCGACAACCAAGCCGAATTTCCTGTACTACGTCCTGAAAAAGTATCTGAGCGATCAGGGCGAAGATCCCAATCGACGGCTGCACGAGGACGAGGCAGCCATCGGCATTCATCGGGTGCCGAGCAAACACGGCTTCGACATCGAGGCGCAGGTGATCGAGATCAATAAGCTGCGCCCGGAATGGCTCGACCCGCGCGTGTACGAAGCGATGGATTACGGCTGGCTCGGTCAAAGCGATGCCTTGATCCTCAACATCGACTATCCGCTGGGGTTAGGCGCGTATGAAATCCTCATGCGCGTGACCGAGCGGGTGTCGCGACTGCTCGGCGTCTACATCATGGGCAAGGCGGCGACGCTCAACGGGCGAATTGGTGACGTGATGATCTCGAACGTCGTCCACGATGAGCATTCGCAAAATACCTACCTGTTCAACAACTGCTTTTCGGCGCAGGACGTCGCCCCGTACTTGTCTTTCGGAATGGTGCTGGACAATCAGAAGTCGATCAGTTCCTACGGGACATTCCTGCAAAGCCCGCGTTACATGAGCGTGTTCTATCACGAAGGCTACACGGTGATCGAGATGGAGGGCGGACCCTATCTGTCATCGGTGTACGAAGCCGTGCGCCCGAAGCGTCACCCGCAGAATGAGATCGTCAATCTGTACGGCGCGCCGTTCGACGTGGGCATTCTGCACTATGCCTCGGACACGCCCTTCACGAAGGGTAAGAATCTGGGGACGAATTTCAGCTATGGCGGCGTCGATCCGACTTATGCGACGTCGATTGCGATTTTGCACCGCATCCTCGGCAACGAATCGGTGCGCGTCGGTGTGCTCCCCAAGCGGACGGCGGAGGAAATTTTGCCGACCTGATGGTCGGCGCATCAACGCAAGTTGGCATCCGAAAAATATGAAAGGGAAGTTGATATGGCGAAACCTTACGTTCTCACGCCGCAGCTACGTCTGGTGAACAAGGTGATGGGCTTGTTCCTGCGCTTGGGCATCGGTCCTAAGCAAACGAGTTTGCTCACCGTGCGCGGGCGTAAATCGGGAAAACCGTATACGACGCCGGTTTCGCCGATCGAGCAGGCTGGGGAAACTTACATCGTGGCGCCGTATGGTGAAGTCGGTTGGGTCAGGAACGTGCGCGCTTCCGGTGAAGCGATCCTGACCCGCGGGAGCAATGCGCAAACGGTTAAACTTCAGGAAATCGATCCGCCGGAGACCGCCGCGTCGATCCTGAAGGCTTATCTTCAGCGCGAGCAGCAGTATGTGGGTCCCTACTTCGATGCCAGCGCTGATTCGTCGGTGGCGATGGTGGCGGCGGAGGCGGCGAATCACCCGGTGTTTCGGATTGTTGGGTCGTCATGAGAGCTTAGACGAATCGAGGTAAATCACTTTGGCTAAAGATAAAACGGTCGTCGTCGGGCAGACAGTACGGCGGATCGATGCGCTCGGCAAAGTGACGGGCGAGACACCGTATCCCGGCGACTTCGACATGGACGGTCAGCTGTACATGAAGCTGCGCTTCAGCGACCGGGCACACGCGCGGATCGTCGCGGTGGATACGAGCGCGGCGGAGACGCTGCCGGGCGTCGTCGCCATTCTGACGGCGAAGGACGTGCCGGTCAACGAATACGGTTTGGTGACGAAAGATCAGCCAGTGCTGTGCGGACCCGGCAGCGACAAACCGGGCGCGGACATCGTGCGCTGCTATATGGATATGATCGCGGTGGTGGTCGCGGAGACCGAAGCGCAAGCGACCGCGGCAGCGCAAGCGATTAGCGTTGAGTATGAAGACCTGCCGACGGTGTTCGATCCCTACGAAGCGATGCAGGACGGTGCGCCGCAGCTTCACGCCGATATGCCGAACAATATTCTCGTGCATTATCGCACGCGCTACGGTGACATGGCGGCGGGCTGGGCACAAGCCGATGTCGTGCTGGAAGGCGAGTATTCGACGGGTTATCAGGAGCACGCCTTTTTGCAGCCGGAAGCCGGAATCGGCTATATCGACGAGCAGGGGCGGGTGACGGTCGTCGTCGGCGGGCAGTGGACGCATGAAGATCAAGGCTTGATCGCCCACGCGCTGGACCTGCCCGAAGATGAGATCCGCGTGATTTACCCGGCGATCGGCGGTGCGTTTGGCGGACGCGAGGATATGTCGATCCAGATCGTGCTGGCGCTGGCGGTCAATCGCGTGCGCCGCCCGATCAAGACGATTTGGAGTCGCGCCGAGTTCGATTCAGTATCACCACAAGCGCCACCCGATCACGATCAAGACGAAGTGGGGAGCGACGCGCGCAGGTAAGATCGTCGCGGTCGAGGCGGAAGTCGTCGGCGACGCGGGCGGCTACAACTACACCTCGACCAAGGTGCTGGCGAATGCCAACCTGATGATCACCGGTCCCTACGTGGTCGATAACTGCCACATCGATACCTACGCCGTGTTCACCAACAACATCCCGACTGGCGCCTTTCGCGGCTTCGGTGCACCGCAAGCCTGCCTCGCCGCCGAAGGGATGGTGAATCGGCTGGCGGATGAACTGGGAATCGACCCGGTGGAACTGCGGCTGATGAACTCGATCCAAGAGGGGAGTATCCTCTCGGTGGGAACGCCGCTCCCGGCGGGCGTAAGTATGCCGCAGGTGATCACGGCGGCGGCGAAGGAAAGCTACTGGTTGCAGGCTGGCGATATATGGTCGCGGCTGGTATTGGATCAGCCGGAAAATCCGGCGCTGCGGCGTGGAATCGGCTTCGCCTGTGGCTTCAAGAACGTCGGCTACAGCTTTGGCTTCCCGGAGCACTGCTGGGCGACGGTCGAACTTTACGGCGCTGCGCAGATCGAGCAGGTGGTGATCAAGCACGCCGCGGCGGACGTGGGACAAGGCAGCCACACTGCGATTATGCAGATGACGGCGGAAGCGGTCGGTGTGCCGCTGGAATGCGTCAAGCTGATCGCGGCGGATACCGCGGAGACGAAATCGGCGGGGAGCGTGTCGGCGTCGCGGATGACATTCATGGCGGGTAATGCTGTGCGTGGGGCAGCGGCGCAGGCGCTCGCGGCATGGAAGAACGAGGAACGTCCCGCTAAGGCGACTTATCAATATCGCCCGCCCAAGACCTCGGCTTACGATCCGTTGACGGGCAAGTGCGAGCCGAATTTCGCTTACGGTTACGTGGCGCAAGCGGTCGAGGTCGAAGTCGACGTCGAGACTGGACAAATCTACGTGCGGCGGGTCGTCAGTGCAAATGACGTCGGTAAGGCGATCAACCCGCAGCAGGTACAGGGACAAATCGAGGGCGCAGTGGTACAGGCGCTCGGTTACGCCGTGATGGAACACCTGATCTCGAAAGAAGGGCGGATCGTCAACCCGTTCCTGTCGAGCTACCTGATCCCGACGGTGCTTGACGTGCCGATCGAAGTCAAGTCGGTGATCCTTGAATACGCCGATCCGATTGGTCCGTTCGGGGCGCGCGGTATGGCAGAGATGCCGCTGATCCCGCTGGCTCCGGCGATTGCGGCAGCGGTTCACGACGCCACCGGTGTCTGGATCAATGACCTGCCGATGACGCCGGATCGCGTGGTGGCGAAGCTGCGCGAGCAGGGCGTGGGTGTCTTCTAGTTACGTCTCAAGGTGAATTTGTCTGTAGGGGCGAGGGATCCCTCGCCCTTTTACATACCTTATAGGTTTTGTGGATGGTGCGATGAAGCTGCATGAGGCGTTTGGTGTCGTGCGCGGCGACGTGGTAGCGCTGATCGGCGCGGGCGGCAAGACTGCGACGCTGATCGCGCTGGCGCACGAGTTGGCGGAACTCGGCTGGCGGGTGCTGGCAACCTCAACCGCACCGATTCCGGCGGATCAACTGGCGCTGATGCCACACGTGCTGCGCTTTGACGCGGGCGCGGACGCGATCAGCGCGGCGCTGGGCGAAGACGGTTTCGTCTACATCACCGGGAGTCTGGGCGGCAAGGGAGTCGCTGCGCCGCCGATGGAGTGGTTCGGCTGGACGTTGGACGCCGTCAACGCCGACGTGCTGCTGATCGAGGCGGATGAGGCGGCAGGTTTGCCGCTTAAAGCGCCGCTGGATCACGAGCCGCTGATTCCGCCGGAAACCTCGCTGGTGATCCCGATTGCGTCGCTGGCGGCGCTCGGTCAACCGTTGGACGCGGATCACATTTACAACCCCGAAGCGATGATCGAGCGCTACGGTTTCTACGAAGGCAATCCGGTGCTCTCGCCGTGGATCGCGCAGGTGGTCCGGGATGAAGCACTTGGCTTGCGGGGTATCCCGGAGCGGGCGCGGGTGATGGCGCTGCTGAATGCTGTCCCGGCGGAAGGCTATCTGCGGCTGCGGGCGCATCTGATGGCGCGGATGATCCTCAAATCGTCGCGTGTGAGCGGGGTGGCGCTCGGCTCCGTGCGCAGCGCCGACCCGATCAGCGAAGTGCAGCGACCGCTGGGGGCGATTGTGCTGGCGGCGGGTTTGTCGCGGCGGATGGGCGAGCCGAAAGTGCTGCTGCCGTGGACGCACGGCAAGACGATCGTCGAACACATCATTGACCAACTGATCCTCGCGCGCATCGACCACATCACGGTGGTTACGGGCAATCGCGCCGATCAAGTCGCGGCGCTGGCGAAAGCGCGCGGCGCGAACGCCGTCTTTAATCCGCGTTACGAGGTTGGCGAGATGCTGTCGTCACTTAAGGTGGGGCTGATGCATCAGTCGAGCGAGATCGCGGCGGCGTTGGTCGTCTTGGGCGATCAGCCGCGCATCCAGCCCAAGATCGTCGGGCAGGTGATGATGGCATACGCTGAAGGTCGGGGTGATTTGGTGATACCGAGCTATCAAATGCGGCGCGGGCATCCGATTCTGATCGACCGGCGCTACTGGAACGAACTGACCGCGCTGCCGGATGAGGGGAATCCGCGCGACGTGATCAACGCGCATCCCGTCACTTACGTCAACGTCGACAATGACAGCATCCTGCGCGACGTCGATACGCCTCAAGACTATCAAGCTGAACGCTTGCGTGCGGGACTGAAATAACGCGCGCTCCAGTGCTCGCGGCTACGTTTTCAACCAGTCGATCAAGCGGGTGACCATATCGCGATTGTAGGGTTGGGTTCGGGTATATTCCGCCTGCATCAGCAGCGTCAGCTGTTCAAGCTCGGTCGCGTGAATGCGTGCACCATTGACAAAAACCCACGCCTCATCAATGGCGCGGAGGTCTTTCGGCATTCGCTGGTAGAGTTTTTGATAGGCTTCGGCGTAACCGAGCATCGCTTGTTCGGCGTTGGGAGGCATCAGCAGCGCTGCTCCTAGGTCGTCATTGTAACTTAATCTTAACCAGATAATGTCGACTAGTAAATCGGTACTGCCCGAAAATTTTGTGAATTCGGGCGGTAGTTCACGCGCCCGATCAAGGCGGGTATAATAAGGGGAAATCGGGCGTAAGCATTGGAGTAAAGGCTATGGCGTATACCCGCGCCGATTACGAACGCGCCGTCGAGGTGATCCGCAGCCGCACGTCGCTGGCGGTCAAGACCGGGCTGGTGCTGGGATCGGGGTTAGGCGTACTGGCGGATCAACTGGAGAACCGCAGCGTGATCCCGTATGGCGAGATTCCCGGCTGGCCCCCATCAACGGTGCATGGACACGCCGGTCAGCTCGTGATCGGCACGCTGGAAGGCTGCCCGGTGATCACGCAGCAGGGACGGGCACATTTCTACGAGGGCTACACCCTAGAGCAGGTCACGTTCCCGATTCGGGTGATGCGGACGTTAGGTGTCGAGACGCTGATCTTGACCAACGCCGCCGGTGGGGTCAACCTCGCGTTTCAGGCGGGTGACGTGATGCTGATCAACGATCACATCAATTTCGTCGGGATGGTGGGCAACAATCCGCTGATGGGACCGAACGACGACTCAATCGGCGAACGCTTCATCGGCATGGCGCACACTTACGACCGTGATTTGCGGGCGACGGCGCGGCAGACGGCGGCTGATGCGGGCGTGACGCTGCACGAAGGCGTCTACTGCTGCTTGTCGGGTCCGACGTTCGAGACACCCGCCGAGATCCGAATGCTGCGGACGCTGGGCACCGATGCGGTGGGAATGTCCACCGTCCACGAGGTGCTGGTCGCGCGGCACGGCGGGATGCGCGTGCTGGCGTTTTCCGGGATTACCAACAAGGCGATCGACCGGATCGACAGCGACGCCGAGACTACTCACAGCGAAGTTCTGGAAGTCGGCGCGATCCTCGTGCCAAAATTAGCGGCGCTGCTGCGCGGAGTATTGCGGACGCTGGCATGAGCAGCATTATTACCGGAATTGTCTTTCTAATCGAGCAGGTGGCGACGGGCTTATACATTGTCCTAGCGGTCGTGCTGGTGCTGGCTCTGCGCCTGTGGCTGCGCGCGACGAGCGCGTATCGCGGCACCTACTTCGAATTGGAAAAAGACATGGCGCGCTACCGGCGCGGTAACGCTTTCACAGCGGTTGTGCTGGTGATCGAGGCGGCGCTGATCGTGGTCGGCGTGCAGCGTGTGGTCGCGCCGGCGCTGCGCGATTCACTGGGCGATCTCGCGCCGCAGCAAGTCGCGGTCGTCAGCGATGGGCAGTTTCGCACGCCAATTCCGCCGACGTTCAGCGCGCAGGTGATCGACCCCAGTAACGTGCAGTTGGGCGAAATCGACCCGGCGCAGCAGATCCAGCCGACGCCGACGCTAACACCGACTCCGGTTGGCACGATTGTGGCGAATGCACCGGCGGCGAACTGCGCCACACCGGAACAAGCCATGCTGCAAATTCCGGCGAATGGCATGGTCGTGTTCGAGCCGATCGCCGTCATCGGCATCGCGACGAGCGACAATTTCGCTTTCTACCGCTTCGAATTGAAAGGCGAGTCAACCTCTGGCAATTTCGCCACCATCGGCGTGGACGGCACGCAGCCGCAGGCGCAGATCGGCGAGTTGGGGCAGTTTGTGCCGAGCTTCTACACGCCGGGTGAGTATCAGTTCCGGCTTTCGGTGTTCGACACGACCAACGCGCTGCGCGCTTCCTGTACCGTAACGATCTACATCAGCGAGCCGATCCCGACGCCGACGCCGCTGACCGCCGGAGGCTCATGAGACCGACACTGGCATTCGTCGGCGCGGGCAAAGTCGGCGGGGTGCTGGCGCGGCTGCTGGCGGCGCACGGCTACACGATCACGACGATTTACAGCCGGACGTTCGCACACGCGGCAGCGCTGGCGCAGATGGTCGGCGCGCGAGCGGTCGAGTCGCTCACTGAGGTCGACGCCGATCTGGTGCTGCTGACGGTACCCGACGACGCGATCACAGCAACGACGGCGGGGTTAGCGGGTTTTACTGGGCAAGCGGTGATTCACACGTCGGGGGCACATGACGTCGCCTCGCTGAAGGCATTAGCGGAGCGGGGCGTTCAGGTTGGCAGCTTGCATCCCGCGTACCCGTTCGCGGACGTCGAAACGGCGATCAGTGGGCTACCGGGATCGACCTTCGCGGTCGAAGCGCAGGACGAACCGCTGCGGGGTTGGCTGTTCGAGATGGTAGCGGCGCTCGACGGGCGGGCGCTGATCATCCCGCCGGGAGGCAAGGCAGTCTATCATGCGGCGCTGGTGATCGCCAGCAACTACACAGTTACCCTCTACGCGCTGGCGGAGTCGCTGCTGACCGGGCTGGGCGCAGATCAAGCTGCTGCCGACGCCGCGCTCGACGCGCTGCTGGCGGGGACGGTCGCCAATCTCAAAGCGCGAGGCGTGCCGGACGCGCTGACGGGTCCGCTGGTGCGGGGCGACGCCGGGACCATCGCCGCACATCTCGCGGTGCTCAACGCGGCTGACGGCGAGATCGCCGAGCTATACCGGCAGTTGGCGCGCTCGACGCTGCCACTGGCGCGGGCGCGCGGTGTGGCGACGGGGGAGATCGAGCGGTTGCTCGAAGCAGAATAGCGCAAATCGGCTTTGCCGTAGGGCAGGAAACAAAAGAGAATTATGCGAATTACAGTTCGTGACATCCAGAAAATGAAGGCGGAACAGCAGCCGATTGTGATGCTGACGTCCTACGACGCCATGAGCGCGCGCGTCAGCGAGGCGGCAGGCGTTCCGATGCTGCTGGTCGGCGATACGTTGGGCATGGTGATTCAGGGGCACGAGTTCCCGATCCCGGTGACGCTTGACCACATCATCTACCATGCCAGCATCGTCACCCGCGTGACCAATAAGGCGCTGGTGGTCGGCGACATGCCGTTTATGAGCTATCACGTTAGCATCGAGCAGGCGCTCACCAACGCCGGACGGCTGATGCAGGAGAGCGGCGTCAACGCGATCAAGATGGAGGGCGGCGAGTCGCTGGCGGCGACGATTGATCGCGTGGTCGATGCCGGAATCCCGGTAATGGGGCACATCGGCTTGATGCCGCAGAGTGTCTATAAGGTCGGCGGCTTTCGGGTGCAGGGGCGCGATCTCGATACCGCGAAACAACTGATCCGTGACGCGCAAGCAGTCCAAGACGCGGGCGCGTTCGCCGTCGTGCTCGAATCGGTGCCGGCGGAGCTGGCTGAGCTGATCACCGGGCGGCTGCACATCCCGACGATTGGCATCGGTGCGGGAGCAGCCTGTGACGGTCAAGTACAGGTGTTTCACGACATCCTCGGCTTGTTCGACGAGTTCGTGCCGCGTCATACCAAGCAGTTCGCGCAGTTGGGAAACGCGATGCGCGAAGCAGTGGGTGCTTACGTCAGCGAGGTACAAGCGGGCAGCTTCCCGACTGCCGAAAACAGCTTTACCATGAAACCCGAAATCATCGCAGCATTGCGTACGGATGGGGAGGACAATGTCGGGTAAGACACTGCATCAGGCGAAAACGATTGAAGCGCTGCGCGCGGCGCGGCTGAAGCTGAAGGGGAAGGTCGGTCTCGTGCCGACGATGGGGGCGCTGCACGCCGGACATCTGGCGCTGATTGAGGCGGCGCGGGCGGAAAACGATCACGTCGTCGTGACGATCTTCGTCAATCCGACGCAGTTCACGCCGGGCGAGGACTTTGAAGCCTACCCGCGCGACTTGGATCACGACCTCGCGTTGCTGGAGCAGGCAGGCGTCGATCTCGTGTTCACGCCGTCGCCGGAAGAAATCTACCCGGATGGCTTTCAAACGCTGGTCGACGTCGAGTTCGTGTCGATGGGGCTGGAAGGCGAGCGGCGACCGGGGCACTTTCAAGGCGTAGCGACGGTGGTCAGCAAGCTGTTCAATCTGGTGCAGCCGCAGACCGCCTACTTTGGGCAGAAAGATGCGCAGCAAGTCGTCGTGCTGCGGCGGCTGGTGCGCGACCTGAACTTCCCGGTCGAGATCGCGGTCTGTCCGACGGTGCGCGCCGAGGATGGCTTGGCGCTGAGTTCGCGCAACGTCTACCTGAGCGCGGCGGAACGTCAAGCGGCAACCGTGCTCTATCGATCCCTGCGGGCGGCGGCAGATGCTTACGAGCAGGGTGAACGTAGCCCGGCGCGGCTGCGTGAGATCATCAAAGACGTGCTGCATGCCGAGCCGCTGGCGCAGGTCGATTACGTCGCGGTAACCGAGCCGTACCTGCTGCGCGGCGTTCACGAGCCGACCGACGTTCCACTGTTAGTGATGCTGGTGGTCAAGATCGGTACGCCGCGCCTGCTCGATAACTGTCTGCTGCCGTGGTCGCTCAACGACCGGGCAGGGCTGACGGCGACGCTGGGAGCGTAGTTAAACCCCTCACCCCCCCGACCTCCATCTCCTATAGGGCGAGGGGGAGAAAACATCTGTTTGAGGCGGGGCGTTCTTGCCGAACACTAATTCGTTTCTGAGGGGATTCTTGCGATCTTTCCCGTATAGTTAAGCAGCAAAGAACTAGAACACGAACGGACTAGTCAATGTTCTTCGATCCTACCTATCTGATTTACGTATTCGTGCCGACGCTGCTGCTGTCTTTGGCGGCGCAGGCATTTGTCAAATCGGCATACAGCAAGTGGAGCAACGAGCGCAACAGCGCGGGCTTGACCGGCGCGCAGGTTGCCGAACGGATTTTTGCGCGCACTGACGTGCAAAGCCTGCCGCTGGAAGGCGTGCAGGGTCAGCTAAGCGATCACTACGATCCAAGCGCGGGGGTGGTGCGGCTGTCGCAGGGGATCGCGACGGTACCCTCGGTGGCAGCGATGGCGGTGGTCGCGCACGAACTGGGGCACGTCGAACAGCACCAGCAGAATTCGGTGCTGATTCAGATGCGCAACTTCCTTGTGCCGGGTGTCCAACTCGCCCCGCAGATCGGCTACATGATGATTTTCGCGGGCTTGTTCCTACGAATCACGGGATTGATGTATTTGGGGATTGCGCTGTTCGGCGTGATGGTCGTCTTCATGCTGCTGACGCTGCCGGTCGAGATCGATGCCAGTCGCCGCGGAATTGGTCTGCTGCGGCAGAGCGGCTTGCTGATCTCCGAGCAGGATGCCAGCGGTGCCCGTCAAGTGTTGACGGCGGCGGCACTGACTTACGTCGCGGCGGCGATCACGGCGATTTTGCAGTTGGTCTACTTCATCGGTCTGGCAAATCGGCGGCGGTAAAAACTGACCTAACCCCCAGCTCTCTCTCCGCCGCTTCGCTTACTAGGCGAGGGGGAGAAATACGGGACGAAACGGGGTGAAATCGCCCTAAAATGAAAACGCCCGGTAGCTGCCGGGCGTTTTTGATTCTACTGGAAGTCTTTCTGATCCATCTTGTGGCGCAGGCGGCGGATGCGTCCTTGCCGGGGGCGAATGCGGCTGATGGTCTCGCCGGCTTGATGGCTCATGCGGTTGAGGCGAGCGCGCCACCACGCGACCGCATAGCTGACCTGTCGTCGCTGGCGGTTGAAGGTGATCGCGCTGCGCTCGTCGGCGTTGGCTGATCCCCATTGGACGACCATTGACGCCCATGTCAGCCCGCCGCCGAACCCCACGAAGGCGATGTAGTCATCCTGCTCGATTTTGCCCTGCTGAATCGCTTCGCAGAGCGCAATCGGGATCGACGCTGCCGAGGTGTTGCCGTAACGGGCGATGTTGCTCATGAACAGCGAGTTGTCGACCTTGAGCGCACGGGCGGCAGCGTGCATGATGCGCTGATTTGCTTGATGCGGGACGATCAGCTTGATGTCCTTGATCGTCAGCCCGGCGAGGTCGAGCGCCTGCGTGATGCTTTCGCCGATCACACGGGTGGCGAACTTGTAGACCTCGCCACCGTTCATGTGCATCTTACCGAATTTGTAGCCGCGTGACAGCACCGGGATGTCACCCACATCGATGCTGCCGAACGTGGGAATACCGAGCATGTCACCGCCGGAACCGTCGGAGCGGAGCACGGCGGAGAGCACGCCACCTTCGACCGGGCTGGCGGTGAGGACAACCGCGCCTGCGCCATCGCCGAAGAGGATGCAGGTGCCGCGATCCTGCCAGTCGAGGACGCGGCTCATCGTCTCGGCACCGATCACGACTGCCGTCTGAATCCGCCCGGAGCGAATCGCCTGAGCTGCCATATCGACACCATAGACGAAGCCGGAACAGGCGGCGCTCAAGTCAAACGCGCCTGCCTTATTCGCGCCCAGCCACGACTGGATCAAGCTGGCGGTGCTTGGAAAGACGTGCTCCGGTGTCGAGGTCGCGACGATGATCATGTCGATCTCAGTCGGCAGCACATCGGAGACTTCGAGCGCATTTTGCGCGGCTTTTAAGCCGAGCGTCGCCGTCGTGTCGTGCTCCCCGGCGATCCGGCGCTCGCGGATGCCGGTACGCGCCTGAATCCACTCGTCCGAAGTCTCGACAATCGCGGCGAGGTCGTCGTTCGTCAGGATGTTTTCGGGGACTGCCATCCCCCAGCCGACGATATGCGCGTATATAGGCTCGGCATGGGACGGTACGCCCCGATTACGAGTGACCATTCGCGTGATATTTCGAGAAAATCAAGACGGCGTTATGCCCGCCAAACCCGAACGAGTTGCTCATGGCGATGTCAATGTTCTTGGCGACGCCCACGTGCGGGGTGTAGTTGAGATCACACTCCGGGTCCGGGTTGTCGAGATTGACGGTCGGCGGGATGAAGCCTTCGTTGATCGCTTTGATGGTGAAGACCGCTTCAACGGAACCGGCGGCGCCCATCAAGTGCCCGGTGACCGATTTGGTCGAACTGATCGGAACCTCATAAGCCTGCTCGCCGAGCGCGACTTTGAGCGCCAGCGTTTCGCTCTTGTCGTTGAGCGGCGTGCTGGTGCCGTGCGCGTTGATGTAGTCGAGGTCGGCGGGAGTCAGTTCGGCGTCTTCGAGCGCGTAAGTGATCGCTTTCGCCGCACCTTCGCCAGTCTCCAGCGGTGCGGTGACGTGGTAGGCGTCCGAAGTGTGTCCATAGCCCACGATTTCGGCGTAGATGTGCGCACCGCGTGCTTTGGCGTGCTCCAGTTCTTCAATCACGAGGATCGCTGCACCTTCGGCGATCACGAAGCCGTCGCGGTCGACGTCGAACGGGCGCGAAGCACGTTCCGGGGCATCGTTGCGGCGCGAGATAGCGGTCATATTATTGAAGCTGGCGATGGCTATATCGACCAAGCCTGCTTCCGAACTGCCAGCGAGACAGGCGACGGCTTGCCCGCGCCGGATGATCTCGGTCGCCTCGCCGATGCAGTTATTGCCGGTCGCGCAGGCGGTAGAAATGGCGAAGTTGGGACCGCGCAGCCCGTACGCCATCGAAATCTTGCTGCTCGGCGCATCAGGGAGCATCATCGGCACCATCAAGGGGCTGACGAACTTGGGTCCCTTGTCGAAGAACGAGCGCACGCTTTCGACGATCGCGCTGATCCCGCCGATACCTGAGCCAACGATGCAGCCGATCTGATAGCGGTTCTCGTCGTTGATCTCCAAGCCAGAGTCCTCAAGGGCGAACTTAGCGGCGTAGAGCGCCATCTGCGTGACGCGGTCGGTGCGGCGCGCTTCGCGTTTGCCCAAGAATTCATCGGGGTTGAAGCCTTTGACCTCACCGCCGAAGTGATTTTCCAGATGACCAGTATCGAAACGCTGGATCGTGCGGATGCCGGTCTTGCCGGCGGCAGCATTCTGCCATGCTTCTTCGACACTATTGCCGGTGGGGCAGAGGATGCCCATACCGGTCACGACAACCCGTCGTTCTTTCACAGCAAACTCCCTTACGGGTTGGAGAGTCAACCCGATTTATTGCAGCAAACTACCATAAGCCTAACAAAACTTTCTCATTTCACAAGATGAAACACCATTGGCGGACGGTGGTTACTCCGGTGAGGGGCGTGTGTTATAATCGGCGGCTTATGGAGGGTGTTTCGATTTGATCCTTGTGACCGGGGCGACCGGGTTTGTTGGACGGCATTTGGTGGCGCGCTTGCTGGCACTCAACGCTCCGGTGCGCTGCTTGATTTCCGCCGACAAAGCCGATGATTTGCCATGGGAACGGCAGCCGGAGATCGTGGTCGGCAGCATCCTCGACGAGGAGGCGCTGTTCCGCGCGGCGACCGGCGCGCACGTGGTGATCCATCTTGAGAATGCTCAGTGGTGGGGTGGTCCGCGCGATCTGGAGCGCGTCGAGTTGATCGGGACGCGCAACTTGATCACGGCGTGCCGCGCGGCGCGCGTCGGGCGGATTATCACGCTGAGTCATCTGGGCGCGTCGCCGTCGGCGGCGTACCCCCTGCTGCGTTTCAAAGGGCTGGTCGAGGACGCGATTAAGGCGAGCGGACTCGCGTACACGATCATCCGATCCGGGCTGATCTTCGGCGAGGACGATGCCTTTGTCAATCACATCGCCATGCAGCTCACCGTCGCGCCGGGCGTGTTCTTGATGGCGGGACGCGGCGAGGTTGTGCTGCATCCGATTTACATTGAGGACGTCGTTTCCGCGTTAATCGGCAGTCTTGAGGTGCTGGATACGGTCGATGCGGTGATCGAAATCGGCGGACCGGAATATATCACGCTGCAAGACCTGATCAGCACAGTGATGCGGGTTTCGGGCGTGCATCGCGTGGTGATCGGCGTGCCGCCCTACGCGCTGCGCTGGATCACCGCAATCACCAGTAGAATCCTGCCGCGCTCGCTGCTGACACCGCAGTGGTTGGACATCTTGGCGACCAATCGGACGGCGCGATTGGGCAATATCTTTCGCTATTTCGGCGTGCATCCACAGCGCTTCGAGGATACGCTGCTCACGTACATGCGCGGGCGGCATTATGGTCTGGAATTGGTGCGCTATACTCTAAGCCGCCGACCAAAGGTGACTTAGGCGTGGCGAGTGATGGGCAATGAGTGATGAGAAGGAGACTTAAGCCGTCGTTCTCCTCGTCAGTCATGGCTGATTACTCTGAACGAATCGTAGGTTTGGTCTATGGGGACGATTGATATTCGGCTGCTGCGCACGCTGGACGAACTCCGCCCAGTGGTCGATCTGCAAAAAATCTACTGGGGCGATGACCTTGAGTCGGTCATCCCGGCGCACATGTTATTCTCAATTGCCAATCACGGCGGGCACGTCCTGACGGCGTTCGACGGCGACCGCCCGGTCGGCGTGTTGATCGGTTTCTTGGGTACGAATATGCAAGATCCGCCGCGACCAGCGATGGCGAATCTGCAATTTGTCTCCAAGCGGATGGTGGTGCTGCCGGAGTATCGCGGACAGGGAATCGGCTATCGGCTGAAGCTGGCGCAGCGCGATCTCGCCATTGCCGAGGGCGTGCGGCTGATCGTCTGGACGTTCGATCCGCTGCTGTCGCTCAACGCGCATTTGAACATTCGCAAGCTGGGCGCGGTCTGCAGTGCCTTCAGCGAAAACTACTATGGAACGTCGGAAGAAGGCGGCTTGACGACTTTCGGCATGTCCGACCGCTTGATGGTGGAATGGTGGGTGACCAACCGGCGTGTCAAGGAGCGGGTATCCGGCAGTCGCAGCGACTTGATGCTGAGTCACTATCTTGAAGCGGAAACGGCGATCTTGAATCCCGCGACGGTTTCGGCGGATGGGCTGTTGGTTCCCGCCGAAACAACGACGATGCCCGTCGGGTCGATGGGGCTGCTCGAAATTCCGTCGCGCTATCTTGACCTTGAGCGGGCGAATGAACAACTGGCGCGGGAATGGCGGCTGCACGTCCGCAAGTTGTTCGAAGCGGTGTTTGCTCATGGTTACATCGTCACTGATTTCTTGACGGAGTCGTATCAAGGGTGCGAACGTTCATTCTATCTGCTGAGCTATGCCGGACCGAAAACCGACTCGTTCAGCGTGAATTGACTCAGGATTTGACCGACTTTTGGACGAGGAAATAGGGGGTCGCGGTGGGGCTTGAGAATAAGACGATCGGATTTATTGGCAGCGGCGTGATGGCGGAAGCGATCATCAAGGGGCTGCTCAACGAGCAGCTGCTCACCGCCGACCAGTTGATCGCCGCCGACCCGCGCGAGGAACGCGGGCACGAACTGGTGGCACGCTATCACCTCCGCTTTACCATGAACAACGCCGAAGCCGCCGAAGCCGCCGACATCCTCGTGCTCTCGACCAAGCCGCAGGTGCTCAGTCACGTGTTGGCGTCGCTGAATGGGAAGGGACGTGCGCCGTCACTGGTGCTGAGTATTCTCGCCGGGGTGCGGATCAGCACGATCATTGATGGCACCGGCAATCACAGTATCGCGCGGGCGATGCCGAACACCCCCGCCCAGATCGGCGAGGGGATCACAGTGTGGACGGCGACGCCGGACGTGCCGGAGAGTGAGCGCGATCAGGCGAAACTCCTGCTCGGCGCGCTCGGCGAAGAACTCTACATGGATGACGAAAAGTTTCTCGACATGGCGACGGCGCTCAGCGGAACGGGACCGGCTTACGTCTTCCTCTTTATGGAAGCGCTGATCGATGCGGGCGTACATATGGGCTTCTCGCGGCGCGACGCCGAGCGCTTGGTGCTGCAAACGGTGCGCGGCTCGGTCGATTTCGCGCGGCAGTCGGGCATGCACCAAGCGGAACTCCGTAATCAAGTGACCAGTCCCGGCGGGACAACCGCTGAAGCGCTGTATAAGCTCGAAAAGGGCGGGCTGCGGACGGTACTGTCACAGGCGGTCTATGCTGCCTATCGCCGCTCGGTTGAGTTGGGCAAGGCGCAGGAAAAGAAAGATAAGGGCTAGATCGGTGGACTCGCTCTGCTGCAAATTTCGTTCGTGAAAAAGTGGACAAATAGCGTGGCATCGTTTAAAATTGCATATACAGCACAGATTGCTTAAGCTAAACTGCATAATGGTCTTTCAGTGCCCGCCTGCGCCGGCACTTGGAGCAAGTATAGTTCTATAACTGTCCTTCTACGTTTAGGAGACGCAAATGGCGGACATCTCCAGCAATATTTCCGAATCGCTACTCAGCGTAATTAACGATTACAACCCCAGTCTCGAATCCGTCGAGGTTGGTTACGTTGAGGAAGTCGGCGACGGTATCGCTCGTGTGAGCGGGATGAACAACATCCGTTTCAGCGAACTCGTGCGCTTCAGCAATGGCTCGGCGGGCATCGCCTTCAACCTTGAAGCTGATAACGTCGGTGTCATCATCCTCGGCGAATATGACACGATCAACGAAGGCGACGAAGTTCGCCCGCTCGGTCGTATCGCTTCCGTGCCGGTCGGTATGGGCTTGGTCGGGCGCGTCGTCAATGCGCTCGGCGAGCCAGTCGACGGTCGCGGTCCCATCCCGCAGGACGAGCTCTACAACATCGAGCGGATCGCACCCGGTGTGATGGCGCGGCGGAACGTGTATCAGCCGGTGCAGACCGGTATCGTCGCCATCGACGGTATGACGCCGATCGGTCGCGGTCAGCGCCAATTGATCATCGGTGACCGCCAGACCGGAAAGTCGGCGCTGGCGATTGACACCATCCTTAACCAGAAGGGCAAAGACCTGTACTGCATCTACGTCGCCATCGGCAAGCGGCGCGGCGAGATCGCGCGCTTGGTGGCGATGTTGGAGCAGAACGGCGCGATGGAATACACCACCGTCGTTACGGCGACGGCTTCGGACTCGGCGGCGCTGCAGTACATCGCGCCGTATTCGGGCTGCGCGATCGGCGAGTGGTTTATGGAGAACGGCAAGCACGCGCTGGTGGTCTACGACGACCTTTCCAAGCACGCTTGGGCGTATCGTCAGGTTTCGCTGCTGATGCGCCGCCCGCCGGGACGTGAAGCGTATCCGGGCGACGTGTTCTATCTGCACAGCCGCCTGCTGGAGCGTGCCGCTCAGTTGAGTGAGGCGCGTGGTAACGGCAGCTTGACGGCGCTGCCGATCATTGAAACGCTGCTCGGCGACGTGTCGGCGTATATCCCCACCAACGTGATTTCGATCACGGACGGGCAAATCTTCCTTGAAGGCGAGTTGTTCAACGCCGGTCAGCGCCCCGCGATCAACGTTGGTATCAGCGTGAGCCGCGTTGGTGGCGATGCGCAGACGAAGGCGATGAAGAAGGTCGCCGGTGGTTTGCGCCTCGACCTCGCGCAGTTCCGCTCGCTGGCGGCGTTCGCTCAGTTCGGCTCTGACCTCGACAAAGCGACACAGCGTCAGTTGGATCGCGGTTTGCGGCTGACGGAACTGCTCAAGCAGCCGCAGTATCAACCGCTGGCATTGTCCGACGAAGTCGCGGTACTGTACGCCGGTACGCGCGGTCTGCTCGACGACGTGCCGGTAGATCGGGTCAAGGAATGGCAGACTGCCTTCCTGCGCGCCTATCACGGGCAGTACAGCGCGATTGCCAATACCATCGAGACCGAGAAAGTGGTGTCCGACGAGACGGAACAACAACTGCGGAGCGCCATCGAAGCATTCAACGCGACTTGGAGCTAAGGCTCCCCGTGAGGAGGAATAGATGGCAAGCGCACGCGAAGTAAGAAATCGCATTCGCAGTATCAAGAACATCGGGCAGATCACCCGCGCGCTCGAAGCCGTGTCCGCATCGCGGGTACGCAAGGCGCAAGCGCGTGTGCTGGCAAGCCGCGCCTTTGCTGAGAAGGCGTGGGAGATTCTGCTGAACGTACAGGCGGCAGCGACCAAAGGAGTTCCGCTGCATCCGCTGCTGACGCCGCGCACGGAAGTCAAAAACGTCATGATCGTGCTGATCACGTCGGATCGCGGGTTGAAGGGTGCCTTCAATACTAACATGATCCGGGTGGCGCGGCGCTTTCAAGGGCGGATGAACGTACCGACTCAGTATGTGACGGTTGGGCGGAAGGGGCGCGACGCGCTGATCCGCATCCACGAAAACGTGATCGCCGAATTCGGCGATCCGCCGGACATCACGCTGGCGCAGATTTCGCCGATCGTCCGCTTGGCAATCGACTCGTTCCTGAGCGGCGAAGTCGACGAGGTCTTCCTCGCCTATACCGACTTCGTCAACACGCTGACGCAAAAGCCGCGCGTCTCGCGCCTGCTGCCGCTGATCCCGTATCAGACGGACGATCAAGCGGTTGCAGAGTTCATCAAAGACGTACCGGCGGTGACGACCGGCGCAGCCGATTACGAGTATGAGCCGAGCGCTGAAGCGATCCTTGAGGAAATTGTCCCGCGCTTCACGATGCTGCAGTTGTATCAGGCGATTTTGGAAAGCCAAGCCAGCGAGCATTCGGCGCAGATGGTGGCGATGCGAAACGCGACCGATAACGCGAACGGGCTGGTCGAGGACCTCACGCTCGTTTACAACAAAGCGCGGCAGGCGGGGATCACCAACGAAATCCTCGACATCGTGGGCGGCGCCGAGGCGCTGCAAAATTCAATTGACAAAACGACGCATAAGATTGAGAGCGACCTTGCTGCTCACACCCGCAACGCCCAAGCCGTTGTCGCGCAGCAGTCCTAGAGGAGCGAGTAAATGAGCGAAATTCAGGGCAAAATTACCCAAGTTCTGGGCGCGGTGGTGGACGTAGCGTTCCCCGTAGGGCAGCTGCCGGATATTTATGATGCTATCCGCGTGCCGCGTGCCGGAGAAACTGATTTAATCCTTGAGGTGCAGCTTCAGCTTGGTAACAGTACGGTCCGCACGGTCGCCATGGACACCACCGACGGCTTGCAGCGCGGTGTCCCTGCCTTCGCCACCGGTTCGCCGATCACTGTCCCCGTGGGACAGGCGTCGTTGGGGCGTGTGTTCAACGTGCTCGGTCAGCCGGTGGACTTGGGTGAGGAGCTTCCGGCGGATACGCCGCGCCGTTCCATCCATGCCGAAGCGCCTGACTTCGAAGACCAGACGACTCACATCGAAATCTTCGAGACGGGCATGAAGGTCATTGACCTGATCGCGCCGATGACCAAAGGCGGCAAGACGGGCATCTTCGGTGGTGCGGGTGTTGGCAAGACCATCACCATTCAGGAACTGATCAACTCGATTGCGACTGAGCACTCCGGTTTGTCGGTGTTCGCTGGCGTGGGCGAACGCACCCGTGAAGGTACGGCGCTTTACTACGAAATGGAAGAAGCGGGCGTGCTGCCCAAGCTGGCGATGACTTTCGGTCAGATGAACGAGCCGCCGGGCGTGCGTCTGCGCGTGGCGTTATCGGGCTTGGCGATGGCGGAATACTTCCGTGATGAAGGGCGCGACGTGCTGCTGTTCATCGACAACATCTTCCGTTATTCGCTGGCGGGGGCGGAAGTCTCGGCGCTGCTCGGACGTATGCCTTCGGCAGTCGGTTACCAGCCGACGCTGGCGGACGAGATGGGGCAGCTTCAGGAGCGGATTACCTCGACGCAAACCGGCTCGATCACCTCGATGCAAGCGGTCTACGTCCCGGCAGACGACTACTCCGACCCAGCACCGGTGGCGGTGTTCACGCACCTCGACGGAACGATTGCGTTGGAACGCTCGATTGCTTCGCGCGGGCTGTTCCCGGCGGTCGATCCGTTGGGGAGCACCAGCAAAATTCTCGACCCGCTGATCGTAGGCGACGAACACTACGACACGGCGCGGCGAGTGCAGCAGGTGCTCCAGCGCTACAAGGACTTGCAGGACATCATCGCCATTCTTGGTATCGACGAACTGTCGGACGACGACAAGCTGCTGGTTTCCCGTGCCCGCAAGATCGAGATGTTCCTCAGCCAGCCGTTCAAAGTCGCGGTGCAGTTCACGGGTCGTGAAGGCAAGTACGTGCGCATCAAGGACACCATTCGCGGCTTCCGCATGATCCTTGATGGCGAAGTCGATCACATTGCCGAGCAGAGCTTCTACATGGCAGGTCCGATTGAGGACGTGCTGGCGCGTCACGAAGAAGCCGAGAAAGCAGGCTAAACCATGCCGATCGCGGTTGAAATTGTCACGCAGGAGAAAGTCGTGTTTTCGGAGCCGGAAGCGGACATGATCATTGTCCCCGGTTCGGAAGGCGAAATGGGTATCCTGCCGCGTCACGCGCCCGTGTTGACGACCCTCGCTTTTGGCGAGTTGATCGTCCGCAAAGGGAAGGCGGAGGAAAGCTTCGCCATCTACGGCGGCGTTGTGGACATTCGCCCGACCAAGGTCGTCGTGCTGGCGGACTTAGCCGAGTCGTCGTTCGAGATCGACGCGGTGGCTGCCGAAGAAGCGCGCGAGCGGGCGGCGACGCTGATGGAAGAAGGCGTGCCCGAAGAAGAGAACCGTCAAGCCGTACTGACGCTGCGCCGCGCCGAATTAGCGCTCAAGATTCAGCGGCGGGTGCAGTCGCGCGGTAGCGCGGTGCTGCGCATCATGGAAGAAGACGACGACAGCGAGTAAGCCCGAACTGCTTGGTGAGCGGCGCTGGTTGCGATTAGCGATAGCGCTGCCGGTCTAAATTTCCCCTGACGAATGCACGACGCCCGGACGACGATCATCGTCCGGGCGTCGTGCTGCATGGTATAATGGCGCGATAATGTCGCCGGAAGGGCGGAGCGCCCGCCAGATGAGCTGCAGTTATGGGAATGTTTGACAAACGACTGGGCGTTGATCTGGGCACGATCAACGTCCTGATTTATGAAAATGAACAAATCGTCTTGCAAGAACCGGCGCTGG
Source organism: uncultured Chloroflexia bacterium (assembly GCA_963727545.1). Classification (GTDB taxonomy): domain Bacteria; phylum Chloroflexota; class Anaerolineae; order Aggregatilineales; family Phototrophicaceae; genus Flexifilum. The sequence continues at coordinate 47,902 of CAVSGS010000023.1, forward strand.
TCGCCCTGACGACCGAGGACGAGCGGATCGTCGAGATCGGGCAGCCCGCCCGCGAGATGCTGGGGCGCGTGGACGAAGAAGACATTCAGGTGATCCGACCGCTGCAAAACGGCGTGATCGCGGACTACGAAGTCACCGAGGCAATGCTGCGCCATTTCTTCGGCAAAGTCGCCGGACGGGTGCGGTTTTTCAAGCCAACCGTGATGATCTCGGTGCCGTATGGCGTGACCAGTGTCGAACGGCGGGCGGTACACGAGGCGGCTCTCGCTGCCGGAGCGCGCGAAGCCTTCCTGATCTCGGAGCCGCTAGCGGCGGCGATCGGGGCGGGGCTGCCGGTGGGGACACCCGCCGGTGACATGATCGTCAACGTCGGCGGTGGCGTTACCGAGGCGGCGGTGCTGACGATGAACAACATCGTGCGGGCGGAGAGTGGGCGCATCGGCGGACTGCGGATCGACGACGCGATCATCAGCTACGTGCGGCGAAAATATAACCTCACTATCGGTCAACCGACCGCCGAGTCGGTGAAGATTCAAGTTGGCGCTGCCGTGCCGCTCAGCGAAGAACTGACGATGGAACTGCAAGGGCGCGATAACGTCAGCGGACTGCCGCGCACGATCACAATCAGCACCGGCGAGATTGTCGAAGCGATCGAGGAAGTGCTCCACGAGATCGCCGGGGTGGTGCGCGGCGTGCTCGGCAATACGCCGCCGGAATTAGCATCGGACATCATCGACCGGGGGATCGTGCTCACGGGCGGCGGCGCGCTGCTGCGCGGGCTGGATCAATTCCTGACCCGTGAGACCGGGGTGCCGGTGTATCGAGCGGATAACGCGCTGATTGCGGTGGCAGTTGGGGCGGGACGTGCCCTGAACGACCCGGCGATTTTGCGCCGGATCGCCCAAGGAGTTTAGACCAGATAGAAGGTCATGCGCTGCAGGTGGATGACCGGGTCGATGTACTGAACGCGGACGTTTTCCGGGACATTCAAGTTGATGGGCGCGTAATTCAGGATGGCGCGGACGCCCGCCTCGATCAATTGATCGGCGACCGCTTGCGCATTTTCGGCGGGCACGGCGATCATGGCGATTTTGATATTGTTCTCGCTGATAGTCTCGCCGATTGCCTCAATCGGGCGGATGGTGAAACTACCGACCCGCTTCCCGATTTTCTCCGGGGAATTATCGAAAACGTAACCGATGTGAAACCCGCGCTCGGCGAAGCCTTTGTAGCGCGCGACCGCGCTGCCGAGGTCACCCGCGCCGACCAGCGCAACCTGCCATTCCCGCTCGACTTTTAAGACTTGCCGTAGTTGGTCTTTCAGAAAGGCAATCTTGTAACCAGTCCCCTGTTTGCCAAAACCGCCAAAGTGCGACAGGTCTTTGCGAATTTGCGCGGAACTGATTCCCAGCCGCTTGCCGAGTTCATGCGAAGAGGTGACTTCTTCACCTTCTTGCGACAGACGCTCAAGCGCGCGGAGGTACACCGGCAGACGACTGATGACAATGTCTGGAATAGGTGACGGCATAATGCCCGGATCTCCTGCTGTCAAAAGTTGTTTGTGAAAGTTGACACATCCAATATTACCATTATGCTGTACTTCACGCCAGCTTAATATCAAATTCGTCCCAGTATTCAGGCTTTAATAGCGGTATGTGCGCTATGATAAGACAGTAGATAAGTCGGTGAGCGATGTCAGTTAGGCGATCTTTGCTGGTATTGACGGTGTTGGTGGTCATGCTGCCGCTGGCGATTTTCGCCGCCAGCGCGCGCCGCGTCACGCCGTCACGTGCCGGGAACATTCAAACCTATACGGTCGAGCGAGGCGACGTGGATTCGACAGTCTCGGCGATTGGGGCGGTCGAAGCGGAGCGATCCGTGCGGCTGAGTTTCAGCGCGCCCGGTCGGGTGGTGGATCTGCCGGTCGAGGCGGGGGCGGTGGTTCACGCGGGCGACGTGCTGGCGCGGCAGGTGGACGATCTCCAGCAGATCGCGCACGAGCAAGCCGATCTCGCGCTGCAATTGGCATTGCTGCAAAAGGATCGACTGCTGGCGGGACCCGCCGAAGCGCAGATCGCGGTGGCAGAAGCCAACGTCGCCAGCGCGCAAGGGGCGGCGAGCAGCGTCCAGAACGCGGTATCTGCCGATGATTTGCGCGCGGCGCAGCTTGCCTACGATCAGGCGCAGCAAGCGTTGACAGACGCGCAGCACGCCCGCGCCTTCGGCAGCGGCACGCAAGAGCAGATCGATCTGCTGGATGCGAAAGTGGGCGAAGCGAACTTCAACGCCGAGATCGCGCGGCTGAACCTCCAAGCGCTGCAAAACGGCAGTCCCGCGCAGGTCAACGCCGCTTATGCCCGCGTCGCGCAGGCACAGAGCGAACTCGACCGGCTGCGGGCGGGCGCGAGTGATGCCGACATCGAGCGAGCGGATGCGGCGGTCGCGCAGGCGCAGATCAAGCTGGATCGAGCGCAAGCAGCGCTGGATCGGACGGTGCTGACCGCGCCATTCGACGGGATTGTGACGAACGTCAACGTCGAAACCGGGTCACTGGTCGCGCCGGGGCTGGCGGTGGTCGAGATCGCCGACGTGACGCCGCTGCATCTGGTGGTGCAGGCGGATGAGATTGACGTGCGCCAGATCGCGGTCGGGATGCCGGTGCGCGTCCGGCTCGATGCGCTGCCGGATACCGAACTAGCGGCAACCACCGCTTCGATTGCGCTGGTGCCGAACAACGACAATGGCATCGTCAGCTATGACGTGACGATCACACTCGACGACACCGATCCGCGCGTGCGCGTCGGCATGACGGCGGACGCGGCGATCATCGTGGACGCGAAAGCCGGTGCGCTGGTCGTGCCGAACCAATATATCCGGTTGGATCGCCAGAGCGGGCAGGCTTACGTCAATCTGGTGAGCGCAGACGAGAGTCTGCGGGAAGTGCCGGTGACACTCGGCTTGCAGGGACAGGATCGCAGCGAGATCGTCAGCGGGCTGCACGAAGGCGACACGATCGGCATTGACCTATCCGCCGACAGCATCGGCTTATTTGGAAATTAGGTGATGAGACGGATTCTGTTAATCGTCGGAGTGCTGATCGTGATCGGCGGCGGGTTGGCGCTGGCGCGACAGTCGTTTCAAGCTGGCAGTGGCGAAAGCCAGACGACCCAGCAGATCCTTGACGAGACGACCGCACAGATCGGCGATCTGCGCTTGACCGTGAGTGCGACCGGAGCAGTCGCTCCGGCAAAGCAGGTGGCGCTGTTGTTCGAATCGAGCGGGATCGTCCGAGACGTGCGGGTCAGCGTTGGCGATCAGGTACGAGCGGGTGATACGCTGGCGGTGCTCGATACGACTGATCTGGCGTCAACGTTGGAGGAGGCGCAGGTTGCTTTCGATTTACAGCGGATCGCCTATGAAGCGCTGACCAGTCCGCCGCGCGAGACCGATCTGGCGGCGGCGCGCGCGGCGCTCAACACGGCTCTGGCTTCGCTGAATGCGGCTTACAGCAGTGTCAATCCCAATCAGGCGGAGATCGCGCGGCTGCAAAGTGAGATCGCGCGCAACCGACTGTGGCAAGCGCAGCTTCAGCGCGACTCGGCGGCGAACACCAGCGGTTTCTCGCCGGACATTTCCGGATTGATCCCCGACGGTGTCGACGTGCCGCCGGACGTGATCAACCAGATCAATCAAGGGCTGACAGGCTTGCTGCCGTCGGTCTCGGCGCCGGACGCCAGCAGTTTCGATCCGGGGCTGCGACAGGCGGAGTACGGCGTCGAGATCGCGGACGCGAACGCGGCTGCTGCTGCTGACCAAACTGCCGATCCCGGCAGCGTCGCGGCGGCGAACGCTGCCGCCGTACAAGCGCGGGCGGCGCTCAATCAACTGGAGAATGGTCCTGACGATTTCGACTTGCAGACAGCCGAAATCAACCTGAGCATGGCGCAATTGGTGGTCGATCAAGCGCAAGCGGCGCTGGATCGGGCGACGCTGATCGCGCCGTTCGATGGGGTGATCGCGCAGAATAATCTGGTGGTGGGCGAACTGCCGCCGAGCAATAACGCGGCGCTGACCCTGATCGACGACAGCCAGCGCTACGTCGACCTCGCCATTGACGAAACCGACGTCGTCAAGGTGGTTGAAGGGCAGATGGTCGAGTTCAGTTTTGATGGACTGCCGGGCGCGACGATCACCGGAACGGTATCGCGGGTGGCAGTGACGCCGACCGTCGTCGGACAGTTGGTGACTTATCCCGTGCGGGTGCTGCTCGACGCGACCGACGAACCGGTGCGGATCGGGATGAGTGCGACGGCGACGATCGTCGTGGACGAACTCCGCGACGTGCTCATGCTGCCGAACCGTTTCATCCGTATCGACCGGACCAGCCAGCAAGCCTACGTTACGGTCGCGGATGAGAACGGACAAACGACCGAAATCCCGGTCGAATTAGGGCTGCGCAGCGACATCGACAGCCAGATCAGCGCCGGGCTGGAACCCGGTCAGCGGGTGGTGCTGCTGCCCCGCGCTTCATTCGACCCGATTAGTGGCTGAAGACGATGAGGAAAGGAAAGTTGGTTTGATGCGAAAATTCCTGCTTTTGATCATCACCATTATTCTGCTGCTGCCAACCGTCGCGCAGGCGCAGACGAATTCAAGCTGTGGGACGCTGTCGACCGCCGACTGCACGATCATGACCGACTCGCAGGCAGCGATGGCAAATCTGAAGTCAGCAACGTTAGACCTTCGTTTGACGCTTCACGTCCAGAATCTGCCCGAAGGCGACCTTGAAGTGCTGGCGATTGGTGGCGGCGCGTATCAGGTCGATGTGCCGGCGTGGAATAACCGGTTGGCATTCTCCAACGGGCAGGCATTTGCGAGCTACCTCGCCGGATATTTACATGATGTGGGTGCCAGCATCAATCTGACGTTTTCGATGCAATCGGGGAGCGACGTCGAAGCGGCGGCGCTGCAAATGCGTTTAGCGGACAGCGTCGTTTACTTCAACATGAGTGGCTTACGCGCCTTGTTCGGCGATTTGTCGGCATACGGCTGGGCGGGTATCGACCTTGAAGGTCTCCTGCGGTTGATGCTCGATCAAGACCCGCATGTCTTTGACGACTATCTGAAAGGTACCGGTGTCGCGGGAGTCAACCCGGTCGATACCTCCCCGTGGACCAGCGTCAGCCGCCTGAAATCGGTGGAACCGGGGATCGCCATCTTCGAGACGCGCCTCAAATTGAGCGATATGCTGACTGATCCGGCGGTCGATGCAGCCTATCGCCAGCAGCTTGAACAGATGCAGAGCCGCTCAGATGCGGAGATGACGCTCTTGCTGTTGCAGATGATCGTCGGCGATTCGGAGGTCGTGGTCCAGCAGCGCATCCGGCTCAGCGATCACTATCTGGAAACGCTCGATCTGACCTACGAACTTGACCTCGATCGTTTTTCGCAAAAGATGCTGTTCCCGGACGCAGAGACGACGCAACCGCTGCACATCGATTTCGGCTATCACGTCCAATACAACCATTTCAATGCTGCTCCGCCGATCACTGCGCCGAACGACGTGGCTCAGATTTTCGACTACGATACGCTGCGCCGGTTGATGATCGGGAGTGGGGCACCGCTGTGAGTCTTCCGCAGCTGTAAGCGATGAACGTGGTTGAAAGCATTCGCATCGCGCTGGGCAGCCTGCTGATCAACCGGCTGCGCGCCGTTCTGACGACACTCGGTATCATCATCGGCGTAGGCGCGGTGATCGGCTTAGTGAGCCTCGGTCGCGGCGTCGAGCACTTCGTTCAGTCGGAATTTCAGGCGTTGGGATCGAACGTGTTGTTCGTGTTCTCGTCCACGCCGACCAGCGGAACGCGGACGACGATCCAGCCGCTTAGCACGATTGAGGGTGAAGCGCTGGCGAATCCGCTGAACGCGCCGAGCATCCGCCGGGTGGCGCTGGAATACAGCCTCCCGGCGCTGGTCGCGGCGGGGGCGAATGTCGCCCAGACCGTCGTAACCGGAACAACGCCGAATTTCGTCGACGTGCGGGCATGGTATCCGCAGTTGGGTACTTTCATCAGCGCGGAGGATGTCGATAACGCGGCGCGGGTGGCGGTGCTGGGGACAACGATGGTCGAGCGGCTGTTCGGCGACAAGAGTTACGACCCCGTCGGGCAGATCGTGCGGATCAATCAGCGGGTGTTCACGGTGATCGGCGTGCTGACCGAGCAAGGCGGCGGACTGGGCGCGCTTGGCGATCAAAACGAGGTGATTTACATCCCGCTCTCGACGGCGCAAACCCGGCTCGACCGCGCCCGCACCCGCGATGGCGGCTATCAAGTCGACGTGTTCGACGTGCAGGCGGTCAGCGAGGAGAAGATGGAGTCGGCGTCGCTGGAGATTGAAAGCTATCTCAGTGACGCGCATGACATTCACTTTCAAGGCGAGCAGGACTTCCGCATCATCAATCAAGGCGATCTGCTGTCGTCGTTGGGAGCGGTCACCGGCATCCTGACCGTCTTTCTGAGCCTGATCGCCGGGATTTCGCTGCTGGTCGGCGGCATCGGCATCATGAACATCATGCTGGTCTCGGTGACCGAGCGTACCCGCGAGATCGGGCTGCGTAAGGCGGTCGGAGCGCGCGGAGCGGACATCATGCTGCAATTCCTGATCGAAAGCCTGATCCTATCATTCCTCGGCGGCGCGTTGGGGATCGCTTTTGGCTGGCTGATCACGATAATTGGCGGGGTGCTGGTGCCAGATTTGCAGCTCGCGCTGACGACCGATGCGGTGCTGCTGGCGACCGTCGTCAGTACGCTGATCGGCATCTTCTTCGGGCTGTACCCGGCAAGCCGCGCCGCTCGAATGCGCCCGATCGAGGCGCTGAGGTTCGAATAATGATCGGCTCGATTTTCGAAAACGTGCGCGTCGCCCTCAGCGGATTGCGCTCGAACAAGCTGCGCTCGGCGCTGACGATGCTCGGTATCACCATCGGCGTCGCGGCGGTGATTGTGCTGGTCTCGATCGGTCAGGCGGTCGATACCTTCGTGCGCGGACAGTTCCTCGGTTTAGGCACCAACCTCGTGATCGTCTTCTCCGGGCAAAACGCGCGCGGCGAGACGGTGCGCCTGACTCTGAATGAGGCGCGAGCGCTCGACGACCCGGCGCGCGTGCCGGATGCGCTCTACGTGATGCCGCAGGTCAATCTGACGCGCGCCGTCGCTTATGCCGGACGTGAGGCGGCAGGGCGGATTCGTGGAGTAACGCCCAACTTTCCCGTAGTGCGCAGTCGAGCGGTGGCTGCCGGTCGCTTCTTCGATCAGACCGAGATGGATGGGTTGGCGCGGGTCGCCGTGATCGGCTTGACGGTGGTCGACCGGCTGTTCCCGGATACGTATCCGGTCGGGCAAACGATCCGCATCGGCGGCGTGAATTTTCGCGTGGTTGGCGTGATGGCGGATGCGAGCAGTGTCGGTGGTTTCGGTGGCGATGAGAACGACCAAATCTTCGTGCCGATCACGACGGCGCAGACGCGCTTGAGTGGCGAACGTGATCTGAGCGGCGACCGCCCGATCAGCAGCTTATTGGTGCAAGCGCGTGACGATCAAAGCATCGACCGCTTGGCGGCGGAGATCCGCCAGACCCTCCGCGAGGAGCGGCGGATCAGCTTCCGCGACGAGGACACGTTCGAGATCTACACGCAGACCGATCTGCTCAACTCGCTGGAGCAGATCACCGGGCTGCTGACGATTTTCCTCGCCATCATCGCCGGGATTTCGCTGCTGGTCGGCGGGATTGGGATCATGAACATTATGCTGGTGACGGTGACGGAGCGTACCCGCGAGATCGGATTGCGCAAGGCAGTCGGCGCGCAGAAGCGCGACATCGTATTGCAATTCTTGGTCGAGGCGATGGCGATCTCGCTGGTTGGCGGTGCGATTGGCGTCAGCATCTCGCTGGTGGGCGCGCTGCTGGTATCGGCGCTTTCGCCGGACTTGCAGGTCACGATTGAGGGCGGCAGTGTCCTCTTGGCGACGGCGATCTCGTTCGGTATCGGCGTATTCTTCGGCATCTATCCGGCGAATCGGGCGGCAGCCCTGAACCCGATCGATGCGCTGCGCTACGAGTGAGGCGTTCACGGGACTAGGCGTGTCGAATGTCACCTGATCCCAAGGAAAGCACACCTTTATGCGTTAACTGTCGCGGTGCCGTCGCCAGAGCGGACTTTCACTGCTACAATAATACGGGTTAAGAGCAGGAGTACGGGCATGGCGGCAAGCGGCGACAGTAGGGCAATGTTGAGTGCAGTCCACGACAGCATGATCGATGGCTTGGGACAGCTCACCGACTATTTTGGCTTCAGCAAGGTCATGGGTCAAATGTACGGCGCCATGCTGCTCAGCGACCGCCCGTTATGCCTTGACGATTTGGTCGAGCGGTTGAGTATCTCCAAAGCCAATGCCAGTATGAATACGCGGACGCTCGAAAATCTGGGGATGGTGCGGCAGGTTTGGGTGCGCGGCAGCGGTGGACGGCGCAAGTTCTACGAAGCCGAAACCGACTTCTGGCAAATCATCACCAATATCCTCAAGGGACGCGAGATGCGCGATGTGGATCGCGCCATCGGCGTGATGGAGGAGAACATCCGTCGCCTGCACTCCCAGATGGACACGATGGACGAACAAGACCGCGAACTGGCACAGCTATACGTCGAGCGGATCAAGCAGATGCAGGGCTTGTTCGAGTTCGCGCAGACGATCATCGTCACGATCCTCGCGCGCGTGAGCGAGACCGACGCCGGCGAAATTTCGCATATCGAGATCGAGTGAGGCGGCAGCGCATAACTTCCCCTTGCTGCTCGATCCCGGCTCGCCTATAATTTCGTTGATCGCGGGGGAGTGGCGGAACTGGCAGACGCGCATGACTTAGGATCATGTCTCTTACGAGGTGAGGGTTCGAGTCCCTCCTTCCCCACTAATTTAAAAACAAAATCGGCTCATCCGCGAGCCGATTTTGTTTTCTAGGCGAAGGTGAGGGTTTGAAGATTCCTCGTGTCGTGCGTCACGGTCGTAAGCCGCGTCCTGATGCTTGAAAGAGTGGGCAAGCGCATGGTGCAAGTGCGTTTGATCGGTTCAACAGAGGCAGGCAGTTACCCCAGAACGTTACCCCCAATCAATATCCCTTAGACTTAAGAAAAACGTCCTCAGATTTGATTGTCATTTCGACGTTTACGCTACAAATGCTCGTCGAGAAGAGAAAGGAGGCATCAATCGGGCTTAGTATGTTCGGCTGTTTGTACATAATGAGTTTCCTTTAGAAATTCGCTGGAGATAAACTGATGCAGCAATTCATACGGCAAAATCGGTTACGGTCACTGACCTTGTTCATGCTCCTTCTGTTCCTCGCGTTGTCCGGCACGTCGATTTTTGCACAAGATGGCGACCTGAATATCTTGACAATTGGGCGCGAAGGCAACACGACCTATACTCGCAACTTCAACCCATTCTCGCCGTCGGCGAGTTGCAAAAGATTCGCTGGGAGAAGATTTCGTTCGTGTCACAGAGCGCCATGAACGCGCTCAATCCGGTGATGACCATCGGCACACAGATCGTCGACGCTATTCAGGCGCATGTGCCGATGAAAAAGAACGTTGCGCGGGCACGTGCCCGCGAACTGCTCGAAACCGTCGGCATCGAGGCGGATCGCGTCGATAGCTACCCGCATCAACTCAGCGGCGGGATGCGCCAGCGCGCCGTGATCGCCATTGCGCTCGCGCTCAAGCCGGAACTGATCATCATGGACGAGCCGACAACCGCGCTCGACGTGGTGGTGCAAAAGCAGATCATCGACGAAATCCAGCAGTTGAAGGATAAGTTCGGCTTTTCGGTGATCTTCATCACGCACGACCTATCGCTGCTGGTCGAATTCTCCGACCGAATCGCCATCATGTACGCGGGCGAAGTCGCGGAGATCGGTCCGTCGCGCGACATCTTCACCCGACCGCAGCATCCGTATACCCAACGCTTGATGAACTCATTCCCTCGGCTGCGCGGCGAACGCTCGGCGCTGCTTGGTATCCCCGGTTCGCCGCCGGACTTGACCGCGCCGCCGTCAGGCTGTCGTTTTCACCCGCGTTGCCAACTGGCGATTCAAGGGCTGTGCGAGATCGAGGAGCCGATCCTAATGCCGGTGGGCGAGCACCACGAAGCTGCCTGCCATCTTGTGACTGAGCGAGAAGCCCGATGACACTTCAACCCGAACAACCCATTCTCGAAGCCCGTAACCTGACCAAACACTTCAGTGCGGGCAGCACGTTCTCGCGGGTGCAAGTGCGCGCGGTTGAAGGCGCTGACATCCGGCTCTATCGCGGGCGTGTGACGGCGCTCGTCGGCGAAAGCGGCAGCGGCAAAAGCACCATCATTCGGATGCTGGCGCGGCTTTACGAGCCGACCAGCGGCGACATCCTGTTCGAAGGGCAGAACATCGGCAGCCAGCGGGGGAGGCGAGCGCTGCTGCGTTATCGCAGTCAGGTGCAGATGATCTTCCAAGACCCGTTCAGTTCGCTGAATCCGGTGCACCGCGTTGATCATCACTTGATCCGCCCGCTGCGGATTCACGGCAAAGCGCACGGACGGCGCGAACTCGATGCGCAGGTCGAAGCGCTGCTGAACCGCGTCAAGCTGACTCCGCCGGAGGAGTTCGCCGCCAAGTACCCGCATCAACTCAGCGGCGGGCAGCGGCAGCGGGTCGCCATCGCGCGGGCACTGGCGGTCGAGCCGAACGTGATGCTCGCCGACGAGCCGGTGTCGATGCTCGACGTCTCGATCCGCATCGGCATTTTGAACCTGCTCGACGAACTGCGCGCGGTCTACAACATGGCGGTGCTTTACGTGACCCACGACATCGCCAGCGCCCGCTATTTTGCGCAGGAGATCGTCGTCATGTACGCCGGGCACATCGTTGAACGCGGCGAGAGCGAGACGCTGATCCAAGACCCGAAGCATCCATACACCCAACTGCTGCTGTCGGCGGTGCCTGACCCCGATCGCGGACTGAAAACGGCGGATACGACGATCAGCGGCGAAGTGCCGAGCCTGACCAGCATTTCGGTGGGTTGTCCGTTCGCGGCACGCTGTCCGCACGTGATGGACGTCTGTCGTCAAGTGATGCCCGGTTATGAAGAGCCGGAACCGGGGCAGTTCGTCCGCTGTCACCTGTATGGCGCGGGAACAACCGATGCTCAATAAGAGGCTTTATCAAAACGTCCGAAAGGGAAGGCTGTGATGCCGGTTTTTTACAAGCCCGCCGATGGTTGGGCGGCTGACTTTATTCCGTTTTTCTGGGATGGCGAATTTCACCTTTTTTATCTGAAAGATTACCGCGACCGCACCGCTCACGGCGAGGGGACGCCTTGGTTTCACTTGGGAACGCGCGATTTTGTCCACTTTACGGACTATGGCGAGGCGCTCCCGCGGGGCACGGAAGCGGATCAGGATTTGTACGTGTTTACCGGCTCGGTCTACGAGCATGACGGGCTGTTTCACATCTTCTACACCGGGCACAACCCGCACTTGAAAGCACAGGGCAAGCCGGAGCAGGCAGTCATGCACGCGACCAGCCCCGACCTGATCGCGTGGACGAAGGACCCCGCCAACCCGATCCTGTTTACCGACTTTGATCGTTACGAGCCACATGACTGGCGTGACCCATTCGTCTTTTGGAACGACGAGGCGCAGGCGTTCTGGATGCTGCTGGCGGCGCGCGTCAAGGATGGTCCTTACAATCGACGCGGGGTGACGGCGCTGGCGTCGTCCAAAGATTTGCAGCATTGGGACATTTGCCCGAATTTCTGGTCGCCGAGCCTCTACTACACCCACGAGTGCCCCGATCTATTCAAGATGGGCGACTGGTGGTATCAGGTTTATTCGACCTTCTCCGAGCGCATGATCACCCACTATCGCATGAGCCGGACGCTGGCGGGTCCTTGGGTCGCGCCGGTGAACGACAGCTTTGACGGGCGCGCCTTTTACGCCGCAAAAACCGCCGCTGCCGGCGAGCGCCGGTTCGTCTTCGGTTGGGATCCGTCGCGGACGGACGAAAAGGATACCGGACATTGGAACTGGGGCGGAAATCTGGTCGTGCACGAGGTGAAGCAGGCGGATGACGGCAGCCTCACAGTGTGCCCGCCGCCGGAAGTGCTGGCGCATTGGTCAGCGCAGCAGCCGGTGCAGCCTGATCCGCAGATGGGTGAGTGGCAGATCGCGAACGGAACGCTTCAAGCGGACGCGACCAGTTCGTTCGCATGGTGTAGACTCGGAGCTATGCCGACGACGTGCCGTATCGAGACGACCATCGCCTTCGACAAGTCCACGCGCACCTGTGGTCTGGTGCTGCGGGCGGACGATCCGATGGATAATGGCTATCTGCTGCGGCTGGAACCGGGACGGCAGCGGATCGTGTTCGAGCGCTTCCAGCGACCGGGCGATGAGCCGCCGATCATCGAGCGACCGCTGACTTTGCGGGCGGGCGAGTCCGTGTTGCTGCGCGTGCTGGTCGAAGGCAGCGTGATCGTCGCCTACGCCAACGACGAGGTCGCGTTGAGCACGCGCGGCTACGAGCATCAAGGCGGGAGCTTCGGCGTGTTCGTCTCAGAGGGGCAGGCGTCGTTCAACGACAACGCCCTGTATACGGCTTCAGAATGACCAGTCGTCGCACGCTGCTCAGGGCGTTGGGCGCGGGGGCGCTGGCGTTGGGTTTGCCGAAAGGAATACACGTTATGGCGGCGCAATCGGGCGGGGTGAAGCTGCATTACATCCACCCCGAACACATCATCGGGGACGTTCATCCCTACTTTCACGATGGGCGCTGGTATGTCTACTATCTCGCGCCGGGGTTCTACTCCAAGCTAATGACGTCGTCCGATCTGCTCGATTGGGAGCAGGTGCCGATTAGCCACACGCCGCCGGGAGCAGACGATCCCGACCTCGCGCCCTATTACGTGCTTGGTGTCTTCCGCGACGAGATCGGCGATGTCTATCGCACCTATCACGGCTGGACGGGCAGCAACATGTACAGCCATACCAGCACCGACCTGCTGCATTGGGATTTCGCGCCGTTGGCGTATCGTGTGCTGGCGCAGTACCAGCGCTACTCCGGTCAGCGCGACCCCTACGTGTTCTGGAACGAGGCTGAGCAGCAGTACTGGTGTGTGATGACCTGCCGCGTCAGGGGCTACGACGCAAGTCAGGATGGTGCGATCGGCTATGCATCGTCGCCAGACTTGCAGCATTGGGAAGGACGAGGCGACCTTCACTTCACCGGGACGACGCGCGAACCGGAAGTGCCGCAGGTCTTCAAGATCGGGGAGACGTGGGTGCTGCTGGCGAGCATCCACACCGGTGTGGAAGTCGGTAAGCCCTCGTATTGGACGAGCGACAGCCCGACCGGTCCGTGGACGGCGCATCTGCCTGATAGTCTGGACGGCGGAGACCTCGCCGCTGCTAACGTTGGTTTTGACGGCGAGCGCTGGCTGCTAATGGGCTGGATTCCGCTGACGACGACGGCTGCTCACGGACGGTATACTTGGGGCGGACATTTGGCGTTCCCGCGTGAAGTCATACTGATGGACGACGGCAGCTTGGGTACGCGGCTGGAACCGGGCATCAGCGCGGCGAATTCGCGGCGATCTGCTGTTCGACGCGGCATCCGGTGGTCTGAACGAGGCATCGTCGAATGGTGATGGCGAAACAGTCATTGAATTGCCGGGGCGTTTCGACCGTTTCGACGCCGACGTGCACGTCGCGTCGCTGTTGGACGGCGGCTCAGTTGCGCTGCGGATCGCCGGATTGATCGACATCGGCGTGGCGGCGGATGGGCAGTTGGTGATTGCACGGCGGGGGCAAGTTGGCACGCCTTACGCGCAGCTTCCGCTGCCGCCGCAGAGTCGCTATGATCTGCGGATCGTGGTCGAAGGCGACATTGTCGAGTTGTTCGTCAACGAACGCTATTCGCTCTGCGCCCGACTGCCCGCCGATGCCGGAGCGACGGTGCTGCAGCTCGTGACCAGCGGCAAGGTGAACGTCGATCGGCTGCGGGTCTATGCGCTGCGCGATCGCTAAAAATAAATCGTGAGGCGTGCCGCGTGGAATTTTGTGGCACGCCCACAAAAGAGAGTTTTAAGGCAAAATTATGTCGCTAGCAAGACGCTTTTATAACGTTCTCGCCGACGTCCTCTACGATACGCAAGACCTCAAAGCCGGAGCCAGTCTGCTCCAGACCGACCGCGTGATGGCGAGCCAGTTTCAAATCTCGGAAAGCACCGCGCGCAACTGGCGTCGCGGCAAGCACAGCCGGATCGCTTCAGCGACCGCGCAATCGGTCATCAGTCGTTGCCGCCGGATCGCGCCCAGCCGCGTCGCAGACCTCGAATTCATCGACCAACTCTCGCGCGGCGCGCACGAGGTGAGTGCGGCAGCCGAGGGCTTGGTCAACCAACTTGAGTCGATCGTGCTCGAAAACGGCACGTCGTGGCATATTTACTCCGGTCCGCTGAAAATCGCCTTCGACACGAGCATCGATGCCAACAACCGACGGCAGCTCCTCGGACGCTCCAGTATGATCGTCGAGCGAGTAGTCGAGATGGGTGTCGACAAGGTGGACATCCCTTGCTTGTCGGAGCTGATTCGGTATTCGACGCATGGTTGGTACGTGGATGGCTTCTACAAGACTCGCGTGACCGGATTAACCAGTCAGAACACCGGCATTTATGATGGTTATCTCGGCGCCGTCGAGGAAGCACTGTATATTGGCGACGGCTGCGCGGTGCCTAGTCTGATCTCCGGCGATTTGGTGCACGCCAAGTCTTTCATCCGCTGGGCGTGGCAGCTTCTCGACCGCGCGACGCCGGAAGACGAACGGCAAGCCGCCATTAGCATTCGTGATGCGCGCATCATGATCCGCGCCATTGAGACGATGATCGCCTGTCACGGCGGCTCACAGTCCGATACCGAGGTGATCGCCCATTTCCTGAAGAATTGGGACAACATCCTCCCCGCCGACATCGAGTGGATCGAGGGGACGCGGCAGGAAGCACTCGGATATGCCGAACTGGTGGGGCGTCGCGATTATTCGAAGTCGGCGCACCACTTCGCGCAGTCCGGCGTGTGTTTGGACCGCTGGTTGGCACAGTTTGGCATCCCCTTCAGCAGCACGTCATCGCAGAGTTTGGGTGGTTATGCTTTGCTCATGGCGGATGGACCGACGCTAGAAGTCAAATCGCAAATCTCCGATGGGCTGATCCGTACGATCGATTTGGGAGTCGTCTGCCATGAGGTACGGGCGCGCTTGTGCCAAGCGCGTTTCTACGACCGGCTAGGAAACGGCAGTATGGCGGCATTTCACACGCAGCGCACACAAAATCTGGTGCAGCGTCACGGCTTGCAGCGCTGGTACGACATGCTGAATCATGTCATATTGCCTTGAGCGTTGTTTGTAGACATGTGTTGCTAAACTCACGCATCTCAAGCCTCAATACCTAGACATTCCGCATCAATTATTCTTCGATTCGGCGGCACAAACTGCTGGTTTGTAAGCGAGCTAGGATATATATCTCCCTCTGAGCTGAGTGAGCATTCCGCCTTCTCCGCTAATTTAGAAACAAAATCGGCTCGTCCGCGAGCCGATTTTGTTTTCTAGGTGAAGGTTATGCGGATGCACCCGCCCGTAGAAGATGAGTTCTGCGCACGAATGGCAGTTTGATCTATTCGCCGCGCAGTTTGAGCTTCGCCAGCACTTCGTTTTGCTTGAGCAGCGGACTGAGATACATTTGCCCACGCGCGACGTTGATAATCGCCGTGTACAGATCGGTCATCGTCGTATTGAGCGGAACGTAACCGAGCGCGCCGCTTTCAAGCGCGTTAACCACGTACTCCGTGTTCGTTTGCGAAGCGATCACGAGAATATTCACGTCGGGATTTCCGGCGACGATGCTTTGCAAAACCTCATGCTGTGGTTTCTGCCCCATCACGGGATTGATGATCAGCACGTCCGGGCGGTGTTTTTTCAAAACTGCCGGAATTTCTTCCAGATTGCCGACTTCGGCGGCTAGATGCAAATTCGGGTTCGCCGTGAGCAAACGGCGCAGTCCTTGACGCTGCAGCGGTGGCTCAATGGCGATTGCGAGACGGACTTCTTGTTCCGTTTGGGTCGTAATCGTAGGACCCTGCTTGCGTCCTAACGAATTCGCAAGGACATTTCTGGCAATGGGCTGAGGCTGATAGGCAGTCTCACTCAGTGGAAACTGGGCGAGGACGACTGTGCCGTTTTCAGGCGTGGAATTGATCAGCAGATTGCCGCCGACAATGGCTGCCCGTTGATACATGCTCAGCAAATCGAGGCTCTGCTGTGATTGCAGGGCGGATTCGAGGACAAAGCCAACTCCATGATCCTCGATTTTGACGTGCAGATTAGCATTGTCATAGGTCAACTCGACCTGAACCGATCGAGTTTTGGCATGGTACATCACGTTGTCGAGCGCCAACTGGATGATGCGAAAAGCGGTGATTTCGATCGTCGGATCGAATTCGTAATCCATATTGTGCATAGAAAGCGTGATGTCGAGATCGTATTGACTGGCGAGCCAACGGATCGCAACGGCTAATCCCAAATCGTTCAACATGGTTGGGTGAAGTTCTTGCGCCATGTTATCGACGAGCCGAATCAGATTGTCGAGCTGGATCCGCGCATCGGAATAAATGGGATCGTGAGCGGTGCTGCCGGTTTCGAGCAGATTGAATGACAGTTTCAAGCCGCTTAAGGTTTGGTTGATGCGATTTTGCAGGACGGTCGCCGTGTTTTGGCGTTCTTTTTCCTGCAGTTGGACCAATTGTTGTGCGAACCGCTCGTATTGCTCAGCGCGAACCTGCTGACCCCGCCGGAGGCGCGTTTGCACCGCGCTCACCAGTTCTTTCGGGCGAACCGGCTTGGTCAAATAATCATCGGCGCCCAAATCCATACCGGTTCGAAGGTTGTCTTTCGAGGACAGTGCGGTTAGGAAAATGAACGGGATGGTCGCTGTTCGCGATTGGCTCTGAAGTTTTTGGAGGACGGCGTGACCATCTTGCACCGGCATCATGATGTCACAGATGATGAGGTCGGGCAGGTTGGCATCAGCGAGGTTAATCCCCTGTTCGCCATCGGGTGCCAGCAGCGTGTCGAAGCCTTCCTGCTTTAGGACCGATGAAATTAAGACTTGATTCTCGTAGCTGTCTTCGATGATCAGCACAAGCGGTCGGGTGCGAACTGCTGTTGTAGAAGTGTTGGTTGTCATGACTAACCATGAATGGAGCGCTTCGATCATCAGTAGTATAGTCCGTAAATGGACCGACCCAAATTGATTTCTGTCATTCAGTAAAGTTTTCAGAAATAATTTATACACGCGCGAGCGTAATCCACGTACACTGAAGGTATAGGCGGAACGCCAATCATTCAATTCATTTATCGAGCGAAGTCTTATGGGTATGACCAGCTACGAACTTGCCACCCAACCCAGATTTATCGTGTCAAACGAACATCGTCGTCCGTCGGTTAGCGTCATTGTGCCGACGCTCAACGAAGAACGCAATTTACCCCAGCTTTTCGCCGCCATGCCGGACATCGTCGATGAAATCGTGCTGGTTGATGGACGCTCGACTGATGCCACGGTCGAACTCGCGCGGCAGCTTCGCCGGGACGTGAAGGTCGTGCTCGAGCCGCGCAAGGGCAAGGGCGCTGCTTTGCGTGCCGGTTTTGCCGCTGCCTCTGGCGACATTATTGTCATGCTCGATGCCGACGGCTCAACGGATCCGGCGGAAATCACCGCTTACGTGGGCACGCTGCTCGCTGGCGCCGATTTTGCGAAAGGATCGCGCTTCATGCAGGGAGCTGGTTCTTCCGACATGGAGTTTCATCGCTATTTCGGGAATCAAGTTTTCGTATGGCTGGTTCGTATCCTGTTCGGCTGCGCCTATACCGATTTGTGTTACGGATACAACGCCTTTTGGAAACGGGTACTCCCCTTCATCAACCTTGACGCCGACGGCTTCGAGATCGAAACGCTGATGAACGTGCGCGTGCTTCAAGCGGGTTTTCGCGTGGCGGAAGTCCCCAGTTTTGAAAATCGTCGCTTTATGGGGACTTCGAATTTACAGGCAATTCCGGATGGAATTCGGGTCCTGAAAACGATCCTGAAGGAATGGCTCGCTAAGCCGGGGCTGCGCGAAATCCGCAATTTTGAAGCATCCGTCGAGGAGAAATCCTTCCGCGAGGCGCTAAATTCGCTGCTCGAAGACACCGCGCTGCTGCTCGAAGCCCGCAGCCAATATACCCCGGAAATGCTCGAAAGCAGCCGCCAACGGATGCTCACCCGCTTCGACGAACTGATGAGCACACCGCTTGAGTCCGCGAAGTGTAAGGCGTCTCAGCAACGCTATCAACGCTACTATCGTGATGTGTATCAGCGGTATCTATACGGCGCGTGACGATGGGGCAGGCGTGGAACGACTTTTTAGCTGACCTGAATCGTTACAGTGTCGTTTTAGGGCGCTCGCGCTGGGCGGCTTTCTGCTTTGCACAGGGCGCGCAGGCGGCGCTGGTTTATCGCTTCGGACACTGGGTATATACGTCAAACTCGCGCAGTCCGGTGATCAGCCTGCTGCGCGTTCTGCATTTCGTGGCGTTTCGGCTGACCGAGATGTTCACCGGGATTTCGCTGGAGCCGAAAGCCGAGATCGGTCCCGGACTGTATATCGGTCATTTCGGGACGATCATCGTCGGTTCCGGGGTGAAGCTGGGGGCAAACTGCAACTTATCGCAGGGAGTCACGCTAGGGGTCGATGGTCGCGGTGAGCGCCGAGGTTCACCCCAGATCGGAGATCGCGTCTTTATCGCGCCGGGGGCGGTGGTGGTTGGCAAGATTACCGTCGGCGACGATGCGGCGATTGGCGCGAATGCGGTCGTCAATCGTTCGTTACCGGATCGCGCGGTTGCCATCGGCAATCCAACCAAAATCGTCTCGTACAACGGCAGCTTCGACTTCGTCAGCTACAGCGGTATGGAGAACGACTCCGCCCGCCGTGAGAGCCTTGCGCGTGCCGGATCGCCGCCGTCAGAGCAGGTGAACGAGGCGGACCACCACGACGAGTAGAAACGTCACCAGCAAGGGGACGAGGCTGAGGTGCAGCCAGCGCCTCAGCCGATTGACAGCAATCCCACTCATCAATTCGTTCAGCACCAACAAGATCATGACGATTGCCAGCAGCGTGACTTCGAGCGCCTCGGAGTTGATGATCGGCTGGATCATGGTTATGAACGCCCCCGATTCGTCGAACGCATCACCCAGACGATCAAGATCAGCAGCAGCGACACAATGATCGGTACGACGACGATGAGGGTGGAGAGTTCGCTCGTGATGTCCTGCTGCGCGGCGGATGTGGTATCAGCGGACGGTGTCGCCGCTGCTTCCGGGGCAGCGGTGGGCGTCACGAGCGCCTGAAGGTCTTCCGTCCGATTCACGACGTAGGGGGCGTGCCCCGGCTGAACAATCGCCATCGATCCGGGTACGGTCACGGGCGGGGTTTGCGAGGCGAGTAAATCGATCGCGGCATCGAAGCCCGCTGCCGACGCGCTGGCGATCACCAATACCGCCCGGTTCGGATCGGCGGGGGAGATCGCCGTGTAGAGCAAACCATAGGGTTCCGGCAGCGAGCGATACAGCGCGACGTCAACGCTCGCGGGCGCGATCTCCGTCGGTGTTTTGCCGTCGGTCAGGGGAGCAAAGAGCTGGCTCCAATCACTCGGCGTGGGGTCGCTGGCAAGGAAGATGAGATTGTCGTCGGCTTGTTCTGCGCTCAGGTTTTCGGTGCGTACCGTCGCCAAATCGGGCGTTTCCGATGAGTAGAAGCCGAGCATGAATGCCAGCCTGACTGCCGCGCGAATAGTCGCGCTGTCGACGGTCGTCGGCAGCACGATCCGCACGGGAGCTTGCTCCGTAAACGGATAGGGAAATGCCTGTAGATTGGGCAGCGCTTGAGCCGTGCCATCGGTGGCGAAGTAGGACGATCCGTCGATATAGGTCCAAGCGTTGTCAAAGTTGACGGTTGCGCACTGCGTCTGCTGCACTTGATTCGAGATTTCGAGCCGCAAGTTGATCGGCTGGGCGATGGGCGCGTCTTGTAATGCTGGTGGGATCGGGAAGGTGAGCACGCCATGATCGATTAGCTCGCTGGTGCCATACGCGCCGAGCGGAATATTGTTGATGAAGGCGGCGATGTAGGACTCGTCGTTGCCGAGAATTGGGCTGGCGCTGCCGTGCAGAACCAACTGCGAGCTGCTGTCTAAACTGGAGCCGGGCGCGAGGTAAAACGAGTAATACTCGTTGAGAATGCCGCCGCCGCGCACCATCCGCGCCCCCGAACCAAGCTGATCGAAGGTGGTCTGTGCCGTCGTCCACGGGCGCGGCTGAATATCCTGCGACACGTCGAGCGAATGGGCGATGAATTCGTAATTGCCGGTGAGGTTGCGCAGCGTCGTGCGCTCGACGAGCGCATTGCCGAGCGTCTCCAAGCCGGAGGCGGTATTGGCACTCACGATCAAGAGGTGGCGATCCGCATTCCAAGGCGAGACCAAAACCTGAATCGCGCCGTTATCGTCGGGAACGGGGCTGCCGTCCGGCGTTATGAAACGGTGATCCGCATCCAGAATGTCGGAATCGAGTTCGCTCGTGAGCGGATTGTTGGCGGGCAAGCCAATGAGGACGACGTTCGAAGCTTGGAGCTGCGCCGGGGTAACGCTGCTGACCGTTTCAACGCTGATGGGGTAGACCGAATTGTTCAATAGCTGCGCCAAACCCGCCGCGATGCGCATACTTGCGTTGAGCGCGGCGTCGGTCGGCTTGTCCGGCAGGATGAACAGGACGGTGTGCTGCCCATCGAGCAGCCCGGTCGTGAAGACCAGATCGCTTAAATCCTCAAGCTGGGGTGGATCAGCCGAGAGCGCAAAATTCCACGCGAACGTGCTGTCGCCGGTGATGCGCAGCCATTGACTGGGGATGTTCGAGTCTTCACAGCGTATCATCGGTCACGCGCAGATAGGCTTCAAAGCGTAGTTGAATGCCGGGACTCTTGATCAGTCGTGCCGGGATCGCGAAATCCGCCGTAATCGGCTTGCCGCCGCCGAGCGCAACACTCACCACCGGCTCGTTGTTGGCGTAAACCGTCAAGCTCGATATGTCGCGCAGCAGCGGTGACGGCTGAAGGTGCAGAGAGACGTTCGCGTCGGCTTCAGCCTGCCACGTCAGCGGAATGGGGAGATAAATCTGTGACGTTCCGAACGCGCCCTGCACTGAAATCGAGTCGTAACCGAGATCGCTCAGCGTCACGTCGAGCTGAGGTGTGAACGGCGCGACGGGAGTCGTCTCCGGAGTCGCCTCCGGAGTCGCTTCTTGAGCCAGCGCCAGTTGACTGAGGCTGAACAGGAGGACGAGGATGAGGAGCATACGCCAGCGAACCATAGTGAAATCCTGAGCTAAG
Source organism: uncultured Chloroflexia bacterium (assembly GCA_963727545.1). Lineage (GTDB taxonomy): Bacteria > Chloroflexota > Anaerolineae > Aggregatilineales > Phototrophicaceae > Flexifilum. The sequence goes on from CAVSGS010000023.1 coordinate 69,459, forward strand.
CAGTCGAAGACAACGCAGATTGAGCGGCGGGAAGCCGCAGTGTATTGACAATCGTTGGGAGCATGTAGGTCGCTTCAAAGAAAATTGCCACGACCCAACCGATGCTCAAGCCGATCAGTCCGTGCGTCGATGCGCCGATAATCGACAGCACGATTTCGATGAGACCGCCGATAGTCACGATGATAGCAGCGCGGCGCGCCCGGTTCTGAATGCGATAGACGGCGACGAAATGATCCTTGATGATCAGCGGGAAGATCGAAATGCAGAGGACGCGCAGGACGTTCGCGGCTTGCTCGGCGTAGGCTTTGCCGAATAAGCCCATCAACACGTCGGCGAGCAGGAAAATTGCGACGTAGCCCACGACGGTGATCAGGGCAGACAGGCGCAGCGTCACGCGCATCTTGTCGGCGAGCAGCGCTGTCTCCTGCGCGCCGACGGCGTAGAGCGTCAGCGTGAGCGACTGTACCGGGAAGAACATCAAGCCTGCCAGCATCCAAGCGATGTAGAGACTCGCGGTCAGTTCCGGCGTGAGCACGATCGTCACGATCACAGGCAGCAGGCGAATTGGCGCTTCGAGCGCGAGATTGAGCCAGTGGTGCATGAGCGCCGCCTTGCCTAGCTCGCGCACCATTTCCCATTGAAAGCGCATTTGTAGACCATACGACCGCAACAGCGCGCGAAGAGGGATAACCAGCGAGAGCAGCGTGCCCAGCGTCCAAGCGGCGAAGATCAGCATTCCGGTCTGGTCGGCGAGCCACAAGCCGAACAGCACCAGCGCGATCAGCTTGATCACCGAGGCGCTGAAGTTGCGCGTCAGTTGGACGCCGCCTTGCAGCAGCCCGATGAACGCTTGATCGAGCATCAGCGTGATGGCGGTCAAGGCGACGCCCAAAATAAACAGCAGCAAATAAAGGGCTGCGCAAGGACAGCGAAATCGTGACTCAACGCGCTGCTAATCAGCGCGAAGCCGAGCGCGACGACGATGCTGACGCCCGTGATCGTCAGCATGGAGGTGGAAAGCAGCGCACTTTCCTCCCCCTTACGCTTCGCGATTTCGCCGACCAGCAGCGTTCCCAAGCCCATCATTCCCACCGAGCCGAGCAGCAGCATCGCCGAGACCGTCGCCGACGCTAAGCCGACGACCGCTTGATCGAACCAATGGGCTGCCAGCCACCAGTAGACAAAGCCGATGCCCGAATTGACGATGGCGGTGCCCACCAGCGCGGTCGAATTGGTGATGAGGCTGCGGTTGTCGTTAATCCAGCTATCCAAACGTTTCATCGGGTTACCTGTTCAGCCAAAATTCGACGCGGCGGTAGGGTTCGGTATCACCGGCGCGATACAACTGTCCGGTCACGGGGGCGACGGTATTCGGCGGCACTTCGAGCGACGTTTTCCACGTCTCTCCCGGCGCGAGGTCGATGTCCGTCCATGACTGGAGCAGCGTATCGCCCGCCCTGACTTCAAGGCGATAGCGTTCGGGCGCGTCCTCGTCGCTGGTGATGCCTAGATCGAGCTGGATGCCGGATGCGGAGTCGTCTCGCTGCAGCCAGAGGAGGGTGAAACCGGCGCGGGGCTGGCGGTCGAGTCCGATACGGGCAACCGCATATGAGGTGGCGAAGATGATCACCAGCAGCATCAGTAAGGCGGCAGAGGATGCTTTCAGGCGCGGCGGCGGCTCCGGTGACGTGTGGAGCCGGACGCTGTAAGTGGCGACGAGCAGAAGCAGACCAAGGACGCTGTAGCCCATAATCCACCCGGCGCGCGTGATCCCGGCAGGGGTGAGGTTCAGCCCAAGCCCGATCATCAACGTGAAGCCGATGAACAAACCGAGCGAGAGGGCGATGCGCAGCGCCGGATCTAAGCGCTCATGATACAGCGCGGAGACGAGGGCGTAGGTGGCATATAGCAGCATCCCGATGATGATTGCGCCCGTCAGCGAGCGGACGAAACCCGGAACAGCGTCCTCGAAAGGCAGCGTCACGGTGATGCTGACCACCCAAAAACCGGCAAGCAGGAGATCAAGGCTGCGCGGGCGCATCGCTTAAACTCCTGACGTCATAGATGGCGATGTTGCCGCTGTCGAAGATGCGGCTAACGCCGCTCAACCGGTCGAATTTGTCGATTGCCAGCTCCGAGAGCGGCTGCGTGTACTGCATCGCGCCCGGCTCGCCCATCTCGACGTAAACACCCAGTTCCGGCGTGCTTTGCGTCAAACGCCGGTCGGTCACGACATACTGCGTCCGGGTGAGATGCATTAGATCATATTCATAGCGCCCCAGCCACAGGCTGACCAGCACCGGTGCCGTTTGGATGTTGTCCGTACCGCTGCGGATCACGTATTGACGACCGAAGGCGCCCATCAGCAGCCCGTTGATGCGATCCGCGATCAGCCGGGAATTGGGCGCGAGATGGGCTGCCGTCCAGTCAGCGGCGGCGATGCCTTCCGCCTCAATCGAGCGCGTGTCGGCGCTGACCAGATAGGGTCCGGGTAGGCGTGCCCAGTACGCCCAGCCAGCTTGAAAGCCGCCGATGAAGATCACCGTCGCTCCGGCAGCGATCAGCAGGTTGCGCCAGAGTGAGCCTCGATAGCGGCGGAAGATACTTAAGCCGCCCAGCGCCGTGATCAGCGCGACGCCCAGAAACAGATACTCCCCGGCGCGGTTCGAGATTTCCCAGCCTTTTTCGGTGAAGCGCAGCCCCAATGATGCAAAGTAAGCCGCTGCCGCCAGTGTTAGGATCAAGACGACCATCTGCCGCCGGTACTTGCGCCAAACTTCCAGAACGCCGTAGGGAAAGACGAGGATCGTCAGCACGACCGCGCCCAACGTCGTGAGCCGCTCCCACAGCGGGCGGACGTTCCCTGCCGCTGAGGTGAATAGGGCGCGGGTTTGTCCCTCGCGCTGAATGATCGAGATGAGTTCATTCAAGGCGCTGCTGAACACCGGACTCAGATAGCTCAGCGTGGGCGTGGCGACGTAAATCATCCAAGCAATAGCGGTGATGGCAACCAGCAGACCTGTCCAGCCGTAAAGCTGTTGGGTGAGGGGGCGCGATTCGACCGGCGAGGCTTCCGCAGCCGGGAATAGGCGACAGATCAGCGTCCGGTAGAGCGGCAGACGTGGGACGACGCGCTCAAGCCAGAGTCCAATGCGCTCGACGGGCGGGAGGATCAGCAGCACGACAAGTGATGTCAGCAAGAGCGCGATCGTCATGTACGAGGTGACGTGATGGGTCGCGACGACGACAAAGACAAGGATCACAGTTGCTAGGTTGAGGACGACTCGTCGCAGACCGGTGAACGCATCGCGGCGGACGACCACGACGAATAACAGGATGGTGGTCGGCAGCGCGACCAACTCATAGGCATACTGCGAGGCAAAGAAGATGAAATTGCTGTTGCCCATGTAGAGCAGAGTCGCTAACCCGGCAACCCGCGGCGATCCGCTGGCGAAGTCGAGCAGCGAGAAGATGGCGATCATGAACATCGCGCGCATGAGCGCCAACAGGATCACGCCTGCGCCGTAAATATCGATTCCGAGGAGCTGCGCGAGGCTCACCGTCGCCAAATGCAGACCCGGAAAGAGGGGAGATACCGGTAGAAGTGGATTTTCGGTAAACAGATGTCCGCTGCGCAAGATAGTATCGGCGGTTTTCCAGTGCAGAAGCTCATCATGCAGAGTGAAGTAGCCGGGGCTGTGCAGCACCTTGACGAAATAGAGCGCTAAACCCGCCAGCACGACGAGCGTCAGGCGCTCGCTGCGCGTCAGATCGAGCAGCAGCATTGCCAGCAGCGGCGGCACGAAGATCAAGAGCAGCCCAAACCAGAACAAATCGGTCGCCCACGGCAGGTTGAAGCGGGCAGCCGTATCGATGGCGGCGATGAACAGCAGACCGCTGGCACTGGTCAGCGCGAGTTCGAAGAAGAAGCTGCGTGTCCGCTGTCGAGGACGCGCCAGTGTCCGCGCGATGGTGCTCATGAGGGCGTGGGAACACCGCTCAACAGGCGGTTGTAGGCGGCTTCGTAGCGGGGGATGACGGTGCTGGCTTGAAAGTTTTTGACGTGTTCCAGTCCATTAGCGCCGAAGGCGGCGCGCTGCTCAGGGTGGTCGAGCAGCCGCTGAATGGCATCAGCTAGACCTTGCACGTCACCCGGCGTCACCAACAAGCCGGTTTCCTCATCCTTCACGATGTCGGTCAGCCCGCCGATCCGCGTCGCGATCACCGGCTTGCCGACCGCCATCGCTTCCATCGGGGTGGTCGCGCACGGCTCGATCCACATCGACGGCGTGATCCCGATCAGGCAGCGCTGCCACGCCGCCATGACCGCGTCATGCTTCCAGTTGTACAGCACGGTGACACCCGGCGGCATGTTCTCGGTCTCGACGGGATATTCGCTCGTCTCGTAGCCGATTAGCACGAGCGGCGGTGGCGATTCCAACCGCTGGTAGCTCTGGATCAGGAGATCGACCCCTTTGTAGCGTCCAAATGCGCCGACGAACAGCAGGAACGGTTCGCCGGGCAGTTGGCTCAGGTACTCGCCCTCAACTGGCGGGAACGAGGCGACATCGTCGGGGACGAAGTTGGGGATCACTTCGTAGGGCAGTCCATCCTTGATCAGGTTGTTGCCGACGGCGACGGCGTGGCTCACGGGGACGAACAGGTCAACTAAGCGGCGTTCGAGCGCGCACGAACCCCAGTTGAAAGCGGCGGTCGGGATGCCTTTGGCAGCGCCGTAGTGATCCGTGCTGCAAGTGAGACACTTGGTCAAGCCGGGACCGGAGCAGACCTCGTCGCCGATCAGCAGCTTCTTGGTCGCGCAAACGAGGCTGAAATCATGGAGCGTCAGGACGAGCTTCGCGCCGCTCCACGACTTCAGCGGCACGAACGAATGCACGATCCAGTTATGCGCGTGGACGATGTCGGGCTGTTCCTGCTGGACTAAGCGCCGCAGTTCGAGCAGCAAGCCCGGATCAGGATAAGGACTGGCGGCACGGCGTCCGGTATCGCTGTACAGGAAGTCGAGCCGCTGGGTGAAGCCCTGAATACGATAGACGGTGACGCCGTCGTCGTCTTCCTGAACGGGCAGCCCATCTTGCAACAGCGTGACCACGACGACCTGATGACCACGGGCGGCAAGCCGGTGACTCAAGTCGCGGGTGAAGCGCTCCTCGCCGCCGATCAGCGGGGGATAGAACTGGGTCAGAATCATGATCTTCATCGGCTGCGTTCCTTGACGACTGCCTCGTAGATCCCGTGAAGCTGATTGGCGCAGCTATCCCACGTCGGCAAATTAACCTTGTTAGGCTGATAGGGAGTTTCCAGTTGTGCGACCACCGCGGCGGCAAGCTGAGCGGGAGAACTGGACAGCGGAATCGCATGGGCGAGACCCATCTGGGCGACTTCGCTTAAGCCGCTCGTATCTGCGACCAGAATTGAGCAGCCCACCGCGACCGCTTCCATGACGGCGACGGGATGCGCTTCGTACTCACTGAACAGGGTGACGAGGCTGGCGTTGAGCAGTTCGCGCGCCATGCCGGTCCGGTCGGCGGAGGGGACGTGGGTGATTTCGACGACTTGATCCAGCGAGAGCTGCGTCACCAAAGCGCGTAGTTCAGCTTCATAGGGACCCACGCCGAGGATCTTCAAGCGGGCATTCGGGTGCTGGCGCAAAACGTCCGGCATCGCTTCGATCAGCCGATGGTGTCCCTTGTATTTTTCTAGCCTGCCGACCGACAGAATGGTCTCCATGTCGGTTTTTTCGGGGACGTAGTCGGTGGGGATGGGCGGCAGACTTGCGCCGTTATAGACGACCGTGAACTGGTCGGCGGGCAAGCCGAGCCACGTCTGAAACTGGTGCGCCTCAAACTTCGACACGCCGATCAGCCGAGCAGCGCTCGCGTATAAGCTGCGCTGCATCTGCACCTGCAATGGGCGGATCCGGTTGCGCAATCCCGAAGACGATCCGCCGCTGTGGAAAGTCAACACGTAGGGGAGGGCTTCGCGGCGTGCCTGCCACATCGCCAGCGGCGGGACAAAGGTGTGATAGCCCTGTACGTGCACGACGTCGTAATCAGCATGGCGGATGTGTTGGCGCAGCGCGGGCGCTAGATAATAATCGCGGCTGCGTGGATAGGCGGGGACGCGGACGATCCGCACGCCCTCGGCGACTGATTCGCGCGGCTGCTGCCCGCTGCGATCCGTCGTCAGCACGGTGATCACGGCACCACCATCCGCCAACCGGCGCGCGACCTCGTAGACGTGCGTTTCGATCCCGCCCATGTCGGGGAAATAGCGCGGCGTCACGAACAGGACTCGTAATGCGCTCCCGGCGCGATCGACGTGGGTTTGGATTGGCGTGGCGGTTGCTGACATACGGACTCCGGTATGGTTCTTGACCAATGCGAGCGGATTAGTCCCCTAACGCCGGGGGACTGTCGAGCTGCAGCGGGGCGCGCGCGAAGTGTACTTTGCCTTTGAGATACCCGGATGCCGTAATCAGCAGTCCGGCGGTGATGGCGGCTGCCCGCGACAGTCCGGCGAGATCGCCCTGCAGCGCCGCACCAAGTCCCCCCAAGACGCCGCGCGGCAGCGTTTTGATGGTATAGCTGCGCTCCGACGCTAAGCCCGCATCGGTGCCGACGAATTGGCTGATTAGCGCTTTAGAGAAGCCCTCCGCATAACAGCGCGACCGAAAATAGCCCCAGTTGGCGCGCGCTGCCGGGACGCGATGCTGCACCTGAATCGCCGGATCGTAGAGCAGCACACTGGACGGTTGGCACTGATGGATGCGAATGCACAACTCGGTTTCTTCACAGCCGACCGGGATGGTATCGACGCGACCGATCCCTTCGCGAAAGCCGCCCGCTTGCTCGAAAGCACTGCGGCGATACGCCATGTTGCAGCCGATCAAGTTGCGAACCGGCGCGGTCTCGGTTGCCATGCCTTTGTAGGTGCAGCCGACCACCCAGTTGAATTCCTCAGGGAACCATGCGGGACGCGCCGTACTCCACAGAGGCAGGATCGCGCCGCCAACGCCGGTCACGGTCGGATCAGCGAAATGGGCAAGCAGCCGTTCGCACCAGTGTTCTTCGGCAACCGCGTCCTCGTCCATGAAGGCGAGTATCATGCTAGTCGCGGCGGCGATGCCGGTATTGCGTGCGCCGGATAAGCCCTTCAGATGACGGTTGCTCAGCAGAATGACGTCGGTGAACTGGGCTTGCGCTCGCTGCAACAGCGCCTCGTTATGATCGATGACGAGGATGATCTCGTCGGGCGAGTGGGTTTGCTGCTCCAGCGAGGCGATCGCGGCAAGCAAATCATCCCAGCGCTGCTCGGTGTAGGCGCAAACGATGACCGAAATCGAGCTGGACGAGGGATGGCGGAAGGGTTGCAGCGCACCTTGATGGCTCACAGAAATGTGATACCTCTACATTACATTGGCGTACGATCATATAAATATCGTACTCAATGTAGGCTCTACAGCGCATAAAGACAAGCGATGCGCGCTAGAATTCATCAAAAATTGGTAAATCGGCGCGAACCGCCAACTTTCATTAGCGAGGGTGGTTTGAACGGGAAAATCGACTGAGTCTTCAGCCGATTTTCCCGTTCTGAAAGGGCGAAGCGAAGCAGCTAACGGCGTTAGTTTTCGCTTAGCGCTGGCGTGTCGATCGTCAGCGTGCGCGTCGCGGTGTCAAGCGTCGCTTGCGCGCCGAGGGGCACGGTCGCGCTGTCGCGCCCTTGACCGAGTCGCAGCCCGTAGAGCGACGGTACGCTTAGGGGCAGCAGCCGATCTTCGAGGACGCCTTCCAGACTGAAGGTATTGTAAGTATCGTGGCTGGCGCAATCGACCAGTTCGGTGACGACGATGCCCGCAGCAGCGGTCAGCTTGCCGCTGTTGGTCAGCACGGTCAGATAGCGGCTGAGCATCTCCGGGCGTAGGTCGCGGGCTTCGAGCAGCAGGATTTTCCCCGCCGTATCGATTTCAGCGGGCGTCCCCAACGAACTGGCAACCGCCGCGACATTCCCGCCGACCAGCATTCCACTGGCGCGCCCGCTCACGTAAGGCACGAGCGGCGGATAGTCGCCGTCGGCGGGCTGACCGACACTGCCGAGTGCTTCGGTTGACGTGATCGCGCGCAGGAAAGCATTGTTTGTATATGCGGAGCGGAAAAATGTCCCGAGCGTCGCGCCGTGCAGCGTGATCAAGCCGGCGCGCTGGAGCAGAGCGTTGAGTAGGGCGGTTGTGTTGCCGCAGCCGATCACGAGTTTAGGGTCGTGCCGGGCGGCGTCGTAGTCGATCAGCGCCAGCAGCCGTGCCGCGCCCCAGATCGACCCCCACGTGAGGATGGCGCGCACGTCGGGATCGCTCAGCATGGCGTTGAAGTCGTCGGCGCGCTGCTCGTCCGTCCCGGCAAGATAACCGTATTGATCCTTGATGTGGGTCCCGAAAGCGACGCGAAAGCCTGCTGCTTCCAGCCGCTCGCGCCCGACCAACAGGTCACTGTTGCGCGGTGAGTACTCGCCGGGTGCGACGATGCCGATCAGGTCGCCTTGGTGCAAGGCTTTGGGCTGATTTAGAGACATGCTGCCTCCTCGATCGTCAGGGTGACGTCATTATTCCGCGCATCCAGTGATGCCATAGCGCCGACCGGCAGCACGCATTGATCAGGCGTGTGTCCGATCCGCAATCCGTAGACCACCGGCACGCCGAGATCGCCCATGTGCTGCTCGATCAAGTCCTCGATGCTGAAGTTACTCACGAAGGTGCTGTGCGGATCGCTGCTGGCACACTGCCCGACGATGATCCCGGCGGCAGCGTTCAGCTTGCCCGCCTGTCGAAGCTGGGTGAAGTACATGTCATAGGCGTGGGGTTCTTCGCCTAAATCCTCGACGAACAGAATGCAACCTTCCGTGTCGATCTCGTAGGGCGTGCCCATCGTCTCCATGATCAGCGTCAGGTTGCCGCCGATCAGTCGCCCGCGCGCTTGCCCGGCGCGGATAACTAGGCGATACGGCGGGTAGGGGGGTGGATAGGGGCTAGCGGCTGGCGGATCCGCCAGCGCGCCAAGCGGCTGATCGCTGGTCAGCGCGCGCATGAACTGCTCATAGCTGTACTGGGTCGCTCGCGAGTCCATGACGACCGGTCCGTGCAGCGTGATCAGCCCGGTCTGCTTATGGATGGCAAGATGCAGTGCCGTGATGTCGCTGTAGCCGATCAGAATTTTCGGGTTGGCGCGAATCAGGTCGTAGTCGAGGCGCGGGAGCAGGCGCGCCGCGCCGTTGCCGCCGCGCTCGCACAGCACCGCCTTGATTTCGGGGTTCGCCCAAGCCGCATGGAAATCGGCGAGGCGCTCGTCGTCGGTCCCGGCGAAGTTGCCATAACGTTTGAGCACGTTCTCGCCGACGATGACCTTGAATCCTTCGGATTCTAAGAACTGTTTCCCTTGCGCGATCTTGCCCGGATCGAACGGGCGGCTCGATGGACAGACCAGCGCGACAGTGTCGCCGCGCTTCAGCGCCTGAGGCTTCAAGATAGGGGGCATTTTTGAACTTTTCTGGATGGTTACGCGAATAAAGTGCATAGATAGTACAACGAATTCAAGTGTTATTGGAGATTTATGACCAATTCGCAATTTTCTACTGGATCAGTAGAATGGGGCATAGCGTAATACGTTGTAACATCGAAACTAGTTGTTTTTTTGCATCGGCGTTTTCACTTAACAAGGAGAACCGCATGATCAAGACCAGTCTCAAGGTAGTATTTTTGCTGCTGATCGCCAGCCTTCTGGTGATCCCGGTGGCGGCGCAGGATGAGGGGTACACGCTCCGCTATCCGATGTCACCCGACCCGGAACACCTCAACCCGTTTACTGCAACCACCGTTGCCATCAGCTCGGTCAACAACAATATCTACGAGGGATTGATCGGGTTGAACGCCCAAACGGGTGAATTCGTGCCGCGCCTTGCGGAAAGCTGGGAAATCTCCGACGATGGCTTGAACTATACCTTCAATCTTCGTCACGGTGTCCTGTTCCACGATACCGGCAACGTCGAATTTGAAAATGGTGACCGTGAGTTCAAGTCGGACGACTGGGTTTGCGCTGCCGAGCACAGCGTCACTGACGATGAGTTGATCTCGGCGCATCCTGAGTGGCTCGAAACGGTGGTCGGTTACGACGAATTCAAGGCGGGCGACGCCGACAGCATCAGCGGCATCGTAGCGCCGGATGACTACACGCTCAACGTCACGCTCAAGGAACCGAATCGTCTGTTCCTGACTCAGTTGGGTGTACCCGGTATGCCCTGCGAAGTCGTCAACAACATCGATAATTACATCAACAGCCCCGTTGGCACGGGTCCCTTCCAGTTTGTCGAGTGGCAGCGTGACAGCTTCCTCCAACTCGCTGCGAACCCCGACTACTACGAAGAAGGCAAGCCCGGCGTCGCCGGCGTGCGTTACATCAACGTGCCGGATGACAACACCGCGCTGCTGCAGTACCGTGAAGGCGAACTCGACTTCCTGACCAGCTTCCCGACCGGGCAGCGTCAGTCAGTCTTGGACGAATTCAGCGATCAATACAACGAGCGCCCCGGCTTCAACGTGCGCTACTTCGGTTTCAAGATGGATACCGGCTTCTTCTCGGAGAATCCGCTCGTGCGTGAAGCGTTTGCCCACGCCTTCAACCGTGACCTCGTCTGGAACGACCTGATGGAAGGCGCACGCTTCCCGGCTGATGAAGGTTATCTGCCGCCGCCGATGGACACCGACCCGGAAACGCCGATCTACGACTACGATCCGCAGAAAGCCGCCGACCTGCTGACGCAGGCGGGCTTCCCCGGTGGTGAGGGCATCCCGGAAATCACGCTCTACGTCTTCTCTAGCGCCCGCGACGAACTCTCCCTGCCGGTGCTGCAGCAAGACCTGAAGGACCTCGGCGTGACCATGAACATCGAAGTCGAGGAACTCCTCGACCTACTGGGATCACATCGGTCAAGATGACGTGATCTTCTTCCTCAGCGGTTGGAGCGCCGGTCTGACCGATCCGTCCGACGTGCTCAACTACCTGTTCCTCGACGGGCGTGACGACACGCACTACGACAACACCGCAGTTGACGATCTGCTGCGTCAGGCGATGGTCGAATACGACCCCGCCGCCCGTAAAGACCTGTATCAGCAGGCGCTCGACCTGATCGCGGCGGACTCGCCGTGGATCGTCTCGGCGTACAGCAAGGTCTACTGGCTGCAGAAGCCGTATATCCAGAACTTCAACCCCGGTGGCGGTGGCACCTACACCGCTCGCCTCGCCGACGTGACAGTCGATACGAGCGCGATGGAATAAAGGACATTGCTTCGCCCCCTGATCCCCACGCCTGTCAGCGAAGCCGTGGAGTGGGGATCAGGGGTGAGGTCGATTGGCGGCGGCATCGCGTGCGGTGCCGCTGCCGCAGATTCAATCTTCTCTTGTGGGGCGTGCGTCTCAACGTCCTGCCCCGGCAACCTTAGGGAAAACTTATTTGTCTAGCTACATTCTGCGACGCTTGTTACAGGTCATCCCTACGCTATTTGGTATCCTGACTGTTTTGTTCATCCTTGCCTACCTCATGCCTAGCGACCCGCTGCGCGCGGTGCTTGGCGAGCAGTATCGCCGCCTATCACCGGACGTGGTCGAGGGTATTCGGGAGGAACTTGGATTAAACAAGCCATTCCTTGAGCGCTACGGTGAGTATCTGGGGCAAGTCCTGAGTGGCGACCTCGGTCGCTCCTACGTCCTCGAAGAAAACGTCACCGACATCATCGCCTACCGCTTCCCGCGCACGCTGCAATTGATGGCTGGCGGGCTGATCGTCGGCTTGCTGATCGGCATCCCGGCGGGGATTATCGCCGCGCAGAAGCAGTATCAATGGGCGGATCACGTCTTGATGGTGATCTCGTTAATCGGCGTCTCCGTGCCGATCTTCTGGCTGGCGCTGCTCGCGCAGTTGTTCCTGACTCAGAGTAAGTACGGGATCGCGCTGTTCCCGGTAGCGGGTTACGAAGACGGCAGCATTATTCATATGATCTTGCCGTCGTTGGTGCTGGGGACGAATCTTTCGGCGACGCTGGCTCGCGTCACCCGCTCGGCGATGTTGGAAGTCAAAGCGCAAGATTACATTGTCACGGCGCGGGCGAAGGGTCTCGGTCCGCGTATCGTCCTGATCAGACATCAACTTCGGAATGCGCTGATCCCGATCATTACGGTGGTCGGTTTGGATATTGGCTACCTGCTGGGTGGGTCGGTCGTCACCGAGACGATCTTCAACTGGCCCGGCTTGGGTCGTGCCGTCGTCCCAGCGATCGAACGCCGCGACACGCCGGTGATCTTGGGCATCTTGATCTTCGGCGCGTTCCTGTTCGTGATCATCAATCTCTTGACCGATCTCGTGTATGCGCTGGTTAACCCGCGCATTCGCTACAACTAGGGGGCAGGCATGGCAGCAGCAGAACCAACCACGACCGTGCCCGTCATCGACATTCCGCGGCAGCGCACCTCGAACCGGACGCGCTTCTGGCGGGCTTTCCGGCGCAACCGGGTGGCAGTCTTCGGCATGGTCATCGTCGTGATCATCGCCCTCAGCGCCATCTTCGCCGACGTGATTGCACCCTATGACCCGGTCGAACCGCACTACGCCGCTCGATTGACACCGCCGAGCGCCCAGTTCTTGCTTGGCACGGACGAACTCGGACGCGACTTGCTCAGTCGCTTGATTTACGGCGCGCGCATCTCGCTGGTGATCGGTTTGGTCGCCCAGACCGTTGCCATCGGCATCGGTACGACGGTCGGCGCGATCGCCGGGTGGTATGGCGGCTGGATCGACGACGTGATCATGCGCATCACCGACGTGTTTTTCGCTATTCCGGGGCTGATGTTCCTGATCGTCTGGGTGACGATCTTCGAGCCGGGACCGGTCAGCATTTTCCTCGCGCTCGGCTTGATCTCGTGGCCCAGCGACGCCCGGATGATGCGCAGTCAGGTTTTGGCAATCAAGGAACTTGATTATGTGTCCGCCGCGAAATCGCTCGGTGCGACCACGCCGCAAATCCTGATCCGCCACATTCTGCCCAATGCTATCGCGCCGATGATCGTGCTGGCGTCGCTGGGCATCGCGGGCGTGATCCTCAGTGAAGCGATTCTGAGCTTCCTCGGCTTGGGTATCCAGATTCCGACGCCTAGTTGGGGCACGATGGTCGACGCCAGCCGCACCTACATCACGTCGGCGTGGTGGTACGGGATTTTCCCCGGCTTGATCATCATGCTCACGGTCTTGGGCTTCAATTTCTTGGGTGACGGTCTGCGCGACGCCTTGGAACCAACGCAGTACAACAAGTAGGCGATGCTCGACCGCCTGCTGCCGTTTTGAGCGGAACCGGGGCAGCAGCGCTTGATGATGGGCAGTATCGATTAGTCCCCAATGTAGAGATCATTGGGGACTAGTTTTTTGTGAGGATTAATGAGGTTTACACGGGCAAGCCGAGCAAGCGTGCCAGATTTCCCGACCACACCAACAGCTGTTCTTCGGGCGAAAGTTCGCCATCCATCAGCGCCCGGTAAGCGGCGACCTCGACGTGCATCAGATTGAAGGGGAAGTCGCTGCCGAAACAGATTCGTTCTCCGCCGACGCGCTTCAGAGCTTTGAGCACGCTGGTCGGGCGGAGCGCGCTGCCGATCCCGGTGATATTCGGATGCTCTGCCATGACATCGACGGCTGAGGCGGAAATGTCGGCGAAACCGACGCCGCCAATGTGCACCATCAGGATCTGTGTCTCCGGGTACAACTCAGCAATTCTGCCCAAGCGGGTCGGGTGAGTCGCTTCGAAAGCATCGGTGCCGACGTGGAAGGCGAGTAACTTGCCGGTCTTGACGACTTCCTCGATCAGCGGGCGTACTTCCGGGCTGTCGATGACGAAGTTGTTCTGCGCGCCGTTGAGCTTGATGCCGTAAAAGCCGTACTCCTCGATGCAGCGCTTGATCTCGTCCTTCATGCGGTCAAAACCGAGATGCGGGTCAACCCAACCGAAGCCGATGATCCGATCCGGATACTGCTGGGTCGCCTCGTAGACGTAGCGATTTGACAGCGCAATCTCCCGCATGTAGGGCGGGCGCAGCCATGTGAGCGCCTTATCGACTTCGGCGCGATCCATCGCGGCGATCAATTGCTCAATTGTTGCTGCGTAAGAATCCTCATGCGTCGGCGACACATGGGTATCGGCATCGATGATCATGCAGTCGCCCCAGTTTCGAAGAAGGTGCTGACGGATGCCGGTGGCGCTGTATAAGTGCCGGATGGAGCGAGGCTGATCCCGCCGATGAGTTGATACGATTCGTTCGCATCGGTGCGATAAAGCTGGAATTGTCCACTGCTCCCGGTCGTCGTGATTTGCACGTCTTGGGGCTGGTCGGCGGTGTTGACGATAATGAAGGCGTTCGGTGCGTCAGTGTTGGCGCTGCTGAAGGCGGCAATGTAAAGCGATTCGTCATGGTCGCCAGCGACATCGGCGACCATCATACCGGCGCGTCCGGCGCGGGTGAACTGCTTGTAGTAATAATAGCTGTTGCGAATGACGACGTGGCGGTCGTCAGTGATGATAAAGGGCGAGTTCGGGTTCGGGTCACCGCCGGGCCATTTCGGCGGTGTCTGAATGATCGCCCAAGGGATCAGCGCGTTAACGCCGATCTTGTTGATCTGCTCGACGTAGTTGCGCGAAAAATCGATGCCCCCGGAATGGTACCAAGTGCAGGACGTCGTCCAGACCTTCAGTTCGGGACGGTTGCGGCGCAGCAGTTCGATCCCCTGCGTACCGAAATCGCCGCCAAAGCCGTGACTGGTGATTAAGCCGATAGCGGCGCGCGATTCGGGATTACTGTCAATCGCTTGAGCATAGGGTTCAAACCGCGACCACAGTGTCGTTTCACCGGGCGCGACGGCGACATTGGTCAGTCCGACCGCGTCAAGCTGCTGGCGCACGCGCGGGATCATGTCGGCGATCTGCTCCGGCGTCCAGTACATGTTGAAATCGTCGCCCGGACGCCCCGGATAACGGTTGGAGTCTTCGCCTTCATTATGCAGCGAGATCGCCTCAACCGGGATGCCTTCGCGCTCGATTAGATACTGCGCGCAGCCGGCGAGGTAAGTGGCGAGCGGATCGCGCATCGCCGGGATCGAGGTCTTTACCGCGAATGATCTTCTGCAGGTTGCCCCATGCGGGCGGACCGTACATGGTGATCATGAAACGCAGCTCGATCCCGTTTTCGCGCGAGCGGCGCATCCCTTCCTTGGCAAAATAGATGTTTTGCGCCATACATTCGTTGAAGCGGTATTTATCTAGTTCGATGACGCCGGGTTGTGGCGGCTCAAGCAAGAGATGCGACGACAAAAACATTTTGATGACCGATGGTTGCAGACCGTCGGCGTTGAAGATCAGGTCGAGGATCTGCTGCTTGTCGCTTGCGCTCAGCTCGCTGAACGAGCCGTAATCCTCGTAGGCGCCAGCGCGGGAATGTGACATTTCGACGTAGTTGCAGCCGAAACCATCCCATACTTGACGAGATTGATTGAAGTTCACGTTGATTTCGTTGGTCATGATTTGTGCTTTATCCTTTGATGCCAGCGACCGCACTGTTCTCGACAAAATAACGTTGCAGCGTCAAAAAGACGGCAGCGATCGGAATCATGGTCAGCAGCCCGGTTGCCATAACCGCGCCCCAATTGACGACCGCTTCATTTGCCATCTTGTTGAGTCCAACTGGAAGGGTGTACATCGATGAATCGTTCAAGTAGATCAGTGGTCCCATGAAGTCGTTCCACGCCCAGCTAAATTCGTAGAGCACGCAGGTCGCTAGAACGGGGATCGACAGCGGGATGATAATGCGTGAGAAGATTTGGAACTCGTTTGCACCGTCGATACGGGCAGCATCCGATAATTCTTCGGGGATGCCTTTGAAGAACTGCCGCATGAGAAAGATCAGGAATGGGCTGCCGATCCAGCGCGGCAGAATCAGGGGCCAGAACGTCCCTAACATATGGAGGTCACGGAAGATTTTGAAGAGCGGTATCAACGTGACCTCTGGCGGCAGCACCATCGTGATCATCAGCAGCGCGAACCAGAAGTCGCGTCCGGGCCAGTGCAGTCGCGCAAAAGCATAGGCGACCAGACTGTTGAAGACGAGAATGCCACCGACACGGGCGACGGCGACGAGCGCCGAGTTGCCGAACATCCGCACGAAATCGTACTTTTCGAATGCGATCGAATAGTTTTCGATCGTCGGTGTCTGGGGAATGATCGTCGGGGGCCAAGCGTAGACTTCCTTCGGCGACTTCAGCGACGTGCTGACGACGATCAAGAACGGCAGCAGAAACAGGAGTGAGAGCACGATCAACCCGCCATAGCCTGCCAGAACCTTGGATGTGAACTGGAAGTGCCGGGTTGAGCCGGATGCCGGCGGCTTGACGACATGGGAAGTTAAAGCTTGTTGTGCCATGATGGGTTAGCTCGTTTCGTAATAGACCCAGCGCGATGACAGCGCTAACTGGATCAAGGTCAGGAGCATGACGACGAGCGTGAGCAGCCAAGCCATCGCGGAGGCGGGTCCCATTTCGAACCGCACGAATGCTTTCCAAAACAGATAGAGCACGTAGAACAGGGTCGAATCACCGGGCGTACCGATTGCGTTGGTCGAACTCGTGAGGATCCACGCCGGTGTAAAGATTTGGAATGAGGCGATGATCATCGTGATCGAGTTGAACAGTGTCGACGGGGAGATCATCGGCAGGGTGATCCGGAAAAACTTAGTCACGGCGCCGGCGCCGTCGATGTCCGCCGCTTCGTAGAGCGTATCGGGCACGCGTTTGAGCGCCGCCAAGAAAATGATCATCGCCGGACCGAGGCTCCAGAAGTTCATCACAATGAAGGCGGGTTTCGACCAGTCAAGGCTGAACAGCCAGTTCGGTCCCTGAATGCCGACGAGACTCAGCAGCCAGTTGATCGCGCCGACCTGCGGGTTAAACATCCACTTCCACACCAACGCCATCGCCACGCCGGAGAGAATTGCCGGCAGGTAAACGATCGTGCGAAAGACGGAAATGCCGCGCCAAGTACGGTTGAGAATGACCGCGATCAGGAGCGCGCCCGCCAGATTGATCGGCACGGAGAAGACCGTGTAGTAGAGCGTGTTCATGATCGATGCTGCGAAACGCGGGTCGGCATTGAACAGCCGATCATAGTTTTGCAGCCCAACCCAGACCGGATCACGAATCAGACTCATCGTCGTGAAGCTGTAGTAAGCGGACAGCACCAGCGGGATAAGGTAGATCACGAAGAAACCGATCACCCAAGGTGAGGCGAAAGCGTAGCCGATGAGGGTTCGCCGCCGCCATGCCGGGTTTCGCCATGCCGAGAGCATTCTCGACGGTAGGCTAAGCGGTTGTGCTTGAGAGGTTATATGCGCCATAACAATATCATCTCGGAAGACCGACCCGGTCTCGTGACCGGGTCGGTAACTAGAGGTCGGTTAGCGGCAAGACATTTGGAAGTCGGTCACACCCTGCGCCGCGAGGTCGGCGAGCGTTTGGGAGTAAGCAATCTCAAGGTTGCTCTGCGCTTGATCGAGCGCTTCCTGAGCCGACATCGTGTGACGGAGGGCGAGGTCCGTTGCGGAACTCCGCTCGACGTACACCGTGTTGTCGCTGATCGGGTTCGGATTCCACGGACTCATGTTCCCGGAGACGAGATCGAGTGCCAGTGAGATCGCCGGATTGTCTTCGAATTCCGAGCTAATGCCGGGTACCAGCGAGATCGTCTGGGTGTCGCGCACGTACTGGATGTTGGCTTCGCGGTCGGTGGCGTAGAACTTCATCAGCTCCCACGCTGCGTCGCGCTGGGCGCCTTCGACGCCGGTCGGCATCATCATCTGGTTGATCCCGCCGAGGGTAGTGTAAGGTACACCGTCGTTGGTCGGATGACGCCATACGCCCCAATTGAGGTCGGGAGCATTGGTCATGATCTTTTGGCTGAGGTCAGTCTGAGCTGCCATCATGGCGACACGACCGGAGTAGAAGGCGGCATTGGCGTCGCCGCCGACACCGTCGAGGAAGGCGAGCACGTCTTCAGCGCCGCCGACAGCGTCATAGGTGCTGACGTACCAGTCAAGGGCTTCTACGTTGACGGGGTCGTTGAGGCGAGGA
The DNA here is from genome assembly GCA_963727545.1 of uncultured Chloroflexia bacterium. Classification (GTDB taxonomy): domain Bacteria; phylum Chloroflexota; class Anaerolineae; order Aggregatilineales; family Phototrophicaceae; genus Flexifilum. The sequence goes on from CAVSGS010000023.1 coordinate 87,684, forward strand.
GATTTGCAATCGGGCGTGAAGAAACCGCCACCGTTGTCGTACATGTACAGCGTGAGCCGGGTGGTTCCGCCGAAGTCCGCGACGTAGCCAAGCTGCTGAAGTTTGCCGCTATCGTCGCGCTTGACGAGTTGACCGGCGTAGTCCATCAATTCGGACCACGATTCCGGCGCAACTGCCGGATCGATGCCAGCTTCGTTCAAGAGGTCGGCGTTGTAGAACAGCAGCATCGCGCTACCTTCGAACGGCAGACCGATGATATCCCCGTTGAAGATCGACAGATCGAGCCACGCCTGCGACCAGTAGTTCATATCCATGTTGTCGCGCTCAACCAGATCATTGACTGGCTGCAAGAAGCCTTGAATGTACCAAGAAATCCCCACCTGTGGTGCTTCGATGATGTCGGGTAAGTTGCCTGCGGCGGCGGCTGTCGCCAACCGCAGCGCCCAGTCGGCATCGCTCCACGGGAATTCTTCGTATTCAACTTGGATGTCCGGGTGCTGGGCTTCGAAGGCATCGATCATGTGCTGGTTGGCACCTTCAGCTTTGACGGCTGACCATAATTTGAGGGTGACCGTATCTTGAGCAGTGACTGCTGATGTTGCGACCACCAGTACCGATAGAACGGTGAGCAAGATTAAAAAACGAGCAAATCGAGACACGTGAATCTCCTTCAATGCAAATAAAATATTGACCACCAAACGTGGATAACTCGCTCTATTCGGAATGGCTCCTTTCCCTAGAGTTTGAGGACACGTTGAATGTTTCCTCCCATGATGAGGTCACGCTCTTCGACCGAAAGATCGCGCAGAAGTGCCTTGTGCATCGCCAGAATGACGTGCATTCGCTGGAAGGGGGCGTCGCTGCCGTAGCAAATGCGATCAGCGCCGAGCGCGTCGACGGCGTCGAGAATGGCGTTGGGCTGCGCTTCGCTATCGACAATCAGAATATTCGGGTGCTGTGCCGCGAACTCGATGGCAGCGGCGTGAAGCGTGGGTAATCCAGCCCCGCCCATATGGATCATGAGGATCTGCAGGTTAGGGAAGGCGGCGGCGATCTTGGCGACGCGGTACGGATGGGTGCGCTCAAAATCGTTCGACCCGCAGTGCAGCGCGAGCACCATCCCTCGCGCGGCGATCTGCTCGACGACCGGCAGACTGACTTTAGGATCGTCGATGAAATAGACGTCGCGCGCGCCGTTCAGCTTGATGCCGCGGAAGCCGTAATCGGCACAGCGCGCCACTTCGTCGAGGGCGTTTTGTAAACCGAGGCGCGGATTGACGCCGCCAAACGGGATGATGCGGTTGGGATGCCGGTTCGCGCCGGCGTAGATCGCGGCATTGTCAGCAGCGACTTCATGCTGGTACGAGACCATGGGCCAACTGAGGGCTTTCTCGATGCCGTTTTCGTCCAGCAGGTCGACGAGTTGATCGGGACTAATCTCAAAATTGTCGGGTCGTGCGGAGAGATGACAATCTCCATCAATGATCATTTTGGGCTTCCTGTTGCGTTGCTTGGGCTGCCTTCAGCCATTTCAGGACACTAGCGAGGTGGTCGCGCATGGCGGCGACACTGGCATCAGCATCGTGATTCCGCAGCGCTTCAACTATGTCTTCGTGATAACGGATTGCGTCTGATGGTCCCCCTTGCGTGCGTGATGCCGTGCGCTGAATCTGGCGGAGCAAATGCGTGATCGGCATCAGTAGAGTCAGAAAGAGTGGGTTGTGGGTTGCACGGGCTAAGGTTTTGTGGAACTCGGTATCGGCGAGCGTGAATTTCTCGATCTCGTCGCGGTTCTCGACCATGTCTTGAAGAAAGCGATCCAATTCCGCGATGTCTTCGTCGTTAGCGTTCAGTGCTGCTACGCGCGCCGTCTCTAACTCGATCATTTGACGAATCGCATAGACGTGATCGAACGATGGTCCTTCATGCTGAATCAGCAGCATTTCCAGCGAGTCGGTGAGCAACTCCGGCTGCATCGCCTGAATGAACGTTCCGCGACCGACTTCGATCGAAACTAACCCCTGCTGCTCCAGTAGTTTGGCAGCCTCGCGGATGATTGAACGGCTTACACCGAATTGTTCTGCCAGTAAGCGTTCGGATGGAAGCTGATCGCCGGGGCTAAGCTCTTTAAGGGCGATCATCTCCTTGAGCTGAATGGCAATTTGCTCGGAAAGTCGGCTCCGAGAAACAGGTGCGGTTTTGAAGTCAGGTGCCATAATCATACCGCCTAAAGGACAAATCATCGGATGGTAAGGTGGTCCTACCAATTTAGTTTAAGCAGACCTCAGCTGAATGTCAAGCCATTCCTTGCTTTGGGATGGATTCAATCGCAACGTCTCGTGCGTTCTTCGGCGGCTTAGCGTCTTGTAGCCCGGTCGATAATCATCAATTTGGGTGAGCGAGACCACTCCTTTGGGGCATGTATCGATGTCCCGTTGGTCGTAGTCTAGAAATGGTGAAGTGCCGGGGAGCTTATACCGGTACCCATTCCTGAACTACAGGGAGGAAAAGTTTATGAGTGACAACGCATTCGTTCAAGACCTTGTCACTAAGACCGTATTGAGCCGACGCAGCTTCATGAAATGGAGCGCAGTAGTCGGCGGGACGACAGCAGTTGCGCTCGGTGGGCTAGAGCTTGACTCGGTGATGGCGAGCCGCGATCTGCCGCCGACGCCGGACGAGATCGTTTGGAGCGCCTGCATGGTCAACTGCGGCAGCCGCTGCCCGCTGCGTCTGCACGTCAAAGACGGTGCTGTCGTGCGTGTTGAAACCGACAATACCGGGAATGACGTCTTCGGTACGGATCAGCAAGTACGCTCATGTGTACGAGGTCATTCGGTTCGCCATCGTATCTACAATCCTGATCGCCTCAAATATCCGATGAAGCGGACCGGGAAACGTGGTTCGGGCGAATTCACGCAGATTACTTGGGAAGAAGCATTCGATACGATTGCTAACAAGCTCAAGGAACTGATCGATAAGTATGGTAACGAGTCGATCTACATCAACTATGCGACGGGAGCGCTCGGTGGTACGGTCGCTAAATCGTGGCCCCCGGCTTCGACCCCGATTGCTCGCTTGATGAACTGTGTCGGCGGTTATCTCAATCACTATGGTACGTACAGCACTGCCCAAATCTCGCGGGCGATGCCGTTCACCTATGCCGGTAATGTCAACAACAGCATTGAAGACATCGTCAACAGCAAGCTGATCGTCTACTTCGGCAACAACCCCTGCGAGACCCGCATGAGCGGTGGCGGACTCACTTACAGCTTGCAGAAGTTCAAGGAACAGGGTGATACCAAACTGATCGTCATCGACCCGCGTTACAGCGACACCGCAGTCGCGGTCGCCGATCAATGGATTCCGATTCGCCCCGGTACGGATGCCGCGCTGGTCAGCGCGATCGCCTACATCATGATCACCGAGAACATGCATGATCAAGCGTTCTTGGATACCTACACGGTAGGCTTCGACAAGGCGCACATGCCGGCGGGCTACGAGAATCACGACAGCTATCAAGATTACATCCTCGGCACTGGCGAGGACGGTGTCGCCAAGACTCCGGAGTGGGCAGCGCCGATCACCGGTATCCCGGCGGCGACGATTGCTCAGCTCGCCCGCGAGATCGGGCAGTCCAAGCCAGCGTATATCGCACAAGGCTGGGGTCCGCAGCGTCAAGCCAACGGCGAGGAAACCTGCCGTGCGATTGCGATGCTGGCGATCCTGACCGGTAACGTCGGCATTCACGGCGGCGGCACCGGCGCGCGCGACAACTCGTTCAAGATCAGCGCCGCAGCTTTCCCGACGCTGACCAATCCCGTCAAGTCGTCGATCTCGGTTTTCATGTGGCCCGATGCGATCACGCGCGGACCGGAGATGACGGCGCTGGCGGATGGCGTGCAGGGTGTCGACCAACTCAGTGCACCGATCAAGTTCATCTGGAACTACGCCGGTAACGCGCTGATCAATCAGCACTCGGACGCCAACGTGACGAAGAAGATCCTCGAAGACGATACGATGTGCGAGATGATTGTGGTGGTCGATAACCACATGACGCCGAGCGCTAAGTTCGCCGACATTCTGCTGCCGGATACGACCAACTTCGAGAAGAACGACATCACCACCAACGGCGATACCGGCAACATGGGCTACGCCATCTTCACGACACAGGCGATTGAGCCGATGTTCGAGACCATGCATGTCTATGATATGTGCACGGAAATTGCCAAGCGCCTCGACGTCGAGGATGCGTTCACGGAAGGGCGTTCGGTCGAAGATTGGCTGCATTACGTCGTCGATCAGACGCGCGAAAAGAACGCAGACTTCCCGGAGTACGATGCTTTCCAGCAGATGGGGATCTACAAGGTTGTCAATCCGGGTGCGCCTTCGGTCGCGTTCGAAACCTTCCGCACTGACCCCGAAGCGAACCCACTTAAGACGCCCTCCGGCAAGATCGAAATCTACTCGTCGGCGCTGCAAGACATCAGCGATACGTGGACGCTCCCCGAAGGCGACGTGATCAGCGCACTGCCGATCTACGTGCAGACGTGGGAAAGCGCCTTTGATCCGCTGAGTTCGAAGTATCCGCTGCAAATGATCGGGCATCACTACAAACAACGGACGCACTCGACCTACGGCAACGTCGATTGGATGATCGAAGCGGCGCCGCAGGAAGTCTGGATCAATCCGGTTGATGCAGCAGCGCGCGGCATTCAGCACGGCGACGAGGTTTACGTCTATAACGATCGCGGTCGCTCCAAAGCGATGGCGAAAGTCACCCGCCGCATTATTCCGGGCGTTGTCTCGCTGCCGGAAGGCGCATGGTACACGCCGGACTCCAACGGTGTCGATCAGAATGGCTGCGTCAATACCCTAACCGCCTACCGTCCATCACCGCTGGCGAAGGGTAATCCACAGCACACCAATCTGGTCGAGATCGAGAAAGCGTAAGAGGTCAAACTATGACTAAACAATATGCGTTCCACTTCAACTCCGAACTCTGCACGGGCTGCAAAGCCTGCCAGATCGCCTGTAAAGATAAGTGGGATCTCGAAGTGGGTGTGACTTGGCGGCGCGTGGCGGAGTACGGGGGTGGCGAATGGACGATCAACCCCGACGGCACGTATAACCAGTCGGTGGTCGGCTATTACGTCTCGGTCGCGTGTAATCACTGCGAGAATCCGCTTTGTGTTGAGGCTTGCCCGACGCAAGCTATGCACAAACGCGACGATGGCATTGTCATGGTCGATCCCGAACTGTGCATCGGCTGCCGCTACTGCGAATGGAACTGCCCGTACAGCGCGCCGCAGTTCGACGAAGCGCGTGGGATTATGACCAAGTGCAATTTCTGCTATGACGCCATTGACGCGGGTGGTGCGCCGGCGTGTGTCGAGGCTTGCCCATCGCGCGCGCTGGAATTTGGCGAGCGCGAAGAACTGGAAGCGAAGTACGGCACCCAGCACGAAGTTGCGCCGCTGCCGTCGTCGAGCATCACGAATCCTTCGCTCATTATCACCCCTCATCGCAATGCGGCACCCGTTGGCGCAGGCGAACTTGCTAATCCTGAGGAGGTCTAGCTCATGAACCTGCATGAATGGGCACTCATTATCTTTACGGTCGTTATGCAGATGGCGGTCGGGTCGTTCGTCATTCTCGGCGGCGTGCACTTCTTCGCGTCGCGGCGGAATGGCACCGAGGAAGCCGATCGGCTAAGTGACCGCGCGCTCGTGGCGATCGGTCCGGTGGCGGTTTTCGCGCTGATCGTGACGTTCTTCCACCTCGGTAATCCGATCAACGCGCCTCGCGCGATTGCGAATATCGGGTCGTCGTGGCTCAGCCGCGAGATCACGCTCTCGCTGATCTTTGCCGTCGCTGGTGCAGTCTTCGCCTTTATGCAATGGCGCAAGATTTCGTCGCCGTCGGTTCGTAATGCTCTGGCGCTGGTTGTCGCTGCTGTGGGCTTAGTTCTGGTCTACGCGATGTCAATGGTCTACCAGATTGTCACGGTGCCGGCGTGGGACACCTTCCTCACCAGCGCGAGTTTCTTCATCACCGCGTTCCTGTTGGGGACGCTGGCGCTTGGCTCGGCGTTCGTGGTGAACTTCTGGTATCTGCGGCGCAAGAATATGGACCCGAACAACGTGCAGATGTCGATGCTGGCAACCACGCTGCGCTGGGTCGCGCTCATGTCGATCACGATGCTCGGTTTGCAGTTTCTCGTGATCCCGATCTACTTGGCGCAGCTCGCCGTCGTTGCCGACCCCGCTGCCAAGGCGAGTATACTGGCGCTCACGGGCAGCGATAACGTCTTACTGCTCCTGCGCCTGTTCCTGCTGTTCGTCGGCGCGGGACTGCTGGCGGTGTTCGTCTATCAGAACACGTCCAGCGAGAGCAAGCTGCGTATCGCCGGTCGGATCGCCTATTTCGCCTTCGTGCTCGTGCTGGTTTCGGAAGTGCTGGGACGCTATCTGTTCTACGCGACCATGTTCAAGACCGGCATCTAAACAGGGGCGAACGACAATAGTCGTTGGCTCTAATCCATAACGAAAAGACAAGTCCCGGAAGCAGCGAGCTACGCTTCCGGGACTTGTTTGTTTGGACGACTTTACTCGCGCTCAGATCGTGGGGGCGCACCGCCGTGCGCCCCTACTTCAGGTTAATTCGACCGGCAGCGCCGTGACGTGGGAGGCTCACGGCTGGTATTGATCGCGCAGCAGCCGCAGATAGGCGATGATGTCCATGAATTCGGCGTCGCTCCAATCGGGGCGTCCGCCGCTCGGCGGCATCGAGACGCCGGTCACGTTGTCCGGCTGACCGGAAGCGCGCCCGACGCGCAGGAAAGCGAGCAAGTCGGCGTCCGAGGCATAGAGGACGAGCGGTGACGTCACCAGCGGCAGCCCGAGACTCGGCACGCCTTCGCCCTTGAAGCCGTGACAGCCCGCGCAAGTCTCCTCGAAGTGTTGTTTACCCAGTTCTATATTTACATCGTTCGGCGCGGCGACGGTCGCGTCCATTTGTAAGACGGTGGTTGGCTCAGTCATCGGCACGGACTCGGTGGGCGGGGCGGCGACCGTCACAGCGGTTGAGGGCTGGTTCTCGTGCGCGGGCGACATGAACTCCTTGCCGCTGAGCACGTAAATTTCACCGGCGTTGATGCGATCGTTCAGTTCGCCGTCGCCGCCCATCGCATTAGGCGCGATGTCGACGTAGCCATCGCCGTCGATGTCGTAGACGGAGAGGGCGTAAGGCATCATGTCGTTCTCGTCCGCGCCGACGATGAAGCGCACGCGCAGGTCTTCCGGCGGGTCGAACAGCAGAATTTGCCCATCCTGATTGGGCAGACCGCCGACTTCACCAAAGATGATCGCCATCATCCCGGCGTTGTGGCGCAGGCGACCATCATAGCCGACCGGATCGTAATCGGGCGCGCCGTAAAACAGATCGTCCACGCCGTCGCGGTCGAGGTCGGCGGCGCGCAGGGTATCGCCCGCCTTGCTATCCGCCTGATCGGGGAAGATGACGACCGTCTGCCCGGCGGGCGGGGCGCTGAGGTCGAACATCTGCCCGCGCATCGGGTCGCGCGCATAAATGATCCACGCTTCACCGGCTTCGTCGAGATTGCGCTCCGCGCCGTCGCCGACCAGCGTGCCCAAGATTAAGTCGTTTCGCCCGTCGCCGTCCATATCGCCGATGGCGATTTCCTCGCCGAGCAGGTCGTTGGCGTAGCGCCCGTAAACGACGCTGATGCTGTCGTCGGCGGGCTTGCCGTCGGCGTCGAGGTGCGCGGCGAGGTCGATCGTCTGCCCGCGCAGGTCGGGACCGCCGAAGACGACGAAGACTTCGCCGGCGTTGTAGCGCGTGTTGCCGGGACCGTCGCCGCCGCCGAAGGACAACCCACCGATGCCGCTGGAAGCGCGCCAGAGCGCCGCGCTGATAATGGCGTCGTCGTAGTGATCGCCGTTCAGGTCAGCGCCCCAGACGGTCGAGCCGAGCAAGTCGTCGTAATCCGCGCCGATGATGCGGGTCGCGCTAGACGGCGGCTCGCGCAGGTCGATGACCTGTCCGTAACGCATGGGCATCAGGAACGCGCCGTAGATGATCCACGCTTCACCGGCGTTGATGCGGTGGTCGTCTTCGCCGTCCGCTTCGTTCGCGCCGATCAAGAGGTCTTGGAAGCCGTCGCCGTCGAAGTCGCCGCCTTCGACCCACAAGCCGAGGCGATCTTCTTCGGTCGCGCCGTAGATCACCATGACGTCGTTACCGGGCGTCCGCAGATCGATGTCGGCGTGGTCGGCGAAGTTCGCCGCGCCGAACAGCACGTAAGCCGCGCCCGCGTTGGAGCGATCTTGCTGGGGACCGTCGCTGTTTTGGGCGCTGAACAGCAAATCGTCGTAGCCGTCGTTATTGAAGTCGGCGACGTAGGTTTCGGTGCCCGCCATGTCGCCGGAATAGGCACCGTAGATGGTGAATCCGCGCGCTTCCGGCGTAATCTGGTCGGCGGTCAGCGTTCCGCCGATGGTGCAGACGTTCATCAAGATGCGGACGTGCCCGGCGCTGCCGCGCCACTCGCCATCAATGGAGTGGGTCGCGTTCTGCCCGGTGATGGCGAGGTCGCCGCAGCCGTTGCCGTCGAAATCGCCGGAGTCGAGCGGCTTGCCGGTGGTCGATGCTCCGGCGGGCGCATCGTAGAAAGTGAACTGTCCCGCTTGCGTAATGTTTTTCAGATCCCAAGGCTGCCCACCAGTTGGCTCAAGTGGGTCTTGGGCTGCGACTGGTGCGCACAACAGCGCTAAGCCGATGACTAAGCTGAGCAGAAACAGATGTTGGCGGTACATTTTAGGTGAGCGCATCGTTTACCCGTTCGGTTTCCGGCACGCGAGCCGCGTTAGAGTGATAAGAGAAAGGCGATCAAGTCGTCAAGCTGCTGGTCAGTCAGATCAGCCGCGACGCTGTGGATCGGGTCGGTTCGAGTGAACACTTCTTTCAAAGTCTGGGCGACGCCGTCGTGCATGTAGGGTGCGGTCGCCCACAAGCCGCGCAGGGAGGGCGTATCGATTGCCTCGTACTCCTCCAGCGAGAAGGCAGCGCCCGCCAAGTTGTGCGCGAGCTGATCAGTGTAGAGCGGCGGCGCGTGGCAGCTGCAATCCGGCGAGCCGCTCATGAACAGCGTCATGCCGCGCTGCGCCGACGGACTCAAGGAACCGTCGGCTTGACGGTAAGGACTCGCCCACGAATTGAGCGAGGCGACGTAAGCGGTCAGTGCGTCCAAGTCGGCGGAGCGTCCGGCGTCCTGCGTATTGGTGGTGGCGTCGAATGCCCCGGCGATCAAGCCGTCGCCGAGCATGACGTGACGGATTTGATCCTCGATGGTATCTTGCAGTTCGTCCATGTCGCCTGCCCAGTTGTAAGGCGGGAGCGCGGCAGCGCCGCCCAGCGCGGGCGTATTGCGCGGACCGCTGCGGAAATTGATCCACGTGCGCGCGTCCGCGCCACCGTCGAGGTGGCAGGTCGCGCAGCTAATCGCCCCGTCGCTGAGTTCGGGGGCGTGTGCCCGGTTGAACAGGATTTTGCCGCGCAGCAGCAGCGGATCGAGCGGGATGTCGGTCAGCTTGACGGTGTCGGTAACCGCGTTGCTCTCGGTGCTGATCACGGATAGCGTGCCGTCGAGCGCGTTGAGCGCGAAGGCGCGATCGCCATCTAACACGACGCCAGTCGGGTTCGCGCCGACCGGGACATGGGCGATCAATTGGTTGGTGGTGAGGTCGATCACGCGGACGGCATCGCTGCCCGCCAGCGCCACGTAAAGCAGCCGTCCGTCGGGTGAGACGGCGGCATCGGCGGGCAGATTGACCGCGCCGTCCAGCGCCGAGATCGTCAGCCGGGCGGAGCGGTCGGTCGTCATGTTCTGGGTGTCCAATACGCTGACGACCGGGAACCAGTCCTGCATGTACTGGAGCGAGACCAGCGCCAGCCCGGTGCGCGTCTGCGGCACGTAAGCCCGCGTGCCGTCAGGCGAGAGGATGATCGCCCGCGCGAGATTGCCGTCCGGCTCGGCGTTAACGGAGCCGACGACGAACGGTGTGCGCTCGACGTTGAGCACCGTGATCGTGCCGTTGTACTGGTGGGTGACGAGCAGCCAACTGCCGCTCAGCGCGAGACCGGTGGGCGCGTCAGGCACGCCGACGCGATACATGATCTGCTGCGAGGCGAGGTCAAAGACGGCGATCTGGTCGTCGGCGAACAGGCTGACAAAGGCGCGCCGTCCGTCGGTGACGACGCCGTAGGGCATGTGACCGATGGGATAGGTCGCTTGCAGGCGGCGATCAGTCAGCGAGACGGATGCCAATTGATTCGTATCCCAAAGCGTGACTAAGGCGATTGGCGCAGCGGGACTGAGGGCGACGGTGCGCGGGCTGCCGCCGAGCGGAATTTCGGCGATCGCGCTCAGCGAGCCGGTATCGACCAGCGTCAGGCTGTCGCTGTCCGGATTGACCGCTGCCAGCAGATCGTCGGCAGCGGCGAGCGGCTTGCTCGACTGCCCCTCAGTCAACGGGGGCAGGGCGGGGAGCGGCTGCGGTGTCGCAATCGGCGTCAGCAGCAGCGGCACCGGCGTGATCTCGATGGTCGGCGTCGGCGTATAGACCGCCGTCTGGTTCAGGTTGAGCGCTGCCGGACTGCTGCACGCTGCCAGCAAAGCGAGCACGCCGCCGAGTAGAGACAAATACGGTCGCGTCATGGTCTGCACCGTGAGCGCTGCTTGCTCCATGAGAATGTCGGGCGTGTCCCATGCTTTCGCGTCCATCAGGTCGATAAAGGCACGGCGCAGTAACAGCCGCGCTTCGACGGTGATTTCGCCGTCGTCAGCGGGCAGGCGGAAACGGTAGCTGGATCGGTCGGTGGCGAGCGCGGCGATCCGGTTGTCGCTGACGAGGCGAGTCTGGCGCCAATAAGCGTAGGTCGGCGTTTCGCCGGTGTAGGTGTCGGCGAGGATTTTGGCGTAGAGCACACCGGGCAGCCCGGCATAATAACCGTCAGCCGGGTCGCCGACGCCACCCCAGTCCGGGATGGTTGAGCCGTCGAGCAAGGAGAGCGACTCGCCATTCGCGTCGCGCGCTTCGACCAGCAGGATCAGGTTGCGCAGCGGATTGTCGGTCGGGAGGTCATGCCCTGCGCCGGTATTGGTCACGTCCACCGTGACCAACAGATCGCTGCCATCGCGCGCAGCATCGAGCTTGAGTTCCGCTGTTTCTTGCAGCAGCGCTTCGTCAGCCGCACCGGGCATCCGGTGGCTGAAGATGGTTTGCGAGTCGCGCACGGGAACATAGCTGTTCACGTCGGGCGGGAGCTGTACGAACTGAGTCTCGCCGAGGTGGGGCATGTGACAGTCTTGGCAGGTCTTGCCGGTCTCGGCATCGCTGTAAGGGCTGGCGAGCCACTCGCCGAAGCTGTTGTAGATCGACACGCCCCAGAAGGTCCCGGTGTGGCAGGCGGCACAGTACTGGCTCTGTTTTTGGAGTGCCGAGTAGGTGTCTTCACCGGGTACGTCGTCAAGGGGACCGAGAAAAACCTGTTCGCCGTGAACGGGGCGCAGGAATTCGAGCGACTGAATGCCCGGTAACTGCGGCGAAGGCAGCCCATCGGCACGGAGTTTCACGTCGGAAATTTTATGACAGAAATCACAGGTGACGCCTTCTTGCGCTACTCCCTGCGCCTGATTGGGATCGGCTTGATAGCGGGCGTCGAGCGCCAAGATTGGGACGTGGCAGTTGGCGCACACGCCGGTCTCGTCGGGGAAGTCGAGCCGAAAGCCAGCATTGCTCGCGGCTTGATCCGGTGCCGAAGCGACCGGCACGTCGATGCCCACGTCGGCGTCGAACTGGTAGGTCGTGGGCGCGCCGGTTGTGCCGTCGAGGGACGTCCCGTTGTAGAGCGACAGAAAGCGCGGATTGATCGCCGCGCTGGAATGCGCATCTGCCAGCCATTCGCTGACCGGCATAGAAATGTCCGGCGCTTCCAGCTTATCCGAGTGGCAGCGACCGCAGGCGAACTCGGCGCTGGGGTCGAGCACCGGGCTGATGAAGTTATAGTCGGCGTTGTCTTCGGCGGGGAGGTGGTGCAGCGCCAAGACGAGATCGCCGGAGGCGTCTGGCTGCTGCGAGGTGATGTAATAGCCGGGTGCCCACGCGGTGATGTGGTTATCGGCGCTCCAATTGGCGACCGGCAGGGCGAAAGCCCCTTGTTCGTCGGTGGTGGTGAAGTCGAGCATTCCTTGGACGCGCACGACCGCGCCCGCGACGGTGTCGTCACCGCCGACGACCGTCCCCCGGATAATCGTCGGGGGCATTTGTCGCAAGCTGAGGATACCTAAGAAGATGGCTCCCGCGCCGACCAGCAGCAGCCCGATCAATCGCCGGTGTTTCACAATCATGGTTCGAGGATTCAGACCGTTTCCACGTCGATACTCGCCACCGATTCTGAATAAACCGCATCTGACGACTTCGGCGTGAGCGGGACAGCCAGATAGCGCGTTTTCGGTTGGCTCTGACCGTCGGGACTATAACATGATCGCGGGAAAGCCGGGCGGCTCTCACGGGGAGAATGCGCAAATCGTGATTTTTGACATGGTTAGCCGGTGACGTTGATCGCCCATTATCTGCGTTAGCTCAAGGCAACCCGCAGTTCAGGATCGGCGGTCAGCAGCGACGTCAGTGAGTCGTCCAAAGGAGTGCTGCCGGGGATCACTTGAATCAGGTCGGGGCGTCCGCCGTGCAGGAGGTCGAAGGCGTAGTTGATATGAGTGAGCGCGTCCGCTGCTGCCGGGTGATCGAAAGTCGGGAGGGTCTGGTAACCAGCGATCTCGTCATCCCACGTCACCCGCACAAACCACCAATTCAGCCCATCGGACTGGGCGGGGTAGGGGTCTTCGTTCAATGCCGGGGCGGGAGTTTGTTTTCGCGCCCAGAGCAGCGTAAGCAGGGCGATTTGGTCGTGGCTGACCACATCATCCGACGCGACGATCAAGGGGTGGCTCAGCGGCAGATGATAACCGGCGTCGGGTCCGTAGGTGGTGAGGATCTGATCGGCGAGCGTCAGCGTGAGGCGCATTTTGCCCGCCAACTGGGGGATGGTGTTGAGTTCGGCGATCTTCTCTTGAAAGGTGGCGCCATCGCGGTGGAGCACCATCCGGCTGTGATCGCTGATCCAGCCGACCGCATTCTTCAGCCCCAGCGACGCCCCGGCGAGTACGTGCTTGCCCAAGCGCGGCAGATTGACAACGTGATCGACCCGGTCGAGGATTTCGGCGACCTGTAATTCGTCGCCCCAATGATGATCGCCGACCGGGACGCCGGGAACGTAGGCGCGATCAAAGGGGACTTCTTCGAAACAGTGGATGGTTGCGCCGGTCGCTTCCGCCGCCGCCAACAGACCGTTTTTCTGCATATTGGCGCGGGTCGAGCCGATGGTCCCGTCGGCGAGATGGCGCACGTACTGCGCGCCGCTCATGTCGCCGACGTAGATCGTGCCTGCGCCGTAATCCTTGAGCAGCCGCACCACGCCCTCAAGCACAGCCGGGGAGGTGACCGACGGCGGACCGTAATCGGAGTTGCTGGCGACCTTCACGAACACCGAATCGCCTGATTTCAGCCAGCTAAAATCCGTGACCGCTTGCATCGCGGACTGGACGGCAGCGGTGGTGGTCGTCTCGGCAGGATCAAAGCTGTGGAGCTGCACCGACTTGATCTTGGCGGGCTGGATGGCTCCATACAAGACGATTTTGTTCCCCAGCAGGGATGCCGCCGCCAGCGTGGAGGCAGTTAAGCGGAGAAATCGTCGTCGGGTTAGATCGCGGCGGGGATGAACCATGATCAGGAACTTTCCGAATAGACGTCGACTCTACTCTAGCACCGCTCACATTGGCACAGCCAATGACATTCATCCTCATATATATCGAGCCGGTATACAAAAACCGACATCTGCACAACTGTGCAGATGTCGGCATTAGTGACTCGGTTGTGGCGCTGGGCTGCAATCTTACAGCGTCAGTCCGAAACCGCGCGGAAATAGGGGCGCGCCGCTGCCTTCAGCCGGTAGGTTAGCGAAGTCGAACGGCAGTTGATCGGCGGAGCGCAGCCACGTGTAGGACAGCCGCCCGGTGAAGGGTACATCGCCAAAGAGCACGTCGGCGATACCAGCGCCTTCCGTCCCCGGCAGCCACGCCGCGACGATGGCGTCGGCTTGCGCCAACTCCTCGGTGATGACCAGTGGACGCCCGGATAGGATCACGAGAACTAGCCGGTCACAGTGCGGGCGCACCCGCGCGATCACCGCGCGATCTTCGGCGGAGAGGCAGAGTTCACCGTTATCGCCGAAGCCCTCAGCGTAGGGGTCTTCGCCGACGACCACCACGCCGACGGGTGCAGACTCGCCCTCGGCGAATTCGCCGGACCGGTTGTAGATCACTGGCGTGCTCTCGGCGACGGTTTGGCGAATTCCGGCGAGAATGCTGGTGCCGGTCGTCGTTGCACCGTGATCGCCTTGCCATGAAATCGACCAGCCGCCGCACTGCATCCCGACGTTGTCCGCGCCTCTGCCCGCCACCAAAATCGGGGCAGTCTTGGCAAGGGGCAGCGCGGCACGCTCGTTCTTGAGCAGCACCGCCGACTTTTGCACCGCTTCGCGGGCGACCTGTCGATGCTCGTCACAACCGATCAATGGCAGCAAGTCGGTGCTGCCGAAGGGCGTATCGAATAAACCGAGCCAGAACTTGACCCGCAGAATCCGGCGGACGGCGTCGTCGATGCGCTCGATAGATACGTCACCGGACTTGGACGGCGTCGGTCAGCGTTTGGATGAACAGCTTGTAGTCGTAAGGCACCATCACCATGTCGAGACCGGCATTGATGGCGGTGATCACGCTGGTGCGGTAGTCGCGGTCGATCTGGTTGACTGCCATCCAGTCGGAGATGACAAAGCCGTCGAAGCCCATTTCGCCTTTGAGGACGTCGGTGATCAAGTAGCGCTGGGCGTGCATCTTGGTGCCCTGCCAGCTGGAGAAGGAAATCATCACCGCTTGCGCTCCGGCATCGATGGCGGCTCCGTAGGGCGCGAGATGAACTCGGCGCAGAGTGTCTTCGTCGATTTCCGCGTTGCCCTGATCGATGTTGTAGGTATCACCGGGAGCCTGCCAATTGCCGCTGATCCAGTCGAACGTCCGCGACGATCCCCACTTCGTGCCGCCGTCGGCGACGAAGTGCTTGATCGAGCCGAGGATGCGCGGTTCTTGATCTTGTAAAGCTTGCAGGTAGGCGACGCCCAAGCGCGTGACGATTTCGGTATCCTCGCTGTAGCCTTCGTAGGCGCGTCCCCAGCGAATATCCTGCGGCACGCTGACCGCCGGGGCGAAGTTGAAGTGAACGCCGGTCGCCAGCAGTTCGGTCGCGGTGACGCGCGCCGCCCGCCCGATCAAGTCGGTGTCATTGGCTGCACCCATGCCGACGTTGTGCGGGAAGAGCACCGCGCCGACGACATTGCTGTGCCCGTGAACGGCGTCGACGCCGTAGACGAGCGGGATCGCCAAGCGAGTCTTGAGCGCTGCCTCGGCGAATTCACGCACCATCTGCGCCCAGTTTTCCGGCGTGTTTGGTTCGGGGTTGCCGCCGCCACCGCTCAAGACTGAGCCGACGAAATACGTGGTGACGTCTGCGGGCGTGATGCTGCCTTTTTCGACCTGCGTCATCTGCCCGATCTTCTCGGCGAGCGTCATTTGCTGAAGCAGCGACTCGATCTCGGTTTCGTTCGACGAGACACCACGCGATTGATCAACGTACATGATTACTCCTTCACAAAAGCGGGACGGTTGGTTACTTGTCCACGCCCGTAATGACGATGCCCTGAATAAATACGCGCTGCGCGATGAAGAAGATCAAGAGCGGCAGAATCATCGAAATGATCGACGCTGCCAGAATCAACTGCGGCGCGCTGCTGTACAGCCCGTTGAACTCGGTCAAGCCGACCGTGATCGGGTTCGCTTGACGGTTGCCCGCCAGATAAATCAGCGGACCGAAGAAGTCGTTCCACGCGAAGAAGAAGTGGAACAGCGCGACCGCGGTCAGCGCGGGGTAGGCTTGCGGCAGGATCACCGAAGTGAAGGTGCGGATCGGACCGGCACCGTCAATCATGGCGGCTTCTTCGAGTTCGCGCGGAATGGTCAGGAAATACTGGCGTAGTAAGAAGACGTTGTAGGCGTTGCCGAACATCTGCGGCACGATCAGCGGCAGCCACGTTCCGCCCCAGCCCAACACTTTAACGAAGAAAGCGTAAGTTGGCACGAGGGTTACGGCAGGCGGCAGGATGATCGTCGAGATCAAGATGATGAACAAGAGGTTCTTGAACGGGAAGCGGAACCGGGCGAAGCCGTAAGCGACCATCGACGAGGCGATCAGCGTGCCGATCATGGTGACGATCGCGTACATCAACGTATTGCCGAGCAGCCGCACGAAATCGATGGTGTTCCACGCTTCGGGGTAGTTCTCCCACGTGAACGACGTGCGCGTGACGGGAGTCAACTGCCGCCAGTTGCCTGCCCACTCGATGGGTCCGGCAGCGGGGTTAGCGGTGTCGATGAAGGTACTGGTCCGGCGTCCGGGTTTGATCAGCGCGTAGGTCTTATCGCCGGTGTCGGTGGGGACGGTATAGACGTCGTACAGTGTGCCTTCGTACTCGAACTGGATGGGTTCGGACGGCAGAATCGGCGCGCGCGCGTCAGATGCCTGCGTCTGTGTCTTGAGTGAGGTGATGATGGCGTAACCCATCGGCATGAGGTAGACGAACAAAATAACCAGCGCCAGCAGTGTGATCCCCGCCTGATTGAGCAAGCGGCGGCGACGTTTAGCGGCTTGCCAGACCGAAGCATTTTCTGTAGATGGAGGTGGGTAAGGTACGGTCCTCGCGGTCATGCTACTTATTCTCCCCGGCATAATAGACCCAGTAGCGAGCCGTCGCAAACAGGAAGATCGTGATGATCAGCGCGACGATAAACAGCAGCCACGCGAGCGCTGCGCCATAGCCCATATTTTGGAAGGTAAATGCCTGCTTATAGAAGAAGATCATGTAAAAACGGGTGGTGCCTTCAGGATAGCCGCTGCCTTGATTGAGGATCCAAGGCACGATGAAATATTGCAGCAGACCGACGACACTCAAAATAAGGTTGTAGAAGATCACCGGCGTGATCATGGGGATGGTGATGTTGAATAAGCGCCGCCACCAGCCCGCACCGTCGATTTCGCAGGCTTCGTACAACTCGGTGGGGACGCCTTGCAAGCTGGCGAGATAGATCAGAATCGTGTTGCCGATTCCCCACACGCCGATAAAGGTGTAGGCGATGTAAATGAGACCGGGGCTGTCCAGCCAGCGTAAGCCGTTCTGACCGACGGCAGTGACCCCAAAAATTTCGATAAAGCGATTCAACCAACCGGTATTCGGGTTCAAGACCTGAATCCAGATCAAGATCGCGGCGATGCCGGGGACCATCGTCGGGGCGTAGAAGAGGGTGCGGAAGAGATTGCGCCCGATCAGATCCTTCGAGTTGAGCAGCACCGCCAGCGCAAAGGAGAGGATCATGCCAATCGGCAGCGAGATCAGCGCGAACTTGAAGGTGACGCCCAAACTGACCCACGTCTGCGGATCTTCAAACAACATCCGCTGCCAGTTGGCAAAGCCAACAAATTGAGCATCCTGTGGCGACGACAGCGTGAAATTGAACAGCGAGAAAACGAACGAGGCGATCATCGGCGCGAGGTAAAACAGCAAGAAGCCGATCAGCCAAGGGCTAATGAAGAATAAGCCCCACTTAGCTTCGCGTCGCTGCATCAACGAGAGTTTGAAGAGCGAGCGACCACCCGTCCGTGATTCCCGGCGAGCCAGACTTACTTCGGAAAACATGTCCATAAGGTTATTTCGGTCCTGTCCTGAACACGGACGAGAGGAAAGCCTCGGGCAGATCAAGCGATCTGCCCGAGACCGAAGAGCGATTTACTTGGCGTTATCGAAGATGGTCTGCAAGTCGGCTTGCAGCTGGTCGAGTTCCGCATTGACGTCGGCGTCGGCGTTGTTATCGACGACTTGGGTGTAGGACGTATAGCGGTCGGAGGATTCGAGGAACGAAGGCATGCCTTCTTCGTGGTTCGGGTTGTCAGGATAGCTGAGCGCTTGCAGCGCGACGTCCCAGTTCACGTTGAAGTTGGTGTCCGGGTACTGCTCGGACAGGGTCTTGGTGTAGCTGTCATAGAAGTTCGACTGCAGGCTCAAACGTGCGGGCATACCGCCGTAGACCGTCGCCAGTTGGTTTGCTGCGTCGCCGAGCAGGTAGGACAGAACTTCGAAGGCTTCGTTCGGGTGCTGCGAGGACTGCATAATGCCGAAGGTGTCGGCGTGGAGCTTGGCAGTCGTCGTGCCTTCGTAGGACGGAACCGGCGCGAGATCCCAAGGAGCGGTCAGGTCAGCCGTGCCCCAGCCCATGTACCATTGGTGAATCAGCACCATCGCCACGTTGCCGCTGCCGAACCAGTTGCCGCCCGCCAGCAGGTCGCTGCCGGAATAGGCACCGCTCGGATAGAAGGGCTGCGCACCGTACATCGCATCGTGGTACCAGTTTTCAGCGACACGCCACTGCGGCGGGATCACGGCGTTGCCATCGGCATCGACGAAGTTGCCCGCGCCGAACAGGGTGTCACGACCGCGCATGTCGGTATGGCTGACGCCGAAGCCCCACTGAATGATCTGGGTGGCATCGAAGTCGGCTTCAGTCGCATCGTAGCCGTTGGCGTCGACGGTCAGAACCTTGGCGAGGTCGGTCACGGTGTCGATGTTCCAGTCGTGCGAGTTGCCCTCGGCGTCGACGTAGGGTTCGCCGTAGTTCTTGGGCGGATAAGCCAGACCGGCTTCGTCGAACAGGGCTTCGTTGTACATCATGAAGTAGGGATAAACGGCAAACGGAATACCGAGCTGACCTTCGGCGGGAACCTTGTAGAAGTCAACCAGCGCGGGGTCGAAGTCGCTCAAGTCGTAGTTGGTGGACTCGATCATTGGGGCGAGGTCCATCCACGCACCGGGGAAGGAGGCGCGACCGCGAATGCCCATGGGACCGACGACGTCCGGCGCGTTCCCGGCGGCGATCTCGGTGTTCAGAACGTCATACGCCTGCGCGTTGTCGACGATTTCGAGCACGAGTTCGATGTTATCGTGCGTCGCATTGAATTCATCCACGACTGCTTGCTGCGCGTCAATCGTCGGGGCATCCGTACCGGCGCCGAGACCAACATACCAACGAATGGTGACGGGTTCCTGCGCTTGCACTAGGCTAAACGACAGCAGCAAGACCATCGCCAAAACAGCGAACCGAATTGTACTTTTACGCATTTCTGTCTCCTAATCAAACAAACTAATTCGAGTGCTCGACACCCTTTGTAAGCGCTTACAAAAACTTCGCCGCAAATATTGCCCCCTTCCTGCTGTCGATTGAAATCGATAGTTCTGGGTTTGAACCGCGCCTCAATTCGCGCGGATGACCAGCTAGATTAGTGGATTTTCGCTATCGACCGAAAGTCGTTTCGGTCCCCCTTAGCGATTTGCGCTGTCTCGATTGAATTGTTATGAGAGCGCTTTCACAAACATCAAAAGTAAACAATTTTCCTCCCAAACAAAGTTCTAGTTCGTTAACGCTATAATTTAGCCTGCTTGGCACCACAACTCTCGCGGATAATGAGTTCGGTTGGCAGAATGATGTGCTGCACCGGATCCGCGCCATGTTTCACAATGTCAAGCAGCGTATTGACGGCAAGCTCCCCTTGCTTTTCGGGCGACTGATGCGCCGTCGTCAGCGGCGGATTTGCCGTCGAGGCACTCGGCAGATCGTCGAAGGAGGTTATGGCGATGTCGTCCGGCACCGACAAACCCGCTTCGCGGATCGCTCGCAGCGCGCCGACTGCCATCGTGTCGGAGGCGCTGAAAACGGCGTCCGGGTGCTGCTCAAGTAACTGTTTCATGGGTAGGTAGCCGCCGCGCTCGGTGAAATCGCCCTCTGCCCGCAAAGCCGGATCCGGCTCAATTCCCCATTCCTCAAGCGCACGCAGATAACCTGCCGTGCGATCTTCGGCGGCGGTATTCAGCTCGTTGGTGATGATGGCGATCCGCCGTCGCCCCAACTGGAGCAGGTGCTTGACGGCAGCATAAGCACCGCCGATGTTGTCGTAGTCGACGAAACTCACCCGATCGCTGAACCTAGACGGGCGTCCCATCAGCACAAAGGGAACGTCATTTTCAAACAGCAGGGGCATGAACTCAGTATCGCTGCAATCGGCAGTGATGATCAGCCCTTCGACGATGCTTGAACTGAGGATGCGTCGTAACTGCTGCTGTCCTTCTTCTTTGGAGTGGTAGAGGAACAGCGCGAGGGTACTTTCGTGGGCGTTACACGCCAGCGATACCCCCGGAATCAGCGCTGACAAATAAGGATCGGCGAAGATGAACTCGACCACATTGGGGACGAATAACCCCACGATGTTGGTATTGTTCGAGGCAAGTGCCCGCGCCATCTGGTTGGGTCGGTAGCCGGTTTCGTCAATGATCTTCTGGACGCGCTCGCGGATTTCGGGGCGGATATGAGGATACCCGTTAATCACCCGCGAGACCGTCGCGCTCGAAACATTGGCGCGCCTACCAATTTCACTTAAAGTTAACTTCGCCATCAAAAAACCTAGTTGTAAGCGCTTTCAACTTTAATTTGACTAGATTTCTAATTGTTTGTCAAGCAAATCTGAATAGCTTGGTGTGACTTTGGAGATTTCTACAAAAGCGAGGCGCTGCCCGCCCGGTTCCAGCGGTCAGCTTCAAGACTTTGATCCTGCTGGCACGCTTCAGGCAGCGCTGACAACCCATCGAAGCGATCGGCTGGGGGTCGTCCTATTCCGCGAGTACACGCGCAATTGTGCCCTGATACTTCGCCTTAATCCCCTCAATTGACGACGGCGACGCCGCATCCCTGTGCATTCTTTCCTGCTGATCGGTCTGACATGACATCTGTCTGACGCATCTAGTGCCGACCGTCACTCCTAGGCAAGCGTCCCTTCGCCTAAACTGGGTGTAGTTGCAAGTCATTTGCAATAACGGGGATGGTAGGCAATGTCATTTGTGGATAAAGCAAGCGACGCGATCCGCGCAGCGGGCGGCAGAGTGACCTCGCAGCGCCAGAGCATTATCGAGACGCTGGCGACGACGGTCGAGCGGATCGACGCCGATACGCTGCATCAAACGGTTCAGCAGGGTGACACCAGTGTCGATTTGACGACGGTGTATCGCACGCTGGATGTGTTGGAAGCAGCCGGGCTGATTAGCTCGCAGTATATCTCCCCCGATCACGACCGGAAATACTACACGCTCGTACCGGGACTGTATCACTTCACCTGCCGCCGCTGCCACCGGGTCATCTCGTTTAGGTCGGATTTAGTGGACGAACTCAAACAGCGGTTGGAACTTGATTTTCACGTTCAAGCCTTGAATGCCTGTATTTGCGTCGACGGCTTATGCCCTGAATGTCAGGCATTGGAAGAGAAGGAAAAAGCTATGCAGCAGGTCTCAACGCTCGATCAACTCGTACCGGGGCAAAAGGCGCATGTCAAGCGCGTCGGTGGGCAGGGCGCGGTGCGTCGTCGCCTGATGGACATGGGCGTTGTCAGCGGCGTCGAAATTGAGTTGATCAAAGCTGCGCCGATGGGCGACCCGCGCGAATATCGTTTGCGCGGCTATCACCTGTCGCTGCGGCAGGCTGAAGCCCGGCAAATTGAGATTGAGCTATGAGCATTCTTTACACGGAGTCACCTATGCCTGCCAAAGCGCTGAACACGCGTCCGGTTATGCCCTTGAGTTTGGTTAGTCCCGGCGAGACGGTCGAGGTCATTGAGCTTCGCGTCGGCGATGCTGAACGCCAGCGCTTGCATGAACTCGGCTTGCTGCCCGGTATGAGTGTCCGCGTCGTCAAGAGCGACCCCAGCACTGGCTTAATCCTCGCCGTGCATCACGATGGACGCTTGGCGCTCAATCGCAGTACCGCCCATAAGCTACTGGTTTCACTTAAAGAGTAAGGATCAGCACCAGATGATGGCACAACCGATGACCATTGCGCTGGCGGGTAACCCCAACGTCGGCAAGAGCACTATTTTCAATGCGCTGACTGGTGCGCGTCAGCACGTCGGCAACTGGCCCGGCAAAACCGTTGAGAAAAAAGAAGGCTGGACGACGATCGACGGTCAGGAAGTCATGGTGGTCGATCTGCCGGGGACGTACAGCCTCGCCGCCTATTCTGTCGAAGAGATCATCACCCGTGATTACCTCCTGCGCGATCATCCGGGCACGGTGGTCGCGGTGGTCGATGCGGCGAACCTCGAACGAAATCTCTATCTCGTTTGCCAACTGATCGAACTGGGCACGTCGATTGTGATTGCGCTCAACATGAGCGACACGGCAAAGAGCCGCGGGCTGAGCATCGACACGGCAGCGCTGACAGCCGCGCTCGACGGGATACCGGTCGTCGAGACGGTCGGCAGTCGCGGGGTCGGCTTAGAAGCGCTGCGAACGGCGATCTTGCGCCGCCAGACCGACGATCACTGCTGCGTGCTCGAATACGGCGCGGTGCTCGAACGCGAAATCGGTACGCTGCAAACGCTGATCGAGGCGAATCCGCCAACGAACAATGTTTACCCCGCGCGCTGGCTGGCGATCAAGCTGCTGGAGAACGACCCCGACATCCTCGCGCAAGTCGCCGGACGACAGCCGCTGCTGGCTGCGGCGACGGCTGCCATTGACCGGGTGACGACTGAACTCGGCGATGACCCGGAGACCCTGCTGACTGATCGTCGTTACGGTTTCATCGGCGAGATCACCGCGACCGCTGTGACCCGCTCGGCGCAGACGAGCGAGACCGCTTCCGACCGTGCCGACCAGATCGTCACGCACCGGATTTGGGGGCTGCCGATTTTCCTGCTCTTGATGTGGATCGTCTTTCAGATCACCGCCAACGTCAGCGCGCCGCTGGTTGACTGGATCGACGGCGTGATCACGGGACCGGTTACGCACTGGGTGGTTGCCTTGTTGGGTGCGGTCGGTTTGGGTGGTTCGTGGGTCGAATCGCTGCTGGTCAACGGGATTATCGCTGGTGTGGGCGGCGTGCTGGTGTTCGTGCCGCTGCTGATGTTCCTCTACATCACCATCGCCGTGCTGGAGGACTCCGGCTACATGGCACGCGCTGCCTTCGTCATGGATCGGGTGATGCGCGTCGTTGGTCTACACGGCAAGAGCTTCCTGCCGCTGCTGATCGGTTTCGGCTGTACCGTCCCGGCGGTCTACGCGACCCGGACGCTCGAAAATGAACAGGATCGCAAGCTGACCGGATTTCTGGCGACGTTCATGAGCTGCGGCGCTCGGCTGCCGGTTTACGTGCTGTTCGCGGCAGTGTTCTTCGGTGCGAACGCGGGCAACCTGATCTTTGCCCTCTACCTGTTAGGCATTGGCGTGGCGATGGTCACCGGACTGGTCTTCAAGCGGACGGTCTATCGCAGCACGCCGCCGCAGCCGTTCGTGATGGAGCTGCCGCCTTACCGCCTGCCGAATCCCAATACCGTGCTGACCCAGATGTGGGAGCGCACGCGCGGCTTTGTCCGCAAAGCCACGACCTTGATCCTCGCCTGTTCCGTCGTCGTGTGGCTGCTGATGGCGCTTCCGGCTAATCTGAACCTGAGCGACTTCAGCAAGGTCGCGCCGAAGGAAAGCATGTTCGGCAGCATTGCCGGTGCGGTCGCGCCGATCTTCGCGCCGGCGGGTTTCGGCAACTGGCAAGCTGCCGGGTCGCTGATGACGGGCTTCGTCGCCAAGGAAGTCGTCGTCGGGACGATGAGCCAGATTTACGGCGGGGATGCTGCTGCAAGCCCGGGAGCTACCGCTGCGCCGTCGTTGGTTGAGGACGCCAAAACGATCGTCACGTCGTTGGGCGACGCGCTCGTGCTGACCGGGCAGGAGTTCATCAACATTGTGCCGCGCACGGTCAATCTCATCCCCGGCGTGAACCTGCCGCAGGCGAATTTCTTGGGCGCAGCCGACAACCAAGACGATACGTCGGTGCTGGGCTTGGCGCTCACCGGAGCGTTTACGCCGCTAGCGGCGGTCGCCTTCATGGTTTTCGTCCTCTTGTATACGCCGTGCATTACCGCGACCGCGGCGATGCGTCAGGAATTTGGCAACCGCTGGACCCTCTACCAAATCCTGTACACGACGACAGTCGCGTGGGTAGGGGCGGTGCTGGTCTATCAAGGTGGACTACTTCTAGGCTTGGTGAGGTAAGCGGATGACGACGACACTGCGACAGGTTCTTGACCATTTCGAGCATCAATCGGCTGCGGTCTCGCTGCCCCAGATGGCGCGCGACCTCGGCATCGAGCGAACCATGCTGGAAAGCATGATCGAGTACTGGATCCGCAAAGGGCGTTTGCGCGAAGTCAGCGCCCCCGCCTGCGATACCTGTGGCAGCGCGCAAGGCTGCCCCTTCATCATGACGCTGCCGCGCCGCTACGAACTCGCCATCGGCGAGCCGCCGCGCGAGGTGTCCTACGGCTGCGATTCAGGTGGCACCCGCCATTGACCATTCCCCATCGGTGAGAGGTCGCCGGTATTTGAGGGGCACAGTGCGTTGTGCCCCTTTCGCTTTATTCCCCTATTCGTAGATATGGATAAATGTCATGGCGAATCGGTGTGCTGTCATG
This sequence comes from uncultured Chloroflexia bacterium, assembly GCA_963727545.1. Lineage (GTDB taxonomy): Bacteria > Chloroflexota > Anaerolineae > Aggregatilineales > Phototrophicaceae > Flexifilum. Next base: position 112,493 of record CAVSGS010000023.1, read on the forward strand.
GCGAAAATGTGATCAATCCCACTACGACGTTCAGCGGCAAAATCTTAATCTAATGGGGAAGCGACTGAGATTTCTGTAGATTTTCGCACATTTTCTGCGAACCGAGTGAGGAAAGTAGATCATGCCTTATCCTGCTCCGCGCCTTGTGTTTTGGGAAACGACCGCTGGCTGCAATCTGCGCTGCATCCACTGCCGCCGCGTGACCGTCGCCGATCAGCTCACGCCGCAAGACCTGACCACCGCCGAAGCCTTCCAGTTGATCGACGAGATCGCGGCAGTCGGTCGTCCGGTGTTCGTGCTGTCGGGCGGCGAACCACTGTTTCGCCCGGACATCTACGAGATCGCCCGCTACGCGACGGACGCGGGACTGCCGGTCGCGCTGGCGACCAATGGCACGCTGGTCGATGATGCAGTGGCGCAGCGGATCAAGGACAGCGGGGTGAAGCGGGTCAGCATCTCGTTTGACGGTGCCGACGCCGCGACTCACGATGCTTTTCGCGGATTAGCGGGTTCGTTCGAGGCGGCGATTCGGGGATTCCAAGCGCTGCGGCGCGTCGGGCTGCCGGTGCAGATCAACACGACGGTCGCGCGGCACAACGAGGCGCAGCTTGAACAGATGCGGACGCTCGCCAAAGATTTAGGTGCGGTCGGGCTGCACTTGTTTCTACTGGTTCCGGTCGGCTGTGGCGTCGAGATCGCCGACACGCAGATGATCAGCGCGCAGGAGTACGAGCGCGTGCTCAACTGGCTGTACGACGTGGAGCAGGAAGAACCCGATTTGCAGCTTAAGGCGACCTGTGCGCCGCATTACTTCCGGGTGATGCGGGTGCGCCGCGCCGAAGAACGGCGGCTCGGCATCGACCGTGAGCTACCGGCTAGTCACGACCGCCAGTTGAACGGGCATAAGCAGTATATGCAGAATGGTCACCCGCAAGGCGCTAGCGGACACCCCGGCGGTCATCCCGGCGGATCGCCGATGCACGCGGCGACCAAGGGCTGCCTCGCCGGGACGGGCGTCAGCTTTATCTCGCATCGCGGCGAGGTCTTCCCCTGCGGCTATCTGCCGCTGGAAGCGGGCAACGTCCGGCAGCAGCCGTTCGGCGAGATTTGGCAGGACAGCCCGCTGTTCGCCGAAATGCGCAATCCTGATCTGCTGAAGGGCAAATGCGGCGTCTGCCAATTCAAGACGCTGTGCAGCGGCTGTCGCGCCCGCGCCTACGGCGTCACCGGCGATCACTTGGCGGAAGAACCGTTCTGCGCTTACGAGCCGGAAACGCGGACAGTACAGTTGACGTAGCGCTTCTTACCTGCAATTCGAGGCTAGTTTGGGTAGGGGCAGAACTCAGTTCTGCCCCTACGGCGTTATCTATTGAGAACCGACGACAGAAGCGATCCGCTCGACCAGCAGTTGCGACTGGTGGATGCAGTCGGGGACGCCGACGCCACGATAAGCGCTGCCGGTGACGTATAAGCCTTCGGGGAGGGCGGAATCGACCGCGTCGACGTCGTCAAGATGTCCGACGGCGTACTGAGGCGTTGCTTCCCGCCAGCGATAAATGCGCGTCAGCGTCGGCTCGGCAGTGATGCCGTAGATCGCGCGCAGTTGCGCGCGGACGACGCGAATCAGTTCGGTATCATCAAGGGTGACGGTCGCCGGACTGCGCGATCCACCGAAGAAGGCGCGCAGCAGCACGTAGCCATCAGGCGCGCGGTGATCGAACTTGATCGAGCTGACGGTCACGGCGTTGATCGGGCGCTTTTCGCCGCGTGGAATGACGACGCCGAAACTCGACGGCAGCGAGACGTCCTCAGCGCGGTAGGCAAGCGAGACCGTTCCGGTGGTGACGTAGTGAATGTTGCCGATCAGGGCGGCGGCTTCCGGCGCGATCGGGCGCAGTAAACTAGCCGTGATCGGGGCGGGCGTGGTGACGATGACGGCATCAACCTCAAGCGTGCTGCTATCGGCAAGCGTAAGCCGGTAGGTTCCATCAGGCGAAGACGCGATCTGATCGACGCGGGTGTTCAAGCGCAAGTCGCCGGTGAGCTTGTTGACGAGCGTGGTCACCAGAGATTCCATACCATTGCGAAATGAGACGAACATCGACGACGGTGTATTGCTTTTGGGCGCATTGCCGTTCGCGGCGGGTGGCGCTTGCCGCCGGGACTCAATCATCCCGCGGGTGAGACTGCCGTATTTCTGCTCTAGCGTGCGGAAACGGGGGAAAGTCGCCAGCAAACTTTGATCGTCGGGGTCGGTGTTGTAGATGCCCGACATCAATGGTTCTGCCAGCTTGTCGAGTACTTCCGCGCCCAAGCGTCGCTTGACGAAATCCGCCAGCAACTCGTCGGCATCGCTCTGTCGGGGTGGGAGCAGTGGCTCGATTGCCATCCGCAGCTTGCCGGGGATCGAGATCAGCGGTGAGAGGACAAAGGGCAGAAACTTGGTCGGCACGATCAGCATCAAGCCGTCGGGCATCGGCGTCAGTCGTCCGCGATTGAGCACGAAGATTTTACGGCGGTCGTCGTTAGTGCCGATCAATTCGTCGCTTAAGCCGATGGCGCGGGCAAGCTGCGCCGCCCAAGGCTTCTGGGCGATAACTGAGTCCGGTCCCGCCTCGATCACGAAAGGCTGATCCGCGCCGCTGGGGACGATCTCGGTTTTGATCTTGCCGCCCCACCGATCCGAAGCTTCGAGCAGGGTATAGTCGATGCCGTGCTGCTGCAAGAACCATGCGGCACTCAAACCGCTGATACCGCCGCCGATCACGGCGATGCGTTTCGCTGTCATTGCGTTCATGGGCTTTCCATTGGTCAAGTCGGGTACAACGATACCAGAAATCGGCAGAATTTCAGCAGTGGTTTTAGCTGGTTTTATGAGGATTATCTACAGGAAACTCAGTAAATAGGGTGGCTGGTTGGAAAACGGTGCTAAGCCCGCTTATGTCCAAATCGATTGGCGCGGTCGGGGTGGGTTACACTGAGTTTGTAACGTATCGGGAAATGTATCGGATAGGAGCGCGGAATGGATACACGCAAAATCGGATCGCTGGATGTGACGGTGGTTGGGATTGGCTGCAATAACTTCGGGCGGCGGATCGATGCTGAGGCGGCGGCGGCGGTCGTCAATGCGGCGCTGGATGCGGGCGTGAACTTCTTCGATACTGCCGACGTTTACGGTGAGGGGCAGAGCGAGGAATTTCTGGCGCAGGCGCTCGGATCGCGCCGGAGCGAGGTCGTGATCGCGACCAAGTTTGGTCACGATATGCCGGGGCAGGGTAAGGGTGCGCATCCCGATTACATCAAGCAAGCCTGTGAGGCGAGCTTGCGTCGCCTGAACACCGACGTGATCGACCTCTACCAACTGCACACGCCCGACCCGACGGTGCCGCTCGCCGAGACGCTCGGCGCGCTGGATGATCTCGTCAAAGCCGGTAAAGTCCGCGAAATCGGCAGTTCGAATTTCTCCGCTGAGTTGATCCGCGAAGGCGAAGCGGGCGTGAAGCCGGGGGCGGCGCGCTTTGTCAGCGTGCAGAACTACTATAGTATGCTCCACCGCGAGCCGGAAGCGGAAGTACTGCCCGCGTGCGAGCACTTCGGGCTGGGATTTCTACCCTATTTCCCATTGGAGAGTGGCTTACTGACCGGCAAGTACCGGCTGGGACAGCCGACACCGCAGGGCGGACGGTTGAGCGACCGTACTTATGAAGATCGCTTCTTGAACGAGCCTAAGCTGGCGATTGTCGAGGAGTTGATCGCGTTCGCCGAGGGGCAGGGGCACACGATCCTTGAGTTGGCGATCTCATGGCTGGTGGCGAAGCCGGTCGTTGCGTCGGTGATCGCCGGAGCGACCAAACCGGCGCAGGTGGGGGCGAACGCGGCTGCGGCGGGCTGGCAGCTCAGTAACGACGAACTGGCGCAGGTGAATACGATCCTCGCCCGCTTGGATTGATCGCTCCGGCTGGCGCTCCGGCGTTGATTTCGGTCGGTACATCCCCTACAATACGCGGTAGTTCGCCCCGATTTGTGGCGAAATGGCGACAAAAGATCCGTGTGTGATTTGGAAATAAGACGGTGATGGCGCTGCGACGAGCAGCGCTTCTCCACCCCTCGCTGTTAAATTTCTTGTATAGTTCTAATCAATCGCTTCTAGTCAATCGGTAATCGTAAGTGCTATAATTTCCGAATTAGCACCAGCGCTCCTGCAAGGATAGACTCTTGAATATTCAAACTGAACGTCTCGAAGATCAAACTGCCCGGGTCACGGTTGAGGTCGATACCGAACGACTTGACGCAGCGAAACACAAAGCTGCTATCCAAATTTCTCGCAAGGTAAATATTCCCGGTTTTCGGAAGGGCAAAGTCCCGTATCGCGTGCTTGTCAACTACGTTGGCGAACCGGCGATTCTGGATGACGCCCTTGAACTGCTGAGTCAGGACATTTACCGGGAAGTGATGCCCGAAACTGACCTCGATCCGTATGGTCCGGGTGTGCTGACCGACGTCAAGTCCGACCAGCCAACGCCGACCTTCATCTATCTCGTGCCGCTGCAGCCGTCGATTGACTTGGGTGATTATCGCGCGATCCGCCTGCCGCATGAGCCGGAACCGGTCGATGATGACATGGTCAACCGCGCCATGAAGAATCTGCAGGAGCAGGAAGCGGTCGTCGAGGAAAGCCAAGAACCGGCAGTCCTCAGCAATCGCCTGACGATGGACGTTCACAGTTTCATCCTCGATGCGCATGAAGAAGAGGAAGCTGATGAAGCGGCGGAAACCGAAACGCCAGCCGAAGCCAGCGTAGAAGCGGAAACCGACGTTGAGGACGAAGCGGCGGACGAGCACGAAGAACACGATCATGAACATGATCACGACCATCATCACGATGATGACGAGGGCACGCCCTACATTCACGAACACGATCTGCGCTTGATCCTTGACGACGACGACGAACCGACCCCCGGCTTCAACGAGGCGTTGGTCGGCGCAACGGTCGGCGAGGCGCGCGAGTTCACGCTCGACGTGCCGGATGATGCCGAGAAGTATCCGCAAGCAGCGGGTAAGCAGGTCAAGTACTACGTCACCGTCAAGAAGATCGAGTCGCTGACGCTGCCGGAACTGACCGACGAATTCGCAGCGCGCGTGACGAAAGATGAAGATGAACCGCTGACTTTGCTGCAACTCCGGGTGCGCGTTCGTGAGAACCTTGAGCAGCGCAGCAGCGAGGACTACGAGAGTGACTACGTTCGCCGCGCGCTTGATGAGATTGTCGAGCAGGCGGACATCAAGTACCCGGAGGCAATGGTCGCGGATCAGGTCGATCACTTCTTGCAAGACCTCGACCAGCGGCTGCGGCAGCAGGGGATCACGCTGCAGGACTACATGAAGATTTACCAGAAGACCAACGACGATCTGTACAACGACTACCGCGATAACGCTGCCAAGACGGTCGAGCGCTCGCTGGTGCTGCGGACGCTGGCAGAGGTCGAACAGATCGACGTGACCGGCGAGGACATCGACAACCAGATCGAATTGATCGTCGGGCAGTTCGACGATGAACGGCAGGACGTGATCCGTCAGATGTTCTTGAGCCAGCCGACCATGCGCGAGAGCGTCCTCAACGACCTGCTGCGCGACCGCGTGCTCGAACGCATCAGCCAGATTGCGCAGGGCGAAGCGCCGGAACCGGGCGTCGCCGAAATCAGCGACGAGGCTCAAGCCGAAATTGAAGTCGAAACCGAAGCGGAAGCAGTCGCCGAAGCGGCTGCCGAGGCTGCAACCGAAGCAAACGAACAAACTCCCGAAACTGACGAAGAGAAGACCGATAACACAGAGGAGTCTGCCTAAAGATGTTTCCCCAGAACGTTATCCCGATGGTGATCGAGCAGGGCAGCCGAGGCGAGCGCGCCTACGACATTTATTCGCTGCTCTTGAAGGAACGCATCGTCCTGCTCGGTACGCCGATCAACGACCAGATTGCCAACTTGATGGTGGCGCAGCTATTGTTCCTGCAAAGCCAAGACCCTGAGCGCCAGATTCAGCTTTTCATCAATTCACCCGGCGGCGTGGTCTACTCCGGCATGGCGATCTACGACACGATGCAGCAGATCAGCGCGCCGGTGAGCACGACCGCCGTCGGTATCACCGCCAGCTTCGGCACGGTGCTGCTGACCGCCGGTGGTAAAGGGATCCGTTATGCGCTGCCGAACGCCACCATCCACATGCACCAGCCGCTCGGCGGGGCACAGGGGCAGGCGTCAGACATCGTGATTCAGGCGAACGAAATCATGCGCTTGAAAGAGCGCCTGAACGACATTCTCGTGTTTCACACCGGACGCGAGCGCGAAGTGATCGAGCGCGACACCGACCGCGATATTTATTTCGGTGCCCAGCAAGCCGTCGAATACGGCTTGATCGACTCGGTGCTGGAGAGCGCTAAAGTAGGAATGGAAAGCAAGTGACCTTTACACCAACCAATCAGCGGTGCTCGTTTTGCCGCCGGAGCCACGATGAGGTCGAACGCCTGATCGCGGGACCCGATGGGGTGTTTATCTGTGATAGCTGCGTCGAATTGTGCCAGCGGATTCTGTTCGACGAGAACCCGACCTATCAGCGCGAGGAAGAAGGGGAGATCGATTTCCAGCATCTGCCTTCGCCGCGCGAGATCATGGCGCAGTTGGATGAATATGTGGTGGGGCAAGATTACGCCAAGCGCGTCTTGAGCGTGGCAGTCTACAACCACTACAAGCGCATCCGCAGCGATAACGTTGCGAATGGCGTTGAACTGGAAAAAAGCAATATCCTGATCGTGGGACCGACCGGCAGCGGCAAGACCCTGCTGGCGCAAACGCTCGCGCGGATCCTCGACGTGCCGTTCTGCATCTCGGACGCGACATCGCTGACCGAGGCGGGGTACGTCGGCGAGGACGTAGAGAACATCCTGCTGCGCTTGATTCAAGCGGCGGATGGCGACATCGCCCGCGCCGAAAAGGGCATCGTCTACATCGACGAGATCGACAAGATCACGCGCAAGTCGGCGGATAATCCGTCGATCACGCGCGACGTGTCGGGCGAAGGTGTGCAGCAAGCGCTGCTCAAGATCGTCGAGGGCACGCTGGCGAACGTCCCGCCGCAGGGCGGACGCAAGCATCCGCATCAGGAATTCTTGCAGGTCGATACGACCAACATCCTCTTCATCTGCGGCGGCACTTTCGCCGGGATCGAGGATAACATCTCCAAGCGCGTTGGCGGGCGCGGCTCGATTGGCTTCCAGACTCAGAACGGCGACGAGCCGCGGGTGAACGTCCACGACAAGACCGATCTGCTGCGCCATATCAGCCCGGAAGACTTGATCGGCTACGGCTTGATCCCGGAATTTGTCGGGCGGTTGCCGGTGCTGGTGAGCGTCGATCCGCTGGATCGCGACGCACTGATGCGGATTTTGGTCGAGCCGAAGAATGCGCTGGTCAAGCAGTATCAGCAGCTCTTGGCACTGGACGACCTCGAACTGGTGTTTGAGGACTCGGCGTTGGGGGCGGCGGCGGACATCGCTATGAAGCGTGGCACCGGCGCGCGCGGCTTGCGCTCGATCATCGAGAACCGGCTGCTCGACGTGATGTTCGAAGCACCGGGACGCAAGGATGTCCAGCGCGTTGTGATCGACGCGGATGTGGTCAACGGCATTAGTCGCCCGCACATCTTCAGCAACGAAAATTTGCGGCTGGAGTGGACGGAAAACGGCAAGCTGAACACCGCTGCGTAAGCATCACCGTATGTCAACGAAAACGACCCGTGTCAAAGCGGGTCGTTTTGATTCGTCACATTGAGGTGGCGTGAGCGTTACATAGATTGGCTGATGCCTACACCGGCTGCGGCAGGACGACCTGCGCGTGATCGCCGACTTCGCGGGCGAAAATCTGCGCGTCGACCCGGTTGGTGCCGCTGGTGTTGAAACCCCAGTTGCAGGGAATCGCCCATTTGGGCTGCATCTGGGTGACGACCTGCGCGGCTTCGCTGGCGGTCATGGTGCCGTTGCCATCAATCGGCAAGATGGCGATGTCCGGGCGGAGCGAGGTCATCTCCGGCGTCACGCCGGTGTGCCCGGCGTAGTAGATGTCGAAGTAGTTGACCGAGATCACGAAGCCTAGGTTGCCATCGTCCGGCGATCCGTGCTCAGGGGAGTAGGCGGGGATGCCCTTGATACAGGCGCGCCCGACAGATACGCTCTGATACGGTCGTAGGATGGTGACGTCGAAGCCGTCGAGTTGGCGGGCGGCGCTGTCGCTGGCGATGATTTGAGTATTCGGTCCGCGCAGTTTTTCGATGTCGGCGACGGCGCAGTATTCGTAGTGATCGTGACCGATGAGAATGGCGTCGGCAGGGCGCGAGATGCGGGTCACACGGCGGGGATTGATGTAGATCAGGGGCGATCCTTGGATCGCAAAGCTACCGTGCCCCAGCCATTGAATTTGGTCGATCATAAGGCTCACTCTTGCATTTCCGAAGCAGATTGACGCCGTTACTCTAGCGCAGTTCGGCGGGCGGAGCAAGCGAACGTCGGTTTCAGGCGCTGGCGGGCGGGTTGAGGGAAAAACCTTAAGTGAGTGCCAAATAGTACTGATTTGTGCGTGGTTAAAGCCGTTATATAATGACATTTACTAGTGTTAGTCGGTAAACCCTACGGAGATTGGCATGACTGACCGTCAAATGCCCAAAACGTCCAGCCCGCAGATCAGAAGCTTAGGGGGAACCCGCCCTCTAACTGATCCAACTTCAAATAACTGGACGCCGCCGCCCGTCAATAATCTGGCTGATACCGGCTTGAACATGCTCAGTGTCGCCGATTTGGTGCTCAAGGTGCTCTATTTCGGCGGGTATATGGCGGGGCATCAGATCGCCGAGATCGTCAAACTGCCGTTCACCAACGTGCTTGATACGATTATGGATTTTCTCAAGCGCGAGAAGTTCGTCGAGGTGCGTGGTTCGGGCGGGCTTGGCGAGGCGGGCTACCAGTATTTGATTTCGCAGAAGGGGGCTGAAAAAGCCCGCGAAGCACTGGAACGCTCGCAGTACGCCGGTGCCGCGCCGGTGACGATGCAGCAGTATATCTACTCCATGCACATGCAGAATCGTGAAAAGATGATCGTTCACGAAGACGACATGCATGAATTGATGAAGAACCTCGTCGTCTCGGATGAGCAGCTCGCCCGCATTGGTCCGGCGATCAACTCCGGGCGCTCGGTCTTCATGTACGGTCCCCCCGGGAACGGCAAGACGACGGTTGCCGAGACGGTAGGGCGGTTGGTGCTGGGCGACAGTATGTGGATTCCGTATGCCTTCGACGTGGACGGTCAGGTGGTGCGCGTATTCGACAGCGTGAACCACGAACTCGCCGACGAGGAAAAGCTCCGGTTAGGCACCGGTGTCGTCCCGGACTCGCGCTGGATCAAGATCAAGCGCCCGATGATCATGGTCGGTGGTGAACTCACGCTGCACGGTCTCGACTTGGTCTATGACAACATTAACAAGTACTACGAAGCGCCATTTCAGGTCAAAGCGAACGGTGGCATGTTCCTGATCGACGACTTCGGTCGCCAGCAAGTCCGTCCGCGTGACCTGCTGAATCGCTGGATCGTGCCGCTGGAAAAAGGCGTGGACTTCCTCACGCTGGCAACCGGACGCAAAATCGAGATTCCGTTCTTCGTGCTGATCGTGTTCTCGACCAACATCGACCCGCGCGACCTCGTCGACGAGGCGTTCCTACGCCGGATCCGTCACAAAATCGAATTTAGCGACCCGACTTACGATCAATTCCGCGAAATCTTCAAACGGGTGTGCGCGGCTAAAGGGATCGCTTACGACGAGCAGGCGCTCGCCTATCTGCTCAAGACGTGGTATATCGACCAGAATCGGGCGCTGCGGGCGGTGCATCCGCGCGACTTAATCGCCCAACTGCTCGACATTGCAACCTATCTCAATAAATCGCCAGCGCTGACGAAAGACATGCTGGATCGTGCCGCTGCATCGTATTTCGTGAACCTGTAAACGATGATTAAGGTACACAACGGGTCCGCAGTTCCTCGCCAGCAAGTGTTTGTGCTTGCCGATGGCAATGTGGTCGTTCAGTGGACGGACGCATCGGTGCAGGACTTGCTCACCGGCAAGTATCGCGATTACAAGCCGGGCGATTTCGGGCATCGGGTGGCGGACGACGAACTCGAACGCCTGAAAGACGGCAGCGTGATCGAGGACTTCGATCAGGCTTACGTTTGGATTTACGCACTGCCGGAGCAGCAGCGCTTCGGACCCCAACCGACGCAGCAGCAGACGTTCCAGCGCTCGCGCGCCTATTACGTCAATACGACGCTCCCGGCGGCTCGGCTCGGCGACGTTCAGCGGCAGTTGGATGCGCATCATTTGACGGACGAGTATTGTGTGTGCGAGCACGACAGCCTTGTGGCAGTGCTCGGGCGTGATGCTGTGCCGTTCAGCAGTCTGCGTGATGCTGAAAACGCGCAGCGTCAACTGAATCAGCAGCTGCCGCTGCTGCTGCAAGACGCGGTGGTCGCCTTCACCGAGAGTGCCGGTGATTTTGCCGAGCAGGATGACGAGGACGAATTAATCGACCTCGACGCGCTGATCGCCAGCCAGACGGATACGACCATCACCGCGGGCAAGATCGCGGTGGTGGCATGTAAGAACGATGCCGAGCGGCAGGTGATTGTGGATCTGCTCGAGGCGATGAAGCTGGACGTCACCGGCGCGCCGACCGCACAGGCGGCGCTCAATCGGCTTGAAGAAGCGCCGGTGGACGTGCTGGTGATGGACTTGCAGTTCGACGACATGCACGGTTGGGCGATGCTCGGTAAGATCCGCGAGATGGAACACGCCCAAGCCATGCGGATCATTGCGCTGGCGGAGCCGGAAGTCGGCGATCAAGTGTTCGCGCTGACAGTCGCTAAGGTGGACGTTTATTTGCGCAAGCCGGTCAGTATCGCGCGGCTGCGCCAGAGCGTTTGGTCGACCTTAAAAGCGCACGCCGCCCCCTAAATTTCGCCGGGCAGGTACCTGCTTACCATTGTGTTTTCCCCTTCCAACTGATAGAGTTGTACAGGTCTCAGGTTAGGTTTGTAAACGACCATTTGAGTCCTGATCGTTAGCTATTTAGCGATTGTGGTTAGCTATGTCTCTGGACAATGCCGGACAACCAACTCCTTGGGGAGATCAGATGCGGCTCCTGCAAGCGGGGTCGGCGCGCAAGCCGGAATGGATGGCGCCGGATCACGTTATCGAGCAGGTGCGCGCGCATTACCTCGAAGCCGTGACGTGGCTGCAAGACAGCATCCTCACACCGTGGGCGCAGCAGTGGGCGCTGGCGCCGTATTACCTCAGTGGAGCATATCTGCGCCGACATCATAATCTGGTGCTGGCGCATCGAGAGGTCAAGGGCTTGCACTTGACCGGCGTTCTGCGCGCCGATCATCAAGTGGAGGTCCGCCGCTTCAGCGAAAACGGCGATTTCTGTGTCGTCGTCGATTATCAAACTCAGCGGCGCATGGCGACTTACGACCGTAAGTCGCGCCAGCGCAGCATTACCCAAGACCTTGGCGACGGCGCGGTGATCTATGCAATGACTTACGATCACAAGGATCAGCGCTGGAAGATCGGCAGCTATGTGCAGGAACTGCCGTCAAGCTGGCGTTCGCGCCCGTTCATCGAGGAACACGCGACTCTGCCCGATGCCATCGGGCGGGACTATTGACGGACGCCGATCTGGTGGCGCTGCCCTTGCGCGATACCAAGCTGATGGCGTAGATCCTCGCACCTGACGCGCGGGTTCATCTCTGCGCGTTAACCTCCCAATGATACAATCATCCCAGTTGACCTTTGGCGCCGTGCCGAAGCTGACAGCAGAAATTGAGTGTTGACGATGTTCGATCAAGTGAAAATCTACGTGCGCAGCGGTGACGGCGGTGACGGCGTGATCGCCTTCCGGCGGGAGAAATTTGTTCCGCACGGCGGACCGGCGGGCGGTGACGGTGGGCGGGGTGGTGACGTGATTCTGCGCGTCAACCCGAAGTTGAGCACGCTTTCGCCCTTTCAGAAGAAAGTCCATTTCAAGGCGTTGCATGGCATTCGCGGTGGGACGGCAAACAAGACTGGCTCCAGCGCCGACGACCTTGTGATCGACGTGCCGCCGGGAACGGTCGTGCGTGCTGCCGAGTCCGGCGAGTTGATCGCCGATTTGGTGCACGCGGGCGATCAAGTGGTCGTCGTTCCGGGTGGACGTGGCGGTCGCGGTAACAGTCACTTTGTTAGCTCCGCCAATCAAGCGCCGCGCGTCGCCGAGAAGGGCGAGCCGGGCGTTGAGTTGTGGCTGATCCTCGAACTCAAGCTGATCGCGGACGTGGGGATCGTCGGTGTGCCCAATGCTGGAAAATCGACGCTTGCTTTCGGTGATCAGCAACGCACGCCCGAAGATCGCCGATTATCCGTTCACGACGCTGGAACCGAACCTCGGCGTGGTGATCTACGATGACCGCGATCTGGTTTTCGCCGACATCCCCGGTTTGGTCGAAGGGGCGCACATGGGGATCGGCTTGGGGCATTCGTTCCTGCGTCACGTGCAGCGGACGCGGCTGCTGGTCCACATCCTCAACGGCGCGGCGGACGACCCGATTGCCGACCTCAACCAGATCAATCAGGAACTAGCGCTCTACGACGAGAAGCTCGCTACGCGCCCGCAGATCGTCGTGCTCAACAAAATGGATATGCCGGAGGTTGCGGCACGCTGGAAAACGATCGAAGCGGACTTGAAGGCGCTCGGCGTCGAAAAACCGCTGGCGATTTCGGCGATGACGCGCGACAATGTGACGCCGTTGATCCAGCGGGTCTTTGCCGAGATCGACGCGCTGCCGGAAACCGAACCGCTCGTCGACGAGATGCCGGTCTACACGCTGCCGGACGAGGAAATCGTCTTCACGGTGGAGAAGGTGGGCGACGAGGAATATCGCGTGCTGGGCACGCGCGTGGAACGGGCAGCGGCGATGACCTATTGGGATTACGACGAGGCAATTTTGCGCTTTCAGAAGCTGCTTGATACGCTTGGCGTGACTGCGGCGCTGCGCGAGGCAGGCGTTCAGGAGGGTGATACCGTGTATATTGGCGAACATGAACTGGAATGGTCTGACTAGCCGATGCAGCTAACAGCCAATCGGGTAGGCATCCTCGGCGGCACCTTCGACCCGCCGCACATTGGGCATCTGGTGCTCGCCGAGTACGCCGCCACCGCGCTCGATCTAGACTGCGTGCTGTTCGTCCCGGCGGCAGATCCGCCGCACAAGGCGCAGCTTCGGCATGGCATCGAGCATCGCTTGCCCATGCTGGAACTGGCGATCGCCGGGAATGAGCGCTTCGCGTTATCGCGGGTGGACGTGGATCGACCGGGTCCGCACTACACCGTCGACATGATCCGTATTTTGCAGACGCAGCAGCCTGATACTGAATTTTACTTCGTGCTGGGCGGTGATTCGCTCCACGACATGCCGCACTGGTATCACCCGCGGGAGTTGATCGCGCAGTGCAAGCTGGCGGTGATGGCGCGCCCCGGCGGGGAAGTGCTCCCAGACCTTGATGCCGACATTGTGCCGGGATTGCGGGATCGCGTCGTCGTAATCGATTCGCCGATGCTGGGGTTTTCCTCCACCGAAGTCGCCGACCGGCTGGAAGCGGGCAAGAGCGTTCGCTATCTCGTGCCGGATGCGGTGCTCTCGTATATAGAGACTCACAGGTTATATACAAATGGCTCGTAAATTACTGCCTGTTGGGATGGCGCTGTCGGGGCTGCTGCTCGCAGCCATGCTGGTGCTATCGACCGGCGTGATCGCTGCCGCCGACCCGACTCAGCAAGACGTGCCGACGCTGGTGCCGCCGACACTGGTTCCCACTTCGCCGCCGACGAATATCGACGCACTGCCGTCTGAATCCGGCGTCGCGCGAATCGCGCGCGAGGGCAAGGTGCGGGTCGGCATCCTGTTCAACGAACCGCCCTTCGGCGAGTACAACATTCGCGGCGAGGAGTCCGGCTTTGACGCGGACATTGCGCGAGCGATGGCGGAAGCATGGGGCGTTCAGGTCGAGTTCGATCAGGTCACGCGCCAAACCGGGATCGACATGGTGACGAGCGGCAGGATCGACCTGCTGCTGGCGGCTCAACCGCACTTGCGGGAATTAGACAGCCAAGTTGAATTCAGCCAATCGTATTTCCCGGCGGTCGAAGCGCTGGTCGTCCGGCAAGGTGACGGCGCGACCGAACTCGGTCACATGGCAGATCGCAAGATCGGCGTGGTCGTCGGCACGACGGCGGAAATGGCGGTCGATTATTGGCAGAGCAGCGTCGATTATCACTTCGACGTGCTGCGCTATCTGACGCTCGATCAAGCGCTGACCGCGCTCAACGCGCAGGAGATCGACGGTGTGGTCAGCAACCGCACGCGGGTCAGCGCGGTGATCTCGCCGGAGAAGGAACGAATCGTCGATGCGCCGGTGATGCCGGAACCCTACGCGATTGCGATGCGGCGGCAGGACGTGAACTTGCGGAACCTTGTCAACGAGACCCTGCAATATCTCTATGCCACCGGCAAGCTGAATGGGCTTTATCAGCAGAATTTCGACGGCGCGAGTTATCCGGCGCAGGGATTTGCTGTCTGGCTGGGCATCGGCGACGCGCCCAAGCCCGATCAGTTTGGCAGCGACGTACCCTTCCCGGCGCAGTACGTCGTCCCGCGAATGCAGAGTGAAGGCAAGCTGCGGGTCGCCGGGTTGGTCGATTTGCCCGACGACGCGCCGGAAAGCAAGCGGCGCGCTGATGCCGCGAACCGGGCATTGGTCAACGCGCTGGCGATGCGCTGGAACGTGACCGTGACCGCCGTCGCCGGTGATCCGATCAGCCTTGTCGCCAGTGGTGCCGCCGATATAGCGGTCGGCGTCGCGCCGGACTGGAATCTCGCCAATCAGGTCGACTTCACCAGCAGCTATCTGGTTCATGGTCGTCGCTTGATGGTGCGGACGTCGGACGATTACGGCGGTTTCGGCGACCTGCGCGGTAAGACGATCGGCATTTTCGCCGACGATCCCGGCGCGCGCGACGCGGTCAAGGCGGAAGCCGACAAGTTCAACGCCGTGATCGACAAGTTCTTCACCATCCTCCGCGAGCAGGACGCGGCGTATACCCTGCTGGTCGACAACAATGCCGACGTCGTGTTCGGCGACAGCCTTGAACTGATCCCGAATGTCGAGGCGAACGCGGATACGCTCAAGCTGACGACCAACGCCGACGGTTCGTCGATCTGGTACAGTCGCCAGTTCATCGGTTTAGCCGTACCCCGCAATGACATCGACTTCCGACTGCTGGTCGAATACACGCTGCAAGAACTGCGGCGCGATGACGCGCTGACGCCGATCCTCCAGCCGGTGATGAATCCGCAGGACATCCCGCCAATTGACATTTGGCCCGGTTCAAGCCTGTATCTCGGCTACGATCTTTCGCAGACGAATTTCCAAGGGTAAAACGGAAAGCGCTAGGTAGGGCAGGAGCACGGTGAACCGCGCTCCTGCTGCTCGTTTCCACAGAGGATCAAACGATGCGAGTGGTATCGATCACCGCTGACCGCCACGATTGGATCGGTCAGATGGCGCGGCTGTTGGTCGCTGGTTTTAGTACGGTTGCTCCCGACGCATGGACGACGCCGGAAGCCGCTTTGCTGACGGTCCACGAGGTCATGGAAGCCGGTTTCTGCCTTGCCGCGCTGGACGACTCCGGCACGGTTGTCGGCTGGGTTGGCGGGTTACGGCGGTACAATGGCAACGTCTGGGAACTGCACCCGCTGGTGGTCGATCCGGCGGAGCAGGGGCAGGGAGTCGGGCGGGCGCTGGTGCTCGATTTCGAAGCGCAGGTGCGGACGCGCGGCGGCGGCACGATTTTGCTCGGCGCGGATGACGAGACCGGCTCGACGACGCTCTCGAACGTCGATTTGTATCCCAACCTACCGGCGCAGCTTGCCAGCGCCAGCGGATCGCGTCCGCATCCGCTGGAGTTTTATCGTCGGCTTGGCTATACGCTCGTCGGCGTGATTCCGGATGCCAATGGGTATGGCAAGCCGGATATTTTGCTGGCGAAACGGGTCACGTAGAGGAGTGTGCTGCATGTCCGATCAGCCTTATACGATTGAGCAGGCGCTGACCGCCCTCGACGAGACGCCAACCCGGATTGTCGCGCTCACCGGCGCTTTGTCCGCCGCGCAGCTTCAGGCGCGCCCGGAGTCGGAAGCGTGGTCGATCAACGAAATACTCGCCCATCTGCGCGCCTGTGCGGACGTCTGGGGTGGCTATATCGCACGGATTATTGCCGAAGATACGCCGACTATCCGAGTCGTCAGTCCGCGTTCCTACATTAAGCGGACGGATTACCCCCAGCAAGTCTTTGCGCCCTCGTTTCGCGCTTTCGCCGCGCAGCGCGCCGAATTACTGACCGTTCTGGAACGGTTGACAGCCGAAAGCTGGTCGCGTGCGGCGATGGTCACTGCGCCGGGGAAGACCTACCCGCGCACGATCCTCGACTATGCCGAGCGCATGGCGCGCCACGAACGCGAACATCTCCGGCAGATCAAACACACCGCTGAGGCGATCTCCGGGTAGCGTCCTTACAGATTGTCCTCGCCCGCTTCCGCTTCGACCGCTGATGGCGTGTTGGCGCGTTCTTGAGCAATAGTGGCGACGATCACGCCGACCAAGATCGCGATGCTGCCGACGATTTGCAGCGGTGCTGGAACCTCCTGAAACAGGAAGAAGGCAGCGATCGCGCTGCCGAGCGGTTCCATCTGCGTCGCAATGCCGACGTAGGTCGCGGAGACGAAGCGTACCGCGTAGTTGAACGATGAATGCCCGATCATCTGGGGGATGAGCGCGATCAGCAGCACGATCAGGTAAGCGTTGGCACTGTAACCGATAATCGGCGTTTGGCTAAAGGCGATCACGACCAAGAGGATCAGTCCGCCGAAGCCGTAGACCATCCAAATATAGGGGATCAGGGGCAGCTTGTCGCGGACCGACCGCCCGATCACGAGATAGCAGGCGAAGGCGACAGCCCCCGCCAAGGCGAGCGCACCGCCGAGCAGGGGCGCACTGCCGACTGCGCCCGTATCACCGCCGACTAAGCCGATCACAACGCCGCCGATGAAGGCGATGGCTAAACCGACGATCACGCCCCGCCGCAGGTGCGCACGCAGGAAAACAACCTCGAACAGGGCAACCCACAACGGGCTGGTCGTGACCAGTACCGTGCTGATCAGCACACTGGTGTAAGTGAGCGAGGTGATCCAGACGACGAAGTGAGTCGCTAGCAGTAAGCCCGCCGTCGCGATCAGCAGTAAATCCCGACGACGCAGTCGGACGAGGTCGGCGCGATACCGGCGCAGTGCGGGGAAGGTCAAGATCAACGCCGAGATGATCAAGCGCCCGGCGGCGATCAGCAGGGTGGGGAGCGATTCGCCAAAGGCGAAACGAATCAAGATCGGTGAAGCGGAAACTGCCAGTACTCCGGCGAGCAGCACCGGATAGACCAACGTCGATTTGGAATTGTTCACAGACACGGATGACCTTTAGGCATGAAGCGAAACGCCCTAATCTTAGCAGTTGGTTAAACCCTGTACAAAAGGACTGATTCTCGATTGGAATCCGTGAAAAGGCGATTCGAGCGTGTTACAATAAGTATCGCTTTTATTGATGACGAAAACCGATAGCGAAGGAGCAAGTACCATGGCTTTCGAATTACCGCCTCTGCCGTATGCGAAGGACGCGCTCGAACCGAATATCGACGCGATGACGATGGAAATTCACCACGATAAGCATCATGCCGGTTACGTCAACAATCTGAACAAGGCGCTGGAAGGTCACCCCGAACTGCAAGGGAAGTCAGTGGAAGAACTGCTCGGCTCGATCAGCAGCCTGCCGGAGAGCATTCAGACCGCAGTGCGGAACAATGGCGGCGGTCATGCCAACCACTCGATGTTCTGGCAGATCATGAGCCCGAACGGCGGCGGCGCGCCGACCGGTGAGCTGGCGACGGCGATCAACAATTCATTTGGCTCGTTCGACAACTTCAAGCAGCAGTTTGCGGCTGCCGGCGCCGGGCGCTTCGGTTCCGGTTGGGCGTGGCTGTTGGTCGGGTCGGACGGCTCGCTGAGCATCACCTCGACGGCGAATCAGGACTCGCCGCTGATGGAAGGCAAGAAGCCGATCATGGGTGTGGACGTGTGGGAACATGCCTACTACCTGAAGTATCAGAACCGCCGGGCGGAATACCTCACCAACTGGTGGAACGTGGTCAACTGGGCAGAAGTCGCCAAGCGTTACGCTGCGCGCTAAATAGTACCGAGTACAGAGTACCTAGTACCGACTGATCGGGTGCTCGTAGGCGGCAAGATTCCTTTTCTCAGCACTCAGTACCCGGTACTCAGTACTGCAAAAAGGCGTTACAATTTGTAGCGCCTTTTTTGTTGATTGCGTAATGTGTTTTTTTGCGATTGAGGAGCTAATAATGGCGGATTATCGCATCGAAAAAGATTCAATTGGCGAAGTGCAAGTCCCCGCGAGCGCTTATTATGGCGCGCAGACGCAGCGGGCGGTCGAGAATTTCCCGATCAGCGGGATGAAACCGTATCCGGCGTTCGTCTGGTCGATGGCGCTGATCAAGCGGGCGGCAGCCGAGGTCAATCATGACCTCGGCTTGCTCGACGATCAGATGGCGACGGCGATCATGCAGGCGGCGGACGAGATTTTGGCGGGCAAGCTCAGTGAGCATTTTGTGGTCGATCCGTTCCAAGCGGGCGCGGGTACCAGCCACAACATGAACATGAACGAAGTGATCGCCAATCGCGCGAACGAAATCCTCGGTCATGCGCTGGAAAACCCGCGCAAGCCAGTCAACCCCAACGATCACGTCAACATGGCGCAGAGCACCAACGATACCATCCCGACGGCAATCCGTTTGGGCGCGCTGTGGCGGCTGGAAGAACTGGTTGCCTCGCTGCGGCGGCTCGCCGACGCTCTGAACGAGAAGGCGCGGGACTGGGACGACGTGGTCAAGAGCGGACGCACGCATCTGCAAGACGCGGTGCCGGTGCGCTTGGGGCAGGAATTCGGCGCTTACGCCAAGGCGGTCGAACGCGACATCGAGAAGATCGAGCAGGCGGCGGAAGGGCTGCGGCGCTTGGGTATCGGCGGCACGGCGACCGGCACCGGCTTGAACGCGCATCCTGAATATCACGCGCGGATGATCAAGAAACTGAGCGAACTTAGCGGGCTGAAGCTGTACGAGTCGGATAACCTGTTCGAGTCGATGCAGTCGCATCAGGACGCGGTGTTCTTCTCCGGTGCGCTGCGGGCGACGGCGCAGGACTTGATCCGCATTGCTAACGACGTGCGCTTACTGTCGAGCGGACCGACCACCGGCTTAGCGGAGATCACCTGCCCGACGGTGCAGCCCGGCTCGTCGATCATGCCGGGTAAGGTCAACCCGGTGATGGCGGAGATGCTGGACATGGCGATGTTCCACGTCTTGGGCAACGACTTCACCATTCTGATGGCGGCGCAGGCGGGACAGTTGGAACTCAACGTCATGATGCCGATCATCGCGCACAACTTGTTCGAGATGGAACACGTCATGATCGGTTCGGTCAATGCTTTCACCGATAAGTGCGTCGTCGGCTTGATCCTCAACCGCGAGCGCGCCGAAGGTTGGCTGGCGAAGAACCCGATCCTCGTGACGGCGCTCAACCCGATTATCGGCTACCAGAATGGTGCGAAAGTGGCGAAGCAGTCACTCGCAGAAAACAAGAGCATCCTCGACATCGTGGTCGAGCAAGGCTACCTGAGCGAAGAAGAAGCGCGGAAGGCGCTCGATGCCCGGAAGATGACCGAAGGAGGCATTCAGGGCGCCGGTTGATGTTTCGGGTGCTGAGTATGACGATCTCAAGCGAAAATCGTTTGAGTCTGTAATATCATGTGCGCTATACTACGGGCTAGGATTTATTCACCGCACCGTCATGTAAAGGCACTCTGTGGCGACCCGAAAGTTAGGCAAATACGAACTCCTTGAGCGACTGGGACGTGGTGGCATGGCGGAAGTTTACCGTGCCTACCACGTCAGCTTAGATCGCTTTGTTGCGATCAAGGTTCTACATGCCTTCCTCGCGGATGACCCCGAATTCAAAGAACGGTTCGAGAAAGAAGCGCGGAATATCGCGCGGCTGAAGCACCCGAATATCGTTCAGGTTTATGACTTCGAAAACGACGGCGATAACGAAACCTACTACATGGTCATGGAGTTGGTCGACGGATCAACGCTGAAAGAAGTCATGACCAAATTGTCGGCGCAGGGCGAAGTCATGCCGCTCTACGAAACGCTGCGCATCATCCGCGAAGCGGCGAGCGCGCTCGCTTACGCCCACAGCCAGAAGATGATCCACCGGGACGTCAAACCCGCTAACCTGATGCTCGACCACGATAATCGAGTCGTGCTGACTGACTTCGGTATCGCCAAGATCGTCACCGGCGTGCAGTTCACCGCTAGCGGTGGGATGGTCGGCACACCGGCGTACATGGCTCCCGAACAAGGGTTAGGCGAGGCGGGCGACGAACGTTCCGACCTGTACTCGCTTGGCGTGATCCTCTATCAGTTGGTCACCGGGCTGCTGCCCTATGAAGCCGAGACGCCGCTGGCGATCATTCTTAAGCACCTGAACGATCCGATCCCGCAGACCCAGATAATCAATCCGAATTTGCCCGACGATGTCGATCAAATCATCCGGCGGTTGCTGGCAAAGGACCCCGCCGACCGGTATCAGTCGGCGAACGCCTTGATCGCCGATCTGGATCGCTTCGCCGAGGGCAAGCCCTTGAGCAGCGAAACCAGCGAAGCGGAAATCTTCGACACACCGGTCACGCCGATCCAGATCCCGCCGAGCATGATGCCGCCATCAGGGGACGATGTCGACGCGCCTGTGTCACCCGCATCCGGCGCAGCAGGGGCACCGCCGCGCCGCCACGTTCCGCTGTGGTTGTGGCTGCTGTTCAGCGGGATTGTTGGCGCGGGGATCTTCGCCGTAGTGCAGGCGGGCGGTGGTTTCGCGCCGCTGGTCTCGCTGGTGATGACGTCCACGCCAACGGCGACCGCAACCTATACGGCGTCGCCGACTGAGACTTTTACGCTTGTGCCGACGGCGACAGACACACTCGAACCGACGGCGAGCGCTACCTTGACCGATACGCCAACGCCACTCCCGACGATGACGCCCGGCGTAACGGATACGGCGCAGCCGAGTGCAACCATTGCGCCGACCGACATCGTTCCAGCACTAACGCTGACGGCGACGATGAGTCCATCGACAACCCCGCGTCCGACGATCACGCCGACGCCGTCGATTACGCCGACGCCGACGCTCGACATCACCTTGACGCTGATTCAGGCGACTCTGCTCGCCGACTTCCAGACTGCGACGATCAACGCCTGCGATTTCAACTACACGATCGTCTCACAAGTGCCTGAAGACGGTACTTTCGTGGTGACGAACCATCCTTACGAGCGTCAGATCACGCTGCGGAACACCGGAACCTGTGCGTGGGAGCGCAACTCGGCGCTGATGTTCGTCAGCGGTGAGAATTTCAACGCCGGACCGCGCATCATCATTCAGGAGCGTGTCAACGTCGGCGAGGAAAAGGTGATTGATTTCGTCGGCAAGACACCGGCGACCGGTGGGCGTCCGCTGACCGGCGTTTGGGAGCTGCGAACGCCGGGGAATATCCGCATTGGTCAGCCGCTGGCGATCAATATCAACGTATTTGAAGGGGGTAGCTGATGAATTGAGAGCAAGCATGGGCGCTGGTGACCGAGTACACCCAGAGTGCGTCGCTGCGGCGGCACATGCTGGCGGTCGAAGCGGCAATGCGTGCCTATGCGGTGCGTTTCGATGCCGATCCGGAGTTATGGGGCGTCGTCGGGCTGCTCCATGACTTTGATTACGAACAGAATCCTGACGTCAGCGTTGAGGGGCATCCAATTGTCGGCGCGCGGCTCTTGCGCGAGCAGGGTGTCTCCGAAGAGATCGTCAACGCGATTTTGGCACACGCCGAGGAGATCACCGGGGTCGCGCCGTCGACGCCAATGGAGAAGTCGCTGGTCGCGGTCGACGAACTGACCGGCTTCCTGATCGCGGTGGCGTTAGTACGACCCTCCAAAAGCATCCTCGATGTCCAGTTGAAATCCGTAAAGAAGAAGTGGAAAGATAAGACCTTCGCCGCACCGGTCAACCGACAGGAAATCGAACACGCGGCAGGTGAATTAGGCGTCGATTTGGATACGCACATCCAGATTGTGCTCGATGCTCTGAAAGCGAACGCAGAGACGCTCGGTTTGGTGGGCGAGCAATCCGCCGCTGACTGAGGTTTTGGCGGAGAAACAGCGGGGGCGCTGGCTTAAATGGCACAGCGCCCCTTTTGATTCGCCGCGATTAGGGCTGGACGTATACCGGTGTGCCGATTTCTGTCCAGTTATAGAACCACTCGGCTTCGGGCGTGGGCAGGTTGACGCAGCCGTGACTCATCGGGTGCCCGAAGTTATTGTGCCAGTAGGTCCCGTGCAGCGCGTAGCCCGCATAGAAGTACATCACGTAGGGGACGTCGGGCAGGTAATAACCGGGACCGGTCATCGTCTGGGCGACGTATTTGCGCTGGATGGTAAAACTGCCCTGCACGGTCGGCGAACCGGGCAGCCCGGTCGAGCCGAGGACGTTACGGACGAGCTTGCCATCCTCATAGGCGTAAGCGCGCGAGTCGCTGAGGTCGACGATAATCTCTTTGCCGACGCCGATGCGAGCGGGTGGGGCAGCTGGCGGTGAGAGCAGGTCGGCTTCTAGGCTGCCTTCAGCCGCACCGCCGGGGATCAGCAGTTCTTGACCGACCTCAATGTGATCGGCGTTGTAGAGGTGATTCGCCTGCGCGATGGTCAGGTAGCTGACGCCGTAGCGCGTCGCGATTGAGCCAAGCGACTCGCCGCGCTGGACGATGTGGGTGATGCTCGGCGCAGCTTCCGCCGGAGCACTGTCCGCTGCGGGGGCTGTATCGGCACTGGCGACGCTGTCTCCGCTGGACGTGCTGTCGGCTGCGGTCGTATCCGCAGCATCAGCCGTGGCGGGACTGCCCGACACGATCAAGCGCTGTCCGGCATAGATCAGGTTGGGGTTGGTGATGTCGTTGAGCTGCGCAATCTGATTGAGCGTCAGCTGATATTGCTGCGCGATCTGGGCGAGGCTCTGCCCGTAGATCACGGTATGGTATTCCAGTGGTTGCGCAGTTGGCGCGGCAGGCGCATCTGCCGGGGCGTCGGCTGGTGCGCTCACGGGTGCGTCGGCTGGCGCTGAGTCCGCCGGACGGACAATGATCGGCTCCTCGTCGCTGCTAGGGGCGCTGTCAACCGCAGTGTTGGTGACATCAGTCTCGCCGTTCGGGATGATGAGCGTTTGCCCGGAATAGATGCGCCACGTGTTGGCGATGTCGTTGACTTCGGCGATGGCGCTGACACTGATTCCGTACTGTTGAGCAATGCGGAACAGGTTCTCGCCGGGGAGGACGACGTGCGTTTGCTGATCCTGTGCCGAGGCAGTCCCGACAAGCAGCAGCGGTAGTAGCATGAGGAAGAAAATAACTTTAAGCCTTGACATCATGAAGTCCTCTCAGCGCCACCTAGACGATGGTGATTGACGCGCGAACGAGCAACGCCGCCGAAAGGATACGCCTGCAGTTCCGTTAATGGCGGAACTCATTCGCTCGTAAAGCCTTATGTTAAGGGAACAACCCACTGAGGACATTCTAGCACAATTCCCCTCAGGCGGGGGAAGCGGCGAATGTTACAAAATCCAAAAGATGGAAATAATCAAATCCTCTGCCCGCGAGCGCTCGCGGGGTGGAACTGAATTATGGGCTGCGATTGCTGGTGTGGCAGTTTGCGGCTACAATTCGATCAGTCGTTAACAGCTAAAGGTGCGCTTGCTCGCATGTTGGTACGTGCATATCGGTTTACGGACAAATTAGGCGTCGTCATCCTCAAGAGCAGTATGGCGCTCACCGAGACACTGCTCGCCGGAATTGGGATGATTTGGCGGCGAGTGCTCGACGTGCTGCTGCTGATCGTCGGGATACTGCTCTTTATCCTGCGCCCGATCTGGGTGGTGCTGCAGTTCATCTTAGGCGCTTTTGCCGGTCTGTTTGGGCGAACCGGTGGGCGCACCGTCAGCGCGGGGCGGGGACGGATGGCACAGCGCGCCGCGCGAGCGAATGCGCGGGCGGAGATGGAAGCCGGTGTCATCGAAGACCCGCTGCGCGCCCAGAATCGTGCATTGAGCGCGGTTGCGGTCGTGCTGCTGGCGGTCTTGGTCGGCGTGGTCTTGTGGGCGACTAATCCCGCGCGCACCGGAGAGGCGGACATTCCGCCGCTCAACTCGTCGGTGTTCGCACAGCAAAATGATGCCCCGCAGCCGACGACCGCAGCGGTCATTCTGCAAAGCACACCGGTGCCGACGACTACGCCGCTCCCGGCGATTCTGGAAGCGCGCGGCAGTCTGGCTTACGTCGTCCGCGAAAAAGGGCAAACCGATATTTGGGCGGTCTCGGTCGGCAATCGCACGCCGATCCGCTTGACCAACGATCCTGAGGACGACCGCGATCCGGCATGGTCGCCGGATGGTCGGAAGCTGGCGTATGCTTCCCGGCAGGATGGCAACTGGGAACTCTACGTTTATGATACGGTCACGGGCGATACGACTCGCTTGACTTACGACTTGTCGTTTCAAGGCGCGCCAACGTGGAGCAGTGACGGTAATTGGCTCGCCTACGAGAGCTATCAGGGCAATAACCTCGACGTGTACGTCATGCGAATTGACGGATCGGAGCCGCCGATCCGTTTGCCGGGGAACTCGGACAGCCCGGATTACGCCCCCGCGTGGTCACCGGATGGACGGCGGATCGCGTTTGTGTCGCTGCGGGATGGCAATCAAGACATCTACGTCTTTTCGCTGGACGATCAGGCGGTCACCAATTTGACGCGCACGGCGGATCGACAGGAGGATCACCCGAAATGGTCGCCAGATGGGAAGTGGCTGGCGTTCAGCGCGCTGGATCAGGGGCAGGAAAAGACTTACGTGATCGCGGGGGATGCTCCCGGCTCGGACGCTGAGGTGATCAACGTCGGTCGGACTCCGGCGTGGTCGCCGGATGGGACGAGCATCGTCGCCGCGGTCAACTCGCGGGACGGAACGCAGTTGATCGTCAATCCGTTCAGTGGGGCAGGGGTTGGAACGGCGATCATTCCGGTGGCGCTCGGTTCGACCGCGCCGACGTGGACGAGCGTCCCGCTGCCGCAAGCGCTGGTTAACTCCGGGGGGCTGCCGCCCGCTCGACCGGAGCCGCTCTACGTCGAACAGGAAGACCGGCAAAGCGTCGATGCGCCCTATCGTTTGAACGCGATCGCTGGCGTCACGGTCGAAAATGCGTTATTGAGCGACCGCGTCAACGACTCGTTCAATGCGCTGCGACAATCGGTCAACGATCAAGCCGGGTGGGATTTTCTCGGCAAGCTGGACGACGCTTTCTGGAGCATCAACCGCCCACCGCAGCCGGGCGAGGAGCGGCGTAACTGGTTGATGACCGGGCGCGCCTTCGCCGTCACTCGGAATGCGATTGTCGGCTTCCCGCCGCCAATTGAGATTGTGCGTGAAGACATCGGCGTCGATACGCTGTGGCGCGTCTATGTGCGCGTCTCCGACGATGCCCAATCGGGACAGTTGGGCGAACCGCTGCGTCATCTCCCGTGGGATTTCGCCAGCCGCACCAGCGGCGACGTCGAAGCCTACGACGAAGGCGGCAAGCTGCGGGCTGAAGTGCCGGAAGGCTATTACGTCGACTTCACGCAGATCGCTGCGGATTACGGCTGGCAGCGCGTCCCGGCAGGGCGTGATTGGCGGGCGAACTCCAACACGATCTACTACTGGTTGTTTGAAAAGCGCGACGGACTCGATTGGTTCTCCGCGATGCGCGAAATCTACACGGATGGTCAGCTCGGCGGCTTCGTGCCGACGACGACGCCAGCACTGCGCCCAACTGCGCCACCGCTGGAGATCATCCCCTCGGTTGTCCCCGGTTCAAATTCGGACGGATAGCGAGGAATCATGCAGCGTCAAGGTATTTCAGCATTTCTGCTCGTGCTGGTCGCGGTGGGCGTTTTCGGCGCGATCCTCTATATCAACTCGCGCCCTGCGCCAGTTTTGACCGTGATCATCCCGACCGAGTCCGCGCCGACTGACGCCGTCAATGCGTGGGAGGCGATCCTGCAAGCGGGCTTTGGCAGTGACAGCACGCCGCTGCCGACAGTTGCCATTCCGACGGCGGCATTCATTGCGCCGACGCTGGCGCTCAATAGCCCGGCGGACGGACAGGCGACTCCGCTCGCTCCGGCGGACGTAGGCAGCGGGAGCGAGAACGTGGCGGAGCAGTTTAGCGTCGCGGTGACGCCGACTCATCTACCGGCGACGATCGCACCGCTGGCGACCGACATCCCGGTGACGGAAATTTCGGTCACGCGATCGTCGGCGTCATGGCAGCCGCCGCCGTTAATTCCGCCGATTTCACACGACATTCTGGGGCGCGATCACTACTACTTCCGCCGCCCGGTTAACTCGAATGCGACCAATAAGGGACTGTTCCTCTATCCTTTCGGGTCAGATGGTCCACCCGGCTTTAACATGCGCGTGCATACCGGCATCGATATGCCCAACGACATCGGGCAGACGGTGCGCGCCGCTGCTTCCGGGACGGTTATTTGGGCGGGTCCCAACTTCCAAGACAGTCCAAGCTACGGCAACGCGGTGATGATCGAGCACGATTTCGGTTATGACGGACGACGGCTCTACACGCTTTACGCGCACTTGTCGGCGGTGCTGGCGGTGGCTGGGCAGCACGTAGATTTGGGCGATGCGATTGGTCTGGTCGGCAATACCGGGCACGTCACCGGTCCGCACGTCCACTTCGAGGTGCGCTTAGGTGACGAGAACAGCACCGAGCCGCCGACCTATGGCGATACCTATAATCCAGTGCTGTGGATGGCGTCTTACGTCGGCACCGGCGTGATCGCCGGACGCGTCACTGACGGGAGCGGGCGCGAAGTCATGGACGCAGACGTCACGGTGCGGAACTGGGCGACCGGATTGAACACCGACACGACGACGACCTACATTTTCCAGAATACCAGTATCGACGTGAATCCCGACCCGGTCTGGGACGAGAATTTCGCCGTTGGCGATGTGCCCGCCGGACGCTATACCGTGATCGCCGACATCAACGGACTGTCGGTGACGCGGACGGTCACGGTGATTGAAGGGACGACGACTTTCGTCGAGTTGGCACCGGGCACGCCGCCAACCGAGACCACCGATTCGGGGTCGTAGCTCCCGTAATTGTGCGGCTTAAGCTTGCCATATTGGGAACAGTTCTGCCTCGCAGCGGTGGT
Source organism: uncultured Chloroflexia bacterium (assembly GCA_963727545.1). GTDB lineage: Bacteria > Chloroflexota > Anaerolineae > Aggregatilineales > Phototrophicaceae > Flexifilum. Next base: position 140,103 of record CAVSGS010000023.1, read on the forward strand.
AAAGCGTCGAGTTTACGCATAGCATTACGCTAGACGATCAGTTAAACTTCGCGCTTGCCGTAAACGGTAGGTGCATGACGGGAGGAATACTCCATGCTGAAAAAGAATAAACGGCATTTATGGATATTCGGGCTGCTGCTGCTGCTGATCGCGCCGGCGGCGCTGGCGCAGAGTGCGCGGACGCTCGAACCCGGAACGCCGATGACAGGAACGCTGAACTCGTCGAATCTGGTGCAAGTCTTCGCGCTGCAGGGCAGCGCCGGAGAAGTGGTCACGCTTGATACGACCAACCAGAGCGGCGTTCCACTCGCAGTTGTGCTGACCGATGCGTCGGGCGCGATCGTCGCCCAGAGCTACGACCTCGACATCACCGGACAGGTGACACTGAGCGACATCACGCTGCCGACGACCGGAGACTACAGCGTGACGGTGTTCAAGTCGGCAGGTGTCGACTCGTTCACCGACGTGACCTTCACGGTCACGCTGACTATCGTCAGTGCTGCGCCGGCAGTCGCCACGGCGACCACCGCGCCGGTCCAGCCGACGCCTGAAGCGACAGTCTCAGCGACCGAAGCCACCAGTGCGACCACCCCCGAAGCGACGCAAGCGGTAATCGAAACCGGTCAAATCGTGACGACGAGTGGTATGCGCGTCGTACTCAGTTGGAATTCAACCGATGACCTCGACCTTGAAGTGCGCGACCCGGTAGGCGGATCGCTGTACTGGGAGACGCCGACCGTCGATAGTGGAGGCACGCTCAGCGCCAACGCCAATCAGGGCTGCGCCAATACGGTCGCAACGCCGACCGAAACGGCGACGTGGTCGCCCGGTGGAATTCCGGTCGGCAGCTACGAAGTGTTGGTCTATTACCAGCAAGCCTGTGCCGGTGAATCGCCGGTGACCTTCACGGTCTCGACGACGATTGACGGTCAGCCGCTTGATGCCGTGCAAGGCACTTTGCTGCCCGGTCAGGTCTACGACTCCAGTTTCGTCATTCACCTCGACGGCAGCAGCGAACTCACCGGCTTGAGCGGTGTGGTTACGGAAGATCTGCCCGATACCGCCGCGACGATCATCGCAGCGGCACAGCCGATTTCGATCGGGTCATCGGTGACCGGGACGATCACCAATCAAGCGCCGTATGAAGCCTATTCGTTCGAGGGGCAGACCAACGACCTCGTGACGATTGACATGAGCGCTACGTCCGGCAACCTCGACACTTTCCTGTTCCTGATCGACTCCAGCGGCAATATTGTCCGCTCGAACGACGATCGGACGCAGGGGGATACGGATGCTGAGATCGTGGACGCGCTGCTGCCTGCTCCGGGGACGTACACGGTCGTGGCGACGCGCTATGCCAAGCGGATCGGTGGGACGCAAGGGACTTACACCCTCACGCTGACCAGTCAAGCGGTCTCGCTGCCGGAAGAATTCGTCAATCTGCCGCGGGGCGCGTTGGAAATGCGCCTGATCTGGAATACCAGCGCTGACTTGCAGCTCCTCGTGCGCGATCCGTCGGGCGCGGCAGTCTACGACGACACGCCGCAAGTTCGCAGCGGCGGACGACTGGCGGCGGCGGGCAATGTCAACTGCACCCCAAGCACCAGCGGGACGCCATTCTCGTACATCTACTGGCCCACCGATACGCCGCCGCGCGCGGGTGTCTACGAGGTTGAAGTTTGGTTCCAAAACGACTGCGGCGATACCTCACCGGTCAATTTCAACCTGTACGTGACTTACAACGGTAAGGAAGTGCTGACCGACTCGGCGAGTCCGCTGCAGGATGAGCGGTATCTGACCAGTTTCACGATCACCGCGAACGGCGATGCGATCCCCAGCGACGGCGGAATCATCACCGGGATCGACTCGCTGGATTGGCAGGCGCAGCAGGAAGGCGCGCTCGTTCTGAACGCTGGCGAGCCGCGTAATGGCAGCATCACGCAGGACAACAAGTTCGACGTCTACACGTTCTCGGCACAGGCAGGTGACGTGGTCAATATCGCCATGAATAACACGTCGGGCACGCTCGATCCGACGCTGTATTTGCTGACGGCATCGGGCAATCTGGTCGCTCAAAACGACGACGCGGTTGCGGGTGAGAATACCAATTCTCTAATCAGCAATCTTACCTTGCCAGCGGACGGACAATATATTATCATAGCCACTCACTTTGGTGCGCGATATGGTGGAACCACGGGGACATATTCGCTCACCCTCACGCAGCAAAATTAGCTAGCAAATCGGAGCAGCCGGTTACACGGCTGCTCCGCTACAACCAACCTACAGCCGACCATATGAAAGTGTCTTATTTATGAAGCATCGTGTGATCTTGCCGGGCGTAATTGCGCTGGTACTGCTTTTTGCTGCCTGCGCACCGCCGCCAAACTTGCGTGACGACAGCCTGCTTCAAGACAGCAGTCTTGTCTCGAACCAACCATGCTCTGCCCCGTGTTGGCACAACATTACCCCCGGACAGACCTCGTGGAGCGATGCTCTGACGACGATAGAAGACGACACGAATTACGAAAATGTCAACGTTCAGGAAGATGACCAATCGACCGCTAAGGTGGCGGAGTGGCAGCAAAAAGGCGGAAGCACCTGCTGCCAGATGTACACCCAAGACGGCGACACGGTCAGCGTCCTGTTTTTGCGGATCGCGCCGAATTTGAACATCGGCGAAGTGATCAGCGCGCAAGGTGAGCCAACGTATCTGATCGGGAGTCCATTCTCCGACGATCAGGCGGTGATGAACCTGATCTATCCAGAAAAATCGCTGGTTGTCTACGCTTTCGTCGCCGGTACGAGCGGAGAACTGACCGCGAGCAGCGAGGTCGTCGGTGTGCTGTACATGACGCCGTCAGATATGGACCTGCTGATCAAAACGAGCAGCCTACAGGCATGGGAAGGGTATCAATCGTATCAAGCCTACGATACCAGCGCGTTTGAAGTGACACCGGAAGTGACCTTGACACCGACGCCAAGCGGTGAGTGACGACTCTCAAAGGGTAAAAGGACGTAATTACAATGAGCGAAGTTGAAACAAAACCCAGTTCGATTGCTGAACTGGAAACTGGTATGGCATTGAAAGGGACGGTCAAGCGCATCGAGTTGTTTGGCGCGTTCGTAGACATTGGCGTCGGGCACGACGGCTTGCTGCATATCTCGCAGTTGGGCAAGCCGAACGTGCGCAACGTCGAGGATGTGGTCAAGCCGGGTGAGGAAGTCACCGTCTACGTGCTCAAAGTTGAGCCGGATACGGGTCGGATCGCGCTGTCGCTGACGCAGCCGCCGGAAATGTCGTGGGACGACATCAAGGAAGGCTCGACGGTGACCGGGACGGTCGTCAGGCTGGAAAAGTTCGGCGTGTTCGTGGATATTGGCGCGGAACGTCCGGGGATGATCCACGTTTCCGAGCTGGCGAGCGGCTACGTCAATTCTCCGTCCGACGTGGTGAAAGTCGGCGACGAGGTCAAGGCGCAAATCATCAAGGTGAACCGCAAGAAGCGCCGGATCGACCTTAGCCTGAAGGCGTTGGAAGAACCGGTCGAAATTCCGAAAGAAGTGCAGAACGACGAAGACGAATATCAGCCGACGGCGATGGAATTGGCGCTGCGTCGGGCGATGGAAGCCAATGGTCAGACCTACACCCCGCCCGCTAAGACGGGGCGCAGCAAGCGCGAGCGTCGCGGCAACAAGCGCGATCGTCAGCGTGACCAGATGGAAGACATCTTCGAGCGTACGCTGCGGAATCACCGGGGCTAAGCGTTAGAAATCTGCAAATTGAAATGCCTGCTCTAATCAGCAGGCATTTTTAATTCGAAACTCACCTGAATCCTCTCTGGGTAGGGGCGGAACATGTTCAAGCCCCTAGAGATTATTCGGAGCGATTAGTCCTCGTCGAGCGCGGGGGCGAACAGCGTGCGATAGAGACGGACGCCGGTGACGATCAGCAGTAGGGTGACGATCGTATGGTGCATCAAGCACCAGATACACAGCTTGCCGATGCGCGTAAAGGCGACGTAGGTCAGAAAGTCGTGGTACAGGAAGCCGAGCAGCGCAAGCGCAAAGACGAGGATCACGCCGTAGTCGCGCAGAAAGCTGACGCGCCGTTCGAGCAGCAGGATGCCCAGCATCACCACGTCAGCGAACAAGCCCAGATAACCGACGTAAATTCCCATGAATTTCGAGTAGATGCTGCTGTTGACCGTGTTACAGTCAAACGTGGCGCTGTCGCCCAGACAGATGATGCTCTCGCTGCCGGTCAAATGCTCGTAGCTTAGGTAGGCGGAAACCAGCAAGCCAAGCACAAGCAAGACAATACTGACATGCCAAAGGGTGATGCGGCGGTTGGGTGCTGACGTTTCTGACTGCACGGTCGTAGCCATTCCTATAAATCCTCGGTCAGTTGAAGTTTCGCAGCAGGCGCACGGGGAACCGTTCTCCGGCGCGCGCTTCGGTGACGCCCTCAGGGATGATCAGCAGCCCATCAGCCCGAACCATCGACATCAGCGCGCCGGAACTCTGCGTTCCGGTCGTATCGGCGATAATTTCTCCTGCTTCTCGAGCGAGTTTAACACGGATATAACTGCGCCGTCCATCCGACTTTAATGCGGCTCTAAGAGTTGCTTCGACCGTGGGCAGTGCGTCCGGGCTGCCGCTCAGCTTCAACAGAGCAGGGCGGACGAAGACGTCGAAAGTCACCATCGCCGAAACCGGATTACCCGGCAAGCCAAAAAACGGAATGCCGCCGAGATTGCCGAAAGCAACGGGCTTGCCCGGTCGCAGATTGACGCGCCAGAAGCCGATCTCGCCCAGTTCCTCGATGATCGCGCGCACGACGTCGAAGGCACCGACTGAGACGCCCGCTGAACTCAGGATCAGGTCCGGTTGATGGCTGAGCGCTTCTTGAAAGCGACGGCGCACGTCGTCGAGGGTATCGTGGGCGGTGGGGATGATCATCGGCTCGCCGCCGTAGGCGAGGATCAGCCCGTAGAGGGTGTAGCTGTTGGTGTTGCGGATTTTCCCCGGCGCGAGCGGCTCGTCGACGCCGACGAGTTCGTCGCCACTGCTGAGCACCGCGACGCGCGGACGGCGGGTCACCGTCACCTGTGACTGACCGAGCGCCGCCAGCACGCCCAGCTCTTGCGCGCGGATGATCGTGCCTGCTTCGAGCACCGTTTCGCCAGTCGTGATGTCTTCGCCGACCGGACGCACGGAAGCGCCCGCACTGACGCGGGCAGAAATGACGACATTTTCCGGCAGTGGGGCGCTATCGCCGGAACGCCAGTTTTGATCGGTTTGCTCGACCGGGACCACGGCATCAGCGCCGGGGGGGAGGGGCGCGCCGGTCATGATGCGCGCCGCTTCGCCCGTGCCTACCGGCGGAGTTGTGGTCGCGCCCGCCGGAATGTCGCCGACGACGCGCAGTATGACCGGATGATCGGCACTGGCGCTGTTGACGTCGGCGGCGCGGACCGCGAAGCCATCCATGCTCGAATTGGCGAAGGGCGGCAGTGATAGATCGGCGACGAGTGGAGTCGCTAAGACCCGGTCGAGCGCAGCCAGCAGCGGGACGCGTTCAGTGCCCAGCGGCTGAATCGCGTCGAGAATCCGCGCGACCGCTTCATCAACGTTCATTAAGTCGGACAATTGCAAATCCTTCCTCGTTTAGCTATAGTCTGATAGCTCTTGGGCGTTAGTTATTGACTTTTGGCTCACCAACGCAACGAGCATCACGGCTAATTTTAACGTGATTTTATCTTGTGCTCGCCTATTTTTTCAGCAAATTGAGGTAGAATGAAAATTAAAGGCTTCGTGGTGAGCACCCTATGAATCATACCCCCGTTTTGGAGATGAATCTCCAATCCCTACTCGATGCGCTGCCGGACATCATGCCGCCCGATCGCGCGCTGATTGAGCGAGCCTACGTCAAGGCTGAAACCGCACATGCAGGACAGTTCCGTAAGTCGGGCGAACCTTACTTCACCCACTGCGTCGCTGTCGCGCACATCCTCGCCGAGATGAAACTCGACGCCGAGGCGATTTCGGCTGCCTTGATGCACGATCTGCTGGAAGACACCGATACGACGCTCGAAGAACTGCGGAGCGAGTTCGGTCCGACGATCGCCGGGATTGTCGACGGGGTGACCAAGCTGAAGAATCTGCCGGTCAAGCCGGAGCCGGAAAAGCGCACGCGCAACGGGGATCGCGGGTTTGAGCATATTCGTAAGATGGCGCTGGCGATGGGCGATGACGTGCGCGTCGTGCTGGTCAAGCTGGCGGATCGGCTGCACAACATGCGGACGCTCGGTTACATGCCGCCGCATAAGCAGCAGCAAATCGCACAGGAAACGATCGACATCTACGCGCCGCTGGCGAACCGGTTGGGCATCTGGCAGATCAAGTGGGAGCTGGAAGACCTCAGCTTCCGTTACCTGAATCCCGACGCTTACCGCGAAATCGCCATGCACATCGACGAGCGTCGTGCCGACCGGGAAGCCTACCTGAACCGGGTGATCGACACGCTGCGGACGGAACTGGCGAAGTACGACGTTAATAACCCGATCATCACGGCACGCCCGAAACACATTTACAGCATCCATAAGAAGATGGATCGCAAGAAGCTGCCGTTCGACCAAATCTATGACGTGCGCGCCGTGCGCGTGATCGTCGACACGATCCCGCAGTGTTACATGGTGCTGGGCGTTGTTCATAACCTCTGGCGACCGATCCCCGGTGAGTTTGACGATTACATCGCTGCGCCGAAGGACAATTTTTACCAGAGCTTGCACACCGCCGTACTCGATACGCAGGGCAAGACGGTCGAGGTGCAGATCCGCACGATGGACATGCACGAACACGCCGAATATGGTATCGCTGCGCACTGGCGCTACAAAGAGGGCAACTCGCGCAAGCGGGACAAAGCCTTCGAGGAGCGGATCAGCTATCTACGCAAGCTGATGGAATTCGGGCGCGATGCCGATGAGGATGCCGCTGCGTTCGTCGATACGATGAAGACCGAGGTTTTCCAAGACCGGGTTTATGTCTTCACGCCTAAAGGCGACATCGTCGATTTGCCCGCTGGCGCGACGCCGATTGACTTCGCCTATTACATCCATACTGACATTGGGCATCGCTGCCGGGGCGCGCGCGTTCACGGACGGCTGGTCAATTTGAGCTACGTGCTGAAAACCGGCGACCAAATTGAGATTGTCACTTCGAAGCGGGGCGGACCGAGTCTTGACTGGCTTAACCCGAATTTGGGTTATGTCGAGACGGCGCGGGCGCGCGCGAAGATTCGCCACTGGTTCCGCAAGCAGAACTACGACAAGAACGTCGCTAGTGGTCGGGACGTGCTCGAACGCGAGATGAAGCGGCTCGGCGTGATCGATACGCTGTCGTTCGACTCGATTAGCCATTGGTTCGGGTACGACAAGACGGAGGATTTTTTCGCCGCCGTTGGTGCGGGCGACATTCACGGCGCGCAATTGGCAAACCGCATCCTCGAAATGGAGCGGCGCGAAGAAGAAGAGGAAGAAAAAGCGCTGCTCAAGGCGCATCCGGCGTCGGTGTCGGTGGATATCTCCAATGGTGTCAACATCATGGGGACGGGTGGCTTGCTGGTCAACATGGCGCGCTGCTGCAAGCCGGTGCCGGGCGATAAGATCGTCGGCTACGTCACCCGCGGTCGGGGCGTGACGGTGCATCGCGCCGACTGCGTGAACATCGGCAACGAACCGGAACGGCTCATCGAGGTGGCGTGGGGGCAGGCGAGCCAAGAACAGCGCTATTCGGTTGCCGTCGAGATCGTCGCTTTTGATCGAGAGGGCTTGATGCTCGACATCAGCACGGTCATGGCGGATGAGAAGGTGAACATGTCCAGCGTGAACGTCTCTGTGCGGCAGAATATCGCCACCTTCAACCTCACCATCGAAATCAGTGACATGCAAAAGCTGACTCGTATCCTCACCCGGCTGGAGAATATCCCCAGTGTCACCGAAGCGCGCCGTCGTAACGGACATTAACGCCTCTGCCTCGTGGCTTTCACCAATTTGCTATCTCAGTTGCCACTAATCGGCTAATCACGCTAAAATATATGTCTAGATATACATAGCACGACCAACGTTTTATTTGGCAAAGTGCTTTCGCATAGTCAACTGTGGGGGAATTGGGATGTTATCATCGCCACAACAGCTAGCCCACGAAATTCAAAATATGGCGCCAGAAAAGCGCGTTATTTTTGTTCACCCAAATTACAAACCGCAGCACCTTGTTTTGAATCCTTTGCGTTCGGATGCGCTCTACGTTCGGTTCAGCGGCGAAGCCCTGACCAACGAAGAGTTGTTGAGTCAATTACGTGCTGCTCAAGCGGCTCAGACGATGATCGTATCGCCAAACGGCGGGGGCGGCGTGATTTGGTGCGACGAGTGCGATCGCGCCGGCGCCGAAGCGCTAGCGGGCTTCATTCGTGCGGCGATCCCACTTTTTCCGAACATGCGCCTTGTCTTGCTGAGCCGGGTGCTGCCGACCGGTTTGCTCGACGATCCGGACATTCGCCAGCAAGCGGCTTTTCTGCCGACGGATGCGGACTCGATGTTGTGGGATTACGCCACAATGCCGGATCAGACCGTGCTTGAAGTCCGGGCGTTTGGCTCCGGGCGGGTTCATCTCGACGGCAAGCCGATCAGCTCGTGGGATGGTGCCTTACCGCGATCGTTGTTCTTCTATCTGGTCGATCGCGCGATGGTCACGCGCGCGGAGATTTTCGAGACCTTCTGGCCCAATCTGAATACCCGCGAAGCGACCAACGTCTTTCACGTCACCAAGCGGAAGATCAGCGAAGTGCTGGGGACGGAATTGACCGTTTACGGATCCGGCTTCTATCACATTTCGCCGAAGATTCATCTGAGCTACGACGTATCGCTGTTCAATCAGTTGGTGCAGGACAGTGACAGCCCAAATGCTGATACGACCGCGCTGAAACAGGCGTTGGCACTCTATCGGGGCGATTATCTCACGTCGATTTCGATGGATTGGGTCGTCAAACGGCGCGCCGCGATTCAGCAGGCGACCTGTGATGGGTTTGTCGCCTTGGCGAAGTTCCACGAGCGGGACGGTCATCAGCACGAAGCGCTCGATGCTTATCTGCGGGCGGCGCGCATCAAGCCGGAACGCGAGGACACGACGCTAGCGATCATGCGGCTCTATCGCCAGCTTGCGCTGCCTCAAGACGCGCTGCAGGTCTACGAGCGGCTGGAAAAGGCACTCCAGAATGGATTGAAAGTCCGACCGTCGCCGCAGATTCAACAGCTTGCCGAGGAGATCCGGGCGGAAATCGCCTGATCTGCTGCTTGGAAATCGGTGCAGGGCACGGCGATCCCGCGCCCTTGCGATCCGATGCTAAATGCTAGGTCGTCTCGGACTGCGGTAGTTCGACCGTCTTTTGCAGCGAAACGACGGCAGCGACCTGCTCTTTGTTCCCCAACGAGATGACAATGTCGCCGCGTTTGTCGCGCCGTCCGCTCGGAGCGAGTGAGAGCCGCATGTACTTGGCGCGATGCTTGCTAGTCAGGACGGTGATGCCGTCGTCGAGCTTGGCAATCGCCGCCGCTGCCAGCCCTTGACTGTCTTGTGGCAGTTTCATGGTGACAACGCCCGCACCGGCGCGCCCCTGCGTCGGGTATTCGCTCATGGGCGAGCTTTTGGCGACGCCGTCGTCGGTGATCGTCCAGAGGTGCAGGGAGTCGTCGGCGATGCCCGCCCCGATGACGCGATCTTGGTCCGCGCCGAGCTTAATTCCACGCATTCCGCCCGCGCCGAGTCCGGTGGGGCGCACGTCCGATTCCTTGAACCGGATGGCTTGTCCTCGACTGGTGGTCAGGACGATCTCATACTCGCCGCCGGTCGGGAGCACCGCCAAGAGACTGTCGCCGGTCTCGACGTCCATGACTTTGAAGGTGTTTGCCATCATGCCGGGTAGGTCTTCAATGCGCAGCCGCTTGACCTCGCCGCCGCTGGTGGCAAACAGCAAATAACCCTCGCTTAGGCTCGGCGCTAGGCTGAGCACCGCCGCGATCTGCTCGCCATTCTTGAAGCCGCACAAATCGCGGTAAGTCGTACCTTCCGCCGGATCGTTGACCTGCGGGAGCTGGTGCACCGGGATGGTCGCGCACATGCCCTCAGTCGAGAACAAGTAGAGAATTTGCGTCGAGTCGCTTTCGATGATGAAGCGCGGCGGCTCTTTGACGTCGCCGGTGATCTTGGGCGGCGTCGCCTCGAAGCTGCGCGCGATCTTGTCGGCGACGGTCAGCGTGACCCACGTCGCTTCCAGCGGCAGCAGCAGCGACTCGGTGGTAACGCTCGCTCCGGCGGTGCTGTCGACGATGATCGTCCGGCGCGGATCGCCGTAGGCGCTCTTGATGGTGCGGACTTCCTCGGCGATGACGTCGCGCATCTGCTTGGGGCTGGTGAGCAACCCTTCCAGATACTTGATCAGCGCCATTTTTTCTTTGTACTCGTCCTCGATCTTCTTGCGCTCTAGCGCAGCAAGGCGGCGAAGCTGCATGTCGAGGATCGCCTGTGCTTGAATCTCGGTGATCTTGAGCAGCGCAACCAGATTATTGCGGGCGGTCTCGGCGTTGCGCGACTTGCGGATGGTGGCGATCACCTCGTCGAGTGCGTCGAGCGCTTTGAGCAAGCCTTCGAGAATGTGAGCGCGTTCGCGGGTGCGGGCGAGTTCGTATTCGCTGCGCCGCCTCACCACGTCGAGCCGGTGATCAAGATAGATTTTGAGGCACTGCTTCAGGCTGAGGACGCGCGGCTCGTTGTTGACCAGCGCCAGCATGATGATGCTGAAGGTCTCTTGCAGCGGCGTCAGCTTGAACAGCTTCTCAATCACTGGCGTGGCGTCAATCCCGCGCTGTAACTCGATGGCGAGACGCAAGCCCTGCCGGTCGGTCTCGTCGCGCAGGTCGGCGATGCCTTCGAGCCGTCCGTCCCGGACGAGGTTGGCGATCCGCTCAACCAGCGCTGACTTGTTGGTCTGGAACGGCAGCTCGCTGACGATGATGCGCGATTTGCCGCGCCCCATGTCCTCGATGTGCATTTTGGCGCGCATGGTGATCTTGCCGCGCCCGGTCGCGTAGGCGCTGACGAGTGAGTCCTCGCCATCGGCTGAGCCGTTGATGTGCCGGTAGACCAGCCCGCCGGTGGGGAAGTCGGGACCTTTGACGAACTGCATCAGGTCCTCGACGCCGATCTCGTCGAATTCGTCCCACTTCTGAAGCAAGTAGATCAGCGCGTCGCTGATCTCGCCGAGATTGTGCGGCGGGATATTGGTGGACATGCCGACGGCGATGCCCGACGAGCCGTTGACCAATAAGTTCGGGATACTGGTCGGCAGTACCAGCGGCTCTTGCAGCGTCCCGTCGAAGTTGTCGCCGAAATCGACGGTGTCCATGTTGATGTTGGTGAGCAGTTCCTCGCCCATTTCGGTCATGCGGGCTTCGGTATACCGCATGGCTGCCGCGCCGTCGCCGTCCACGCTGCCGAAGTTGCCCTGACCGTCGATCAGCGGGTAGCGCATGGAGAAATCTTGCGCCATACGGACGAGGGCGTCGTAGACGGCAGCGTCGCCGTGAGGGTGGTACTTGCCCAAGACCTCGCCGACGATGCGCGCGCATTTTTTGTAGGGCGTATCCGCGCGCATACCGAGGTCGTACATCGCATAAAGAATACGGCGGTGAACCGGCTTGAGTCCGTCACGCGCGTCGGGCAGCGCCCGCGCGACAATCACGCTCATGGCGTAGTCGAGATACGCCTCTCGCATCTCTTGACCAATATTCACCTGCCGGACAAGACCATTTGTCATGGGAATTCCTATGTTGGGTAGCAAAGGACAACGCAGCGCCTCATTCTAGGAGGGAACGAGGCGGCTGTCAAACGTGAACAATTGTTCTTATTATACCACAAAATGCTCATCGGCTCCCTATGTTCAGCGCTAGTTGGATGTGTTAGTATTCTGAGCTATGAAAAAAACAATCATCCAACGCCAATTCGTGACCGTTCTGTTGGTGGGTTTGCTGATGGCAGCGTGCGCGCCGCAAACGCCGATTGCGGTTTACGTAACACCGACTTTGCCGCCGACCCAAGTCGTCGTCACCCCAGAAGTGAGCATCGAGCCGTCGACTGAGACGTCAGCTACCTCTCATACCGGTTTTACCTTGACCAGTATGCAATCCGAGCGTCCGAATCAGGACGTGCCGACCGTGACGTGGCAAGGACCCGTTGTTGGTCCCGGTTATCAACTGCCGCCGACGAGCACGCCGCTGCCGCCCAGCCCGGCGCCGACGGTTGAGGGACAGCCGACGGCGATCCCGGAAGGGACGAAGCCTTATCCCGATGTTATGCCGAATCTCGACCCGTCGCGGATGGGGGTGCAGATCGACAGCAATCTGGAACAGAAAGACTGGGACGAAGCGATGCGTCGTTCCGGGAGCGATCAATTGAACGTCGGTTGGATCAAGCTGCAGATTCCGTGGAAAGACTTGCAGCCAAATGGTCCCGACGAAGTGAACGCCTATTTCGAGCGAGTTCAGCTTTATCTCGAAGACGCCGACCGGCGCGGCTTCAAAATCCTGTTGAGTGTCGTCAAAGCGCCAGCGTGGGCGCGTGCCTCGACCAACGATCAAGATGGTCCGCCGGATGACCCGCAGACCTACGCAAATTTCCTCTCGCTGCTGCTGAACAAAGTCGGCGACGTGACCGACGCGATCGAAGTCTGGAACGAGCCTAACCTGATCCGCGAATGGACCGGATCGCTGCCCTTTAACGGAAGCGGCTACATGCAGTTGTTCAATGCTGCCTATCAGGCGATTCGGGCTTACTCGCCGACGATGACGATTGTCACCGCCGGTCTTGCGCCGACCGGGGCGAATCCCGGCACGGTAGACGACCGGACTTTTCTGCAGCAAATGTACAACGCGGACTTGGCGAATTATCACGACATCGCCATCGGCGTGCATCCCTATAGTTGGGTGAACTCACCCGACGCTACCTGCTGCGGGACGGCAGGTTGGGACGATGACCCGCACTTCTTCTTCCACGATACGCTCGCTGACTACCGGCAGCAGATGGTCAACAATGGACAGTCCGACCTGCAATTGTGGGTGACGGAGTTTGGTTGGGCGACGTGGGAAGGCTTCCCGGGTCAGCCACCAGCGGGCAGCGAATGGATGCTCCGCAACTCGAAGTGGGATCAGGCGAACGATACGATTCGCGCCTTCCAGATCGGGCAGCAGACGTCCTACATCGGTCCGATGATCCTGTGGAACTTGAACTTTGCCACGCTCGAAGGCTTGATCGCCAACGGCGACGAGCGGATCGCTTACAGCATCGTCGTGCCGGGCAAAGACGGGGTGATCGACCCCAGTTCCACCGGTCTAACCGAGCGTCCACTCTACTGGATGATCTATGATGCCGTGCGCCCGGATACTCACTTGCCCAGCTACGACTAAATTCGCTAGGCTCTCGCGTGAGTGAGCAGCAATACCGATGATGCTATGATGTAGAGGCACAGCTCGCTGTGCCTCTACCGATTCCTGCATATAGGTTGAAAAATGAACCGTACTGATCGGCTGCTGGCGATTGTGCTCGAACTGCAAGCCAAAGGCTGGCAGCGCGCCGAAGACCTCGCCGCCCGCTTCGAGATCAGCAAGCGGACGGTCTACCGCGACATGCAAGCCCTCTCTGAGTCGGGCGTGCCGGTCGTCTCGGTGCCGGGGCAGGGCTACTCGCTGGTCGAGGGCTATTTTCTACCACCACTGACCTTCAGCGCCGACGAAGCGCTGATCCTGCTGCTCGGCGGTGGTTTCATGGCGAGCAACTTCGACGCTGAGTACCGGCAGGCGGCGCAGACGGCGGTCAGCAAAATCGAGGCGGTGCTCAGCGACGACCTCCGCGCTGAAGTGGACTACCTGCGCCGCAGCCTGCGCTTCATCAATCCCGGTGTGGCAGGTGTGCCGGAAAATCTGCTTCCGATTCGCCGGGCGATCATCCAGCGCCGCACCCTGCAATTCGATTACAATGCTCGTTCAACCGACGAAATTGGGACAGCGAAAACCACGCGCAGTGCGGATCCCTATGCGCTGATCAATGTCGGCAATCGCTGGTACATGGTGGCGTATTGTCACTTGCGCCATGCGGTGCGGAATTTCCGGGTCGAGCGCATCGACCAGATCCAAGTGCTGCGCCGCGCTTTCGCTCGCCCCGCCTCGTTTGACATTCAGATGTTGGAAGCTCGCCCGCGTGAAGTCATCGTGAAAGCGCTGTTCGACCGCGCGGTGGGTCGCTGGGTTCAAGAAGAGCAGGCGTACTATCTCGGCGCGGCGGAAGAACGCCCGGATGGTCTGCTGGTGACGCTGCGAGTCTGGCGCGAAGACGACGTGTTGCAGTGGCTGCTCGGCTGGGGTGGGTACGTCCGCGTGCTGGAGCCGGAGTCGCTGCGCCAGCGCTTGATCGAGGCGGCGCAAGCCCTTTTGCAGCGCTACGAAACTGGTTGATTCGCTGCTGCCATAATGGTGTCACAAGGGGCGCGTATCCTGAAATCATCAGCAGCGATTAATCAGGAGCGAGACACCATGCAGAACGCGATCAACTGGTTCGACATTCCGGCGGTCGATTTTGAGCGGGCGGTGAAGTTCTACGAGACGATTTTCGACATCACGCTGCGCCGCGCACCATCGGGCGGCACGATGAACGGGATTTTCCCCGCTGACCGTGAACATAATGGTGTTGCCGGTGCAGTGTGTCACGGTGAAGGCTATGCGCCCAGCGCGGATGGTTCGATCGTCTACCTGAATGCGAACGGTCAGCTTGACACCATCCTCAGCCGGGTCGAGGCAGCCGGTGGCAAAATTCTGCGCCCCAAGACCGACATCGGCGATCCGGGTTTCATGGCGTGGATCATTGATAGCGAAGGCAATCGCGTCGGACTGCATCAGCCGCAGGGGTAAGAATCAAAAACGGGGCGGGCAGAGTAATCTGCTCGCCCCGTTTTTAGTTACGCTTGGCTCAGTCGCGGTCGTTCAGGCTGAGCTTCTCGTCCTCGTTGTCGTCGTCGTACTCGCTGTTATCGAGGTCGTAGGTGCCTTGCGCTTCGAGCGTCGTCACCGGGGCGACCAACTCACGGTCTTGATAGGTGTGGAAGCCCGTCCCTGCCGGGATCAGCTTCCCGATGATGACGTTCTCCTTCAGACCGTAGAGCTTGTCTTCCTTGCCCTCGATGGCTGCGCCCGCCAACACGCGGATCGTGTGCTGGAAGCTCGACGCCGAGAGGAAGCTGTCGGTGGTCAGCGCGGCTTTGGTCACGCCGAGCAAAATCGGAATGCCCGCCGCCGGTTCTTTGCCCTCGGCGATCAGCTTCTGGTTCACGTCGATCAACTGCAAGCGGTCGATCAACTCGCCGGGGAGCAGTTCGCTGTCGCCGCTCTTGGTCACCTGCACGCGCGAGAGCATCTTACGAATGATGATCTCGAAGTGCTTGTCGGCGATGTTCACGCCTTGCGAGCGGTAGACCTTCTGCACCTCAGAGAGCAGGTAGAGCGACGTCGCTTCCGCGCCTTGAATGCGGAGGATGCGGTGCGGACTCTTCGAGCCTTCGGTCAACTGCTGACCGGGGACGAGAGTTCGCGCCGTCGAAGACGTCGGGCAGCAGCCGCGCGCTCGACGGGAGTTCGTACTCCATCTCTTGGCTGCGCTCGTAGCGGATGAACAGCGTTCGACCGCCCTTCTCCTCTTCGTAGTGGACGCGCCCCGCCATCTTGGCGACCAGCTTCTCGCCGGTGTCTTCGTCGAGCGCGAGGATTTGCCCGGCGTCGACGTCTTGCCCGTCGTCCACCTGAATGGTCCAACCCGCTTCAACGTCGTTCTGTTCGCTGAAGACTTCGCTGTCGATCACGGTCGCGATCCGGACACCTTCACGGCGCGAGAGCCGCAGCACGCCGCCGATGTCGGTGACGACCGCCTCGCCCTTCGGCTTCTTGCGCGCTTCGAACAGTTCCTCGACGCGCGGCAGACCGCTGGTGATGTCGCCCGATGCCTGTGCCGTACCGCCGGTGTGGAAGGTACGGAGCGTCAACTGCGTGCCCGGCTCGCCGATCGACTGGGCGGCGATGATGCCGACCGCCGTGCCGATTTCGACCATTTCGCCGCGACCGAGGTCACGACCGTAGCACAGAGCGCAGATGCCGTGAATGAGCGCGCAGGACATGGGGCTGCGGACGTAGACTTCCGGCAGCGAACTGTTCTGGATCTTATCGCCAACTTCCTCGTCGATCATGCTGTTGCGAGCGACGAGCAGTTCGCCGGTTTCCGGGTCGTAAGTGTCGGCAGCCGCGCAGCGCCCGATGATCCGTTCGTAGAGCGACTGACCGGCGACGTCGTCCGAGCGGCGCACCCAGATGCCGCCTTCCGTGCCGCAGTCGGTCCGGTTGATGATCATGTCCTGCGCCACGTCGACCAAACGACGGGTCAGATAACCCGCGTCAGCAGTACGCAGCGCCGTGTCCGCCAGACCTTTACGCGCACCGTGCGTCGAGATGAAATATTCGAGCGCGGTCAAGCCTTCGCGGAAGTGGCTGCGGATGGGCAGGTCGATGATGCGCCCGGACGGGTCAGCCATCAGACCACGCATACCGGCAAGCTGAGTGATTGGACCGAAACCGCCTTTGGTCGAGCCGCTGATCGCCATAACCGCGATCGGACCGTAGGGGTTCAGTG
>CAVSGS010000024.1:0-45414 GCA_963727545.1 uncultured Chloroflexia bacterium
GATCGAGGTTGTCGGCGCGCTGTTGGAGCGACGATTGCACGTCCGAAAGGGCGGCGAAGGCTTCCTCCGGCGTGACGTTGGGCTGTTCGAGCGTGTCGGTCGCGCGGCGGAGTTCTTCCAGCAGCGCCCGCCGCTCCTCGTCGCTGAGACCGGCGTCGGCGGCAGTGTCTTCGGTCAGGTTGCGCAGCGTCTCCGCCGCGTCGGTGATGGCGGCTTGCTGCGCCGATGCCTGCGCCAGCGCTGCCGTCTGCGGATTGGGCAATACCAGCAGCAGCACCAAGAGCAGCAGCAGGGCAAGGGCGGTCAGCCAGTCGTTGCGACGCAGCGTCAGTGGCAGATGATCGCGGACGCGCACCGCGCCCGCGCGGGCACGGGCGTCTTGGAAGCTGTCGCTCTGCCAGTTCGTCGTTCGTGCGGATCGATCCGCTGCTGATTTCCAGCGCCGTCGAGACGCGCTCGTTCAAATTGAACGCCACGTCGAAGCGCCGCGCCGAGGTCAGCGGCGCGCGCCGCCACAGCCACACCGCGATCAGCATGACGAGCACGCCCACAAGCACGCCCACCCCGGCGATCAGCGCGATCTGCTCCGGCGGCAGCAGCGGGCGCAGCCGCGCAGCGATGGCGATCACGCTGCCGAGTACCAGTCCCGGCACGATACTGCGCGGCAGCCACAACAGCGACTGGCGCAGCCGCAGCCGTTGATCCCACTGCCTAACGGTGCGGGTGAGGGCGAGATAATGCTCCTGATACAAGGTTTGCGTTGCCATCAAAGCCTCTGATCTAGCTGCTTTAACCGGGCGATCACCGCCGCGAGTTCTTCCTCCGTCGAGACCACGAACAGCCTTTGCTGCTGCTGTCCCATGTAGATGCGCCCCAAAATATCGACCACGCTTTTGATGATGATATTCTTCGTCAGAGCGATACCGCCGCCCCAGTTTGCCGGGCGCATCCCGGCAATGTCGCGGAGCTGCCACAAGATGCCGATCGGTAGCTCGTCGGAAGCGAGCAAGTCACTGATCACGTACACTTTATGCTCGACACTCCGCACCAGCAAGATCACTTGCAGGTTCGCCGCGCGAAAATCGTCTAAACTCCAACCGCCCACGAAGTGCATCCGCACGATGGTTTGCTGTTCATCATCCCAACCGACGGTGATTCCCATCTACAGCTGCCTCGTCGAATGCAAAAAAGATTTTTATCTAACTCATATTAGCATAATTGCCCTAAATCGAGCGTTCCTTGGTGCGCCGGATCGTCAGGATGATGATCACGGCGGAGAGCGCCAGATAGACGATCGTGAAGCTGATCCACGGCGAGACCAGCGGAATGGTGCTGCCGTTGCTGCGGAGCGTATAGGCGTAGAAGCCGACGACCCGCTGATCGACCAGCAGGCTTTGCGCCGACAGCCCGGCGGCGACCGGATTGACGCTGACCAGCAGCAGGTCGATGTAATTGGTGATCGCCTCTAGCAGTGGCGAGATCGCCGCACCGGACCGCACGATCAGCAGGTCGTTGATCAGGTTGAAGACAGTCGTCAGGATGATCGGCGCGATGAACATCGCGGTGAGGATCACGCCGTAAGCGCGGACGTTGGCGACCAGCGTGCGCTCCATCAGCGCCGAGAAGTAAATGCCGACCGTGCCCAGCGTCACCGCCGTCACCAGCAGGATGACGAACGCCAGCACCAGTTCCAGTTCGGTCACGCCGCCGAACAGGAAGGCGATACTTTCCAGCGGAATGCCGGACAGCAGCAGCAGGAATACGTAGCCCAACGCGGATTCGAGCTTGCCGATCACGAACGAGGGCGTGGTCAGCAGCGTCGTTTGCAGCAGATCGTAAGTCTGGCGCTCGCGCTCGCCGGTGATCGCGCCGGAGGTGAAGGCAGGGGCGATGAAGATGATCAGCAGCAGCTCGATACCGACGACGCCCAGAAACAGCACCCGCCCGATCGCGCCCGCCGCCGCCGATCCGCTGCTGCGCGCCGCCGCGCCGTAGATCAGGTAGAGCACCAGCGTGAAGCCGCTCATCAAGCCCAAATAGACCGTCATGACGGCGAAGGCGCGCATTCCGCGCATCCGTCCACGCAGTTCCTTGAGCATCACCGGGTTGATGCGGAAGGCAGGTAAATCGGTTCGCAGCACCGCCGCCGCCCACAGCGCGAAGCCAATCGTCACCAGCGCCGGGGTGAAACCGGTCAGGATCAGCGCCGCGACATTGCCGATGATCACGAGGATCAGCGCGGGCAGCGTCCAGATTTCGCGGGCGACGACGCCGACCATCACCACCAGCAGCAGGCTCAGGTTGAGCAGCGCCAGCAGGATCACGATCGCCAGCGCGAAGTCGCCGGTTCCGGCATAGCGGATCAGCAGCAGACCGCGCAGCGTCTCGAACAAGTTCGGGACGATCTGCGTCGCGGCGACGACGCCGAGCAGCAGCACCAGCGCCGCGATTCCGGCGTTGACCAGCGCGCCGCGCTGCAAGATGTCCCCAGCGCGGTTGAGCAGCCGCTCGCGCGGGGAGATTTCGCGGTCAAGGGTGAGAGTTTCAGTCATCGGTTGTGCTGCCTCCAGCCGTGTTGAGTGCATCGTGATACATGATCATAGAGCGCTTTCTAGGAAATCAGAATCGGAGTGCGTCGGCGCATAACGTCGGCGACCTGCCGGTAGACAGCGAGATTACAGATAATTCGGGGCGTTAGATACGCCACTCGCCGAGGTTCAAGTTCGAGGTCGGACAGCACCACGTCTGGCTGCGATGTCATCCTACATGGCATCGCTCAGACGTAGAATGCGAGGTGGATGCGCTGAGTCGAGATTTCTATTGACTCTGGCGTAGACGAACTGGTAATAGGTCAGGAACAAATAGTAGTAAGATTTTCGGCGAAGATCAGACTTAGCGGGGTAGACGTGCTCCCGAACACACATTGCCGCAGCGGGTGTGGGAGGCTGCACCGCGCCGCTTGACGCGAGCTGCTCAGCGGATCGCGCGGAGCGTGATTCCGGACGTTGGGCATCAAGATGAAGGCGGCAGCTCACTAAAGCGATCCCGGTTTGCGCAGATAGCTACTCCAAACGGGCGTCGTGGCGGGCGGATTCGAATGCGCGTGACCGGCGGCTATGAGACGATTCCTTTCGTGACGCGCATGAACATCGCTTCGAGGTCTTTGGTCTCCTCGCTGAAACCGAGCAGCGCGATCTTGGCGTTGACGATCTGCGCGTTGAGGTCGGCGACAGCATCGTCGTCACCGGCGAAATCGATGCGCACGCGGCTGTGTCCGCTCTTCGGGTCGAGGTCGGTCACGCCGACCACCCCCTGCAGCGGACTGACCAGCGTTTTGATCGACTCGACGGCTGCCGGGTCGCGCAGCGTCACGATGATCTCGCGGTGCGGCTGAAGCTGGGCGCGCATCTCGTCCATGCTGCCTTGCGCGATCATCTGCCCGGCTTCGATGATGCCGATGTGACGTGCAGATCTCGCTGACGTCGGCGAGGATGTGGGTCGAGAAGAAGATCGTCTTGCCCATTTTGGCGAGTTCGACCAGCAGTTCGCGGATTTCGACACGGGCGCGCGGATCCAGCCCGGAGGCGGGTTCGTCGAGGATCAGCACCGCCGGGTCATGCGCGAGCGTGCGCGCCAGCGAGAGGCGCTGCTTCATGCCCCGGCTGAGCTTGTCGACCATGTCGTCGCGGCGGTGGGTGAGGTCGACCAGCTGCAGCAGGTCCTCGATCAAGCGGCGGCGCTCGGTTTCGGCGATGTCATAGCAGGCGGCGAAGAAGTCGAGATACTCCCAGACGCGCATGTCGTCGTAGACGCCGAACTCGTCCGGCATGTAGCCGATGGCGCGGCGAACGGCGCGCGGCTCCTCGGTCACGGAATGCCCACTCACCCACGCCTGACCGCTGGTCGGGCGGGTGAGCGTCGTCAAGACGCGCATGGTCGTGGTTTTGCCCGCGCCGTTGGGACCGACGAAGCCGTAGATCGACCCGGCGGGGACTTCGAGCGACAGCCCGTTGACCGCCGTGAATTTCCCGAACTTCTTGACCAAATCCCGCGTCTCGATAATCAAATCAGCCATATTGTGTACCTGTTCAGACACCCTCTAGATAGTATATTCCCGAACACCTGTTTAAGTTCATGCGCCGAGGTTTATTTTGCTTACGTCACCCCGCTGGGGGTGAGGTTGGGCTTTTGTAGGGGCGTTATATATAACGCCCCTACGGACCCGTGCCATGTTGGGCATTTCCCCAATCGCCTCTACGCCTCAAAACGTCCCCGTTTGCGCGACCGCTAGCTGACCGATGCGCAGATAATTGCCGATCGGGTCGGCGAGGATGCGCACCTGTACGGCGTTCTGCGGACCCAAATAGGGCGCCGGGTCGCTGACGATCACCTGCGAATTGCGCAGCGACCGTTCTTCCCAATCTTGCGTCACCCAGTTATAGAGATCGATCATCAGGTTGACGCCGCCCGCGCTGACGCTTTCGGCGGAGATCGTCAACTCGTTCACCTGACTGAGCACGGCGGCGGGCTGTGGCGTAAAGCGATAGGTGATGGTTTCATCCGACTGGATTTGCAGGTTGGTCGGCGTGATGATGCTGTCGCCGTCGTAGCCGATCAGCGTCCACGTGAACTGATCCGGCGCGATGGTGACACTGCCGATCGGGGGTGTGTGCTCGGCGGCGAGTTCGACCAGATAGAGCGTTGTATTCTGGGCGTTCCAATCCGCGCCGGTGACGTCGGTCGTCAGCGGCGATTCGTCCGTCCACCCGGCGAGATAGATGCGGTCGCCGCGCCCCGCCGCGCCGTAGAAGTCGTCCACCAGCGAAGTCAGGAAGTATTGACGGCGGTGATCGACCTGACTCTGATAGTCGGTTTGGGTGGTCAAGCGCCCGATATTGCCGCTGAAGTGATCGTTGCTGAGGATGTCGACCACGCTCTGCTTGGCGCTGTTGCTGCTGCGGAAAGTCAGGAAGCTGCTGAAGGTCAGCGGTGTCCGCAGCGCGGGCGCGGGCGGATTTTCGCCCGTGAGCGTCAAGTCGAAGCTGCGCACCGCACCCGGCGCGAGCGATTGTTCGAGTTGCAGCGCGACCCCGCGCGCGAGGATCACCGGATCGGTCAGGGTGAGGCTGCTGTCGTTGCGTACCGATCCGCGCACGATCTGCTGTCCGGCGATGGTGCTGTCGAAGGCGATCGAGGCGCTGCCGCTGATGGCGGGCTTGTCGATCATCTCGGTGAGGTCGAACCCGGCGATGAAGCTGGCATCGACGTTGAAATCCTGCGCGACGAAGCGATCGCTCTCCTGCACGTCGATGTTCGCCTGCGTGCTGCGCGTCAGCAGCCCCGACGCTTGCAGCGGGCGCGGGATCGGGCGGAGCGAGACGCCCGGATCGACCGCCAGCGAGTACTGGGCGCGCAGTGGCGAGAGCAGCCCGACCAGTTCATCGACGCGGGCGCGGTCGCTTTGATCCCACGAGCGCACCAGCGCGATCCGGTTGACGGTCGCCTCGTTGCCGCGCAGGTTGAAGCCGAGCAGGTACGAGAGCACGCTGAAGATCAGGATCAGCGCGGGGATGGTGAACCATGCCCACTCGCGCCGGTTGATGCGGTTGAGGATCAGGTAGTTGAGCGGACCGATCAGCAGAATGTAGAGCGCCAAGAAGGTGAACAGCGGCAGAATGTCCGGCAGCGGATCGTAACCGGGCAGGATTTCGACGGCGTGCGCCGCCGAGTCCCAATCGACGAAGCCGTTCGCCCAACCGGGCTGCGGATCGTTACTGGTGATCAGGGTGAACCACAGGCTCGACAGATCGGTCCAGCCGCGCAGCGGCGCGTTGTTGGGGTCGGCGGCGAGATAATCGACCGTGCCGCCGCCAAAACTCCAGCGCGCCAGCAGCGGCTCGTCATCCGCGGCGGCGACCAGCACTTGCGCCTCCGGGCGCAGGTCGCCGGTAGCGATGATCGTTTGGGCGCTCAAGTCGGCGTCGAGGCGCAGCCACGTCGCCAGCGGCTGCAAGCCCGCGACCTCGCGGCTGGCGGTCGGCGTCAGCGGCAGCAGATCGGCGACTCCGGCGGCGGTCGCCTGCCAGTTCTGCCCGCCGGTGACGATCAACTCGCCGCCCGCCGCCACCCAATCGACCAGCGCTTGCTGCTGCGCGCTGCTGAGCGCGCCGCTGTCCACGTCGGAGAGCATGATCAGGTTGATCGCTTCCAGCGCCCGATCCGGCAGGTCGGCGATATTCCAATTGGCTTGATAGCTGCTCGTGTTTTGTCCGTGAACGCCGGTCAGATCGACCGCGCCGACCGGCGAGGCGCTGATCACGACGTTGAGCCGATCCTGCGGCTGAATCACGCGCAGCGGGGCTTCTTGCTGCGTAACCACTGTCCCGCCGTCGTCGATCAACTCGACGCGGATCTGGCTGGCGTAGGCGCGCGCGCTGACGTAGAGCATCACGGTCTGCTGCGCGCCCGCCGAGAGCGTGACCGGCGTGCTGTAGGTGTTGATCAGCCCGCTGCCGGAGGTCTCCGGGCGGACGACGAAGCGTCCGCTGACGGTTTCGCCGCTGTTGCCCGCGTGAATGATCACCGGAATCCATTCCGAGATCGCGGAAATAGCCGTCGAATCCGGCGTTCACCGTCAGCGTGATCGCGGACTGCGCTTGCACCGGCACGCAGTCCGCCGAAACCGAGCACCAACACGACCAAAACCAGAATTTTACGCATCAAAAGCCGATCCAAATGAACGAAAAGTCTGGCTGATTTTAACATGTCGCCGCCCAAACTGCGCGGATCGGCGGAGGGGAGGGATAAGGTGACAGAAGTAGATATTTTATTAACCTCACCCCCTGCCCCCTCTCCACTACGTAGAGAGGGGGTAAAGACAGCTCGCAGAAGGTTTTTAAAGTCCCCTCTCTATGCAATGGAGAGGGGATTTAGGGGTGAGGTCAGCACAAAGCTTAAATATCTATCCCTAACAAGGAAACATGGGGATGATCTTTTGTAGGGGGCACGGCGCGCCGTGCCCCTACGGGTTTCATGGTTGATCTAACGTACCAGACCGGTCGAGGCGTTGGTGACCGCGCCGTCGTTCGCCTGCGCGACCAAGCGGGCGTACTTCGCCATCACGCCACCGGCGTAATTGGGCGTCGGCGGCTGCCAAGCGTCGCGCCGCGCCTTGAGTTCGGCGTCGCTGAGTTCGACCGAGAGGCTGCGCGCCTCGATGTCCACGTTGATGATGTCGCCTTCTTGCAGCAGCCCGATCGGACCGCCGACCGCCGCTTCCGGCGCGCAGTGCCCGATCATCAAGCCGCGCGTGCCACCGGAGAAGCGTCCGTCGGTCAGCAGCATCACATCCGCGCCGAGACCCTGCCCGACAATCGCCGCCGTGACTTGCAGCATCTCGCGCATACCGGGACCGCCGACCGGACCCTCGTAGCGGATGATCACGGCGTCGCCGCCCTTGATTTCGTGATTCTGCACCGCCGCGTAAGCGTCTTCTTCGCGGTTGAAGATGCGGGCGACGCCCCGGAATTTCTGCGGCTCGGTGCCTTTGAGCTTGACGACCGCCCCATCCGGCGCAAGGTTGCCCTTGAGGATGTGCAAGCCACCATGCGAATTGATCGCCTTATCGAGCGTGTGGATCACGTCCTGACCGGGGGTTTCTTGGGCGGTGGCGGCTTCTTGACCGAGCGTTTTGCCCGTGACCGTCAGCGTCTCGCCCTTGATGTAGCCGCCCTCGATCAAGCGCTGCGTCAGCAGGCGCACGCCACCGGCGCGGTACATGTCGACGGCGTTGTACTTGCCGGTCGGGGTCAGGTCGCAGATCAGCGGGGTTGTGCTGCTGATCTGCTCGATTTCGTCGATGGTGAAGGGGATACCGGCTTCACGCGCGAACGCCAGCGTATGCAGGACGCCGTTGGTGCTGCCACCGCTTGCCGCGATCGCCGCGACCGAGTTGATCAGCGCTTGCTTGGTGACGATCTTGCTCGGACGGATGTCCATTTCGATCAGCTTGAGGATCAGCTCGCCCGCGTTGACCGACACGCGATCCTTTTCCTCGTCCATCGCCGGGATGTCCGCCATGCCCATCGGGCAGATGCCGAGCACTTCCGAGACCATCGCCATCGTGTTGGCGGTGTACTGTCCGCCGCACGCGCCGGGACCGGGGCACGACACGTCCTCGATTTCTTTCAGTTGTTCCAGCGTGATCTTGCCCGCGCCGTAAGCGCCAATCGCCTCGTAGACGCTGACGATGGTCGTGGCTTGACCGTTGACTGGCTTACCCGGCAGGATCGACCCGCCGTAGAGCATCAGCGAGGGGACGTCCAGCCGGATCAGCGACATGATGGTGCCGGGCATGGTCTTGTCGCAGGCTGCCAGCGCGATCACGCCGTCGAAGTAGTTGCCGCGCGCCACCAGTTCAATCGAGTCGGCGATCATTTCGCGGCTGACGAGCGAGGCTTTCATGCCCTCGGTGCCCATCGTGATGCCGTCGCTGATGCTGACGGTGTTGAACTCCAGCGGGGTGCCACCGGCGCGACGAATGCCCTCTTTCAGCTTGGCGGAAAGGCGGCGTAGGTGGAAATTGCAGGGACCGATCTCGGTCCACGTGTTGGCGATGCCGATCAGCGGCTTGGCGAGGTCTTCGTCGGTCAAGCCAATCGCTTTGAGCATCGACCGCGCCCCCGCGCGATCCACACCGCCGAGCAGGGTACGACTGCGGCTGTTAAGTGATGAAACCCGATCACGGATTTCTGGCGAGTCAGCCATGAAACTACTCCCTAAGTATCCATAACAAATTGGCGTCTTTGATTGTACCGCCGATAGGGGGATCCGCCGCAACTATTGGCGCGGCATGGTCGTAAATGAGATTGAGGCAAGGTTCAAGGAGAGATAATCATGCTGGCCGCTGTCGTGAAGTTCGTGCTGACGCTGCTGTTTGGCAGGCTGCTCGGCAAGCTGTTCTAAGCTGCTGATACCGTAAGGGTGGAACCGGCTTCCGCCCTTACACCGTTTCCCAGAGGGTGGGGGTCGTTTGCCGCATGAGCGGCAAACTCACGCGGAAGGTGCTGCCAGCGTCCGGCGTACTTTCGACGGTGATGGTGCCGCCGTGCGCCTCGATGATCTTCTTGCTGATCGCCAAGCCTAAGCCGGTGCCGCCGGTGTAAATCGAGCGGGCTTGATCGGCGCGGTAGAAGCGTTGGAAAATGTGCGGCAGGTCGTCGGTTTTGATGCCGATTCCGGTATCGCGGATTTCAATCTGGGCGCATTGCTGAGTGACCCGCGTCGTGATCTGGATCTGCCCGTTGTCCGGCGTATAGCTGATCGCGTTGACGATCAGGTTGCTCAAGGCGCGGCGTAGTTCATCACTGGCGGCATTGATGATCAGTTCGGCGGCGGCGAGGTCTATGTTGAGCTGCTGGTGTTTTGCCCGTGCGTTCGTCTGCTGCGTCTCAACCACCGCTTGCAGCAGCGAATTGAGGCTGATCGGCACCAGATCGAGCGCGTCGTCGTCGTCGAGGTGCAGCATCATTTTCATGTCGTCGAGCAGGCTGGTCAGGCGGTCGGTCTCGCGCAGCAGCATCCCGATCCGCTTTTCCTGCTGAACGGGGTCTTTCGCACGCTGGAACAACTCAAGATTGAGGCGAATGACCGAAAGCGGCGTGCGAAAGTCGTGCGAAATATCGGCGATGAACTTCTTCAGCAGCGCCGAGCGCTCGCGCTCCAGCGCAAGGTCGAGCTTCTGGCTCTCGTAACGCTGGCGCTCGGTGACGTCGTGTCCTTCGGGTACCAGCAGGACTACCCGCCCCAGTTCGTCAAAGACCGGCTTGAGCGAGAAATCGATGACGATCGTTTGCTCGTTCGCGGCGGCAAGTTCGCCTTCGAAGCGCGCCGACTCGCCGACTGCGCCTTGCTCCACCGCACGCTGGAGGAAGGTAACGTTGTCCGCGTTCAAAAACGGGATGACTTCCCAGATCGGTCGCCCGACGATCTGATTCGGTTGCAGACCAAAAAACTTAAGCGCCGTGCGATTAGCTTCGAGCACGGTGCCGTCCGGCTTGAGCACGCCGATCAGTTCAAAGGTGCTGTCGAACAGCGTGCGGTAGCGATGCTCGCTCTCCCGCAGGGCATCTTCGGTTTGGCGGTTCTCGCGCTGATTGCTGAGCAG
Organism: uncultured Chloroflexia bacterium; assembly: GCA_963727545.1. Lineage (GTDB taxonomy): Bacteria > Chloroflexota > Anaerolineae > Aggregatilineales > Phototrophicaceae > Flexifilum. Next base: position 10,166 of record CAVSGS010000024.1, read on the forward strand.
CGTGCCCAGCAGCAGCATACCGAGCGGGTAAATCAGAATAGTATTCGGGATACTGCGGCTTAAAATCGACAGGTCGGAATTGGAGACGACCAGTCCCCAAAATCCACCGATCAGCGAAAGTCCAATGCCGATCACGATCAGTTGCAGGGCTGAGGGACGATGCTGCCCCCGGCTGAGCAAATAACGCCGCACGATGATGCTCAGCACAGCAGCGCTGAACACCCCACCAACGCCCGGTAGCGTTCCTGCGCCCCCCAACCAGATGCGGAACAGCGCCGCCATTGTCGCCGTAATCAGCGCGGGGATCGGTCCGGCATAAAATCCGGCAATGGCGACGACGATGTTGCGTCCATCGTAGAAAACTCCCGGCGCGACCATGATCGGTTGCAGCATGGCGACAATCGCAAAGGTGCCGAACAGCAAACCATTGACAAGGTCGATTACACGCCGCGAAAAGTGCATCAACACAGGGTAGACAAAGCTGTATAGGAAGGTGAGCGCCAATAGTAGGGTGATGTTGTGCGTTAGATCAATCAGTGAACTCATAACCTACCTAATATGGCGGTGGGTTGCGCTTATTTACCAGTGTCAGGAGGGCGGCAGCACAGTAACAGAAAACACACGGTACTCGCAGCCGACTCTTTAATTGTAATACAGTGAGGGGGTTAATGAACTAAATTTTTCGTGAAATTGGTTGCAAACGCCGTAAATAACTCGTCAATCGGGGCGTTCATAGTGCAGCGGATCGGTGAAGCCTAAGGCGGTCAAGGCTGCGCGCACGCGCTCGACGTCGGCTTGGTCGTCGGCGTCGTAGGTCATGACGTAGATCACGCGCTCGTTCGCCGCTCCGCGCGATGCCGTCGCCACTTTCGATTTGTAGCCGAGCTGACCGGCTTGGGTCGCCGCTTTGATGCGCGTCCAGACCGCATCAACTTCGCCGAGCGTTGTGACGATCAGCCAATGTCCGGCGCGGGGCGTCGGCTGATGCTCCGGCTGACGCTCCGGCTGCTGCGGCTTGACCTCGATCCAGTAGACGGCGCTCACCTGCGAGGGCTGCGCTTCGGCGTCGTTGGTCATGCGCGCGCGCTGCACCATGCCGATCAAGTCGAGGTTGGGTTGGTCGCCGGTGGGCATTAGCTGGTCGCTGCCGTTTCGCTGCTCTCAGGGGGCTGCGCCAGTGGCAAGCAGAAGCCGAAGGTGCTGCCGTTGCCGTATTCGCTGTGGAAGTGGACGGTGCCGCCGTGCCGCTCGATGATCTTCTTGACGAGATACAAGCCCAAGCCGGTGCCGTCGATGGTGTAGGTCTCGCGCGTCTTGATCCGTTGGAAAGGTTGGAACAACTGCGCTTGCTCTTCTTCGGGGATGCCGTAGCCGGTATCGACGATCTCCAATGAGGCTTCTTCGCCGTTGTCGTGCAGGTGTGCTTCGATCTTGCCGCCTTCCGGCGTGTACTTGATCGCGTTGACGATCAGGTTGGCGATCGCTTCGTAGAGTTCGGACGAATCGCCGTAGACCGTCACCGGATCGATGAACAGATTGATCTCTTGGCGATGCTGGCGCATTTCGTCCAAATGCTCGTTGATCGAGTGTTCCAGCAGGGAACTCAAGCGCACGTGCGCCAGCGATGCTTCGCGGTGCTCGTGCAGCCGTTCCAGCGAGAGGATGTCGGTCGTCATCTGGGACATCCGCGCGATCGACTGCCGGATGGCGTCGATGTACATGCGCGGCTGATCTTCGAGTACGGGGTCGAGGTCTTCAGCAAGCAGTTCGACGTAACTGGCGATGACCGCCAGCGGGCTGCGTAGGTCGTGCGCCGCGACGCGGATCATGTCCGTCTTGAGCGCTTCGAGGTTGCTCACCTGCGTGTAGAGGGCACCCAGTTCGTCGAGCCGGGCTTGCAGGGCTTCGTAGAGCCGCGCGTTTTCGATCGCGGTGGCGATGCGCGCCGCCAAGACCTGAATAAACTCAAAAACTTGACTGGTGAACCGATCCGACGCCGTTTCGAGGTTGAGCACGCCGACCAGTTTGCTATGCGCGACCAGCGGGATCGCGATCTCGGCGCGGGTGGTGGGGATGTCGGCATAGTAATCCGGGTCGGCGCTGACGTCGGGCACCAGTTCGGCGCGCTGCGTGCGGATCACCCGGGCGACGATGCCGACGTCCAGCGGCATCCACTGTTGGGTGAAGCCGCCGACGGCACGCGCCAACTGAACGTGATCGCGCTCCGCTAGACCGATAAAGCCGGTTTCCGCCCCGCTGAGCAGCAGCGCCGCGTTGAGCGCAATCGACAGCACCGAGTTCGAGCGCGAGGCTCTGGTTGAGTTCGATGTCCACCTGCGACAGCACCGAGAGCAGGTCGATCCGCTGCGCGCGCAGGGTTTCCGCCCGCGACCGTTCGGTCACGTCGCGAACCGTCCCCTGATAGCCAATCGGCTCGTCGCCGCGCCCGCGCAGCAAAGCAATCGAGAACTCGATTGCTCGCACGTCCCCGTTGATCCGCGCAATCTGGCATTCGACCGTCGAGATGGGCGTGCCCGTCTCCCGGACCGCGCGAAAGGCTTCGTAGAGGCGGCTCATATTTTCTTCGTCCATTCGACGGAAATATTTGTCACCGCTGATCGCGCTCAGATCGTCGCAGCCGAAGATCTGGCATAGACTGCTGTTGGCAACGATCAACGCGCCGCGAAGGTCAGCTTCGTAGTAACCATCCGAAAGCTCATCGACGTTGATCCGGCGCTGCTTGTCGTTATTCATCGCTGGGGATTTGCGAATGTCAACCGTGTCCGAAGTCGTATCCTTCTGCTGCTTCATGCGGTGCTTCCTCGCATGGCTTCGACGTGGCACACGCATCCTGACTAACATGCACGTGTACCACTACAATAGCATATTATTCTAAAGAGTCACATATCAATTGCAAAAATCGTAAATTCTCTATATGGAGTCAGCATGGGACACCGAAGTGCCCCGTGCTGACTCCACTTGCCGATCAACCAGCGCCGCGCAGTGCTGCCAGCGCATCACACGCCGGGCACGATCCATCCGGGCGGATGATCGCGTAGCCGCCTTGCGGGTCGCCATCGACGAACTTGGTGAAATCGACGTTGAAGACGATGATCAGCTTGACGTTGCCGGTCGCTGCGGCGACCTGTACCGCGTCCGCCAGCCACGTCGCTTGATCCTGTACCGTCGTGTTCGCGCCCCATGCGAAGCCCGACGGCAGCGAGCCGTAACCATCCGGCGAGAGATAGCCGAGTTCGCTGAAGCACAGCGGCAGGCTGCCGTTGAACGGCGTCAGCGCGCGCTGCATCATCAGCGGGAAATAGTAGGTCGGGTAATCGCCACGCGGATCGCCGCTTTGATCGCGCGGCGAGATCACGCCCTCGTTATAGTGAATGCCGAGGCAGTCGGCGTTATTGGCAACGCCCGCGTTCGCCATGCCGAGGTAGTAGCGGTCGTCGTTCCACACGCGATCCAGCCCGAATGCGCCTTCCGCGCCGGTCGGCGAGGGCGCGCCGGTCACGACCATGATGGTCGGATCGACCGCCTTGATCGCGGCGTAAGCTTGGCGCAGCAGTTCGGCGTAGCGGGTCGGGTCGATCTTGCCTTGGGGCCACTCGCGGTCGAGGTTTTCCTCGTTCCAGACCTGAATCGCGTCCGGCTGAAGCGCCGCCACCTGCCCGACGAAATCAGCGTAGAGCGGATAGTAAGCCGCGTCCTGCTGATCCAGTTCGTTCTTGTCGCCCTTGATGCTCAGGAAAGCGTAGAACCCCTGCTGGTGCGACCAGTTGATGCGGTCGCGCGCCACGTCGATCAGCGAAGCGTCGCCGATCACGAAGGGAATCTGCCACTTGACCCACGTCATACCGGCTTGGTGCATCAGGGCGGCGGCGTTCTCGTCGAAGCCCTCCAACTGACCGCCAACCGGGATCGGCAGATCGTTGACGACGTTCGGGCGCGGCACGATCTCCGGCGTCGCGCCTGCGGTGGTCGGCTGCTCCGGCTGCGTATTCGACTGATCGCCGGGCTGAACGCTGACCTGCGGGGCGGCGGGTTCGCCTTCGGGATGCTGAAGGTTGTTGCCGATGCGGATCGGTCCGACGGTCGCAAAGGTCGTTTCGCCGGACTGACGCAGCACGCGCAGGCGCAGCGTGTAGATGCCGTCCGGCACGATCGCCGTATTCAGGAGCGCCAGCGTCCCGTTGGTGACCGGGGTGCGGCTCGGCAGCGAGACCGGCGTCCACGTCGCGGTGTTGGGATCGGCGCTGAAATCCGCCATCTCGAAGAAGTAATTCTGCAAGTCGGGCGGGTTGACCGTGCCCGAGATCTCGACCGTTCCCGCGAGGCTGTACACCGGCGGCGGGAAGGTGATCTGGATGGAGTCGTCTTGCGCGAACGCCGGGAAGGTGAACAGCGCGAAGACGAGGACAAGCACAAACGAAAATCGACGCATACGAAAAAAGTCTCCTCAAGTCGGTTATTGAAAAGTTTACGTAGGGCGCACAGCCGTGCGCCCCTACGTTCGTGCAATGAGCTTTCCTGTTTTGGTAGGGCAGACCTACGTGTCTGTCCCACGAGGGCGAATGCTGAGCCGACGTTCTTCACTCGGTACTCAGCACTCGGTACTCAGTACTGCATTTACGGGCAGCTGCCCTTTTGCAGCGTGTAGCTGATCGAGCGCGAGTTGTCGCCCTTGTTATTTTCGGGGATTTGACCCGACGGATCGATCACCAGCGTGATGTTGTGCTGTTCGTTGTACCACGTCGAGATGGTCAGCGGCATCGAGACGTTGAAGGTCACGCCCGGCTGCAAGACCGGGAAGCCACCGACCGTATTCCCCTGCTGCGAGCCATCGGCGGCGCGGGTATCGACCAGCGAGACGGTCCCGCTCATGGTCGTCGCTTCGCTGCCGAGGTTGGCGACGTCGAAGTGGACGGTGAAGGTCTGCGCGCAGCTTGGCTGACCCGGATCGAGCGAGATGTTCCCGGCGACCAAATTCGCCTGCGAGGACGGAATCGCGGTTGCGGGGATCGCGGTCGGGATCGGCGTGGGAGTCGGCGGCGGGGGCGGTGGCGGCTCGATCCGCGGCAGCGCCGAGAGGTCGCCCGACGTGGTGACGATGGTCGGCGAAACCCAGCCGATCTGTCCGTTTTCAAGCTGAATCTGATACCAGCCGGTATTGCGGTTGCTGATGCCGAGGATGCGGGCGCTGGTGCCGGTCGGCAGCGACATGATGATATTGTAGAAGATGCTGTCGCCTTGCCGGACGTTGCCCGACGGGCTGGAACTGATGGTGACGCGCGGCGTCAAGTCCTGGGTCGGGGCGATGGTCGGCGGCGGCTGCGTCGGCAGCACCGAAGTGGGCAGCAGTGTCGGGACCGGCGTGGCGGCGAACGGCGACGGGGTGTTCTCGATGCGCAGCGGCGAAACCGTCTGCGCGACTGCCGTCCCCTGACTCACGTTGACGGTCAGCCGGAGTTCGTACAGCCCATCGTCGACCAGCGTCGTATTCCAGATGCCGAGTACGTCGTCCTGCACCGGGGAAGCGCTCGGCAGAATTGCCGGGAGCCAGACGTTGTTGTCGCTCTGCGGCGTCAAGTCGGCGTTGAGCGGGCGAAATTCGATGAAATAATTGGTCATATTCGGCAGGTTCGCCGTCCCCCGAATCGGGAATTCACCGCGCACGACGTAAACCGGTGGGGGCCATGTGATGCTGGCGTTGGGGTTGGGTTCCGGTGTAACAATTTGAGCAAAAACCGTTAGTGGCAGTGCCAATAACAGTATAAGCAGCAGCAGAACCAGACGTTTCATTACTTATCCTCCCGGATAGAAGCAGGTGTGATTGCTGTAGCGGCTGAAAAGATATTACCGCCATTGTACCAAATATTCTCTGTAATGTGCTAACGATTAGCCTACGAGTCCTAGTCGGCGGTGAGGAAATAGGATGCCGACCGAAATGCCGCCCACGTGATCAGCAGGGGCAGCACGACCGGAAGGAAGATTTCGACGAACAGCCGCCCGCCGTTGTCGAGGGGGATCAGCCGGACGAGGTTGATCAGCAAGAAGTAGCCCGCGCTCAAGGCGGTTGTGCCGATGATGGCGGGGAGCCGTGACCGGACCGCCGCGCCGACCATCACGCCGAGCGCGCCGACCATGATCGGCTCAAGGATCACGCGCAGGATGGCAGCGCCGAGCGCCGCGATCAGCGCGAAGCGCATCAACGCCGGTTCGTCGCTGAGCGAGAAGTAAATGTCATACTGGATCAGGATCAGCGGCAGGCTGAGCAGCGCCGCCGCCATGATGATCAGGGTCAGGTTTTCGGTGCGCCGCCAGATCGCGGCAGCGACCTTGCTGAACAGGATGTCGAGCGTCGGCAAGGGGATGATCAGCAGCAGGTCGAGCGTTTGATGGCTGTGCTCCTTGACCACCGAGGTCGCCGCCGACACGCCGATCTGGTAGAGAAGCTGCCCGTAGATGATCAGCGCGAAGGGCAGCAGCACAATTGTCACCGTGACGGTGGGCATCAACAGGATGAATAACCCCGGCATCAGGAAGGAGAGCAGCACCAGCGCGATCTGCCCGACGTACAGGCGCAGGATCATGCCGATGTCGGGTGTCAGCGTCTTCCAGTAGGAGCCGAGATGACGGCGCACGATCGGGTTGGTGCGGCGCGCCCATGCGGGCAGATTGCCATCGATCTCGTGGCTAAAAGTATGGCTGACTTGCGCAGCATTCGCGTCGAAAAGCGCCTGATCCACCGATTGTCCCATCTGCCTCGTGTGTCTGTAGTATAAACCCGTTTATCCGCGTCACGGTTCAATTCTCATCTGCGGCAGCGGCGAACCGCACTATGTTCTTGTAGGGGCGAACCTGCGTGTTCGCCCGCCGGAGCAGACAGGCGAGCAGGTCTAAAAAGTCGCTTTTCGACCCCACCCCCAGCGACCTTCGGTCGCTTTCCCCTCCCCGACTTCAGGGAGGGGAGAGTACTCCGTCCATTTGCGTGGGCGAGCGAAGGGTTGTAGGGGCGCACCGCCGTGCGCCCGCTTTTACCGCTTACGACGCGGGTAATCCGCCGAATCAGACACCGATCCAACGCCCCACGCGTGCGCCGATGTGCTATGATTAGGGCTAGTGGAGATAACAGTTTGAATGAACCATCAACCGATCAGTCCGCGCGCGCAGCGCCTGCGTGAAGCGGGCTATAAACTTACCAATGCTCGCTTGACCGTCCTCGAAGCGCTGGAAACCCACGACGGGCACATCACCTCGACTGAGCTGTTGGAGCGCGTCAGCGCGCTCGACCCCAGCATCGGGCGCGCGAGCGTCTTTCGCACGCTCGACCTGTTCACCCAACTCTCGATCATCCGCCCGACCTACATCGACAGCAGCGTCACGCCGACCTACGTCTTGATGCCGGACGGACATCACCACCACATCATCTGCTCCAACTGCAACCGCGTGATCGAGTTCGAGAACTGCGGGCTGGATCATCTGCGCCGCGAACTGGAAGCGCGCTATCACGTTCACCTGACCGGACATCTGCTCGAATTCTATGGCTTGTGCGCCGACTGCATGGACGCGGTGAACCTCGACGAGTCAACCGATCCATCCACCGAAACAGCGGAGTCCTGATGCACGTCGCTTTCAACGGCTGGTTCTGGGATCAACCGAATACCGGCAGCGGACAGGTGATCCGTCACCTGCTGCCCGCGCTGCGCCGAGCCGCGCCCGATCTGCGGATGACGGTCGTGCTGCCGTCGGGAGTCGCAGCCGACGATCTGCCGGAGGGCGTCGAAGCGATCGCGGCGGGCGGATCGCGCTCGAACTTGGGCAAAGTCATCTTCGAGCAGCGGGCGTATCCGCAGCTAGTCGGGCGCCTCGGCGCGGACATCGCCCACGTACCCTACTGGGGCGCGCCGCTGAGTTCGCCCGCGCCGCTGGTGACCAGCGTCCTCGACGTGATCCCGCTGGCGCTGCCGCAGTACGCCGCCGGATTGCTGCCCCGCCTGTATACCTCGCTGGTGAGTGCCTCGGCGCGCGGCTCGTCGCAGGTGATCACCATCAGCGATGCCGCCAAAGCCGACATCGTGCAGTATCTCGGCATCCCGGCGGACAAGATCACGACAACTCACCTCGCCGCCGACGAGGTCTATCATCCCAAACTGGGCGCGGAGCGCGACGCCGCCGTCCGCGAGAAATATCACCTGCCCGATCAATTCGTGCTCTACATGGGCGGCTTCGACCCGCGCAAGCAGGTCAACGACGCGCTGCTCGCCTACACCTACGCCGGACCCGCTCACGGACCGGAAATCCCGCTGGTGATCGGCGGGCGCGAACCGCAGTGGGGATCGCCGATGTTCCCCGACCTGCGCGAGTATGCTGCCAAGCTCGAAATCAGCGATTACGTCCGCTGGATCGGCTACGTCGATGAAGCCGACAAGCCGTCGCTCTACCGCCTCGCCGACGTGTTCGTCTATCCGAGCAATTACGAGGGCTTCGGGCTGCCGGTGATCGAGGCGATGGCGAGCGGAACGCCGGTCGTCGCCCGCGACATCCCGGTCATGCGCGAGATCGCCGGGGATGCCGCCTACTTGGTCGAGGACGCCCGCGCGCTCGGCGCGGCGATCATCGCCCTGCTGATCCAAGACGCCGCTGCGCGAAGCGCAGATCACGCGCGGGCTGGCTCAGGCGACCAACTTTAGTTGGCGCAAGACGGCGCAAGCGACGCTGGGGGTGTACGAAAAAGTGCTGAGTACCGAGTACTGAGTGCCGAGGGGGACACGATGGCGAAAGGTCAAGTATCCGCTGACTGAAGATGCGAAAAGTGCTGCAAAGTCGCTGGTTGCTGCATGGGATAACGAAAGCACTCGGTCAATATGTTTCAGTTAACGACGTCACTACAATTAATGCGAAGATAGTGTCAGATGTCTATCGTGGTTGATGTGACGAACACTGCCGATGAACCACCATCTTTTGGCGTTCTGCTTGAATTATCACAGTTCAAACTCGAACTGTTGTCAATCGAGAAGTCGTCAGTGGTTCCGTCACTGGTGGATCAAGCATCAGCACAATCTCAGGCTATACTGTATTTTTACTTACTCAAGAACTTCGCAATGCCGTTGCAAACGATTTTGAGGTTTCTGACTTCTTCCTGACCACTCAGGCAGTCGGAACAATCATCAACGCGGCTGAAGGCAGTAGCGTTTTAATTCCCACGATTGCAAAGCGCCGCCTCTGCCTTTGGCGATGTGCAGCAGACGCAAATCAACACCACATCTGAGTATCGGCAAAGCTGCTCGAAATACTGGCAGCGACGTTCTCGAAAGTAATCCTGATTTAGCCCAAGCGATTCAGGAATTAGGGACGACGACAGAACCCCAACCGAAACGTCAATTTGGCAATGTCATCATGCAGCTTGGTAACTCATTACAGCACGTCGCCAATACGACCGTCGTCATTCAAGCAATTTTCGTTTTGGCACAAGTCGCTCATGCTCAAGGCTGGCTGTAACTCGAATGGTTTTTCTCCCCCTCTCATGATGAGAGGGGTCGGGGGTGAGGTCTACACCGACCGTCCGCTGAAGTAGCGCATCAACAAGTCTTTGCGCACGAACAGCAGGATCAGAATCGCCGCCAGAAAGCCGGTCATGTGAGCGAGGTGGCTGACGCCGCCCACGTCCTGCCCGTTCTGGAGCACCTGAAACGAGGGCAAAAACTCGCGCACGGCGAAGTAGACCAGCAGAATCCACGCCGGGAGCTTGATCGTCCACTTGAAAATCTGCTGACCGCGAATCGCCGCGTAGGGGATGCGCAGCACCGTGCCGATCCCCCACAGGCAGTCGACCCATGCGTTGGGGAATAAGAGCAGATACGCCCCCATGATCCCGGCGATCGCGCCGCTCGCGCCGATGCCGGGCAGATCGGCGTGCGCGGGATTGAGCACCTCCGCGCCCATGTTGGCGATCATCCCCGCCGCCAGATAGAACAGCAGGAAGCGCCACGATCCGCAGGCATCCTCGACCCGCCGCCCGAAGGTCCACAGGTAGATCATGTTGCCGAACAGGTGCCAGAAATCGGCGTGCATAAACATGCTGGTGAAGGTCACGAACGCGCCGATGCTCTGGGCGTCGCGCATGAAAATGCCCCGATAGCCGTAGAGCCAGACTTTATCGATGTAGGGTTGCAGTTCGCTGTAGGTCTGCGCGCGATACAGATCAGGCGCTTGCCACGCGATGAACACGATCCCGTTGATCAGGATCAGCGCGTAGGTCATGTAGGGCAGCGTGCGATAGCGCACCGTCCCGGTGTCGCTGAACGGCAGCGGATAGATCAGCGACATTTGCAGCAGGGTGATCAGGACGACGATCAGGAAGGCGAAGAATACGGTCATGGGGCAGTCTCAGTGATCAGGTCATAGATCGATGGCAGGTAGGGTTCGACCGGATGTTGCAGCAGTTGAATCGACACGCTGAAGACCAGCGCGAACGCGCCGATCAGGACAATCGCTCCGGCGAGGGCGAACAGCGCTCGCACCGCTGCCGGGATAATCGGTAAGTTGGTTGGCTGCTGAATCACGCCGCTGGGGAGCGGCGCTTCTTCGTACAGCGGCACCTTCTTTTCGGGCGGCGGTGGCGGATTCTTCGGCACGCTGCCGCCGAGCCACGCTGCTAGCGGCTGCTGCTGCGGTGCCGACAGCGCCGTCACCACCAGATAGCCGCCGAGGATCGACAGCGCGACGCCCAGCCAGCGCGACGCGCCCATGTGGAGCAGATTAAGCCCGGCGTCCTGCCAGCCGAGCAGCAGGAACAGCACGCCGAAGCCGACCGCCTCGCGCAGTGCCAGCGGGATGCTGCCGCGCTCGCGGTCGGTCATGACCGGGGTGTAATCGCGCAGGGCTTTTTCCGCCGTCTTGCCCGCCTTCGAGCCGGACTTGATCCGTGCGGCGCGCTCGTAGTACTGCAGCGCCTCGGCTTTGCGATCCAGCACTTTTTCGTAGATGGTGCCGGTTTTCAGCAGCAGCTTTTGACTGTTCGGGTGCGCCGGGAGCGCGCGTTCAAGGATGTCGGCGGCGCGCAGCGGTTGAGCCTCGTCAAGGAAGTGATCGATCATCCGATCGATCAGGTCTTCGTCGGCATTCGGCAGCAGCGCGACCCGCTCGCGCAGATCGTCGGCTTCCGGTTGATCGCCTTGATGGCGGGCGATGTCGATGCCGGTCAGGTAGATCGGCACCGAAGTCGTCCCGGCGTTGATCGCCTGCCAGATCAAGTCGTGGGCGACGTCGGGGTAATCCAGCTTGAACAGGTAGCGCACGGCATTCTGCATGGCGACCGGGTGATCGACTTGCAGGTCGAGCACGCGCCCCCATTCTTCGAGTGCGCCCTCGACATCGTTGGTGGCGAGAGCGCTCTCGGCTTTTGCCAGCAGCAGGTCGATTTTCTGCCGCTGCTGAGCGGTGGGTTTAGGCGGGGCGGCGGGTCTTGGTGCCGGTGGAGCTTCCGGCGGCAGATTTGGCTGCGGCGCGGTGTGGATCTCCGGCTCCGCGAAGCTGACCGGCGCGTTGAGCGCGTCGAGGCGGGCGCGCCAGTCTTGATTGGCATCCTGCTGCTGTTGCTGCGCGATCAGCAGTTTGGCGCGCAGTGTCATCGCTTTGACGTTCTGCGGGTTGATCGCCAGCGCGCGCTCGACGCATTGGAGCTTGCGTTGGGGGTCGTCGGTCGTGCGCGAGAGCCAGAGCCACGCCATGTCGTTCTTAGGATCGAGTTTGATGGATTGGGCGAGCAGCCGTTGGGCAAGGGCAGCGTCGTGTTGGTCACGCAGCGCGGTAATCCCTTCGCGGAACAGCGTTTGTGCGTCCATGCCGGTCCCCCCCCGTGCAGTTCAAGACGTTAATTAGATTGTACGCCTAATCAAACAGTAGCCAAATACCAGCCGCCGCATGTCTGTAAGGGGATGCGGATCGCCAGCTTTTGATGTTCAGCCCCTCACCCCTGTCCTCTCGCTCACGCAAGCGGGGCGAGGGGGAATAACCGGGTTCGAGGTGAAGCCAACTCCACATCAATTTGGAAAAGGGCATCGGGTGAAAACATAGGAAGGAGCGTTTAGCTCAGTGCACTCTCCCCTCCCTGAAGTCGGCTGAGGGGCTGGGGGTCTGACAGGGGTAGGTTTTTAACTCTACGCTTACCTCACCCCTAAATCCCCTCTCCATTACATAGAGAGGGGACTTTAAACACCCTTTGTAACCTGTTTTTACCCCCTCTCCACGTCGTGGAGAGGGGGCAGGGGGTGAGGTTAATTAAATACCTACCCTTGTTAGGGGCAGGGGGTGGGGTAAAAAGCACGGCTTCAGTTCGTCGGCGTGTGAATTTCGGCGAGCAGCGCTTCGATTGCGCTTTCGGTCGCGTCGAAGCCGCCGCCAGCTTCGCGCTGATAGCGCAGGTTGCCCGCCTTGTCAATCAGCAGGATGGTCGGGCGGATGCGTCCGCCATACGACTGCCAGATCGCGTTCTGGTCATCTCGCGCGACCGGGTAAGTCACGTCCAGTCGTACCAGTTCGGCGCGCAGGGCGGTGAGGCTGCGCTCGCTCGCCCGCACGGGCGTGTGAATGCCGATCACCGTCAAGCCTTGATCGGCGTAGAGGGCGTCCCACTGGCGGACGTAAGGGAGTACTGGCAGACACTCGGCGCAGTCGATGCCCCAGAACGCCAGCAGCACCACCCGCCCGCGCAGATTGGCGAGGCGGGGCGGCGTCTCCGTGTTGAGCCACTCAACCGGGCGGAGTTCAGCCGCCGGTCCGTAATTCGGGTAGGGCGCGGCGTTGCCGAGTGCGATCCGCGTCGGCGCTGCCGTTGGCGGCGTGAAGGTCAGCGCCGGGATCACCGTCACAGCGAGGGTCGGCACGCTGGCGATTTCGATTGGTTCCGGCAATTGTCGGATGATTTCGACGCCAATCGTAAGCCCCAGCGCGACGATGGTCGCCTTGGCGAACTGTTTCAGTGCCCAGCGGTCGAGGATCATGCCGTCGGTTTCGTCAGCGCAGCGCCAGCACGATCACCAGCCCCAAGCCGATGATGAACAGGACGATCATCATTGCCGCCAGAATCACGAAGGTGCGGTTCGGTCGCTGCATCGCTCGTCTAGTCCTTGTGGAAGTGGGGCAGCACGTCCCGTGCCACCGTGCCCAGCCGGTCGTAGTCTTCCAAGTCCAGCCACTGAAGCATGACGCGCTCCGCTCCGGCATCGACGTAAGCGCCGATCTGGTCGATCACCATCGACGCCGTGCCGACGAGGGTTTTACCGCCGCTGCGCGCTTCGTCCAGCGTCCGCCCCGCCTTGATCCGGTCGAGGTCGGCGTCGTCGTTGGCGAAGCGCAAGTTGGTCATCACGGAGCGTTTCACGTCGCTGGGAGCGCGGTGCGCCTTGCTCAGCAGCTCGTCTAAAAGCTGGTTGCGCTCGGCGTAGGTTGCCGGGTCGAGGTAGACGGCGTTCCATTCGTCGGCGAACTCTGCCGCCAGCGGCAGCGTCCGCGTCGGTCCGTTGCCGCCGATCATGATCGGCGGACCGCCGGCGCGCTCCGGGCGTGGCAGCAAGATCGCTTCGTCCAGCGAGAACTGTGTACCGGCATAGCTGACCGGGGTGTCATTGTTGAACAAGCGCGTCGTGATTTCGAGCGCATCCGTCAGCATGGCGTAACGGGTGTTGGTGTCTGGAAAGGGAATGCCGAAGTTGTGATGCTCGCGTTCCTGCCAGCCGATTCCCATACCGAAAACCAGCCGACCGCCGCTCAAATCGTCGATCGCCGCCGCCATCCGCGCCAGCATCGCCGGGTGGCGAAACGTGATCGGCGAGACCAGCGTGCCGAACTCGATCTGCTCGGTTTGCGTCGCTGCGTAGGTCAGCGAGACCCATGCTTCCAGCAACTCCCGATCCGGGGGCTGCGGATCGGTGAAATGGTCGGAACGAAACACGCATTGAAAATCCATCTCTTCGGCGAGTTCGAGGATGCGCCGCCAGCGCCCCCACGTCAAACCCGCCTGCCCTTCAAGCATCAAACCAATCGCCGTCATAGTCGTTGTCGTCTCCCGCGTTGTGTGATGGATGCAAAAATACCATAGTTGGGTTAAACTACAAAATGTTCATTTAGATTGTAATCACAGGAGTGATGGAATGGCGGATTTAGCGCAAGAACTATGCGTCCCTTGTCAGGGCGACGTTCCCGCCCTGAGCGATGACGAGATCAGTGAACTGCATCTGCAAACGCCGATGTGGGAAACCGTCACGGTAGATGGCGTCAAGCGGCTGCGGCGTACGTTCAAGTTTGACAATTATCTCGACGGCGTCGAGTTCGCCGCGCGCGTGGGCAAACAAGCCGACCAGCAGGATCATCACCCGACGATCGTCATTGGCTACCAACAGGTTGCTATCGAGTGGTACACCCACACGATCAACGGACTGCATCGCAACGATTTTGTCATGGCGGCGAAATCGGATGAGATTTTTCTCGCGCTGCTGGACGAGGCGCGCGTCAAGGGTGTCGTTCAAGAAGCATCCGAGGAGTCCTTCCCCGCTAGCGATCCGCCCGGCTGGATCGGCAACACGGAAGCGTAGCCGAAAACCACCCCACCCCCCCGACCCCCTATCAGGGGTAGGTATTTAAGTTTTGTGCTGACCTCACCCCTAAATCCCCTCTCCATTGCAATGGAGAGGGGACTTTTAAAACCTTCTGCGAGCTGTCTTTACCCCCTCTCTACGTAGTGGAGAGGGGGCAGGGGGTGAGGTAAATAAAAAACCTACCCCTGACAGCCCCCGACCCCTCCCCGAATTCAAGGAGGGGAGAGTGCTTTGTCCGTTGTGAGGTTGGCTGATAAGGTTGGGCGATTGATCGACATAGCAGTGCGGCTTCAAGCACGCTTATGTCGTTACCCTATACGGCATATCGACTGCGGTTTTGCTCCCCCTCGCCCTACGGAGAGGGGGCAGGGGGTGAGGTAAATAACGTGAATTATGGTTAAGGAATTCAAGGGGAGATTTTCACCGTAGGGGCACGATATATCGTGCCCCTACTTGCACAATTGTCTTATCCATAACTGATGTTAAATAAAAACCTACCCCTGACAGGTTGGGGGGTGAGGTTTATCCATTCCCCGGCAGCGTGTGCAGGTAGTCGATCAGCGTGTGCAGTTGATCGTCGGTCAGCGCCGGGTATTCACCGCGCACCGGATGCGAGAAGCCGGTCGTCGGGTCAACCGGCGGATGCAGCGTCGTCAGCAAACTGAAGATGTCGGCATCGGTCATCGTCCAGCTAGCCACGGTTGAGGCGCTCCCGCCCTCGCCGTTAGCCCCGTGACACCCGGAGCAAGACAGCGCATAGGCTTCGGCGACGTTGAAAGCGCGCTCCGGCACCACCACATTCTCGAAATTCATCCCGGCAATCGGCAGCGTATACGGCTCGTAAACGACTGGCTCGCTCGGCGTCGGCGATGGCTCGGCGGCGATTTGGTCGCTCGCGGCTTGCAGGCTGCGCAGGTAAGCGACCAGTTGGCTGATCTGCTGGTCGTCGAGGCTGGGATTACCCCCCTTCGGCGGCATCTGCACGCCGGTCGTGTTGAGCGGATCGGTGATTGAGCGACCGTCGATGATGAATTGGTGCAGTTCAGGCGTCGGTCAAGCCGTGAACGAAGCTGCTCGTCACGAGATTCTTGCCTAACCCGGCGATCCCGGTGGCGTCCATGCCGTGACAGGCGAAGCAGATTGATTGGAACAGCGTTTGCCCGGCGGCGATGTCCTCGGCGCTGTAGCTGACCGTCTGGGCATCACTCTGCGCACCGGCGGGTGCGCTGGTCGGGATCAAGGTCGGTGCGACGACGACTTCCTCGGTCGCGACTGGCGTCACCGGTGGAATTTTCGGCTGCTCGGCGAGCAGCCCGATCAAGAGCAAGCCCACTACTCCGAAGAGGATCAGCACCGGATACAGCGGGAAAGTTGGGGTTTTCTCGCCCATAGAATGACGCCCTTTAGTTGTTCTGGAAGTTTCGTAGCCTCCATTGTTGGTAGTCGGGGGTTTTAAGACAAGTGAAGAATGTCACGTCCAAACGGTACCATCTATTCTTACATCTGCAAATAGGTTTTCGTAAGATGATGCCATCTCAATTCCCAAAACTTAGAGTTGACCAATCCGGTCTCGGCAAGGAGCGACCTCATGGAACGACGCGAATTCTTGAAATTGATGGGCGTTAGCGCCAGCGCAATTGGCGCTAGCGCGGTCGTTCACCCGACACTGGCGCAGGATGGCATGGCTATGACGCCGGAGCCGACTGCTCCCGCACCCATCCCCGGCGCTGAGGCGACGCCCCCGGTCGTCGATATGGCGGCAGTCGATGCGATGGATCACCATCACCAGATGGGCATTCAGACCTTCCTCGACAACATGGGCACCGACGATCTGTTCTGGAACCGCCCCATCGAGTACACGATGGACGGCGATACTAAAGTCTTCCAACTGACCGTCAGTGAGATCGACTGGGAGACCAAAGCGGGCACGACCTACCAAGCGATGGCTTTCAACGGCATGGTGCCGGGACCTGAATTTCACGTCACCGAAGGCGATAACGTCCGCATTCTCGTCACCAATTACATGACCCAGAGCACCTCGGTTCACTGGCACGGGCTGCTGATCCCGAACAACATGGACGGCGTGCCCTTCATCAACCAGCCGGTGATCAAGCCGGGCGAGACTTTCACTTACGAGTTCAAGGCGCGCAATGCCGGTTCGCACATGTATCACTCGCATCACAACTCGACCGAGCAGGTGACGCGCGGGCTGCTTGGCGCGTTCATCATCGAGCCGCAGGATAAGAGCCGCGAGCCGGAAGTCGATCACGACTATACGCTGATCCTCAACAACTCGGCGATGGGCTTCACCATCAACGGGAAAGAATTCCCGTACACTCAGCCGGTCACCGCCAAACTGGGCGAGAAGATCCGCATCCGCTACATGAACGAAGGCTTGATGATCCACCCGATGCACCTGCACGGGATGCCGCAGTTGGTTTTTGCCAAAGATGGTTGGTATCTGCCGGTGCCGCACATGGCGGATACCGTCTTGATCGCGCCGGGGGAGCGCTACGACGTGGTCGTTGACTGTACCGAGCCGGGCATCTGGGCGTTCCACTGTCACATTCTCAGCCACGCCGAGGCGCGCGACGGGATGTTCGGCATGGTCACCGTGCTGGCAGTCAGCGAGTAGTTCGCTACCTGCGGAGGACACGTAGGGGCGGGTTTCAAACCCGCCCGAAAACACTATCAGATACAGGTAGGGGCGCACAACCGTGCGCCCCGTTTGTCTAGATTGATGACCCGGTAGGGGCATGGCGCGCCATGCCTCCAAACCATGACACGCTGCTTCGACTTACAGCCCGCTCAAGCCAGACGGAGCTTCGGTCGCTTCGGGCGTGGCTTCCGGCGTGGCAGCTGGTTCCTCATCCAGCCCGCCCAAGCCGCCGAGACCGCTCTCCTCGCTGACGGCAGGGACGTGCACCGATTGCACGATGTCGAGCAGCAGGGACTCATTCCCGGTGAAGTCGAGCGGATTAGTCGTCGCCGTCACGTAGGCGATCTGATCGCCGAAAGGCAGCAGCGCCAGATAACCGCGCTCGCCGCTGGACGCGATCTCGGCGTAGAGTCCACCGTCACCAATCGGCTGCGCTGCCTGCTCGACGGTGTAGCCTTTCAGCCCGCCCAGCGCGCGATCCATTAACCCGGTGAGGTCCGGATTCTGCGGATCAATCCCAAAGCGATCCATTGGATAGAGGATGATGACTCCGCCGGTCCCGCTGAGCGGCGTCGATGGCGCGAGGTCGGCGTTGACCGAATACAGCCGCGACTGGGCGGCAGCGTCCGTGGCGCCGTAAGCGAGGATGTTTTGGTCTGCCATGTGATCGAGCACGGTGCCCGGACCGGGCAGCACCAGCGAGACCTGATCGTCGCTGCTGCGGACGGTCTGCGGGGTGAGCGTTGGCGTCGGTTGAACGGGGATCACGTCTTCGGTCGGCTGCGGCTGCGGCGGCATAGCCGTCGGCGGTGGCTCGTTGCCACTTTCGGCAGGCATGCGCACGCTATCGAGAATGCTGGTCATCACCGCACCATTTGCGTTGACATCATTACTCAGAACGACGGCAACCAGCAATGTCTGATCAGAGTGGAGCACGGCAATGTAGCCGAGGCTGGTCAATGCCAACTCGCCCGGATATTGACCGAAGTTGTGCGCCGCTGGCTGCTCGATAATCTGCACGCTGTCGTTACCGATGTTCGTGAGGATGCTTTGCATTAACGGCGAGACCAGCGCATCCGGCGCTTGCCCTTGAAGCTGCTCTGGAGCAATTGCGCCGAAGAACCCGGCAACGCCGTCGAAACTATCTGGTTCCTGCCCATTCACGAACAGGTCAACAATTCCTTGGGCGGCTGCGTCGCTGCTGCCAAACACCAGCACGTCGCTGAAACCGGGCAAGTTAGCCGTCTGATGTGACCAACCCGGCGGCGTCTGGAAGGAAAACGTCCCGCTGTCGCTGGCGGTCGTGCCATCCTCACCCCTCGGCTGCGGATTGGGGTTGACGGGAATCGGCGTCGCTATGACTGCGGTGGGCTGCAGGTTGCTGACAGGCTCGGCAGGCGCGCGGATCGCGTCAATGATGGCACCGAGCAGCTGGTCATTGGCGGTGAAGGTACTCACCGGACGCCCGGTAAGCTGGAACTGGATGAGCATGTCGTTCGCTTGCATGATGCCGTAATAGCCTCGCAAGCCGCCGGTGCCGTCCTGAACAATCGTGACGTCGGTAGGATACCCCCCGCCCGACGTGACCGTCTGTTCGTTGAGGATTTGCGCGCCCTGATCGGTGATCAACTGTCCTATCGCTTGCAGCACCGACGTCTCGATGTCGTCGAGCGATGAACCCGGAAAGCCGCTTAGATCGAGGCGGGCGATAAAACCGCTCATACCCGGCGTCAGGTTGGGCTGCCCCGAACCCATGTGATCCAGTTCAGATTGCCGGCTGGCGCTGCTGTCGCCGATCACGATTACGGTTGACAGCCCCGGAAATGTCGTGTTCTGCGTGACCCAGCTCTGCGGCAGCCGGATCGAGAACGATCCGTCCGCGGACTGGACTACGCGAGTAGATGGATTCGATTGAGCGCTGGTGGGAAACACTGTACACATAAGGAGCAATAACAGAACGATGGCAACGTGTAAGCTGCGAGGCGTTCGTTGCAACATACGGGAGACCTCCTATAGATTTTAAGTTAATGCCTTTCACTATTATAATGTCCTCTGCAACCCAATCCGCGCAGTGTTACCATATCTGTAGATAAACCCATAAATTTATACGAAATTCACTGATGAAACGGGGGCTGTTCGCTTGTTCGACAAACCCTATTGCAATTTTGCCGCCCCTTCCGGCATAATCAGGTGAGTCAGCCCTCAAGTTTCAAATCCAAGGGTCGTAACTGTTGCAGTTGGAACCAACTACGTCATCGCCAGCGAACGAAATCGCTCATCACAACCGGATTCACACTCGCATTCGCCCGGTCTCCGGATGGGCGGCGTTGGAATTGGGCAATCTCTGGCACTACCGCGATTTGATCGTCATTTTGACCAGCCGCGACGTCAAACTGCGCTACAAACAGACGGCGCTCGGCATCGTCTGGGTGATCTTGCAACCGTTGATCGCCGCGCTGATCTTCGCCGTGATCTTCGGGCGCTATGCCAAGCTGCCGTCGAGCGGCTTACCCTATCTGCCTTTCGTCTTTGCCGGGATGCTGCCGTGGAATCTGTTCGCGGGGGCACTCCAGCGCGCCGGTAACAGCCTGATCAGCAACTCGAAGCTGATTTCGAAGGTCTACTTTCCGCGTATGGCGATCCCGGTCGCCAGCTCGATTGCGGTGCTGGTCGATTTCTTCGTTGCGCTGGTCGTGATGCTGATCCTGCTGCCGCTGTATGGCATCCCCTTCAGCGCTAATCTGCTGCTGCTGCCGCTGCTGCTGGTGCTCACGCTGGTGCTCGCCGTCGGCGTCAGCCTGTTCCTCTCGGCGCTCAACGTCTATTACCGCGACTTTATGTACGCGCTGCCGTTTGTGATTCAGGTGTGGATGTATGCCTCGCCGGTCGTTTACTCTGCTGACCTGATCCCCGGTCCGCTGCGTCCCTTTTTCGCCATTAACCCGCTGGTCGGCGTGATCGACGGCTTTCGCTGGTCGCTGCTCGGCTTAGGCGATTTCCCAGTGACCTCGCTGCTGATCTCGGTCGTGCTCGGCGTGATCCTGTTCGTGCTGGGCGCGCTCGTGTTCCAACGCGTCGAACGTAATTTTGCGGACGTGATCTGATGTCAGAAGTGGCTGTTCGCGTTGAGAATCTCGGCAAGTCCTACCAGATCGCTCATGCGTCCCGCAGCGGTTATAAGACGCTGCAAGAGGACTTAATCCACCTGATTCGCCGCCCGTTCAGTCGTTCGGAGTCGACCCGCGAAACCTTCTGGGCGCTCAAAGACATTTCGTTCGAGGTCAAAGACGGGCGAAGTGCTTGGCATCATCGGGCGCAACGGCGCGGGCAAAAGCACGCTGCTGAAAATCCTCTCGCGCATCACCAAGCCGACCACTGGCAGCGCCGACGTTTACGGACGGGTCGGCTCGCTGCTCGAAGTCGGCACCGGCTTTCATCCCGAACTGACCGGGCGCGAGAATGTGTTCCTCAACGGCGCGATTCTCGGCATGACCCGCCGCGAGATTCAGCGTCGCTTCGATGAGATCGTCGCCTTCGCCGAAGTCGAGCAGTTTCTCGATACGCCGGTCAAGCGTTATAGCAGCGGCATGTACATGCGGCTCGCTTTTGCCGTCGCCGCGAACCTCGACCCGGAAATCCTCGTCGTGGACGAAGTGCTGGCGGTCGGCGATGCCAAATTTCAGGAGAAGTGTCTCGGCAAGATGAGTGACGTCGCTCACAGCGGGCGCACGGTGCTGTTCGTCAGCCACAACATGGGGGCGGTCCAGCAGCTCTGTAGTCATGGTTTGGTGCTGGAACAGGGTAATGCAGTTTTTCAGGGTAAAGCCGACGAAGCTATCGACTACTATCTCAAATCCGGCGCGGAGAATATCGCTGTAACCGATCTTTCCGAGCGGCAAGATCGAAAAGGTGCGGGTATCTTACGATTTACCTCGGTTGAAGTGTGCGATGCGCAGGGCAAACCGGTTCAAAGCATCCTCTCCGGTCAAGACGTGACGATTCGTTTCTACTATCGCTGCAGCCAACCAAGCGCGCGCGCGACGGTCAACCTCGCCTTTAACGTCAACAGCGTCTATGGTGTCCTACTCACAAATCTCAATACGCGGGATGTGGGTCGGATGGAGCTGCCAATCGGCGACTCTGGCTATTTCGAGTGCCGCTGGCCTCACTTCAACCTACGGTCGGGCGTGTACTCTTGCGCTCTGTTCTGCGAGATTAACGGGCAGATTCAGGACTGGATGCAATCGGCATTTCAACTCCACGTCGAAGATGGCAACTTTCATGGCACGGGGTTGTTAATCGGACGCGAGCAGGGAGATGTATTGGTCGATTACGATTGGACGGCTCAACCCGATACCCAGCTCGTGACGGAATCATAGGATGACCACCACGAACATCAATCCCAGAGGTGTAGTCTCATTCTTGCTCAAGCGGCTGCTTCCGACCAAGCAGCGGCGTTACGCCATTCGCTGGATCAAGTCACTGCAGCGAAACTATATGCTTGACACGCCGTTGCCATGGATTGCCTTCGACGCCATCGACTATCTGACGCGCACCATTCGTTCCGGCAGTCGTGTCTTTGAGTATGGCAGCGGCGGATCGACGCTCTACTGGCTCAGCTTAGGGGCGCAGTGCGTTTCTATTGAGCACGACCCGGAGCTGGTACGCGCTGATGCAGCACTCGGCTCAAGTCGTATTCAGGGCTCGATTATCGACTTGTCACGGCACCCTCGTCGGACTCAACTGATTGTGGAGATGCTGCTGACCCGACCTGCTATCGCTCCGCGTCCGACGACCTCCTGTATAAGGATTACGCGACCCAGATCGATTCGTTCGCGGATCAATCCTTCGATCTGGTAGTGGTTGATGGACGCGCGCGTCCATCCTGTATTATGCACGGCGCTCGCAAGGTCAAGCCGGGCGGCTTGTTGGTGCTCGACAATGCCGACCGAGCGTATTATCTTGCTCAAACCCGGCAGTTCCTAGAGGGGTTTGACTGTCTGGAATTCATCGGTGCGGCACCCGGATTGTACGAATTCACGCAAACTAACGTCTACGTTAGGGCTGCTTGAACGCGGTCATGAGCCAGATCCCGATCGTCCTATTCGCTTATGCGCGCCCCGATCATCTTGCGCAAACTCTCGCTGGTTTGCGCGAGAACGAAGTTCCGCTGATCTACGCCTTTCTCGATGGTGCGCGCACGCCGGAACAACAGCCTGCGGTCGAGGAATGTAGTCGGATTTTGCATGGCATCGACTGGTGCGAGGTGATCCTAAACGAGCGCGACGAGAACTGGGGATTGGGACGCTCCATTCTGCACGGTGTCACAGAAGTTTTTAAGCAGCATGACGCGCTAATCGTCTTTGAGGACGATCTGATCAGCGTGCCGGGCACTTATCGTTATCTCTGTGCCGCGCTGGAACACTACCGCGACGATCCGCGCGTGATGAGTGTGACCGGCTACACGCATCCAAGCATCCGCCCCGACGACGTAGGCGATCTGCCCTATTTCGATGGACGTTTTAACTCTTGGTCCTGGGGCGCGTGGGCACGTTCGTGGGATGGGATGGATCGCTCGGCGCTTGATCTGATGCGTGCTTGCCAAAAACAGGGTCACGACCCCGCTCACTATGGTGCCGATTTGCCCCTGACCGCTCGCAAGGCGGAACGCTTGAACGTTTGGGCAATCCGCTTTGTATACCTGCACATCCTGAAAAGCGGGTTATGTCTGCATCCGCCGCACAGTCTGATCGAAAACATCGGTTCCGGGATCATGGCGACGAATACGTCAGACTTGACGGCATGGTCGAACTTGCCGTTGAAACCCGCCCCGCCGATCCCCGACGCTTGGCCCGAACCGATTGAAAATCCGCAGTGCGCGCTGCTTTATCAAGCGCGTTATAAAGATATGCGCTTTATTCCGCGCATGATCGGCAAGTTTAAGCGCGCGCCGCGTAAAATCTGGTCGAGGGTTTTGGTCATGAATGCAAAAATGATCTGGCAGAAGGCGGCGGACATTTCTCGCTATGCAGCTTTCAAGGTGCTGCTAACACCGTATCTCACGCATAACCTGCCGGTACAGCGGCTTGGCTCGGTTTACGGGGGCTGGTCGATTACACCTGCGGGTCTCAATGCGGAGTCGATTGTCTATTCCGTCGGCATTGGCGAGGATATTTCTTTCGATCTCGCTCTGATGGCGCAGTTCAACTGTCGCGTCTTTGCCTTTGACCCCACCCCGAAATCGCTGGAGTGGTTGAAGCGGCAAGAACTGCCGGAAGGCTTTCAGTCCTTTGCCGTCGGCTTGGCAGACTACGACGGTCAGGCGGAATTCTTCGCGCCGCCCAATTCAGAGCATGTATCGCACACCGTACTGCGCACTGTTTATCAAGGGGCGTCGATTGAAGTCGAAGTAAGTCAGCTGCAGACCATCATGCAGCGTTTAGGGCACACGCACATCGACTTGTTGAAGCTGGACATCGAAGGTGCCGAGTATGCCGTCATCGCCGACATCATCGCCAGCGGCTTGAAGCCGCGCCAGTTTCTCATCGAATTTCACGACCGCTTCCCCGGCAGTGGAGGCATCCTTCAAACGATCCGATCAGTCCGGCAGTTGCATCAGTACGGTTACAAGTTGTTCGCGGTCTCGAAGCCCTTCACGGAATTTTCGTTTATCTTTACCGGTGATTGAGTATCCCGTAAACGGCATGACAACTCACTTATTGACCCTGAGTAATTCCGATACCGGTGGTGGCGCGGCGCACGCTGCCATCCGGCTGCATCAAACGTTCCGACAAATCGGCATTCCCGCGACGATGCTCGTCCGTCACAAACACAGCGACGATGCGAGTATCCAGACAGTGAGGGATGTAGGCGGCACAATTGGACAAGCGCGTTCGCTGACCAGCTATCTGCTGGATCGGCGTCCACTGAGCTTCTACCCACATCGGCAAAAGGATCGCTACTTCTCGCTCAACTGGTTTCCGACCGGGATCGCCGGACAGGTGCGGGCGCTCAACCCGGACGTGGTTCATCTGCACTGGATCGGTCAGGGGTTCGTGCCAGTTGGCGCGCTGCGCCGCTTCCAGCGACCGCTAGTCTGGACGCTGCACGATCAATGGGCATTGACCGGTGGTTGCTACTGGACCTACGACTGCCGGGGCTATGAGGATCAATGCGGGTGCTGTCCGCAACTCGGCTCAACCTCGTCGCACGACCTGAGCCGGTGGAACCTGCGTCGCAAGCGCGATCACTGGCGTGGTCTCGACCTGACCATCATTTCGCCGAGTCGCTGGCTCGCTGAATGTGCGCGACAAAGCAGCGTTTTCAAGAATTTCCCGGTTGAGGTGATCCCCAATGGAATTGACCCGGAAATTTTCCGCCCGCTGGATCAGCACGCGGCACGCGCCCAACTGAACCTGCCGCAAGATCGCCAACTTATTCTGTTTGGGGCAGTCGCCAGTACCAGCGCTCACGCCAAAGGCTTTCATCTGCTCCAGCCCGCGCTGCACCAGCTCGCGGCGCAAGGTTGGGCATCGAAAGCCGACCTTGTCATTTTCGGCAACGATCCGAATAGCGAAAAAAGCGATCTGGGGCTGAACTGTCACTATATGGGTTATATCGGTGACGAGACCGAGATGGCGCGCCTCTACGCCGCCGCCGACGTCTTTGTGACTCCTTCAGTTCAGGAGAACTTCCCCTTCGTCGTCCTTGAGGCGATGGCGTGCGGGACGCCTTGCGTGGGTTTCCGCATCGGTGGCATCCCTGACGAGATCGATCACCAAGTGAACGGTTATCTTGCCGAGCCGTTTGAAATCGAGGACTTGGCGCGCGGGATCGCGTGGATGCTCGAAGACGATCAGCGCCGTCACGAGCTGGCTGAGCGCGGAATCGCAAAGATTCGGCAGGAATACTCGCTGACCATTATGGCTCAGCGCTACGCCGACCTCTACGAGCAAATCCTCGCCCGGAGCAATAGCTAGTGCACCAATAACCCCCGCAGCCGGGTTTCCAGCGAGCGCGGCATGAACTTGCGAATGAACAGCTTGGTAAAACTGCGCGGCAGGGTCGTCGGGTAGCGCCAGATCTCGCGGAAGTGCTCGGCGGCGGCGCGCCACTGCCCTTTACCGACGTCGGCAAGAAACGCCTCGGCGAATACCCAGCCCCACTCGGAGCGCGTGCCACTCGGTGTCGCCGATGCACCGTAGCGACGCGCGATCCGGTCGATCTCGCGCAGGCGCACCACGCCGCCGCTTTCGGTCTTCGTCGTGCTGGCGCGGATGATCTGGACCTTCACCGCCGGGACGTAGTGCGCCGGGTACTTGCGCCCGATCCGCAGCCAGTATTCGTAATCCATGCCGAAGTGCAGGCTTTCGTCGAGATAGCCGAATTCCTCGATCACCTGACGGCGTAGAAAGACCGACGGTTGATTCACGAAGCTGCCCACCTTGAGCAGCGTGTCGTAATCCCAATCATCCCGATAGTTGCGATACTGGAAGGGCTGCCCGTCTTCAGTGATCGACTGGGCGCTGCCGTAGAGCCACTGCGCGTCGGGATGCGCCTCGAAGTAGCGCAGCGCTGCCTCGACCGTATCCGGCTGGTATTGGTCGTCGGCATTGAGCCACGCCAGCACGTCGCCGCGCGCCCGCCGCCATCCTTTGTTGATCGCGTCCGTCTGCCCGCGATCCGGCTCGGAGATCAGCGTTAACTTCGTGCCGTACTGCTGAGCGATCGCGACTGTCTCGTCGGTCGAACCGCCGTCCATGATGATGTATTCGATCTGCGGGTGGGTCTGGGCGATCACCGACTCAATCGTCGCTTGGATGGTCGCCGCGCTGTTGTAGCAAGGGGTGACGACGCTGACGAGCATAGGCATACGCTGAATACTTTCTGATTGCTGCGCCGGTATTGCGCTAGTCGTGCCGAAGCGCCATTATAAATCTACCGCATCTTTGTGCTCAAATGGGCTTAACGCTTCCACCGAAGGCGTCAAGGTGCTTGGCGTATTGGTAGCGGAGTGTGAGGTATACCGATCATGAGAAAATATCTGACCACACTGATCTTGATCGCGCTGGGCTTCGGTGCGGGCTTGATCGCACAGGGGCAAGTGCAGATTTTGCTGGCGCAGCCAGCCGATCGTGCGGTTGATTCGCCGTCGGGTGAGACCTACGCCCCGAATCAGCTCCCGGCTGCCGATCTGGTGTTCCAACGCGTCCCCGGTCCTGATGTGCCCAGCTTGCAAGAACTGACCGCTGGATCGACGACCGATGCCGAGGCAATGGCGAAAGTCGTCGCCTACTATCACGACAATCAGGAGCGGCTGCGGGCGCTCTGGCGCGAGGACAATGACACGCGCCTCGCCGGAATCTTCACGATGTACGTCGTCCACATCAGCACGCCCTACGGCGAGACGACTTATCCATCGTCGTTCCTCGAATACTTGCAGCAACCCCGCGCGCACTGCGGTACCTACTCGATCGCGCAGGCACACATTGCCGACGCCTTAGGGCTGACGTGGCGCATGTACGAACTCACCAGCGGCTGGCATGGCTGGATCGAGATCATGGTTGATGGGCAGTGGGAGATGTTCGACGCGACCACCAATCAATGGATCAATCGGTCGGGACTGGAACTGCTGCAAGGTGTTCCGCGTGAGTACCGCGCTTTTTACACACCCCTGCTTGACGTGAATCGCCCGGACGCGCGCCTGCACATGAGCGAGGGTTATAACATGGAGCAGTTCCGCCTTGATCTGCGTGGTTTAGGTTTATACTACAATCCGCCCGGCGAGCCGTTCCTCAGCCGGGTTTCCAGCGAGCGCGGCATGAACTTGCGAATGAACAGCTTGGTAAAACTGCGCGGCAGGGTCGTCGGGTAGCGCCAGATCTCGCGGAAGTGCTCGGCGGCGGCGCGCCACTGCCCTTTACCGACGTCGGCAAGAAACGCCTCGGCGAATACCCAGCCCCACTCGGAGCGCGTGCCACTCGGTGTCGCCGATGCACCGTAGCGACGCGCGATCCGGTCGATCTCGCGCAGGCGCACCACGCCGCCGCTTTCGGTCTTCGTCGTGCTGGCGCGGATGATCTGAACCTTCACCGTCGGGACGTAGTGCGCCGGGTACTTGCGCCCGATCCGCAGCCAGTATTCGTAATCCATGCCGAAGTGCAGGCTTTCGTCGAGATAGCCGAATTCCTCGATCACTTGACGGCGTAGAAAGACTGACGGTTGATTCACGAAGCTGCCCACCTTGAGCAGCGTGTCGTAATCCCAATCATCCCGATAGTTGCGATACTGGAAGGGCTGCCCGTCTTCAGTGATCGACTGGGCGCTGCCGTAGAGCCACTGCGCGTCGGGATGCGCCTCGAAGTAGCGGAGCGCTGCCTCGACCGTATCCGGCTGGTATTGGTCGTCGGCATTGAGCCACGCCAGCACGTCGCCGCGCGCCCGCCGCCATCCTTTGTTGATCGCGTCCGTCTGCCCGCGATCCGGCTCGGAGATCAGCGTTAACTTCGTGCCGTACTGCTGAGCGATCGCGACTGTCTCGTCGGTCGAACCGCCGTCCATGATGATATATTCGATCTGCGGGTGGGTCTGGGCGATCACCAACTCAATCGTCGCTTGGATGGTCGCCGCGCTGTTGTAGCAAGGGGTGACGACGCTGACGAGCATAGGCATACGCTGAATACTTTCTGATTGCTGCGCCGGTATTGCGCTAGTCGTGCCGAAGCGCCATTATAAATCTACCGCATCTTTGTGCTCAAATGGGCTTAACGCTTCCACCGAAGGCGTCAAGGTGCTTGGAGTATTGGTAGCGGAGTGTGAGGTATACCGATCATGAGAAAATATCTGACCACACTGATCTTGATCGCGCTGGGCTTCGGTGCGGGCTTGATCGCACAGGGGCAAGTGCAGATTTTGCTGGCGCAGCCAGCCGATCGCGCGGTTGATTCGCCGTCAGGTGAGACCTACGCCCCAAATCAGCTCCCGGCTGCCGATCTGGTGTTCCAACGCGTCCCCGGTCCTGATGTGCCCAGCTTGCAAGAACTGACCGCCGGATCGACCACCGACGCCGAGGCAATGGCGAAAGTCGTCGCCTACTATCACGACAATCAGGAGCGGCTGCGGGCGCTCTGGCGTGAGGACAATGACACGCGGCTCGCCGGAATCTTCACGATGTACGTCGTCCACATCAGCACGCCCTACGGTGAGACGACTTATCGCTTCGTCTTTCCTCGAATACTTGCAGCAGCCCCGCGCCCACTGTGGTACCTACTCGATCACGCAGGCGCACATCGCCGACGCTTTGGGGTTGACGTGGCGCATGTACGAACTCACCAGCGGCTGGCATGGCTGGATCGAGATCAACGGTCGATGGGCAATGGGAAATGTTCGACGCGACCACCAATCAGTGGATTAACCGGTCGGGGCTGGAACTGCTGCAAGGTGTCGCGCGTGAGTACCGCGCTTTTTACACACCCCTGCTTGACGTCGAATCGCCCGGATGCGCGCCTGCACATGAGCGAGGGCTATA
This sequence comes from uncultured Chloroflexia bacterium, assembly GCA_963727545.1. Taxonomy (GTDB): domain Bacteria; phylum Chloroflexota; class Anaerolineae; order Aggregatilineales; family Phototrophicaceae; genus Flexifilum. The sequence goes on from CAVSGS010000024.1 coordinate 38,955, forward strand.
ACATGGAGCAGTTCCGCGTTGATCTGCGCGGCTTAGGCTTATACTACAATCCGCCCGGCGAGCCGTTTCTATCCGATCGTCCGCATAGTTGGGACGCAACACTGCCGCTGTAAGGCGGATCGGTTCTGCTGGATGAAGCGCATGACTTCAATTTGAGGATGGCATATGCACGTTTTGTTCGTTACCGCCTACTACCCCAGCCCGGAAAGTCCCGTAACCGGCATATTTTTCCATGATCAGGCATTAGGGCTTCATCGAGCGGGACACAAGGTGGGCGTTTTGGTCACCCCACGCCTCAATGTGACTTTGGCACATGTGAAGCGGCATGGCGTTTCGCAGTTAGCCGCGACAACTCGCGACGACGATTTTTTCAAGGATTTTCCGGTTTATCGAATGCACTGGGGCTGGTTTCCGCGTCCCTTCCCCTTCGTGATCGCGCCGCTGTTGGCTTCTGCCGGGAAGCGTGCTTTCGAGCGCTACGTGCGTGAGCAGGGGATGCCCGACGTGATTCACGGGCATAACATTTTCTACGGAGGGTATCTCGCCACCATTTTGAGCAAGCAGTATCACATCCCGGCGGTGGTGACGGAGTATTCGAGTGGCTTTGCCGAAGGTCACATGATTTTCCCGGGGCAGGCGGGCATTATTCAACGCTCGCTGCGTGTCTCCAAAGCAAATATGGTTTGTGGAAGCTCTTTGATCGAACCACTCAAGGGTTACACTCCGGAGCAGGATTTTGAAACACTGGGCTGCATTGTCGATACCGATTTCTTCTCACCTGTACCGGCAGCAGCAGAAACACCGTTTACCTTTGTCGTCATCGCGCAGCTCAAAGAGCGGCGTAAACGCTTTGATCTGCTGCTCAAAGCTTTTGCCAGCGCGTTCAAGGGGCAGCCGGACGTCGTATTGCAGATTCGCGGGCAGGGACCATTACGGGCTGAACTCGACCAGTTGATCGCCGAACTAGGGATCGGCGCGCAGGTCGAATTTCTGCCGATGATGACCAAGCCGGAACTGCGCGATCTGATCCGCCGCTCCCACAGCCTCATTTCGTCCAGCGATATTGAGACTTTTGGCGTCAGTGTCGCCGAGTTGATCGCTTGCGGTCGTCCGGTGGTTTCGACCATCTCCGGCGGTCCTGAAGATTTCGTCACTGAGCGTAGCGGAATTTTGATCCCGACCGGCAGTGCTGAGGCGTTGGCGGTCGCCTTGCAGCAGATGAAGGCGAATTACTCGCATTATCGCCCGGAAGAAGTGCGCCGCGACGTCAGCGAGCGCTACAGCGAACCGGTCTATGTCGGGCGCTTGGAGGCAATTTACCAACGGGCGCGGGCTGCTCACTGATCCTTGGAATGAGGTTTGGTAAAATAGCGTAGGTATTCAAGTGAATGCAGATGGGTATGCGATTTTGGCAGCCGATCTGCATAGAGATGAGGTGCATACGATGTCGTTTTGGAGCGAAAATCGCTTCGTCGTCACCGGAGGCGCGGGTTTTCTGGGATCGCGCGTCGTCGCGGCGCTGCGTCAGCGGGGCGCAGGCGAGATATTTGTGCCGCGCAGCGCAGATTACGACCTGCGCGAGCAAGCTGCCGTGTCGGCGCTGCTGACCGACGCCAAGCCGGATGTGATCATCCACATGGCGGCAGTCGTCGGCGGCATTGGTGCCAACCGTGCCCACCCCGCCGACTTTTTCTACTCCAACTTGACGATGGGCACGCATTTGATGCACAAGGCGTGGCGTTCCGGCGTGAAGAAGTTCGTCACCATCGGGACGGTCTGCGCCTACCCGAAGTTCACGCCGATCCCGTTCCGTGAGGAATCACTCTGGGACGGCTACCCGGAGGAGACCAACGCGCCTTACGGCTTGGCGAAAAAGATGCTGCTGGTGCAGGGGCAAGCCTACCGCGAGCAGTACGGCTTCGATGCGATCTATCTGCTGCCGACCAACCTTTATGGTCCCGGCGATAACTTCGACCCGGCTAGCTCGCACGTCATCCCGGCGCTGATCCGCAAGTTCACTGAGGCGCGCGATCGCGGTGACGCGCAGGTGATCGCGTGGGGGACGGGGTCGCCGACCCGCGAGTTCCTCTACGTCGACGACGCCGCCGAGGGCATCGTGCTAGCGACCGAGCGCTACGACAGCGGCGAACCGGTCAATCTCGGCTCCGGCTTCGAGATCAGCATCAAAGACCTGACCCACCTGATCGCCGAACTGGTCGGCTATCAGGGCGAGGTCGTCTGGGACACGAGTCAGCCGGACGGTCAGCCGCGCCGCGCGCTCGACACCAGCCGCGCCGAGCAAGCGTTCGGCTTCAAGGCGACCACCGATTTCCGCACTGGCTTGACCGAGTTGATCGCGTGGTACGAACAGCATCGCGCGCAAATCGCCGCCGCCGAGAAGTAACCCACAACACTACCCCATTGACAGCGTTTGTAGGGGCGCAGCGCGCTGCGCCCCTACCGATTTCACCCCCAAGCGCTACCGCCAAAAGATTGCCGTTTTCTCTGCTAAAACTGATGGAATTCTTAGCTAATTTGTGCTATAATTTAGAACATCGGTGCGATGAAACAGGCGAAGAAACCAACCGATTCCGTCAGCGCTGCGCTGGTCGCCGGAGGGCGTCTGGAGCGTCAGCTAACAGGGATTAGGAAGCGATGCAAATTGTTCAATTGACTCAACGTGAGAACGCGGCGGCGCTCGACGACCGGATCGCCGAATTGGTTGATTTAGTACGGGGGCACCGCGAGCGGATCGCGGCGCTCGAAGCCAAGAACGACGTCGCCAAAGACGAGTTACGCCAACTGCTCGAACTGCGCGGCGAGAACTGGTCGGACGGCGAGGGCTATGCCCGTTTGACGGCGGAGAGTTCGCGCACGTCCTACGAGTCCAAGGCGCTCGACGACCTCATCTTGCGCGATCCGCTGCATTACGGCTGGCTCAAGGACTACCGCAAGCAGTCGGTCGTGCGCGGTGGCATTCAGATCAAGTAGCTTCGCAACAACCAACCGAGGGGCATCGACCGATGCCCTTTTTGATTTGTGCCTCACTCGGCGGCGATGTGCGTGGCGAAAGCGTCGAGCATGACCTGCGGCAGCCGCGCAATCGAGTTGGTCTCCAAGTTGATGAACACCCACAGCGACCGCGACCGGGCGATCAGCGCGCCGTCGCTCTCCCGTGTGATCAAGAAGTGGCGGGTCGCGTTGCTGCGCTTGACGTTCGACAGATAGGTCGTGACCGCCAACTGATCGTCGAGCGCGGCTTGCTGGCGATACTCGACCCGCTGCCGCCGCGCGACGATGGCGAAATGCTCTTCCTGCATCCGCGTCATCGACCAGCCGAAGGCTTTGACCGCCTGAATGCCGCATTCTTCCATGTAATTGAGGTAAGTTGCGTTGTTGACGTGCTGGGCGGTGTCGATGTCGCGCCACTCGACCTCGCGGCGCATGGTGAAGGCACCGGAAGGCGCGGGCGGCGCTTCCGGGAACGGATCGCGCGGGAGCGACTCATCGCTCCCACCTTCCGGCATGAAGGCGGTGACCATCTCCGGCGGCACCTGCGCTGGACGCAGTGACGCGCGGTCGATGTAGACCCAGTCAGTCGATCCCTGCGCGACCATGTCGCCGGTCTCGGCGTTGCGGAGTTCGTAGAAACGGCGCGAGCGCACCCGCCGGAAATCGCCGACCCACGTCGTCACCTCGACCGAATCGCCGAAACGCAGCGGACGTAGGTACTCGATATTCGTCTCGCGGATCACCCAGATATGACCGAGTTCGTTGTAGCGTGCTTCGTCGTAGCCGACGGCGGCGGAAGCATCGAGTGCGGCTTCCTGCATGTAGCGGACGTAATTGGCGTTGTTGACGTGCCCGTAGGCATCGCATTCGTAGTTGCGCACGCGGAAGGTGCGTTTGTGGACAACCGGCATTGCTCACCTCTTGGGCGTTGATCCTTACCGCTGGGTAGCGTAATCGGATCGTATGGCAAAAGCAATGGGTGGATCAGAAAAATGAGTGTTGTGTGGAACTTGTGCTTGTTTTCAACTCACCTCACCCCCGCTTCGCTATGCTCAGCTCCCCCTCTCCATTGAAATGGAGAGGGGGTTGGGGGGTGAGGTTTCACAAATCCTGTGTTGATCACCGCCATTCGCCCCGTAACTGCGCTCCACCTATGTGATCCGCAAGCCCTGTGCTATCCTTAGCGCGTCGTGCGGCAGGGATAGGATAGCAGCCAATTTGACCCAATCAGACAGCGTGCGCGATAGCGAAGCCGTCCCCAGTTCAGCGGAAGTTGAAGCGACCGAAGCCACCATCGATGCCGCGACTCAAGCGGCGACCAACGCGGGTGTCGCCCGTGCGACCGGCGTGCTGGCGCTCGGCAACATCGCCAGCCGCGTCTTGGGCATGGCGCGGGACGTGGCGCTGACGAACCTGTTTGGCGCATCGCGGGCGACCGACGCCTTCATCGCCGCGACGCTGGTGCCGACTACGCTCTACGACCTGCTGATCGGCGGGCACGTCAACGGCGCGATCATCCCGGTGCTGAGCGACGTCGTCACTAAAGACGGCAAAAAAGCGCTCTGGCAGTTGGTCTCGGTGCTGATCAGCCTCGTCACGGTGGTCGTGACGCTGCTGGTGCTGCTGCTGATCCTGTTCGCGCCGCAGGTGGTGATGCTGGTCGGCGGCGGCTACGACAGCGCAACTCAAGCGCTGGCGACCGAACTGCTGCGCCTGACCGCCCCGGCGCTGATCTTCCTGAGCTTGTTCGCGGTGCTCAGTGGCACGCTTTACGCCCTGCGTTCGTTCACGCTCCCAGCCTTAGCCGGAGCCGTTTTCAACGCCTGTATCGTGCTCGGCACCATCCTGCTCGCGCCGCCGCTGCAAATCTTCACGACCTATCAGGACTTCAACATTCACTGGGTTGCCATGCGCCCCGCCGACGGCATTCGCGCGGCTGCCTTCGGCTGGCTGATCGGCGCGGTCGTACAGATGGCGCTTCAACTCCCCGGCTTGCGCGAGGCGAAACTCCGCTTGACGCTCAACTGGCGACATCCGGCGCTGCGGCGGATCGCCAAACTGTATGCGCCGGTCATGCTGGCGCTGATCGTCGACTCGCTGATTCGCTTCTTCAGCTACAATTTCGCCAGTCAAACCGGCGAGAGCAGCCTCAGCTACATGAAATGGGCGACGACGCTCGTCCAGTTCCCGCAAGGCTTAGTCGCCACCGCGATCAGCATTGCCATTTTGCCGACGCTGGCGCGCCAGTCGGCGCTGATCGAGCGCGACGGCGAGCGACCGTTCAAAGATACCCTCGGCTTGGGCTTGCGCTTGGCGATCACGCTGATGATCCCGGCGGTGGTGGGCTTGTTCGTGCTCGGTACGCCGATTGTCCGCCTGCTGTTCGAGCACGGCGCGTTCACGCCCGGCGACACTGTCGTCACGACGATCGCGCTGCGGCTGTATCTGCTCGGATTGCCCTTTGCCGCGGTCGATCTGCTGCTGGTCTACGCCTTCTACGGGCGGCAGGATACGCTCACGCCCGCGTTGATCGGGATCGTCAGTCTGGTTGTGTACATGGTGGTGACGGTCACGCTGCTGCCGACTTACGGTTTGTTCGCCCTGATGATCGCCGACAGCGTTAAGCATCTGACCCACGCCTCACTTTCAGCCTACATCCTCGGACGGCGGATGCACGGCTTCGGCGATCAGCGCTTAATGCTGACCATCGGCAAAGCCAGCCTCGCCGCGCTGGTCATGGGGATCGTCGCCGCGACCGCCGAGCCGCTGCTCGAACGGCTGATCGGCACGCAGGGCATCGTTCACGAGGCGCTGCTGGTCGGCATCGGCGGCGGGCTGAGCCTCGTCGTCTTTTTGGCGCTGGCGGCGCTGCTGCGGCTGGAGGAACTCCGCTGGCTGGCGGGTCTGCTGCGCCAGCGGTTGGGACGGTAAGATAACCTCACCCTTAGCAACCTTCGGTTGCCATCCCCTCTCCCTAGGAGAGGGGACTTCAAGAACCTTCTGCACCCTGTCTTTACCCCCTCTCTACGAAGTGGAGAGGGCGCAGGGGGTGAGGTTCGTAGGGGCGGGTTTCAAACCCGCCCCTACCCATAATCCGATTGATATTGCGAACGCGATCACGGGAAAAACGATGTCCACTGCTAACCCACCTCTCGCATTAGACGAAGCCCTCGGCTTCACCGACGCCGACCTCGCCGCCAACCGTGACGGTCGCCTGACCGACGCGCAGATCGCGCGGCTGCGGCGCAATTGGCGGCGCACGCTCTGGATCACCATCGGCATTGTCGTGATCGGCGGACTGGCGGCGACGACTTTTCTGTTTCTTGGGCAGCGCAACAGCTCGGCGATTTTGACGCTGCTCGGCATCATCATCACCGTGATCAACGCGGCGACCGTCGGCTTGGGCGCGCAAAGTTACCTGCGCCTCAACCGCGACGTGACCGCCGCC
>CAVSGS010000025.1:0-165120 GCA_963727545.1 uncultured Chloroflexia bacterium
ACCTCGTCGAACAGCAGAATGGCGACTTTGCGCGTCATGGCTGATCCTTGTTGGTGTACTCGGCGGGGGCAAAGAAGACCAGCACCGTCAGGTCTTCGCTGATGTCGTGGAAATAGTGTTCGACGTGAGCGGGCACGTAGACGATGCTCCCCGGCACGACCGGCTGATCTTCGTCGCCGACGCGGATCGTCGCCCTGCCGTGCGTGACGTAGTAAACTTCGTCCTCGCTGTGGGGCTGCTGTGGATCGTCCGTTCCGGCGGGCAGCGTGTAAACGCCCATGCTCAGCGCCGGGACGCGCAGAAATTCGAGGTAGAGTTTGCCCGACTGACGCTGTTTTTCCATCAAATCGGCGAGTTCATAAGACTCCACGACATCATTCCTTCACTCATTGTCTCGTTTCAGAACGGTATCTTCAATATATTCATGCAACGCATTCAGGTAACGTGTGCGGCTCGTTTCAAGGTCGGTTTCGCTGATATGCGGGCGCGGCGCATTGGGCGGCAAATCGCCGTAAGCGCCGTAGCCGTCGGTCACCGCGAGCAAAGCGCCGATCACGTCCTGCGCCACTCGGCGCGCCAGCCCGTCGATTTCTTCCAACGTAACACCTTTCTGCAGCAGCGCCCACAACCATTCGGGGCGGTGACTCTGGTACTGCTGCAGCCGCAGCGGATCGTTCAGCACGAACAATTCTAGGTGGCGGGCGAGCAGAAAATAAGCGAGCTGCGGAATGTCTTCACGGATCTCGGAAACGACCCATGTCATCGGATCGTAAGCATTCAGGCGGGTCAGAATCTCCAGCATCAGGTCGGCTTTGCGTCCATAATAATCGGGCAGTTGGTCTCGCCAGCGCTGAAAATAAGCCGGGTCGTCGCGCCGCTGGGGATACGCCGGATCTGCCAATGTATACAGCGTGATTGTATTGAGTTCTGCGCGCTCCGCCTCAGTGGGCGCTGTTTTCAGAATCGCCTGCCACTGGTCAAACAGTGCTTCAAGAGTTTCCGCCATTGGGATCAACCTTCATACTTAATTTGCTGATCTACAGTGCAAAAACCATCCGCAGCAGCAGAAATGCCGCCATGCCGAGCACAATCGTCGCCAGCAGATTTTTCGTCCGCCACGCGATCAACCCGGCGAGGATTCCGGCGACCAGATAAGCGTTAGTCGGCGCGATGTCGAGCGTCTTGCCGTCGGGCATCAGCAGCGCCGGGGCGATGATCGCCGCCAGCACGGCGGGCGGCACGTAGCGCAGCGCACGAAACACGCGGTCGGGCAGCGGGATTTTGCTGACCAGCACCAATACGGGGTAGCGCACGGCGAAGGTCACCAGCGCCATGCCCAAAACGAGCAGGAATTCGTTCATGCGCGCCCCGCTCGGATGCGTGCCGCCAGTACGTAGAGGTCGGCGAAGTCGGGGCGTCCTGCTGAGCGGTAACGCGCTGCGGCTTCGTCCACCGTCACGACCTGTACGGCAGCGACCTGCTCGCCGTCGGGGGGATTGGTTGGCTGGGCGACCAATTCGACCGCGCCATAGCCGACCAGTCGATAGAAATCGGGGTGCGGTAGGTGCGGGCGATAGGGCTGCGCGCTGCTCGAATGGCAGAACCACGCGCCGAAGGGCGTGTAGTCGATCAGCCGTGCGCCCGCTTCTTCGAGCAGTTCGCGCCGTGCCGTATCGAGGTAAGCCTCGCCCGGTTCGCGCGTGCCGCCGGGGACTTCATAGCGATCGTCTTTGAGGCGGATGATCACGACCTGATCGCCGATGAAGGGCACGACGTTGACATTGCTGATCAGCGCGTCGTCCGGCGGGACCGTTCGTCGGGCAAAGCGCGCCGAAACCGTGCCATAGTGAAAATCTTCGAACAGATAGCGCAGATCGTCGTTCACGAGGCGGACTCCTCCGACTGTGACCAGCGGCTCCGGCTGAACGCCCATCCGCGCCTCGGCGATCACCCCGGCGGCGACGCCCGCCAGCGCCGCGATGATCAGCCCGATCTTGTTAGGCAGCCCGTTGGTCAGCACGGCGGTGATCGCGGCGGTGATGACGGCTGCCAGCACCGGACGATTCTTCATCAGCGGCACCAGCATCCCGATGAAGGTGACGCTCATGGCAAAGTCCAAGCCCCAGTTCGCCGCATCCTTGATCTGCGTCCCGGCGACGATGCCGATCGCCGTGAAAATCTGCCAGCAGACGAACAGCGTCAGCTCGGAGCCGAGGAAATACCAGTGTTTCAGCGCCGGATCGGTCGGTTCGTAGTAATGGGTGCTGGCGGTGACGAAGGCTTCGTCGGTCAGCAGGAAGCCGAACGGCAGCAGCCAGCGCTGGGGCAAATGCTTGACGTAGGGCGCGAGCGTGGCGCTGTAGAGCGCGTGGCGCAGGTTGACGACGAACGTGGTCAGGACGATCACCGGGATGCTCGCGCCCCCGGCGACCAACCCGACCGCCACGAACTGCGCCGATCCCGCGAAGACGAACAGCGACAGCGCCATCGTCCCGGCGGCGGAGATCCCGGCGCTGATCGAGAGCGCGCCGAAGATGATCCCGAACGGCAGCGCGCCGATCACCAGCGGGATAGTCGCTTTAATTCCGCCTGTAAACTCCGAGCGGCGGGTTGGCATTGGTACATCCTCTCCAGAAGTCCACGAGGGCGTTCAATGGTGTGTCCCCAAAGAGCATCATTTTGCTATTCTGACCCCACCCCCGCGCTGCGCGCTTCCCCTCCCCGAATTCAGGGAGGGGAGAGTACCTCGTCAGTTTCGCGGCTTGGTGGTGAGGTCTGATGACTTTCGACACAGCGATGAGGGTTTTTTAAACACCCTCGTTGAACAGCATCCCTACAGCTAACCCGTCAACCGGGTTTTGAGCTAAAAGCTAAGTGCTGACAGCTAATCGCTTCTTTCAGAAATACCCTTGCATTAGCCGATCCATCCATTCGGGGATGGCGGCGTCGTCGCGGCGATCAAATGCCGGGACGTAGGGCTTGATGTCGAGCACGGGCGTGCCGTCGATGGCGTCGAGTCCGCGCACGCGCAGCACATCCCCCTCAATGCCGACGATCTCGACCGCTGTGACGCCGATCGGGTTAGGGCGATGCTTGGCGCGCTGCGCAAAAATGCCCGCCAGCGGCATGTCGTCGCGCCCGCGTGGATGGCGCAGCAGGTCGGTTTCGGCGTTGAAGGTCGATTGGTGCATGTAGAAGACGATCAGCGCGTGCGAGAAGCCGTCCAGCCCGCGCAAGCCGTCGGCATACTCCGCTTTGACCTGCAGCTCGCTGATCACGCTGCCCCAATCCTCATCCACGCCTTCCGTAACCGGACAGTGGACGATGGCAATCGGTTCTAATTGCATAACTATCCTCTCGTAATCGCCCGTAGGGGCAGGTTTCAAACCTGCCCCTACAATCCCGCTATTATGGAACATTCGGGACCTGTAGGGGCGCAGCACGCTGCGCCCCTACGCTCGCACGAACCGCTGGTTGTTCTCCCCCTCGCCGTCGCTTCGCTTATGGAGCGGGGGTCGGGGAGTGAGGTTGTTCTCCATACAGGAATGACCCCGGAAATTCGCCGACTGCCTTCTTCTTGCCGCTCCACGAGTTGATCTCGATGCGATAGACCGACGTGCGCTTGAGTTCCTCCGGCGCGATCGGGCGGTAGTCGCGCCCCGGCTGGAGGTGCGGGAAGTATTTGTCGAGCAGCAGTTGCAAGCCGCGCTCCGCCTCAGCGCCCTCGACGATTGCCGCGTGCCCAAAGACGACCACGCCCGCGTACTCGACGCTGAATTCGAGCGCTTCGTCGGCGGGCAGCAGGCGCCCCATCTCGCTAACCGAGAAACACACTTTTTCGCTCGCCGCGACGTTCGCCTGCGTCCGCCCGATGCGCGCCGTGTGCATGAAAATGACGTGGGCGTCGACGTCGTAGACGAACAGATTGGTGTTGATGAACGGCTGCTCGTCGCTGACCGTCGCCAGCGAACCGGTCGCAGCGCGCCGCAGCAGCGCGACGATCCACGCCTCGTCGGTGACGGCGCGGTCGGCGCGGCGAACTTCATTCACAGGCAGAGAACTGTAGTCTTTGGGCATCTTTGCGAATCCTTGTGTGTTATAACCAAAAGAGTACATGAATCCACCACTCTTGAGGTAGGGTCAGTTAAGTCCGCATCGTTCGTTAACCGTCGATGAAATGTAGGGCGCTACCCATTGCCAATTTGGGAAACCAAGGGTAAAATAAAATTCGATGATACGAACAATTGAGCGTCCCTCTCGACAACTTCAACATCCTCTTCCGACGCGGTGTGGACACTGTACAGGAGAACCTGTCTATGTCTGACAACGACATCCATGCCGCCAAATTGGTCGATCTTCCTCTAATCCGGCGGCTGGCAGAAACGGGAACCATCCTCGATAGCGAACTGCGCTGCACGCGCGAAGTCGCGGGTCCGCAGAGTGTCATGCTATCGAGCATTTTGCCGCAGCGCAATTTCTATACGCTGGCAGGGCGCGCCGGGCGACAACGGATTGTCGGTCAGTTTCGGATTCGGAGTGATGAGCCGATCGCGCAGTTGGTGTACATCGCGCCGGAACTCAACGCGCACCGGCGCGACACGGCATGGCTGCACTTGATCGACGCGATGGCGGTCGAGGCGGGCAAGCATGGCGCGCACATGCTCACCGCCGAAGTTGACGAGGATAGCCCCTTGTTCGTGACGATGCGAACGGCAGGTTTCGCTGTTTATGCGCGCCAAGAGATGTGGCAGCGCGCCGCCGGTCCGCTCCCGCAAACGGCTTCAGTGGAGGTTAGCGAGGCGAAAGATGAAGACAGCAGCGCCATTCAATCACTGTACTGCAACATTATTCCGCGACTAGTTCAACCGGTCGCCATGCCGCCGGAAGACTGCGAAGATTACATCTATCGTCAGGACAACCGGCTGCAAGCCCACGTTGCCGTTTCGACGGGCAAATGCGGTATCTACCTGATGCCGCTGCTGCACCCGGACATCCCCTATCGCGACGCCGCCCCGATCCTTGCGGGGGTGCTGGCGCGGGTTGGGCGCGCAGACCGACTGCCGGTCTACGTCTGCGTGCGGCGTTATCAGGACTGGCTGGAAGATGCGCTGCCTGAGCTGGGCTTCGAGCCTTGTCAACAGCAAGCGCTGATGGTGCGCCACATCGCTGCCGGGGTGCGGCAAGCGGCGTTCTCGCCGCTGGAACACTCGCTTGAGGTGATGCCTCACGTCATGCCGCCGACCAGCAACAGCACCAAAATCGATCGCTCAGGAGATAAAATTCCTAGTCTATGGAACGGCGTATAACTGACGACATCCACGAACTAAAACGGGTTTTGCCGCCGCATTTGACGGCGAAACTCGATGAAATTGGCAATATTGATGATCTGCTTGAGGTTGTCCTCGACTTAGGGCGAATCCCCACCGCACGCTACATTGGCGGGGAAGTCCCGCTTTCCGAACACGAAGTCACCCGCGCTGAACTCGACGCCATTGTCGATAACATCGGCTCGTTCGATGCTGATAATCGCGCCGGGATCGAGCGGACGCTGCACCGCATCTCCGCGATCCGCAACCGGCGCGGCGAAGTGGTCGGCTTGACCTGCCGGGTCGGGCGGGCGGTCTACGGGACAATCGAGATCATTCAGGACTTGGTGGAATCCGGGCAGAGTGTTCTGCTGCTGGGTCCGCCCGGTGTCGGCAAGACGACGATGCTGCGCGAAGCTGCCCGCGTGCTCGCGGAGACGAAGCGCGTGATCATCGTCGATACTTCTAATGAAATCGGTGGCGACGGCGACGTGCCCCATCCGGCGGTCGGCAAAGCGCGTCGGATGCAGGTCTCCAAGCCGGAGCGCCAGCACGAGGTCATGATCGAGGCGGTCGAGAACCACAACCCCGAAGTGATCGTGATCGACGAAATCGGGCGCGAGTTGGAAGCGATGGCAGCGCGGACGATCGCCGAACGCGGCGTCCAGTTGATCGGTACGGCGCACGGTAACGCGCTCGATAACCTGCTGCTCAACCCGACGCTCTCCGACCTGATCGGCGGCATCCAGTCGGTAACGCTCTCCGACGAGGAAGCACGCCGCCGGGGGACGCAAAAGACGGTGCTGGAGCGTCGCGCGCCGCCGACCTTCGACGTGCTGATCGAGATTCAGACGCGCGACAAGCTGATCGTCCACGAGGACGTGGCGGCAGCGGTCGATGCGGTACTGCGCGATAAGCCGCTGCCGGTCGAGATTCGCTCGCGCAACGAGGCGGGCGAAGTCATCATCGAACAGGCGCAGCCGGAGGTCCGTTCGATTGCCGAGCGCAACTTGCGCGATCGCAGCGGTAACGGCAGCAGCAGCCAGCAATGGCAACGGTCACAGCGGACGCAATGGACGCTCGCGCGGCGACAACAGCGGTAACAACATCGACTTCAGCTTCGACGCCGACAAATTCAAGCCGGTGAGCGCCTACGCTTACGGCGTCGCCCGCAATCGATTGTATGCGGCGTCGCGGCGGCTGCACGTCCCGCTGACGCTGACCGACGACGCAGGGCAGGCGGACATGATCGTCACGCTCAAGAACTACTATCGCCGCCGTCCCAAGCTGATCGTCGATGCCGAACGGCGCGGCACGCCGGTTTACGTTTTGCGCGCCAACACGGTCACGCAGATGGAAAATTTCCTGATGGACGTATTCCAGAAGGATGACATCCGTTCGGATGACCCTTTTGGCGAAGCGATGAGGGAGACTGAGACGGCGATCATGCAGGTGCGGGCGGGCGAAGATTACGTTGACCTCGCGCCGCGCCCGTCGAAGATTCGCCGCCGCCAGCACGAGATGGCACACCGCGCCCGGCTGGAGTCGGAAAGCTTCGGCGACGAGCCGCAGCGCCGCGTGCGGATTTACCGCTCGGCTTAAAGCTGTCTCATCGCGCAAGTGAATAATGATTACGCCGCCGAGGACTCACCCGGCGGCGTTTTTGTTTTGCACCGAATCAGCGATCAGCTCCAGCACGAGGTCGGCGGCGCGCTGATAGCCGCCCGCCTCGCGCAGCGATTTGCCGAGCGTCGCCGCCGCCTGTTTGAAGCGGGCATCGCTGAGGATGTGTTCGGCGGCTTGGCGGATGGCTGCGGGCGTGAAGTCAGTCAGGCGCAGCCCTGCGCCGAGTTCCTGAATGCGCAGCGCGACGAAGGTCTGCTCGGCTTGCTGCGGGGCGAGCAGCAGCGGCACGTCGTAGTACAAGCCCTCGTGGACGCTGTTCATGCCCGCGTGCGTGATGAACAGCGCGCTGTGCGGCAGGATCTCCAACTGTGGGTTGAACGGGCGGACGATGAAGTTAGGCGGAATGTCTCCCAGCGACTCGCGCGTGACTTTGTCGCCAATCGACATGACCACTGTGTTGGGCGAGTCGTGGAAGGCGTCGATGCAGGCGCGAAAAAACTCCGGATGATCGTTGACCAGCGTCCCCAGCGAGATGTAGATCACCGGGCGACCATTGAGCCGATCCAGTGGAAAATCGCCGCTGTCGCCGCGCGACGCGAGGCTAGGTCCGACGAACTTCACGCGCGCACCCAGCTTATCCGCATCCGGCTGGATTTCAGCGGTGGTGTAGCTGAGCACCAGATCGCCGGGGGCGTTGAATGCTTCGGTGAAACTGAAGGGCTTGACGTTGTACTCACGCGCAATGGCTTGCGTTTCACGCCGGAACTGCAAAATATACGGGATGCCCTTGATCAGCATCGGCAGGATCGTTTGCAAGCCGGACGAACGCAGCGTCGCCGCCGGGCTAAACAGCAGCAGCGACAGCGAGACGACCGACGGCAGCTCCAGAATCCGCGCGACCAAAGCTCCCCACGGACACATCGAGTCGTAGATGATGTAATCCGGCTGTTCCGCTCGCGTCATCGCCAGCAGATCGGGCAGCATTTGGCGCGTCCCCGCCATCATGACGGCGCCAGTCTGCGGCGGGTTGCTGCCGTTCAGCCCATGTTCTTCGAAGTAATTGTCGCCGAAGTGCTGATAGGGGCGGTAGATCGCGCCGGTTGCCTCGATCTTGGCGCGGAAATTCTCGGTGCCGTAGTAGATGATCGTTTCGCCGCGCCGCACCAGTTCTGCTGTCAGGGGCAGCGAGGGATTGACGTGCCCGCTCGCGGGAATGCTGAAGAAGATTGCCTTTGACATCATGCGTCCTTGCATGTAGTGTTTTCAGGGTGATCGAGCTTGAGCGTAAGTATAGTGAACCCATGCCCCAAATCCCAAATGCTCACCGGATCGTCCTCATTCTTCCCTGCTGCATTGGCGACGTCGTGTTGGCGACGGCGACGCTCAAAGCGCTGCGCCGCGCCTATCCCGACGCTTACATCGCGTGGGCGGTCGGGAGTTGGTCGAAGGCGGCGATCGAACAGCACGACCTGCTCGACAGCGTGATCGATACCGGATCGGCAGCGCTGCCGGTCAAGTCGCCGGGCGGACTGCTGCGCTTCGTGCGCCAGTTACGCGCCGGGCAGTTCGACCTCGCCGTGTCGCTGGTGCGCTCGCCGCTGATGAGCGTCGCCTGCTGCTGAGCGGCATTCCGCAGCGCGCCGGACTCGACAGCGCCGGGCGGGGTTTCGGCTACACCATCCGCGCGACCATCGACCCCAAGCAGCCGCGTCACGAAGCCGAGATTTACCTCGACGTGGCACGGGCGCTCGGCATCGACGTGACCGGCTGCTATGCCAACGTCCCGGTGGTCGAGCGCGATGCTGACGCGGTACGTGCTAAGCTGCATCAGCGCGGGATCGACGGTGCGTATCTGGTGATTAATCCGGCGGGCGGAAACAACCCCGGCATGATCATGACCTCGAAACGCTATCCGCCGGATCAACTGGCGGCGCTGGCGAACCGGATCGCGCCCGATCTCGGCGCGGCGGTGGTCGTGATCGGCGGGCGGGATGACGCGGCGTTGGTCGCGGCGGTGCGGGATCGGCTTAACGTGCCCTCGGCGGCGTTCGTGGGCGAATTGACCTTCGGCGAGATCGCGGCGCTGGCACGCGACGCGGCATTCTACCTCGGCAACGATACCGGACTGACCCACCTCGCGGCGGCGGCGGGCGCGCAAACCGCCATGATCCTCGGTCCGTCCGATCCGCAGCGTTACGCGCCGTTCGTGCCGGGATCGCTGACGCTGTGGCAGCCGACGACGATCGCGCGCGGCGGCGTCGCCGAGGGCGCACCGGTCGATTGGGACTGGCAGCGCGACGGCATCAGCGTCGACGACGCCGAGCGCCAGCTCCGCGCGTGGCTGCGTCGCTAATTTCTATGGCATAATAAGCAAAAGTCAGTGGAGCGAGTGATGGTCATCAAGCACGCTTACACAATCCAAGAGTTCGAGGATTTCATCAGCGCAGCCGGAAAACGCCGAGTATCACTTCGAACTCATCGACGGGGAGATTGTCCAGAAGATGCCGACATTCCTGCATGGACTCATTATCTTTTTGCTTAGCACTGCGCTCGGAACCTATCTGCGCGAAATCCTATCGGTAGGGCGGCGGTTGAGGCGCGCTATCGCGTTCCCAACGATGAGCACAACGATGTAATTCCTGATCTCTCGTTCATTACTAAAGAGAAGGCTCTCATCAGTAAGGGCGCAGCCCCGTTTATGCCTGACCTCGCCGTCGAAGTCCAATCACCTGACCAAAGCGACAAGTTCATGGTGGACAAAGCCGCTTACTACCTCGCCAACGGTGTGCGGATGGTCTGGCTGATCTATCCCGAAAAACGGCTGGTCGAAGTCCTGACGCCCGACGCGCGCTACTTACTCAACGATGCCGATGCGCTCGACGGTGGCGACGTGCTCCCCGGCTTCAGCCTGCCAATCGGCGAGATCTTCGCCGAGTAAGTCCTCTAAAACACCTGCCCGATCCAGTCGATCAGCCGCGCCAGCACGTCGTGCTTGACGTAGCCATGTTCGCGATACCACTCGTAAGTATCTTTGACGCTCTGCCGCATGTCGATCTGCGGCTGGGCGAGTTCGCGCCAGCCTTTGCTGAAGTCGAAGAAGATGTCCTGCGCGCCCAGTCGGGTCTGATTGCCATCGACCGGCAGCGCGATCCCTAAGCGCTGCGCCGCGTCGATCAGGTCGGCGAATGGGGGCAGCGTCCACGCCGGGAGCGGCAGCCATGGGCGACTTGCGCCGACGACTTCGGCGATTAGCGCGAACCAGTCGGCGTACTTGAAGTTCGCCGTGCCGAGGATGTAGCGCTCGCCGACCTGCCCGCGTTCCGCCGCCGCGATCTGCATCCGCGCCACGTCGCGCACGTCGACCACGGCGACGCCGCCGGGAGTCACCGGCACGCCCCACTGCAAGCGCTTGATCTTGAGGACGAAATCGCCGGAAATCACGTTGAGATCGCCGGGACCCATCACAACCACCGGGTTGACGGTCACGACTTCCTGCCCCGCTTGCACCGCCTCGGCGACGACCGCCTCCGCCAGCGATTTGCTGTAGCCGTAGGGGAAGCGATCCGGCTGCAGGTTGAACGGATCGGCTTCGTTCGCCGGACGATCGTTCAAAAAGCCGACCGCCGCCGCGCTGCTGGTGAAGACGACCCGCTGGACGCCGGTCTCGCGGGCGGCTTGGAGCACGCGCCGGGTGCCTTCGACGTTCACGTCCATCATGCGAGCGCGGTCGGCGCGCCAGTAATCGGCGACAGCGGCGACGTGAAACACCCAGTCGCAGCCCTCCGACGCGGCACGCAGCGAGTCGAGGTCGGTCACGTCGCCGAGCGCGCTCTCGTAGCTCAACCCGGCGAGCGCGTCGAGCCGCGAACTGCGGCGATGCAGCGCGCGGACGCTGTGCCCGTCAGCAAGCAGGGCGCGGACGACGTGCGCGCCGACAAAACCGGTCGCGCCGGTGACGAGCGCCTTCACCAACGCCCTCCTACCATCGCGAAGGTCCGACGAAAATTGGACCGTGATCGAAGTCGGCGCGGTGCGCCTGCGCTTTGGCGGAGACGGGTATGATCATCATGAAGGCATCCGCTTCGTACTGCGGATTTTCCGGGTCGCCCCACTTGACGCCCGGTTCCGGTAGGTGCTCCCAGCCGTAGCGCGCGTAGAAGTGCTCGATTGCCGGGTAGGTGAACAGCATTCCGACGTCGGCGTCGCTGGCGCGGATGTAATCCGACGCTGCCGCGACCACCTGCCCGCCGAGTCCATCTTTGCGAAAGGCGGGATAGGTCATCACTGCGCCGACGCCGTACAGCCGGTAGGACTCGCCGCCATGCTGAATGGTCCGCGTCCCGACCAGCGCGTGACTGATCAGCGTGCCGCGCTCGGCGATGATGAAATGCACCACCGGCTCGGTGATCTTTTTCAGGCTAAAAAAGCGATCCTCGCCCTGAGCGTCCGCCATAAAGACGAGCCGGACGAACAACTCGATTTGACAGGCGAGATCGCCGGGTAATTCGGGCGTTGCATACTGCTGAACTTCATACATTGAAACCATCCAAGTCTGCTGTGAAAAATCCGGACCGATCATAATCGATGCTGCTCGTATTTGCGAAGTGGACGGGCAGTTAGTCCGCTGCTTTTGACCCCACCCCCGCGCTGGGCGAACCTTCGGTTCGCCATCGCTTCCCCTCCCCGAATTCAGGGAGGGGAGAGTGCATCTCGCCCATCTGAAAGCGTAGATGATCAGATTTGGCGATTTTTTAAGCCAAGTGGAGGTTTTCAAAACACCCTCGGTAACGTCGCTACGAAAACCAGCACATAGAGTCGGTGGTGTGCTTACGTCGCAGATCGTAGGTAGTCCGTATGGTTCCTGAAGCCGCGCCAACGTGATAAGATAGCGGGGAAATCGGCTCGAAATCGCCGGAGTGCTGCGTTTGTCCCAACCACTTGAAAAGTCACGACTGCATCAAGCCTTGGTGCTGACCAACCAGATGCAGGCGCTGCCTGCGCCGCTGGTCGCGCTGACCTTCGCCGTCGATGGGGCGCTGGCGGGCGTGTTCTGGCTGGGGCAGGGAACCCGCACCGCGCTGCTGATCGCCGGGGTGGTGCTGGCGGCTGGCACGATCAACTGGCTGCTGTTGTGGGCGCTGCCGGAAACCGGGCGCAGCTTTGGACCGGACAAGCCGACCGCGCTGGTGCTCGGCGCGGCGCAAATGCTGATCGCGGTGCTGCTGGGGCTGCTGAACGCGCCGCCCGCTGCCGCCGTGATCCTAATCGCGCTGGTCTCGGCAATCGCCTACTATGCCACGTGGATCGAGCCGTTCAACGTCACGCTGACGCACGAGACTTTCAATGCACAGGCATGGCGATCCGCTGAACGGCGCGACGGCACCTGTTTGAGCCTGCTCCACGTCAGCGACCTGCACGTCGAGCGCACGACCACCCGCGAGCGCCGCGTCAATGCCCTGATCGCCGCGCTTCAGCCCGACCTGATCGTCTTCAGTGGCGATTTCGTCAGCCTGTCATATACCAACGATCCGCGCTCCAAAGCCGACATCCGCGCGATCCTCGGCGGCTGGCACGCGCCGCTGGGCGTCTACTGCGTGCCGGGGACGCCGGTCGTCGAGCCGCTGGCGCGCGTCCGCGAGTTCGTCGCCGGACTGGATAACCTCGCGCTGCTGACCAACGAGTGGCGGACGGTTGAAACCACCTGCGGCGCGCTGCACATCCTCGGCTTGATCACCACGCACGATCTCGAAATCGACCGCGCCGCGCTCGCGCAGATGATGGCGTCCGCGCCGAGCGGTGGAGTCAAGCTGCTGCTGACCCACTCGCCGGACATCGCGCCGGAAGCGGCTGCCGCCGGCTTCGACCTGTATCTGTGCGGTCACACCCATGGCGGACAACTGCGCCTGCCGCTGATCGGGGCGCTGCTGTCGTCGAGTCAGTTAGGCAAGCGCTTCGTCATGGGGCGCTATCAAGTCGACCAAATGACGGTCTATACCTCGCGGGGACTGGGCATGGAAGGCTACGGCGCACCCCGCGCCCGGCTGCTCTGCCCGCCGGAAATTATCCACTGGAAATTTAACATTTCAACTTAAGGCGTTACAAATTCTATTTTTGTGGTATCATTGCTTGTTTAGTTACGAAGGTGCGCTTGGCTAGACCGGGCGCGGTGTCTCGCCTCACCGACAGGTATGATCGCCTATGCTAATCACCTTGTTAACCATCGTTTACGTCGTGTGTGTGCTGTTACTCACTGCGTTTGCGATTGGGTCGGTCGCCATCCTCATCAGCTACTTACGCCACCGCAACGACCTCATCCCACCACCCGAAATCGCAGAACTGCCGACCGCCGCCGTCCAACTTCCGGTCTACAACGAGTATTACGTTGTTGAGCGGCTGCTGAAGGCTTGCGCGGAACTCGACTACCCACGCGACAAATTGATCATTCAGGTGCTCGACGATTCAACTGACGAGACGACCGAACTGGTCGCGGCGCTGACTGAACGCTGGCGCGCGCAGGGAATCGACGTGCGTCACGTCCGGCGCGACAACCGCGACGGATTTAAAGCCGGAGCACTCGCCTATGGCTTGTCGCTGATCGACTGTGAGATGACCGCCGTCTTCGACGCCGACTTCATGCCCGCGCCGGATTTCCTGAAACGGGCGGTGAGCCATCTGGTCGCTAATCCGAAACTCGCTGCCGTGCAGGGGCGTTGGGGACATCTCAACAGCCAGCAGAACCCGCTGACGCAAGCGGTGACGCTGGCGCTGGACGGGCACTTCATCGTCGAGCAGACGGCGCGCAGCCGCGCGGGTTGGTTGATGAACTTCAACGGCTCGGCGGGGGTCTGGCGCGTCAAAGCGATCGAGGATGCGGGCGGCTGGCGCGATACGACGCTGACCGAGGACATGGATTTGAGCTATCGCGCTCAGTTGAAGGGTTGGCGCTTGCTCTATCTGCCCGATCTGGTCGTGCCGGGTGAAATTCCGCCCATGATCACGGCTTACAAACAGCAGCAAGCGCGCTGGGCGCAGGGCGGGACGCAGTGTTTCCGCCACTGGCTGATCCCGGTGTGGCGGCATCCCGGCTTGACGCTGATGCAGCGTTTGATGGCGACGATGCACCTCGCCCAGTACGTCGTCCATCCGATCATCATCCTCGTGATTTTGCTGACGCCGCCGCTGCTGATCGCGCACAGCTTGCAGCAGCTTAATCTGGGCGTGCTCGGCATGGCGAGTATCGCGCCGCCGCTGATCTTCATTGTCAGCCAGCAGGCGCTGCATGGCGATTGGAAGAAACGCATGTTTTCGGGGTTTCCGCTGCTGTTGGTGCTGGGCACCGGCATCGCGTGGAGCAACTCGCGGGCGGTGATTCGCGGCTTGCTCGACCGGCACGACGAGTTTTTGCGGACGCCCAAATTCGCGCAAAAGCTGCGCGGCAACGCCTACGCGCTGCGGCTCAACGACAGCACCTTCTGGGAGATCGTGCTCAGCCTGTATACGGCGTGGGGGGCATGGACGGCGCTGCGGCTCGCGCCGTCGCTGGTGCTCTACCTGCTGATCTACTGCTTCGCCTTCGGGATCGTCGCTTTCTGGGACGTGCGCGATAGCTGGTTGATGCGCTCGGCGGTATAATCGCGCTTATGCGTCGAATACCGTTATTCACTGCTTTGGCGATTGCCATCATCGTGGCGACAGCCGCCGCGCGATCTGCTCCCGCGATCCAGACTCTAGCCTGCGACGGCGCACCACCGACGCGCCTGATCCTGCACGAACGCGGGCGGGTCTCGATTGGCGATCCGCGTCCGCTCAACGTGCGACAGGCGGCAGGCACGGCGAACCCGGTCATCGCCCAGATTCCGGCGAGCGGCGTCTTCTACGTGCTCGCTGGTCCCGTGTGCAGCCAGCTTTACGCTTGGTATCAGATCGACTACAACGGCATCACCGGCTGGATCGCCGAAGGCGACGATACCGCCTACTACACCGAGGTTTATCCGCCCGGTTGGTGAGCGATTTCTGTTGACTGGGCATGACGATACTGATAAACTTTTTACTTGAAGGGGCTGTGGTGAAATGGCAAACACAGATGACTTAAAATCATCCGCTCGGGAGAGTTTGTGGGTTCGAGTCCCACCAGCCCTATAGGAACAGATTTTGTCTTTACAAGCATAAAGCTGCCAAATCGGCAGCTTTATGCTTTATATTCTTGATTCGCTGTTACAAGCTCAGGTAACCATCTCCGAAAACCGGGGCAAAGAAAAAGGGAGACATGCAGATTAGTTGACGATGGGTTACGCGCTGATGTGCGATAACAGATGCGCTTGCAAGCATCTGTTATGGGTTCGTAACCTGTGTGAGCGTCGGCTATACTTGCTGCATGTCAACGCCAATTCTCGGCACGAAACTTTATAAACCTACGTTACGTCCCGGTTCGGTGCTGCGTCCACGGCTGGTCGAACAACTGAACGCGGGTCTGTACGGCAAACTGACGCTGATCTCTGCGCCTGCCGGATTTGGCAAGACGACGCTGGTCGCAGAATGGTTCGCAAGCGGTGAGTATCCAGTGGCGTGGCTCTCCTTGGATGAAGGCGACAGCGACCCGACTCGCTTGATGATCTACATCGTCGCGGCACTGCAAACCATTGAACCGGAAATTGGCGCAGAAATTCTGAAAATGCTGGAATTGCGGCAGCCACTGCCAATAACCGCGCTGCTGACGCCGTTCCTCAATGAAGTAGCGACGATTTCGCATGACTTCATGCTAGTCTTGGATGACTATCACATCCTCGATAGTACCGAAATCGATGAAATCCTCACCTTTCTAATCGACAATCAACCACCACAAATGCATCTGGTCATCACCACCCGCGAAGACCCGCGCTTACCACTGGCTCGTCTGCGGGCACGAGGACAGTTGACCGAACTGCGCGCCGCTAACCTACGTTTTACCGCAGACGAAGCATCTGAGTTTCTGAATAGCGTGATGGGATTAAACCTGTCTGGTGAAGACATCGCCGCCTTGGAGCAGCGCACCGAAGGTTGGATTGCAGGACTACAGCTTGCGGCTATATCGATGCAAGGACAGCAGGATCACCGTCGATTTATCGAGTCATTCACGGGCAGTCATCATTTTGTGTTGGATTATCTCATGGAGGAGGTACTCAGTCATCAGCCGTCACACATTCAGGATTTTCTGCTGAGGACGTCGATTCTGGAGCGTCTATGTGGTCCGCTGTGCGCGGCGATCTTGCAGCAAGATATTGAAGCTGCCCTAGCGACGCTCGAATACATTCGACAGGCAAACCTGTTCCTGATGCCACTGGACAATGAGCGCCGCTGGTATCGCTATCATCACCTGTTTGGGGATTTGTTGCGCGGGCGTTTGCAGCACTACGTCACGACCGCGTCGATTGCCGGGGGCATTACTCTGCCGGAGCTTCATCGGCGTGCGAGCCGCTGGTATGAAGAGAACGGCTTTGAGGTTGAGGCGTTTCAACACGTGGTCGCCGCGCATGACATTGATGAGGCGGAGCGCTTGATGGCAGGTGGCGGAACCCCGCTCTACATTCGCGGGGCGGTTTTGCCGGTGGTGCACTGGCTGGCATCGCTGCCGGATACCGTAAAAAATGACCGTCCGGCGCTTTGGGTGGCTCATGCTTGGTCGCAGTTGATGTCCAACACGTCATTTGTGGCGATCGAACAGGTGTTAAACGCGGCGGAATCTGCATTACAAAACGCTGATTCAACCCCTGTTTTACGAGACCTATCCGGGCAGATTGCATCGATACGAGCCACGTTAGCCGTTGCTCAGCACGATACCGAAACGATGCAGCGCGAGTCTCGCCGGGCGCTGGAATTGCTCACCCCCGATAACCACGCCGTGCGTCTAGGCGCAATGTGGACACTGGGCTATGCCGCACAGCTACAGGGCGACCGCGCCACCGCTCGCCAAGCCTATCACGACATTCTCGCCATGAGCGACCCGGAATTCGGCTCCATGTATACGCTCGCGGCGCTCCTCAGCTTGGGGCAGGTGCAAGAGTTGGACAACGAGTTAGCGGACGCAGCGAAGACCTATCAGCGGTTGATTGACCTTGTGGGCGATCCACCGCATCTCATCGCTGGTGAGGCGTATCTGGGGTTAGCTCGTATTCATTATGAGTGGAACGACCTTGCAGTCTCCGAAGTTTACGCAACGCAAGGCTATGAACTCGCCCGCAAAGCCCCCCACATTGACACGTCAGCGTCGATTCAGGTTGTGCTGGCGCGGCTGCGGCTGGCAGAGGGCAGGCTCAACGACGCAATTGCGCTCTTGAATGAGGCGGAACAATTTGTAAACGCCCATGATTTCAGCCAACAACGAGCGCCCATCGCTGATGTACGGGTGCAGGTACTATTGGCACAGGGCGACATGACAGAGGCGGAACAGCGCACACCCCACGCCAGCCCATTGGGGAGAGCGCGGGTGTTGCTGGCGCAGGGCGACCCGGCGGCAGCGTTGGCGGTGTTAGAGCCGTATCACCACCAGATGAGGGAACGCCGTTGGGCAGATGCGCAGCTGCAGACAAGCATTCTGCTGGCGCTGGTTCACAGTCAGCAGGGCGATCATGAGACGGCATTGTCACAACTCGCGGCGGCGATTCAGATGGCGGCGGCGGGCGGGTTTGTGCGGCTGTTCGTGGATGAGGGTAAACCCATGCAAACGCTGCTTGAACGTGCACGTGCCGACGAGATTGAACCTCATGTAGTTGATCGGTTGCTTGCTGCCTTCCCGACGACGGCGCGTGTGGTGCCGGAGACGCTCGAACTCGTTGAGCGAGCGCGAAATTGAGGTGCTGGAACTCATCGCGGAGGGGCTGATCAATCAAGAGATTGCCGATCAACTGTATCTCTCGCTTCATACCGTGAAGGTTCACGCTCGCAATATTTACAGCAAACTGGCGGTCAAGAACCGCACACAAGCCGTTGCCAAGGGCAAGGCTCTCGGCATTCTGACGGCGGACTAACGACCGTCTTCTACGCTCCCCATCCCGGAGAATAATCCCCTCAATAACTCTTTCGAGGTATGACATCCCCCCGGTGCTCCGCTTATCCTGTGATCATCGCGTATAACACACCAAGTCATCGATCACCGAATAAAAGGGAGACCAACCATGAAAGCGATTATCTGTACAAAATACGGATCTGCGGATTATCTCGAACTGCAAGATGTTCCGAAACCCACGCCGAAAGACAACGAAGTCCTGATTAAGATGCACGCGACCTCCGTCACCGCCAGCGATGTCCTCATGCGGGCGCTAGATGCCAAGCTGATGTTCAAGATCATCATCCAGATGGCAATGGGCTTTGGCAAACCGCGTAACCCAATTCTCGGCATGGTCGGAGCGGGGGTGGTGGAATCCGTCGGCAAGGACGTAACCGCCTTCCAGCCGGGTGATGAAGTATTCGCCTACGGTTCCAAGTCCATGTCGCAGATTCGCTGGGGGTTCTACGGCGAGTATATGTGCCTGCCGGAGGACTGGAATATCGCACACAAGCCGGAAAACCTCACATTTGAGGAGGCAACCGCGATTCCCTATGGGACACTACTAGCGATGCACGTTATGGAAAAAACCGACATCCAGCCGGGGCAAAAGGTGTTGATTTACGGCGCGTCCGGCAGCATTGGCACGATGGCAATTCAGCTTGCCAAGCATGCCGGAGCCGAAGTGACCGCCGTATGTAGCAGCCGTAACTTCGACATGGTGACATCGCTCGGCGCGGACAAGGTGATTGACTACACCCGTGAGGATGCCGCTGCTCAACTGGCGCGTTACGACTGGGTGCTGGATACCGTCGGAGGGAAGAAAACATCGCCGCTAAAGGACGCCAGCAAAACCGCCTTGACAGAGAGTGGGCAATATCTCTCAGTCGATAAGGGGACACCCACCGTCAGCCGCGACAAGTTCTTACGGGTGAAAGAACTGGCAGAGCAGGGCATCCTGAAACCCATTATTGACCGCTGCTACTCGCTCAATGAGATGGTCGAAGCCCACAAGTATGTCGAGACCGGGCACAAGCGTGGCAATGTGATCGTGACCATCGGTAGATAACCGCAATAGGGACATGACAATGTCTGAGCAATCAAAGTTCCCCGGTACGTCCCCCGAAACTCTGGTCTGTGAGATCAGAGTCCGGGGGCACCTCAGCGACCAAGCGCACAGTTGGTTTGACGGTATGACGATTGAACTTGAAGCCGATGGTACCTCACGGCTATACGGTTCCCTCGCTGATCAAGCGGCGCTGCATGGGCTGCTGCGCAAAGTGCGTGACTTAGGACTGCCCCTAATCTCAGTCACTGCCGTTCAGTAGAGTCGTTATGAAGTGACACCATCAACCAGCGAACAAGTTACGGTTGTTGTCCCGTAAAAGCTATGGTTCGTAGAAAATCAAAACTGACTGTGCAGGTGTCGATACGCCCACACCCGGCAACAAGCTAGTAAGGCTAACGCCAACGCACATTGATGAGGATGAAGGACGATGACGAAGCAAAGATTTTTGACAGTACGCTGGAATAACATATTGTCAGTGGGATTAGGAACTCCAACTCTAATCTATGTTATCCTCGCGTTCTCAACATCATTTTGGTTGGAAAGAGAAGGGTTGATCGGTCTTGCAATTTTCGGGGCGCTGTTCTGCATAATCATTGAGCTTCATACGGTAACGCGGTTCGCGTGGCTTCAGAAAAACTCAGCGAACAACATATCAGTCAAACAAGGGTATGCTCATCCACTTGCTTTAGTCAGGTTGGCGTACAATGCAGTCTTCTGGGTATTCTTGCTTCCGCTGGTCACGACGATTGACGATGGTATCGGATTTGTAGCCTTTACCATTGTTATTCTTGTTCGATTTGCACTGAGCTTGTACACAAACAATGTCGCCAATCTATCCCCTGAGCAATTTGACCGGTATCCGTTTAGAATTTGATTAAGATCACTCTACGGGAAGCCGAACGCGTGAGCCTGCCCCCCAAGAACCACCCGATGGGGTAAAGCTCACGCAATACCTCTTCTGTCCGGAAAGCTCTGACGACATACTCCCGCGAATTCATGGTGTGTTGATCAGATTGGCAGGCTTCGATTATCTCGTGGATAGCGTGGTAATTTCTCCTCCAAATAACTGGCGCTTGTGCAAATGCTGTGCCGTACGACAGTGACGCTCGCAAAAAACTGTAAGCCACGGGTTATACTCACATCTCATGAAATTCTAACTGTAATGGAGCAATGAAAGTTGTAGCATAAGTTTCGTTAGCAGTTACATCGCCAGACAGATAGCCTCCGATCCGCGTCCTCGCACGTATCGCGTTGACGTCTGACCATGTTTCGCTGTTTCTCATCATTTTGTCCTCTTCAAGAGAGGATGATAGAAGAACAGGAGCTTGGTAGATGAAAGCAAAAAGAGCTTCGTACCTTCGATTTATGATCCTCGCCGTACTTCGTCCCCATCATGTTGATGTCCGTGGTCATCGCGTCGGCACAAGATCAGTCGACTGCCGCTGTTCCAGCGGAGATCAGCAGTCACCCCAATGACTGGACACTACCTAACAAGGATTACGCCAATACCCGGTCCGCGAATTCAACCATTAACTCCAGCAACGTCAGTCAGCTGGGCGTTGCTTGGACGTTCGCCATTCCCGGCACCAGTTCCTACGGCGCGGCGGCGACCTCGCCGCTGATTATTAACGGCGTCGTTTATCTGGAAGACCTGCAGAGTAACGTGCTAGCACTCGACCTGCAATCCGGCGCGGTCAAGTGGGAGCATGATTACAACGACTTGAACTACGGTCCCGATGGTCCAGCGGTTGGCTACGGTTTGCTGTTCGTGCCAGTGGGTCATACCAATGTCGCCGCGCTCGATTTGCAGACGGGTAAGGAAGTCTGGAATCAGCAGGTGACGAAGAAGGATACCGAAGGGATCGATATTCAACCGACGGTCTACGACGGCTTGGTCTATGTGAGTACGGTTCCCGGTTACGCTAACTCGAACTGGTACACCGG
Source organism: uncultured Chloroflexia bacterium (assembly GCA_963727545.1). Classification (GTDB taxonomy): domain Bacteria; phylum Chloroflexota; class Anaerolineae; order Aggregatilineales; family Phototrophicaceae; genus Flexifilum. The sequence goes on from CAVSGS010000025.1 coordinate 20,966, forward strand.
CGGCGTGTCGGGGATTTTGTACGCGCTTGATGCCCAGACCGGTAACGTGGTCTGGCAGTTCAATACGTCGAACGATAACCTGTGGGGGCATCCGGACGTGAACAGCGGGGGTGGCGCGTGGTATACCCCGGCAGTCGATACCAATACCAGTACAGTTTTCTTCGACATCGGCAATCCGGCTCCATGGCCCGGCACGAGCCAATTTCCGAACGGCAGCAGCCGTCCCGGACCCAATCTCTACAACGACTCGACGCTCGCCTTTGATGCTGCGAACGGCACGATGAAGTGGTACACGCAGATCTTCCCGCACGACCTGTTCGACCACGATCTTCAGATGGCGCCGATCCTCGGTACGATGACAGCGCCGGACGGTACCCAGCACGATGCCGTTTTCGCATCCGGAAAACTTGGCGAAGTCTGGGCATTAGATCGCACGACGGGCAACGTTTTGTGGAATCGGGCAGTTGGCGAACACTTCAACAGTCGGCTTCCGGCAATTCCTGCCGGAAAGACAGTCAAGGTACTACCGGGACCGCTCGGCGGGGTTGAAACGCCGATGGCACTCGCGAGCGACGGCAGCTTGTACGTACCAGTGGTTAACCTTCCCGGCTACTTTACCGCTGAGAAGTTCGTCTCCGATCAGTTCGACATCAGTTCGGGCACGGGCGAGCTTGATGCTATCGACGTGAATACCGGAGCGATTCTCTGGGCGCATTCCTTCGATCAAATTGACTTCGGCGGCGCTACCGTCGTCAATGATCTGGTCTTTACCTCGACTTATGATGGTACGGTTCACGCGCTCGATCGGCAAACCGGCGACGAGGTATGGTCGTGGAAAGCCCCAGCAGGGGTCAACGGCTGGATTTCCGTAGTCGGCGACACGGTTATTGTGCCTGCCGGTGTTGGTAACAACCCCCAGCTCGTTGCGCTTCGGCTGGGTTCATCCAATGGTCCGATGGTTACACCGGAAGCTACCGCTGAGTCTACCGCGCAAGCAACTGCGGCTCCGCAGTCCACACCCACCGAGACCGCGCAGGCAACCGCAGTGCCAGCGACGACGGCTCCGCAGTCCACACCCACCGAGACAGCGCAGGCAACCGCAGCGCCCGCGACGACGGCGGCTCCAGCCGCTACCGAGCAGGCAACACAAGCTGCTGCCAGCAGCGGTGGTCAAGGCGGTCCGCTGGCTCAGTATCTCTCCGTCGACCAAGCGAACCAAACGGTCAACCTCAACATCATCGCCGGATTCGATCAAACCAACGGCGGGTTGAACTTCAACGGTCGCGCGAATGGCGATGCGACCATCGTGGTCCCGCAGGGGTGGACGGTCCACGTGAACTTTACCAATCATGCCCCGATGCCGCACAGCGCCATGATCGTCCCGACGGATCAGACCAGCCAGCAGATACCCGGTAATGTCGTCTTCTCCGGCGCCGAAATTGGCGATCCGCATCGTGGAATTGCTCAAGGACAAACCGCCGAATTTCACTTTACTGCCGATCAGCAGGGAGACTTCGCACTCGCTTGTGGCATTCCCGGACACGCAGCATCGGGTCAGTGGATTCATTTCAACGTCGGCGCGAGTGATGCCCAACCGTCGTTCACAACCAATGCACCGACGCAGACTTCTTCGGGTGGGGGCGCTTGATCCCTAACTTAAGTATTCACGAGACCGACACGATACGAAGGAGATGCGGCGTCACTCATGGCGAATCAGAAACGCAATGTACGAAATTTCCTGCGGCTGATTACTTTGGCTGGTGGAGCGGCTGGCTTGCTCGCCGGATGCACAGGCACCAGTGCGTTTCTGAATCCAGCCTCGTCGGTGAGTACACAGGAATCGAATCTCTACCGGATCGTTCTCTACCTATCGCTGGGCATGTTTCTGTTGGTGGTCGGGGTGCTGCTGTTCAATCTCATCCGCTACCGGCAGAAGCCCGGCGATACAGTCGAGCCGAAACAGCGCTATGGCGATCTGCGCCTTGAAGTCTTATGGACGCTGGGTCCCATCCTGCTGGTCGTGGCGGTGTTCGGGCTGGCATTCTTGACGATCCGGGCGGTGGCAGCACCCGCTCCGCAACCCGGCGATCTGCAGGTTCGCGTGATTGGACATCAGTGGTGGTTCGAGTATCAGTATCCTGATCTGGGTATCACGACCGCGAACGAACTGCACGTCCCGGTTGGTCGAACAGTTCAATTGACATTGACCTCAGTCGATGTCATTCACAGTTGGTGGGTACCACAGCTCTCCGGCAAGGTCGACGTATTCCCGGGGTTCGACAATCATCTCTGGTTCAAAGCCGATCAGACGGGCGAGTTCGATGGACAGTGTTCCGAATTCTGCGGACTGAACCACGCCAAAATGCGGATCAAGGTCGTCGTTCAGGATGCCAGTGACTTCGCCGCGTGGGTCGAAAACCAGCAGCAGCCAGAGGCTGCGCCGCAGACGGCGCTCCAGCAGCAAGGGCACGACTTGATTGCCACCGGGATTTGTTCCAACTGTCATACGCTGGGGTCGAACCAAGCCGCCAACAATATCGGACCAAACCTCACGCATTTGATGTCTCGAAGTGTGTTCGCTGGTGCCGCTTACGACTTGACGCTGGACAACCTCAAGCAATGGCTCACCGACAATGAATCGATGAAACCGGGCAATGACATGAATTCGGTGAAGTTGACTTCAGATCAGGTTGATGCACTCATGGCATATCTCTCAACATTGAAGTAAAGGCGCACGATGACCACTCAATCACAATCAGTTCATCAACCGGCGACCTATGACGCTACGAGCAACATCTGGACGACCTTTGGTAGTTGGCTCACGACGACCGATCACAAGCGAGTCGGGATGCTCTATATGGTGTCTGCTGCCCTGTTTTTCATCATTGGCGGCATGCTGGCACTGGTGATTCGACTCCAGTTAGCGCAGCCGAACCTTAGCGTTGTCAGCAACGACGTCTACAACCAAATCTTCACCATGCACGGCACAACCATGATTTTCCTCGTGATCATGCCGTTTAGCACCGGACTGGCGAATTTTCTGATCCCGTTGATGATTGGCGCGCGCGATGTCGCTTTCCCCAAGGTAAACGCGCTCAGTTTTTGGTTGTTTCTCTTCGGTGGATTGCTGCTTTACAGCAGCGGAATCTTTGGTGGCGCGCCGAATGATGGCTGGTTCGCTTATGCGCCGCTGACGGAACAGCCTTTCTCGCCCGGTAAAGGTATGGACTTCTGGTCGCTCTCAATCATCATCCTCGGCATGGCGACCACCTTGGGCGCGATCAATTTTCTTGTCACCATCATTCAACTGCGAGCGCCGGGAATGTCGCTGCGCCGGATGCCTGTGTTCGTCTGGATGATGTCAGTCGTCTCGGTCTTAGCGCTGTTTGCTATTCCATCGCTCACGGTCGCAGCGGTATTGCTGCTGCTCGACCGCGAAGTCGGGACGCACTTCTTTCGCGTTGCGCAGGGTGGGAATGCGCTGCTCTGGCAGCACATGTTCTGGTTCTTCGGGCATCCCGAAGTGTACATCCTGATCCTGCCGGCGTTCGGGATCATCTCCGAAATCGTGCCGGTTTTCTCACGCCAGCCGCTGTATGCCTATAAGAGCGTGGTGCTCTCCGGTATCGTGATCGGCTTTCTCGGCTTTACCGTGTGGGCGCATCACATGTTCGCCGTGGGGATGCCGACCGCCGCTGATCTGATCTTTTCGGCGGATAGTTTTCTGATCGGCGTGCCGACGGGGATCAAAATCTTCGCGTGGCTAGCGACGATGTGGCGGGGCAAGCTGCGTCTGCGCACCCCGATGTTATTTGCCGTCGGCTTTATCGTGTTATTTACGATCGGCGGGCTGAGCGGTATTCAATCGGCGACGGTTCCCGTCGACTGGCAGATCACCGACAGTTACTACATTGTGGCGCACCTGCATTATGTGCTGTTCGGCGGATCAATTTTCGCGCTGTTCGCCGGGGTCTACTACTGGTTCCCCAAGCTGCTGGGACGCTTGCTTGATGAGCGGCTCGGCAAGTGGCATTTCTGGCTGATGTTTATCGGCATGAACTTGACCTTCTTCCCGATGCATTTGCTCGGTTTGATGGGGATGCCGCGCCGCGTCTATACCTATGGCGCGGATACGGGTTGGGGACCGCTCAACCTGCTCGAAACACTCGGGGCTTTTCTCATCGCGTTTTCCGTCCTCGTCTTCATTTTCAACTTCGTGCAGACGCTGCGTCAGCCAGCGCACGCACCGGACAATCCATGGGAGGCGTACACGCTGGAATGGTCGATGAGTTCGCCGCCGCCAGCCTACAATTTCGCTGAAATTCCGGTCGTCACCAGCACGCGCCCGCTCTGGGATCAGAAAAACCCATCGCTCGCTGAGCATACGCAGGGGGAGGAAGATCGATAAATCGCGTTCAGGCTGCGCTTCCCACGCGCGCGACGCGCTCGATTGCCGTTGCGCGCACGACGATGATACTGATCCTAACGACCGACGGTGTCTTGTTCGGCACGCTCTTGATGGCTTACTTGTATCTCCGCACTGCCGCCGACACGATTCCTTTTGCTGGCGAACCGCCAATTCATCTGCTGCTGCCGATCTTAAACACCGGTATTCTGTTGCTGAGTTTGGCGGCGGCATGGCGCGCGTGGTCGGTAGCGCGCCGGGATGGTGCTCGATCGTCCAACTGGCTGGCGATCGTGTTGCTGTTGGGCTGCGTTTTTGTGGTCGGGCAGGTGGCGGAATTTGCCCGTTCCGGTATGCAACCCAACGATTCACTCTTCGGGGGCGCTTTCTTCGCGCTGATCGGTTTCCATGCGCTCCATGTCATCGCCGGAATTGTCTTCCTTGCTTTCACCTCGGCACGAGCGCGGGTGGGCGATTTCAGCAATGGGATGACCGCCACCATTGAGAGCGCCGTCTGGTTCTGGTCGTTTGTAGTCGGCGTTTGGGTGATCCTGTTCGCCGCGTTGTACTTGGTATAGCTGTGAACGAGCTACTTCAACCACATCACGTACTGCTCTGGAACTGGGACCCGGCGACACTGGTCGGTTTACTGACGCTCACCATCGCCTATGCACTTGAAGTCGGTCCGCTGCGCCAGAATCTCGGCTTGGGTCAGCCCGTGAGTCGTGTCCGTCAAAGCGCTTTTTATCTCGGCGTGGTTACGCTGTTCGTGGCGTTCGTGAGTCCGCTGGATGAAGTCGCTGATACCCAGCTTTTCAGCGCTCATATGATCCAGCACATGCTGCTCATGTTCGTGGTCGCACCGCTGTGGTTGATCGGCACACCCAGTTGGCTGATGGCTCGTCTGTTTCCGCTGGGACCAGCGCGGAAGCTGTTGCGCCGCTTGACCAATCCAGTTGCTGCTTTCGTCATCTTCAATGGCGTGATGTGGGTGTGGCATCTACCGATTCTTTATGACACTGCGTTAAGCAACGTTAGTGTCCATCTGATTGAGCATGGGTTATTCCTCGTCGCGGCGCTGATCGGTTGGTTTCCGGTGGTGGGAAACGCACCAGATCGCCAGCAGGTGCTAGCGCCCCTGCTGCGCGCCGCCTATCTCGCCGTATCGATGCTGCCCTGTACTGCGCTTTCAGCCTTGATCACGCTGTCGCCGCGCCTGCTCTATCGCTTTTATGGCAGCGCGCCGCTGGCATGGGGCATGACCCCACACGTGGATCAAATGATCGGTGGGCTGGTGATGTGGGTTCCCGGCGACATGATTTTTATGGCGACGGCGATCATCGTGATCGCTACGTGGCTCTATCGCGCTCCCGCCGACCCGGAAAATCCGCAAGTTCCCGATCTAAGTCTTAGGAGCAGAACCACATCATGAGCCAACCAGAAATTCCCACCCATGTGCCGATGTCCGAGCAGAGCTACTACCCCCTATTGCTGGCGGCAGCCATCCTCTTGATTGCGATTGGCATTCTCTCGACCTTCGTCGTGAGCGTCGTCGGCGCGTTCTTGCTGATCGGATCGTTGATCGGCTGGACACTGGAAAATCGCCGGTCGGCACGACGCGAAGGGAGTCAGCATGAGTGATCTGTCGAAAAGTGAGCAGGTTGTCTCCCGCCGCTTCAACGAGAAACTGGCGATGTGGCTCTTTCTCGGTGGTGAGGTCGTCTTGTTCACGTGGTTGATGAGCACGATCGTCATCGCTCGAATCAACGGCGCGGCGGACTATCCCGCTTTTCGGTCTCACCTCAGCGTCGTCTTGGTCGGCGTGAATACGGGCATTCTCATCGTCAGCAGCTACCTTGTCGTGTCTGGTCTACAAGCGATTCGACGAGGCAATGTTCGCAGTCTCCAGCGGAGCTTGCTGGGCGTGATGCTGTTTGGCGCACTGTTTCTCGGCGGGCAAGCACTGGAATGGGCATCACTGTTTCGGGAAGGGATCACGCCTGCCACTGAGTTTGGGACTCCCTTTTTCACCGTGACGGGTATTCACGGTCTGCATGTCTTAATGGGTCTGATCTGGGCTGGGCTGGTGCTGGTAAGTTCGACGGATGGTGCTTATTCGGCAGAAGATGATCGCGGTGTCGACATCTTCGGTCTCTACTGGCATTTTGTCGACATCGTCTGGATCGTCCTCTTTATGCTGATCTATTTATTGTGAGGAGCATCGCTATGACTGAGCGTGCCGCAGTGCACGAGAATGAACCGCGCTTTGGGTATTTAGCTGTATTTGTTGTCTTAATCGTATTCACTGCCTTAGAAGTCGGGACGACCTATGTAACGGGTCTCCCCGAAGCCATTAAGCTTGGCTTGCTGGTGATCTATGCTGTGGCAAAAGTTGGCTTAGTCCTGCTGTTCTTCATGCAGTTGAAGTACGAGGCGCGGATTTATGCCATGCCGATTACGTTCGCGGCAGTATTGGTCGTGCCCGCACTGCTCGTGATCGGGCTGACTACTCAGGGAACGTCGGGGACTTCGCAGCCGGTCAGCGCCCAAGCAGCCCAGTCTAGCGGCGGTACGAGCATGAACGTGTCGCTGAAAACCTACTCGATTACCCCCGATTCCAGCAGCGGGTCGGCGGGTTCCTTTCAATTTCACGTCGTGAATGACGCTTCGACCATGCCCCATGAATTCATCGTCGTGAAAACGGATGTTGATCCCAGTAAGCTTCCTCTCGATCAGCAGGGCAATGTTGACCTGACTCAGCTCGACGTTCTCGCTCGGTCGAAAGTCTTGTCACCGGGCGAAAGCCAAGCTGTCAGCGTGACTTTGGCAAGCGGAAGCTATGTTTTTCTCTGCAATTTGCCCGGACACTATCAGCAGGGGATGTATACGACTTTCTCCGTGAGCGGCTCATTGCCGTCCGGCGTGACGGCGAGTGCTCCGATAGGTTCGGCGACACCGTCACCGACCGCTACCGCTACGCCAGCCCCCTCAGAGAGCGCCTCTGCCCCGGCGCAGTCCGCCCCACAAGCAGCTCAGGCGACAGCATCGCCGCAGCAGATTACGGTAGTTGAGACGAATTACCAAATATCATTCCCGTCCGACACGATAGAAGCCGGAAAAGTCACTTTCCACGTCGAGAATCAGGCGCAGGCGCTACCTCATGCGTTTGTGGTCATCAAAACCGATATCTCCGCCGCCAATCTACCGAAAGATTCCAGTGGCAATGTCGACGAATCGAAGCTGGATGTTGTCGGGAAACTCGCCAATATCAATGCGGGCAGCGCCCAAGACCTGACGGTCGATTTGACGCCCGGTCACTATGCTGTCATTTGCGATCTGCCCGGACATTTTCAGCAGGGCATGTATGCCGATCTGACAGTAACTCCGAGCGCCACCGCTACCACATCTGGAGCGACGACACCCACCGTTTCGTCGATTTCGCCAACCCCAACTGCAGCAGCAGGCGTTGCTGCAACTACGTCGCTGAGCATTCCGCAGGGAAACGGTATTACCTTAAACTTTAGTATCGATCACCTGACGATCATCGTCTTGCCGGGCGGCGTCATCAACGGCTTGATGCTGCCATCCACGCCGCAAGCGCTCTCGATCATCCCATCGCCGACGCCAACCAACACGGGCATTGCGACGACCACTGTGCAGCCCACACCGATCAGCACTCAACTTGTTTCCCCGACCGAAGGCACACCGACGATGACGCCAACTGCAACCGCGACGCCTCAGCCAATTCTGCCGACATCCACCCTGTCCGAAACGGCAACGCCAATCGCTAACGTCGTCACACCAGTCGGGACGTTCTACCTGAGCACTGCCGCGCCAACGCCAATTGGCAACGTCGTCACGCCGGTTGGGACGTTCTATCACGAACAGACCGGAGGCAGCAACTAGGTTGTAGATTAGCGTACTCGGAAACCCGGCGCTGGTGTAGAAGCTCTACTGCGCCGGGAGCACGCTAGTTATAGATGCCAAATCACCGTTGTAAGGCTCGGCTTGTCCCGTTTGGACCAACTTCTTCGCATGGGAATGCAGGAGAAATATGGTTGTACAGGAAATCTAGTCAATATACCGAGGATGCGGCATTATTGTAGAGAATATATGGACAAAACTGAAAAACAGCAGTAGACTAGGCGGCATGATGATGCAATCCGACAAGGTAGAATGACGATGCAACTCCGCGACGAACTCGCCTCGAACGAAAAGCCGCTGCTGGGCTGATGTCGATGCCTGCCTTTCCCCTGCTGCTCATCTTCGGATACTTGTCAGGCGCGTTGCCTTGGTCGGTGTGGCTCGGTCGATTGTTTTTCCGGAGCGACCCGCGCCGCCAGAGTGACGGCAATCCCGGCGCTGCCAATGCCTTCCGCGTGGGGGGCTGGCGACTCGGTGTCGTCGTGCTGATCCTTGACTTTCTGAAGGGCTTTATACCTGTGTTCATCGCCAAATGGGGCTTGCAGCTGACCGGCGACCAACTGTTCTGGGTTGCCCTGATGCCGACACTCGGTCATGCCTTCTCGATCTTTCTGGGTTTTCGCGGCGGTCGGGCGCTGGACACACTGTTCGGTGTGTGGACCGGGCTAACGTTATACGAAATGCCGCTGGTGATGGGTGGTGCGGCGATTGCGGCAATGCTCATATTCAAGGATGACGCCTTGCGAGCGATCGCGATCCCCCTTGTGTTGATTAGCGCCTTGCTGATCGGTGGGCAACCGTTCTGGATGGTTGCGCTGGCATTCGCGGAACTGATCATTCTCGCCAGCAAAATCGCGGCGTTCTACTGGGCATCCGACAGATCTATGACCGCTACAGACCACCGATCCACGCTTAAAATATGATCCGAAACGTCATGCGTGCTGCCGATGGGACAGCGCTGCTGCTGCTGGCGATCCTCAGCTATCGCCTTTGGCGCAACTTGCATTTCCTGCGCCGGGCGCGAGCCGCTGCCCCGTTGACGCAAGATCAGCCGGATGTGAGCATTCTCGTCCCGGCTAGAGACGAAATGCGATCGATTGCCACTTGTATCGAACTCGCTGGCGAACCAAAACTACCCCAAGTTCGAAATCATCGCACTCGACGACCAATCGCAAGACGCAACGGGCGTGCTGTTGGACGATCTGGCAAGTCGCTATCCCAACCTCACCGTTATCCATGGCTGCGAAGATCCGCCAGCCGGATGGAACGGCAAGAGCTATGCCTGTCAGCGGCTAGCCGCCCGCGCGCCCGGCGACTGGCTGCTGTTCACCGACGCCGACACGCAGCATCTGCCGGGCAGCGTCGCTCAGGGAATCGCGCAAGCCGAAGCCCTAAACGTTGATCTTTTGAGCGTTTTTCCCCGGCAGATTACGGAAAGCTGGAGCGAGCGCATGGTCGTCTCGTTCATCGTCGATTTTCTGCCGCTGGTCAGCATCGATCTGTTCAAACTTCGTCACGGACGCTCAGGCGACATTGCCGTCAACGGACAATATCTGCTGGTTCGGGCAGCGACATACCGGGCGGTTGGCGGGCACCAGTCGGTCGCTGCGGCGCTGGTTGACGATTTCGCGCTGGGACGGCGGTTTCGCGAAAGCGGGTATCCAATCGCGCTGGTGGACGGCACGTCGATGGTGAGCTGCCGGATGTATCACAATGCCTATGAAGTCTGGGCGGGATTTTTGAAGAATATTCTACTGGGCATGGAGACAACATCCGGCGGCAGGCGTTCGCTTAGCTGGGGTATCATATTCGCTTGGGGATATGCTTGTCTCTTTGTGCTGCCCTTTGTGCGGTTGCTACTTCCGGGTCGGCGCTGGCTGCCGCTGGTCGAGATTGGTTGGCTGGCGCTGCTGCGCGCGCTGGTAAATCGCCAGTTCACACGCTCGACGAGCGAAATCGCTGCGACCCCGCTAGCGGCGTGGAGCGTGATGGTGCTGGGTTTAACTGCGCTTATTCGTCGCCGACGAGGGATAAACGTTCGTTGGAAAGGACGCGATTACCGGCTCTCCGGCTAGCCGCGCCTCCGAATTTTCACCAGCACACCGGGACTCGGCTCCAGTGTCGCACCCATGTGCGGACGCACGCTGCCGCCAGCGAAAGTCAGATCATTCTTTTGTAAAATTCGGGCGAGAATCACTTTGGCTTCGACCTGCGCGAACGCGGTGCCGATGCAGTTGCGCGCGCCGCCGCCGAAGGGGAGAAACGTGTAGGGCGCGCGCTGGCGTACTTGATCCGGGGTAAAGCGGTCAGGGTCGAACGCTGCCGGAGTTTGCCAGTAACGCGGATCGCGGTGGGTGAGATAGATCGAATACAGAACACGTTGTCCGGCGCCGATCGGGTAGCCCTGAAATTCGAGATCGGCAGCCGCGATCCGAGAGCCGAGATGGATGGGCGGATAGAGGCGGAGCGTCTCGTTGATGACCTGATCCAGATAGCGTAGCTGGGCGAGCTGCGCGAAGCTGGGCGGCTGCTCGCCCAGCACTTGATCGACTTCCGCTTGCGCTGTTTTCTGCACGTCGATGTGAGTCGAGAGCAAATAGAGCGACCAAGCCAGCAGCGCGGTGCTGGTATCGTGCCCGGCGATGATCAAGGTTAGAAGTTGGTCGCGGATGAGCGCATCAGGCATCCCTGACGCGATCAGGGAGCCGAGCAGGTCGTCGGGATGCTCACCGCTGCGCCGCCGAAGCGCGATCATCTGATCCAGATAGTCGTCCAACTGCTGGATCGCTGCTCGATAACTGGGACGCGGTAAACCTCGCCATATAATCCACAGTCCGGGTGAGATGTAGCGCAGCGTTCGCAAAATCGCGCGCCACAGGTGCTTCATCTCCGGCTCAAAGTCAATGTGGAATAGGGTCTGCATCAGCACCAGCAAGGCGATCCGCCGCATCTCGACCAGCATATCCAGCGCTCGTGTCGCTGTGCCAACCGTCGATAATCGTATCGGTACGCTGCCACATGGCGTCGACGTAGCCTTCGAGCATCCGCCGGTGCAGCGCCGGGTTGATCTGGCGGCGCAGCGCATCATGCGACTCGCCGTCTTCTACCAGTACACCGTGCCGCAGCAGGCGCGTAATCGGGTCATCCTCGACGCGCCAGCGTAGATTAGGGCGCTCCTCGACCAGCAGAAAGTGATTCGCCTCCGCACCAGCCAACATGATCGGATTGAAACCCGGCAGCGGGAGCTGAAAGATGTCCCCGAGTTCGGCGTGAAAGACTTCCAACGCTGCCAGCAGGCTGCGCTGGCGCAGCAGAGCATGCAGACCGCGCAGCGAGGTTGTTTGGGTCGGAATAGGAATTCCGCTCAACGTGCTTTGCCCAGTTTTACGACAGGAAGGGCACGCCGCAGCGTGCCCCCTGAGAGAAGCGAATGAATACCCGGAAGTCTTGCGAACAGGTTAGGCATCGGGCGGGAGCAGCACGCCGTCGATCACGTGGATGACGCCGTTCGACGCCTCAATATCGGTGATGATCACCTTGACGGTGTCGTTTAGGTAGACTTCCCCGTCTTTCACAGAGATGGCGATGTCCGATCCTTCTAGGGTCGTCGCGCTGGTCAGATTCACCACATCCGCCGCCATGACCTTCCCCGAAACCACGTGATAGGTTAGCACTTTGGTCAAGGCTGGGATGTCGTTAAGCAGCCCTTCGACTGTGCCGGCGGGTAAGGCGGCAAAGGCGTCGTCGGTAGGGGCGAAGACGGTGAAGGGACCGTCACCCGCCAGCGTATCTACCAGCCCTGCCGCTTGCAAGGCTGCCACCAACGTCGTGAACCGTCCGTCGGCAACCGCAAGATCGACAATCGTGCTGCCCATCGTGTCATCGGTCATGGCGCTGTCCATCATCGCTGCTTGGCTGGTTGCCGCGACCTGAACGGAGGGTGACGCAAGCGTGCCGACCGCTGCCACGAAGTAGTTGGTATTGGCTTCCAGCATCGTGCCGGGAAGATCGAGCACGACCGGTTCAGTTTTACCCGCTGGAACGACCTGTAGATCATAGGTGCCTGCCGGAACGTCCAGCGTGAACAGACCATCGTTTTCTCCGACAGTGCCGGGGAAAGCAAGCGACGAGATGATCGGCGATCCGTTCGCCAATACGTCAACCGCCGGGGCGTCCTCGATGGCGTGGAAGACGCTCACGCGGGCGTCACCCGCGGGAATTTCACTGTAGTCTTCGACCAGCACCTGCGGCTTGAGCGTACCATTCTGGAGCGAACCCACTGCGGCAACCGTAATGTAGGCTCCTGCCGGGAGATCGAAGTCCGCCGGTCCAATCGCGGCTGCCTCGATACCCGCACCTGCGGGGGCTACCGCCAGACTATAAGTGCCTGCCGGCAGCTCGATCCAATCGGTGATGGTCGGGAATTCGAGGCTGGTGATGGCGGCGTCGCCGTTCACGAATACGTCTACCGCCGGGGTGTCCGGGGAGAAGTGCGCCACGCGAAGATGGACGGGTTCCGGTTCCATGGGCGCCTCGGTAGCCATCTGCTGATCAGCCGGTGGCAGCAGGACCCCGTCAATGACATGGATGACGCCATTGGACGCCACGATGTCGGTCATCACGACCTTGACGGTGTCGTTCAAATACACTTCACCGTCCTTCACGGAGATAGCTATGTCCGAGCCTTCCGCAGTTGTTGCGCTCGTCAGGTTAACCACGTCGGATGCCATCACCGTTCCCGGTACCACGTGATAGAGCAAGACTTTGGTCAGCGCCGGGATGTCGTTCAGCAGAGCGTCGACGGTCCCCGCCGGGAGTGCCGCGAAAGCATCGTCGGTAGGCGCGAAGACAGTGAAGGGACCCTCGCTCGCCAGCGTATCCGCTAGCCCTGCCGCCTGCACCGCTGTCACCAGCGTCGTGAATCGACCATCGGCAGCGGCAATATCCACGATGGTGTTCGAGGCGTTCTGCGCTGCTGCCGGCAGCGCGAGCACCGACAGCAGTGCGGCGACTATCAAAAGCAAATTGAACTTGTGCATCAACAATACCTCCCTACTCATAACGATTACCAACTGGACAACATGTAGCGATATTCTGTACAATAACTATACATAAATTGGACAACTTGTAAACAGACGGGGATGAGTGTTTGATGAAAATAGGGAAAACGATGGTAGCTGCTGAGAAAACTTTCCAATATCGCTCGGTGATCCGGACAACGATGGACGCGATTCAGGAGTTCCATGCGGACCCTCGCGCCTTGCCCCTGCTGACTCCGCCACCGCTGTTCGTCCAGATCGTGCGCGATGACCGCGAAGCGCTGACCAGCGGCGAACTTGAATTCAAGCTGTGGTTTGGTCCGGTTCCGGTTCATTGGCTCGCGCGGCACGAACCCGGTCCGACTTCGACGTCCTTTGTTGACAGGATGATTGAGGGACCGATGGCGCTGTGGGTGCATCAACACAGCTTTCGCCCGACTGCCGACGGTGTTGAGCTAGCCGATCACGTCACGCTGGCACATCCGTCAGGCTGGCGCGGTGTGCTGACCCGTCTGATCTTTGATGGATTACCGCTGCGCTTCCTGTTTATGTATCGACACTGGCGCACCAAGCAAGCCGTAGCAAGGCGCTAGTGCCATGTCACGAAGCGCGAAAATCATCGTCATCGGTGCGGGCGTCGGCGGTTTGACGACGGCTGCGCTGCTAGCTCAAGCCGGGCTGGACGTCACCGTTCTGGAAGCAAACACCTATCCGGGCGGCTGCGCGGGCACGTTCTCTCACAAGGGTTATCGCTTCGACGCTGGCGCGACCGTCGCTGGCGGATTTCAGGTGAACGGACCGCACGCCAAGCTTGCCGAGCAGCTGCAACTCACGTGGCGCGTGCGTCCAGCGGAACCTGCTTGGGTTGTCCACTTTCCGCACCGGCAAATCACCATGAGCCGCGACAACGCCGACGTGATCACGCAGTTTCCCCAGAGCAGGTCCTTTTGGGAAGAACAGCGAGCTGCTGCCGATCTCACGTGGTCGCTGGCTGCCAAAGGACTTCCGTGGACTCCGACGAGCGGAGCCGATCTGCGTCAATTGCTCCGTGTGAGCTTGCCGCACCTCACGCAGATGCCGCGCCTCATGCCGCTGGCGTTCGGCACGACGCGGCAATGGCTTCAGCGCCACGACTTGACGCTCGACCCGGAATTTGTTCGCCTGATCGATGCCCAACTGCTGATTTCGGCGCAGACGACAAGCCAATACGCCAACGCGCTCTACAGCGCCACCGCGCTCGATCTGGTGCGGCAGGGCACCTATTCGCTAGAAGGGGGCATGGGCAGCATCGCTGAGACGCTGGCGGAGCGGCTGGTGGCGCTCGGCGGACAGGTGCTGTATCGACGACAAGTCAGTGGAATCGACGTGCGGGCGGGACGAGTCCGGGGTGTCTATGTTCGGACGGGCAAACGTGCGTCGCAGCAAACCTTTCTGCCCGCCGACTTTGTAATTGCCAACCTGACTCCCGGCTCACTGGCGAACCTACTTGGCGAAAGCAGCCCATCGTATTTGCACGACGAGACAACGCGTTCACGGAGCGGCTGGGGTGCATTTGTCTTGTACTTGGGCGTGGATTCGGCGAAACTGCCCGCAGACCTCGCCGATCACCATCAGATCGTGACCAACATGAACGGTCCGTTGGGTGAAGGAAACAGCGTGTTCGTCTCGTTTTCACCGGCGTGGGATGTCAGCCGTGCTCCGAGCGGCTATCGGGCGGTGACGGTCACCACTCACACCGACGTCGCCCCTTGGTGGCAGCTATTGCAGACCAATCCGGCGGCGTATGAAACTCGAAAAGCAGACTACACGGAACGCCTCTTGAGCGCGATTGAACTGTATTTGCCCGGCTTTCGCGACAGCGTGTCGCTGACCATGCCGGGAACGCCCGTCACTTATGCGAACTATACGGGTCGCTACCGGGGATTGGTCGGCGGCTTCCCACAGACATCTTTGCTGCAGGCAAGCAGCCCAAAGATCGGCATCTCCAATCTGCGACTGGTCGGCGACTCGATATTTCCCGGGCAGTCCACCGCTGGCGTGACCCTCGGTGCGATGCGCGTTGCGGATGATGTGATGCGCAGCATTACTCGTTCTTTGCGCCGTAGTCCTGATTGGCAGGCTCAGGTAGAAGTGCCTTCCTGACGACGGAATTCGCTTAAACACGTCGCTGTTCCGGTCATACCTCGGCGCGACCGGAACAGCACGATGGGATCGCTTTAGGCACGAATTGGAACAACGTTCTGCTGCTGGCGGCGGTTCAGCAGCAGGCTTGCTGCTAATCCCACCAACAAGATGACGACGGCAACCAACGCGGTGGTCGTCACCACCGACACCCCCGACTGCTTGTTGACGATGGCGAGGAAAGCCCAAACAAAGACCGCGATATAGCCGACGTCGCGGCGGGTGATCGCCATCAGCAAGCCCACGACGGTCGCCACTCCTAACATGATCGCTGCCCAAGTCGGCGCGGCGATGCCAAACAGGTCGCCCCAGTTTTGCGCCGCACCGAGCACCGCGACGTTGGCGATGGTGGCGACACTGAGCCAGCCTAGGTAAACGCTGAAAGGAAGCTGCAGCAGCCAGCGATCCGCCGTTGAGACGCTGGCTCGTCCGACGTCCAGCCGCAGGTAAATCCCGATCAACGACAGCAGCAGTCCTACGATCACAATCAGGCTGATCAGGATTTGATCGTACTGGAACAGGGTGATCCACACGCAGTTGAGCACGCAGCTCAGCACGTATAACCACCCGATCCGGCGAGCATTCGGGTTCGTGCGCTGCGACGGGAGCGCCTGATAGATGCTGTAGGCGAACAACAGCAGGTAGATGACCCCCCAAATCGCAAAGGCATAATTGGCAGGCGTGAAGTAGGTTGAGTACATGTTGCTGATGTCGGCACTGGTTCGCCCGCCAATCGGGAGCGACTGCGAGATGCCGTTGAAGGCGATGGTCGCTAGGGTAGCGACGAGCACGACCACTTGACGCACAATGTCGCTGGTTTTGGTTGTCGATTGAGTCATTTCCATTTTCCTTTTCGAGTTGTTATTTTTGTCGGGTGCGCGCACGCAGGCTCATCATCGCAAAGGCGAAAGTCACGATACCTAAGGCGACACACGCCAACACACCACGCAGGATGACATCGCCCTGCCAGCCGTCGTTGAGGATGGCGCGCATGGCTTCGAGAATGTAGGTGATCGGGTTGATCTGGGCAGCCGTCTTAATCCAGCCGCTCAGGAGCGCCAGCGGGACGAACGTCGCCGTGAGGAACGAGAGCGGGAAGAACAGGAAGCTCGCCGCCTGAGTCGCGGCGGGGTTGCCGCTGCGCAGCCCGACACCCACCGTGAAGCTGGCGAAGCCCGTGCCGAGCAGCACCGCGATGCCGATGATCGCCAGCACACCGAGGAATCCAGTTTCCGGTCGAAGTCCCATTAGAATGCCAACCCCGGTGACCAGTGCTGCTTGGATCCCCAGAATGACCGCGCCGGTCAGAATTGAACCGAGCAGCAGCGCTACCCGGCTAATCGGGGTCAGCATCAGCTTGTCAAAATAGCCGCTGGCGATGTCGCGCACGATCGCTTGCCCAGCGCCGCCAGCACCGCTCAAAGCCGCGCTGACCACCGACAGGGGCAGGATGAAGCCAAGATAGCTTTTCCCCGCTAGTCCGGGCAGAAAGTTGGATGCGCCACCCAGTGTCGACTGGTAGACCAACAGGAAGAACACGCTGATCAACAATCCGGGGATCACCGCTGCCGGAGTGCGAAACACGGTAACAAGGTAACGCCAAGTCAGGGTCGTCACCTGCAAAACAAAAGGCATGCGTGCTTCCGCGCGGGTAGGGCGCGTATCCGGTTGGGCGAGCGGCATTCGATTAGAGGTGTCAATACTCATGATCAGTACTCCTATTGCGGACTGTAAACCTCAGGCAAGGACGAGATGAGAATTAGGAAGCGCGCGACCAACGGCTGCGCGGCTGTTTCGCCTTGTCATCGGCGATGAGCAAGCGCTTGCCGGTTACGCTGAGGAAAACGTCGTCGAGCGTGGGCTGGGTCAAGGTCAGCGAAGCCATTTCCAGCCCTTCGCTTTGCAAGCGGTTCACTACGGCGGGCACGGCGGCAGCAGCATGGTTCATGTACAACCGCAAGACGCTGCCGTCCGCCTGCGTGCTGGTCACCATGTCCGCGAGTACGGCGGAGGCTTTCTCCGTATCCTCCGCCTGATGGAAAGCCACGTTGATTGACTCGGTGCCGATCTGCGCCTTGAGTTCGGCAGGCGTGCCTTGGGCGACGATGGCGCCATCGTCGATAATGGCGATCCGGTCAGCCAGTTCGTCGGCTTCTTCGAGATACTGGGTGGTCAGGAAGATGGTGACCCCTAGCTGCTCGTTCAGGCGGCGCACCTCGGTCCAAACATCCCGGCGGCTGGCAGGATCAAGCCCGGTGGTCGGTTCGTCCAGAAATAGGATCGATGGTTCATTAACCAACGCCAGCGCTAGGTCGAGCCGACGACGCATACCGCCGCTGTACTTGCCCACAAGCCGATTCATGGTCTCGGGGTCGGCGAGTTTCACCAGTTCAAGCAGTTCTTTCGCCCGCGCCTTGGCGGTCTGACGGCTCAACCCGAAGAGCTGTCCTTGGATCGTGAGCAGCTCCATGGACTTCATAATCGGGTCGATGCCTACTTCCTGAAGGGCTACACCCGCGATCCGACGCACCTGCTCGGCTTGGCTGGCAACGTCATATCCGCCGACCGTCGCCCGCCCTGAAGTGGGGGCTGCTAGGGTCGTGAGCATGGAAACGGTCGTGCTCTTGCCCGCACCGTTCGGTCCCAGAAAGCCGAAAATCTCTCCGGACTGGACTTTGAATGACACTTCTTTGACGGCTTGAAAATCCCCAAACTGCTTGACCAGAGACTCGGCGGTGATTTCACGGGTTGACATAGTTACCTCCTGATTGCTGAATTTGACTACCAATAATTAGGTAGGTAAAGCTGCGAAAAAAAGAGACCTTCGACGAAACGTTCATTTGGTCATAACGCCGTGCAGAATGACGTCGATCAAGGTATCCGCCATTTGCGTTTTCGGTTGGCGGCTGAAGCGATCCGGCAGGTTCTGGACGCTCGCGATCACCGAGATAAACGCGCCAGCAAGTAGAATGAATTCGCTCGAGTCGAATACCCCCAGCTCATAGCCCCGCTGGAAGATACCGGCGACGGGCAGCAGCAGCGACTCAAAGGCAATCTGCATCAATCGGTTCGCGTGCGCCTCTTGAATTGCCGGCATATCGGAGTTAATCATCCGCCCCAGATCCGGGATGGATTGAGAGAGGATCCAGCGTGCCGCCCCGCGCAGTTGTTCGCGGGGTTCGCCCCCGGCATCAGCGATCGCCTCCTCCAGCCCGGCACGATGCCGCCGAAAGCTTCGCTCGGATACCTCGACGAACAGCGCTTCTTTTCCACCGGGGACGTGATAATACAGCGATGCTTGTTTCATCCCCAGTTCGTCAGCGATGTCTTTGAGCTTCACCGGAGCATAGCCGCGTTCGCTGAACAGATGCTCGGCGACATTCAGGACACGCTCACGGGATTCACTCGGTTGATCTTGTTTCATATAAGCCTACCTAAATTTCAGTAGGTAGTATATTGCATTCGATTTTTGATGTCAAGTACGAAAGAACCCAATCAACAACTTTATCTTTGCGAAGATTGGAGAAGGGACGCGTTGGCGCCAGATCGTCTATCAAGACGAGGCTGAACATTTCGAGCGAACTACGTATAGATTATAGCCAGTCTGATTGTTCCTAAGTCCCAGCAGCCGATTTTGCGCAAACGTCTAAGTCTTGTCGGCGGCTGCGACTGCCAGTCCCATCAAGACACTCGCTAGCCCGGCACCGAGCGCTGCGACCCACTTCCAGTGTTCGCGCAGTTGCAGGAACGAGCTGCTGTCCGCCGACCGCTCGTCAAATCGCCCGTGCGCGCCGTAGTCGCCGGGGACGCTTTCCCACAGATTGTTAGGGCGCTCCGGGTCGCGCGGCTGCTGCGTTTGCTGTGATTGGAAACCGGTCCGGCTCAGATACCAATCGCCCAGACCGGGCAGCAGCTTGTTGCCGAGGATCGCCTTCAGGGTTGAGCCGCCGACGTACAATTCGCGCGGGTGATGATACGCCGCCCAGACAATCGCCCGTGCCGCGACTTCCGGCTGAAAGATCGGCGGGACCGGCTGGGCTTGGTGGGGCAGCCGACTCTTGACCCAGTCGAACTGGGGCGTATTGAGGGCGGGCATCTGCACCATTGTCACCGTGACCCCGCTTTTGTCGTGCAGCAGTTCGCTGCGCAGCAAATCGTTGAACCCCTGAATTGCATGTTTGGCGGCGCTGTACGCCGATTGCAGCGGAATACCCCGGTAAGCCAGCGCCGAACCCACCTGTACGATCGCGCCGCGGTCGCGCGGCAGCATTCGCTTGAGCGCCGCCAGCGTTCCATAGACGTAGCCGAGATAGGTGACTTCGGTAACCCGCTTGTACTCCGCCGGAGTCATCTCCTTCACGGGCGAAAAGACCGACGTCATGGCGTCATTCACCCAAATGTCGATGGCGCCGAAGGCATTTTCAGTCGCGGCGGCGGCGGCTTCGACCGCCTCGGCGTCGGCGACGTCAGTCGGCAGGACAATCGCCGCGCCGCCCAGTTCCTCGACTTCGCGCTTTGCCGTTTCCAGCCGCTCCTCGTTGCGCGCCACCAGCCCGATGCGCGCGCCGCGCCTGGCGAACTCGCGGACAGTCGCCCGCCCGACCCCGGCGGACGCGCCGGTAATCACGACCACGTCGTGCTGGTTAGTCTGGTTGTTCATGGCTGTCGCTCCTGTCTGCTGCCGTCGTAAAGCATCGCCCACCTGACCGTTACGGGGATCGTCGGAAAAAACTAGGAAAAGTGGGTTATCATGATAATTAAGATTGAAATTATGTTAACGCGAAGCCGCCAGCTTGACAAGCCGGGTTGGGTAGAAAATGCCGATTGCGGCGGGCAAAGCAGCCGATTCTAGTCAAACTCTAAAGTTACACGCTGTATTTCCGGAGCTGGATATGTTACGGTATTTATTGCATTAATCGCCGCAATGAGACGCTGAGGAGGTCGTATGGAATACAGCGAACTGTGGTACAAGCACGCCGTGATCTACTGTTTGGCGGTGGAAACCTACATGGATTCCAATGGCGATGGTATCGGCGATTTCCCCGGTCTGACGCGGACGCTCGACTATATTCGCAGTCTGGGCGTCAATACGCTGTGGCTGCTGCCGTTCTACCCCTCACCGGAGCGCGACAACGGTTACGACATTAGCGACTATTTCAACGTCGACGAGCGCATGGGGACGCTGGGCGATTTCGTCGAGTTTATGCACCGCGCCAACGATCGCGGGCTGCGCGTGCTGGTCGATCTCGTCATCAATCACACCTCGGCGCAGCACCCGTGGTTTCAGGCGGCGCGCAGCGATCCGAACTCCAAATACCGCAATTACTACATCTGGTCGAAGGAGAAGCCCAAAGACGCGGATCAAGGGATGGCGTTCCCCGGCGTTCAGAAGAGCACGTGGACCTATGACGAAAAAGCCGGAGAGTATTATTACCATCGCTTCTATAAATTTCAGCCCGACCTGAACATCGCCAACCCGGATGTGCAGGAAGAAATCCGCAAAATTATGGGCTTCTGGCTGGAGCTAGGCGTCGCCGGATTTCGGGTCGATGCCGCCCCGTTCGTCATCGAACTGAAGGGCTTGAAGGACCCGACGCGGGAAGACCGCGAGGACTATCTCGATTTCTTCCGCAATTTCCTGTCGTGGCGGCGGGGCAATGCGATTCTGCTCGCCGAAGCGAACGTCACGATGGACAAACTCGACATTTACTTCGGCGATGGCGACCGGATGCACATGTTGTTCGACTTCATGGTCAACCAGTATTTGTTCGCATCGATGGCGGAAAAGAGCGCCGAGCCGCTGCGTAAAGTCTTCGACCTCATCCCGGATATTCCCGACAGCGCGCAGTGGGCGCAGTTCCTGCGCAACCATGATGAACTCACCCTAGATCGGCTGGATGACCAATCGCGCGATGCCGTCTACGCGCAGTTCGCGCCCGACGACGATATGCGGGTCTACGGGCGCGGCATCCGGCGGCGGCTCGCGCCGATGCTCAAGAACGACCGGCAGCGGCTCGAACTGGCAAACAGTCTGCTGCTGACGCTGCCCGGCACCCCCGTGATCCGCTACGGGCAAGAGATCGGGATGGGCGATGATCTCTCGCTGCCGGAACGGAACAGCGTGCGCACGCCGATGCAGTGGCGCGACGCGAAAAATGCCGGGTTCTCGACGGCTGAGCCGGATCAGCTCATTCGTCCGGTCATCGACAGCGGCGAGTACAGCTACCACAAGGTCAACGTGGCAGCGCAGCGCCACAGTGATGATTCGCTGCTCGTGTGGATCGAGAACGCGATCCGCATTCGTAATCAATGCCCGGAATTTGGCTATGGCAGCTTCGAGATTCTTAGACGTGGGCGACCCGCACGTCTTCGCCCATCGCTGCCGCTGGGGTGATGGTGAAGTGATTGCGCTGCACAATTTCTCCGATCAGCCGGTGAAGGCGACCGTCAATTTGACCGACGGGGCGCATACGCTGGTCGATTTGCTCGGTAACCGGCAGCGCGCTCTGCACGAACAGCAACACCACACCGTCGAGCTGGAAGGTTACGGCTATCGCTGGTTCCGCGTCGAAGTCAAACGATCCGGTGATTAGCCGCGCGCTGAAAATTCTCATCGAATCCTTAACCTCGATCAGACCGACAAACTCGGCGAATTCCTGCCGTCGATAGCCGAAACTGACCCGCCGCCATCGCCTGATTCGCTGCCTGCCAGCCGAAAAATTAGATCGCTCGCACCGCCCCCCACCAGCATTTGACAGTTGTGGGGATCGGTGTTATTTTCGAAAAGTATTATTTAATTTCAATGTACATTTCGCCAACACCGCCCCCCCACATTGACGACGTGCCTTTAGCGTGCGTCTTTCGCTGTGGTTTTCCCGCTCTACGAGAAAGCCTCTTTGCCGAGTTTGGTCGTACGGCTCAGTGCCATTTATCTCGTCCGCTTCTGCTTAGAGTGAGCCAGACAACTTTATGTCTTGCGTTCCGAAACACCCAGCCGGAAATCGCAATCTATCGCTCAAGCCGCGCCGAAAATCGAGCTGGTTGCTTTCGGTTGTCGTCGCTTATTTGGCGGCGGGCTGTTCGACCGCGCCTTCGATTCTCGCGCCGAAGTCGGGTGAAGCGGGACAGGTCGTCACGCTCACATGGGGCTTATTTCTGGTCGCCGCCGTGGTGTTTATCACCATCATCGTGCTGATCAGTGCCGCGTATATCCGTTCGCGTCGCCTGACAACCGATACGGTGATCACGGACACCAACGATCGCCGCCCGATCACGCTGATTTTGCTCGCCGGAGCAGTGCTGCCGGCGGTGATCCTGTTCGGCATGATGATCTGGAGCATTTCCATCGATCAGTCGGTCGAGGCATCCGCCTCCGCCGATGCGCCGGTCATCGAGGTGATCGGGCATCAATGGTGGTGGGAAGTTCGCTACCCTCAGCAGAACGTCGTCACCGCCAACGAAATCCATATCCCGGTCGGTCAAACGGTCACGATCAAGCTCACGTCAGCGGACGTAAATCACAGCTTTTGGGTGCCGCAGCTTGCCCCTAAGCTCGACCTGATCCCCGGACAAACCAATACGATGACGCTGGCAGCCAATCAACCCGGTACCTATCGCGGTCAGTGCGCCGAATACTGCGGATTGCAGCACGCGCACATGGCGTTTTTGGTGATCGCCGACCCGCCGGAGACTTACACTCGCTGGATCGCGCAGCAGCAGCAGGCTGCCGCTGATCCGTCGTCCAATCAGGCGCAGCAGGGGCAGCAAGTGTTCCTGAGTTCGGCGTGCGTCGCCTGTCACACCATCGACGGCACGACCGCCGCCGGAACGTTGGGACCGAACCTGACGCACCTCGCCAGCCGCACCACCATCGGGGCGGGGCTGCTGCCGAACACGCCGGGCAACCTCGCCGGATGGATCGTCAATTCGCAGGCGCTCAAGCCGGGCAACCTGATGCCGCCGATGGCGCTTGACCCGGATCAAGTGCAGGCGCTCCTCGCTTATTTGGAAACGTTGGAATAAGGGAAGCAAATTCATGGCAGCAATCGGCGAGCACCGCCTCACAGAAATCTGGGAAGAATCGTCCGGGCTGTGGCAATCCCTAACCACCGTCGATCACAAGATCATCGGCTTGCGTTACATGGTCACCGCCTTCCTCTTTTTCGTGCTGGCGGGTGTCGAGGCGCTGTTTATGCGCGTCCAACTCGCCCAGCCGAACAGCGGCGTGCTCAGCCCCGAAGTCTACAATCAGTTCTTCACCATGCACGGCACGACCATGATTTTCTTCTTCGCCACGCCGATGCTGTTCGGCTTCGGCAACTTCCTGCTGCCGTTGATGATCGGCGCGCGCGACATGGCGTTCCCGCGCTTGAACGCTTTCGGTTACTGGGTGCTGCTGTTCTCCGGTCTGCTGATGTATTCCAGCTTCCTGTTCGGCAGTGCGCCGGATGGCGGCTGGTTCGCCTACGCACCGCTGACCTCGCTTCAGTATTCGCCGGGACCTAATCTCGATTTCTGGGCGCTCGGCTTGATGTTCCTCGGCATCGCCAGCACCACCGGCGCGATCAACTTCATCGTGACGATCTTCAAAATGCGCGCCCCCGGCATGTCGATCAACCGGATGCCGCTGTTCGTCTGGACGATCCTCGTGGCGTCGTTCTCGGTCGTGTTCGCCGTGCCGCCGCTGACAACGGCAGTCTTGTTCCTCGTACTGGAACGCAACTTCGGCTTCCACTTCTACCAAGTCGCGTTTGGCGGGAATGCGCTGCTCTGGCAGCACTTGTTCTGGGTCTTCGGGCATCCCGACGTTTACATTATCTTCCTGCCCGCCGTCGGCATCGTCTCCGAGGTGGTGCAGACCTTCTCGCGGCGACCGGTCGTCGGCTATACGCTGCTGGCAGTCGCCGCCGTCACCACCGGGATCGTCGCCTTCGGCGTGTGGGTGCATCACATGTTCGCGGTCGGTATTTCGCCGCTGGCGAACAACTTCTTCAGCCTCGCCAGCGTGATCATCGGGATTCCGGCAGGCGTGCAAATTTTCGCGTGGCTGGGCACGATGCTCACCGGACATCCGCGCTTCAAGCTGCCGCTGCTCTGGATCATCGGCTTCATGGTGACCTTCCTGATCGGCGGGCTGACCGGCGTCATGTTCCCGGCGGTCCCGTTCGACCGCCAAGTGACCGACACCTACTTCGTGGTCGCGCACTTCCATTACGTGTTGTTCGGCGGCGCGGTCTTCCCGATGTTCGCCGGGTTGTACTACTGGTTCTCGAAATTCACCGGGCGGATGCTCGACAGTCGGCTCGGTCACTGGAATTTCTGGCTGACCTTCATCGGCTTCAACCTGACCTTCTTCCCGATGCACATCCTCGGCTTGCTGGGGATGCCGCGCCGGATTTACACCTATCCCGGCGATCTCGGTTGGGATAGCACCAACCTGTTTATCACCATCGGGTCGTTCATCCTCGCCTTCGGCATCTTGCTGTTCGTCATCAACGTGATCAAGAGCTTGATCAACGGCGAGCAGGCGGATCCGAACCCGTGGAACGGCGCGACGCTTGAATGGGCGACTGCCTCGCCGCCGGAGGCGTACAACTTCCGCACCATCCCGACGGTCTACAGCGGCGTCCCGATGTGGGATCACCAGACGCAGCCTAACGACGATCCCGAAGCCAACCCCGACCCGACCGATCCCTATCAGCGTGAGACCATCGGCACGGCGCTGCTCGACGCGCAGCCCGATTCGATCTTGGTGATGCCGGAAGCTTCGATTGCGCCGCTGCTGCAAGCGCTCGCTTTGATGGTCATCTTCGTCGGCTTGCTGATCCACGTCATCTGGGTGGCGCTGCTCGGCGTCGTCCTGTCGCTGCTCATGGTCGGCGTGTGGCTCTGGCCCTCAGCGGCGGAAATGGAGGCGCAATCATGACGACCGCAGCATCGACGCCGGAACGTCTGCCGACGCTGCTCAGCGGCAGCCGCTCGACCGGTTGGTGGGCGACGATCCTGCTGATCGGCAACGAGGCGACGCTGTTCGCCTCGCTGATCGCCGCCTATTTCTATCTGCGCTTCAATTCCCCGGCGTGGCCCCCCGACGGCATCGAAACGCCGGAACTGGTGCTCCCGGCGATTCTGACGGTGGTGCTGCTGACCAGCAGCGTGTTCATGCACCGTGCGCTGCACGGCATCCAGCGCGGCGATCAAGCAGCGCTGCGCCGCAACCTGCTGATCGGCTTAGGGTTGGGCGTGCTCTTTCTGGCGCTGCAGGCTTACGAGTACAGCAGTTTGACATTCCGCCCCGCCGATAACGCTTACGGCTCGCTGTTCTTCACCATCACCGGCATTCACGGGATTCACGTGCTGGTCGCGGTGATCATGAACGGCTATCTCCAACTCCGCGCGCGCTTAGGGCATTTCACGGCAGCGCGCTTTCAGGGCGTCGAAAACGTCGTGCTTTACTGGCACTTCGTCGACGTGGTTTGGTTGTTCGTCGTGGCATCGCTCTATCTATCGCCGCATTTGTGAGGGGAGATGCAATGACCAACAGTTCATCCATCAGCCCGGCGCGCTTGATCTTCATGTACTTCGCGCCACCGCTGTCGTGGGGCGTGCAGCTGCTCGCCGGTTACGGCTTGGCGGCGCTCGCCTGCGCGACCGGCTCGAAGCTCCCGTTTTTCACCCTCTCGGTGATTGCCGGGTTGGTGACGCTTAGTTCCGGGGTGGTTTCCTTCATCACCGTGCGCGAGCGCCTCGACGTGCGCGATCTGGAGGCGGCTTCGACGCCGCAGGAATTCGTCGCCGCTGCCGGAGTGCTGCTCGCGCTGGTGTTCTTCCTGCTCATCGCCGCGACCGGGCTGTTCGGCGCAACGCTGAATGCCTGCTCGCCGATCAATATGGCGCTGCCCTGATGATCACGCTGACGTGGAACTGGGACGGACTGGTGCTGATCCTGCTGGAACTGCTGGTCGGGTTCTACGTGCTGGGCGTGCTGCGGCAGAACTGGCGCTCCGGGCGCGGGATTGGACGAGGACGTGCGGCGGCGTTCGCTGGCTGCATCTTCGCGCTGTTCGTGGCGCTGATCTCGCCGCTGGATCGGCTGGCGGAGGTGTTGTTCTCGGCGCACATGGTCCAGCACGTGATCCTGATCCTGATCGTCGCGCCGCTGTTCATCCTCAGCGGCTTCCCGACCGCCTTTTTGTGGGCGCTGCCCCGGCGCTGGTCGGGACTGCTGGTGCGTGGCTGGCAGCGCTGCGACGCGATCTGGCGAATGCTGATTCAGCCGCCGGTCGCGTGGGTGATCTTCACGGTGACGCTGTGGGTCTGGCATCTCCCGGTCTTGTACGAGGCAGCGCTCCACAACGCCGCCATCCACTCGTTCGAGCACGGCGCGTTTTTGCTCACCGCCGGGTTGTTCTGGTGGGTGCTGCTGCGACCGTTCGGACGTAAGCAGATTCAGTACGGCATCAACGTGCTCTATCTGTTCACGACCACCTTGCAGATCAGCGCGCTCGGTGCGCTGCTGACCTTCTCGTCGGTGCCGTGGTATCCCAGCTACGCCACCACCCAGACCGGCTTGACCGCGCTCGGCGATCAGCAGCTTGCCGGGCTGATCATGTGGCTGCCGGGTGGGGTGTTGTTCGTCTTGCTGGCGAGTGGTTATTTCGTCGCGTGGCTGAATGCGACCGAGCGCATGATGCAAGCGCGTATCATTCGGAACTGAAGGGAGACTCGTCGATGCTGAAGCATTACGTCGGCTTAGGCTTGCTGCTGATCCCCTTTGCGATCTTGCTGGTCGCTATCGGGGTGAATGCGGGGCGCAACCCGTCTGCCGCCGCAGCAGCGGAGGTTGTGCGCGGCGGCGACCCGGCAAGCGGTGCTGCGGCGATTCAGCAGTACGGGTGCGGGTCGTGCCACACGATCCCCGGCATTTCCGGCGCGGATGGCTTAGTCGGTCCGGCGCTGGTCAATCTGTCGCAGCAGACCTATATCGCCGGTCGCCTCCAAAACTCGCCCGAAAATATGATGCACTGGATTCGCTTTCCGCAGGAAGTCGCGCCCGGTGGTGATATGCCCGACCTCGGCGTCACCGAGCAGGCGGCGCGCGATATTGCTGCGTATTTGTATGGGCTGAACTGAGGAAATCATGTCGCAGATTTTTCCGCGCAGCGCCAATGTCATTTCCCGTCTGACGCTAGTGGGGCTAGCCCTCGCGGTGCCCCTGCTCATCGGGATGTGGGCGCTTTACAACCAATCATCACCGGCGACCGGTGCGGGCAGGGCAATCGAACAGCCAATCCCGTTCAGCCACCTGATCCACGCCGGACGGCTCAACATCGACTGCCGTTACTGCCATACCTCGGCGGAAACTTCACCGTTCGCCGGGATGCCGGCGACGTCGCTGTGCATGAACTGTCACTCGAAGATCATGCAGGGGCTGCCCGCGATCGAAGAACTCGCTGCCAGCCAGAAAACCGGCATTCCCATCGCGTGGCAGCGCGTCTACAACCTGCCGGATTACGTCTACTTCAATCACAGCGCGCACGTGAATAAAGGCGTCGCCTGCGAGACCTGTCACGGTCGCGTTGACCAGATGTCGGTGATTTCGCAGGCGGCACCCTTGACGATGGACTGGTGCCTGAGCTGTCATCGCGCTCCGGCGAATAACCTGCGTCCTGAATCCGCCATTACCACCATGGGCTGGTCGCCGGACTCGGCTGCACCGATCTCCGGCGCTGCTCTGATGAAAACCTTCAATATCAACACCCAGCCCTTGACCGAATGCTATACCTGTCATCGCTGAGTCTCAGGAAAGGAGGTATTGCTTGCCCAACTCATTGTCTACGCCGACCGATGTGACCCAAATCCGCGAGCAACTGCGCGGTAAAACTGGTAAGACCTACTGGCGCAGTCTCGAAGACCTCGCCGACTCGCCGGAATTTCAGGCTTTCGCCCAGCGCGAATTCCCGTCCAGCCTGAACGCGCCGCAGTTGAGCCGCCGTCGCTTCTTACAGCTTGCCGCCGCTGCTTTAAGCATGGCGGGGCTGGCGGCTTGCAGCCCGAGACCACCGGGACAACTGGTGCCCTACGTCACCCAGCCGGAAGACCTGACGCCGTCGCTGCCGCAGTTCTACGCCAGCGCGCACGTGCTCGGCGGCTTTGCGACCGGGATTCTGGTCGAAAGCCATACCGGTCGACCGACGCGCATTGAGGGCAATCCCGATCACCCGGCGAGCCTCGGCGCTGCCGACGTCTTCGCCGAAGCCTCGATCCTGTCGCTGTACGATCCGGAGCGCTCGCAGACGGTGCTGCATAACGGACAGTCAAGCGACTGGGATCGCTTTGTGAGCGATCTACGCACGGCGCTGGGCGACAGCGGGCAGGGCGTCCGCATCCTCAGCGAAACGATCACCTCGCCGACGCTGCAAGCGCAGATCGACGCCTTTCTGCAAAAGTATTCCGATGCTCAGTGGATTCAATACGATCCGGTCAATCTCGATAACGTTTATGCCGGGACCAAACTGGCGTTCGGGCAGGCGGTCGCGCCGCTCTACCAGTTCGAGAACGCCGACGTGATCCTGTCGCTGGAGGACGATTTCCTGTTCACCGACCCCGGTCGGCTGCATTACACCCGCACCTTTAGCGATCGGCGGCGAGTGAACGCCGATCAGTCAACTATGAACCGCCTGTACGCCGTCGAGGGTACGCCAAGCATCACCGGCTCGATGGCGGATCACCGGCTGCCGCTGCGTTCGAGTGACGTGGAACGTTTCGCCCGCGCGCTGGCGGATCGGCTCGGCTTGTCCGGCGCTGCGCCCGGTGACGTGCCCGATAGTTGGGGACGCTGGCTCGATGCACTCGCCGCCGATCTCAAGGCGGCGGGCGGCGCGAGCCTCGTCACGGCAGGGCTAGGGCAGCCGCCGATCGTCCATGCGCTGGCAGCGTGGATCAACACGACGCTTGGCGGTGTCGGGCAGACGGTGACTTACGTCGATCCGATCACGGCGAGTGGGCAAGCTGATTCGCTCGCCGCGCTGATCGACTCGATCGACGGCGGCGACGTCTCCGGCTTGCTGATCTTCGGCGGCAATCCGGCGTATACCGCGCCGTCGCTGGCGGATGCGCTGGCGAAGGTTCCCTTCACGGCGCACTTGGGGCTGTATGAGGATGAGACCTCCGCCCGCTGCGGCTGGCATCTGCCGCTGACGCACGATCTGGAAACGTGGGGGGATGCCCGCGCCTACGACGGCACGGCGACGATTTTGCAGCCGCTGATCCTGCCGATCTACGACACGCGCGCGCCGCTCGACCTGCTCGAAACGCTGCTGGCGGACACGCCGCGTGATGCCATGACCATCGTGCAGCAGTATTGGCAGAACGCGGTCACGACCGATGATTTTGACACCTTCTGGCGCACGACCCTGCGCGCTGGCGTGGTGGCGAATACGAGCGCGGCTGCTGCTGATGTCACGTTGGCGAGTTTCGAACTCCCCGCCGCGCCCCCTGCTGTCGATGGACTGGAACTGATCGTCCGCCCTGACCCGACCCTCTGGGACGGCAGGTTCAACAACAACGGCTGGCTGCAAGAACTGCCCAAGCCGTTCACCAAGCTGACGTGGGACAACGCCGCGCTGATCAGTCCGGCGACGGCGGAACGACTCGGCTTGAATAACGGCGATCTCGTGACGCTCACCACCGCGAACGGCACGATGCAAGCGCCGATCTGGACGCTGCCGGGGCAGACCGACGACTGTATCACCGTCACGCTCGGCTACGGACGCACTCAGACCGGCAAGGTCGGCAGCGGCACCGGCTTCGATGCCTATCCGCTGCTGAGTCTGCCCGCGTGGTTTTACTCGAACCTAACCGTTAAGCCGACCGGCGAGAGCCATAAGCTCGTGACGACGCAGAACCACTTCACGATGGACGGGCGCGACCTGATCCACGAAGGCACACTGGCGGATTACCTCGCCGACCCGGCGCTCGGCTACGAGCACACGGAGCAGCCGTCGCTCTACCCGGATTTCCCCAAAGGCGATTATTCGTGGGGCATGAGCATCGACTTGAATGCCTGTATCGGCTGCAACGCCTGCATCGTCGCCTGTCAGGCGGAGAACAACATCCCGACCGTCGGCAAGGAGCAGGTAGCCGTCGGGCGCGAGATGCACTGGCTGCGCGTCGACGGCTACTTCAGCGGCGCGATGGACAATCCGGAATTCTCGCACCAGCCTGTGCCCTGTATGCACTGCGAGAAAGCGCCGTGCGAGCCGGTTTGTCCGGTGCAGGCGACCGTCCACGACAGCGAAGGGCTGAACGAGATGGTTTACAACCGCTGTGTCGGCACGCGCTACTGCTCGAACAACTGCCCCTACAAGGTGCGGCGCTTCAACTTCTTCGACTACAGCGATCCCGACCTGCGGGTGCTCAACAACCCGGACGTGACGGTGCGCGCTCGCGGCGTGATGGAAAAATGCACTTACTGTGTTCAGCGCATCAAGGAAGCCCGGATCACGGCGGAGCGCGAAGGGCGGCGGATCGCCGATGGCGAAATTCGCACCGCCTGCCAGTCGGCGTGTCCGGCGGACGCCATCGTCTTCGGCGACATTGCCGACTCAGGCTCGATGGTGGCGCAGTTGAAGCAGCAGCAGCGTGATTACGCGCTGCTGGGTGAATTGAACACGCGCCCGCGCACGACTTATCTGGCGCGGCTGCGCAACCCGAATCCGGCATTGGCGGACACGGGGAAGGCATAAGCGATGGCAGCTAACCAGACCACACCCTCTCAACGTTACGGCTCGGTCACCGACCGGATCAGTTCGCTGGTTTTGCGCCAGCGAACGTCGCGCGGCTGGCTGATCGGCTTCGGCATCGCCTTCCTGCTGACGCTCGGCTTGTTCGTCGCCATCACCTATCTGTTTGCCGCCGGGGTCGGCATTTGGGGCATCGATATTCCGGTGGGCTGGGGCTTTGCCATCACGAATTTTGTCTGGTGGGTCGGTATCGGTCATGCCGGTACGCTGATCTCGGCGATCCTGCTGCTGTTTCGCCAGCACTGGCGCACCTCGATCAACCGGTTCGCCGAAGCCATGACCCTGTTCGCGGTGGCGATGGCGGCGCTGTTCCCGATTTTGCATCTCGGTCGCCCGGAGTTCTTCTACTGGCTGATGCCGTATCCGAATACCGA
Source organism: uncultured Chloroflexia bacterium (assembly GCA_963727545.1). Taxonomy (GTDB): domain Bacteria; phylum Chloroflexota; class Anaerolineae; order Aggregatilineales; family Phototrophicaceae; genus Flexifilum. Next base: position 52,692 of record CAVSGS010000025.1, read on the forward strand.
GCAGATGTGGCCCCAGTTCCGCAGCCCGCTGGTCTGGGACTTGTTCGCCGTGATGACTTACGCGCTGGTCTCGCTGGTGTTCTGGTTCGTCGGCTTGATCCCCGACCTCGCCGCCGTGCGCGACCGTGCCAAGAGCCGGTTCGCGCAGGTGATATTCGCCTTCCTGTCGATGGGCTGGCGCGGTTCGGCGCGTCACTGGCGGCGCTATCACCAGTTGTATTTCTGGCTGGCGGCGCTGGCGACCCCGCTGGTGATTTCGGTGCACAGCATCGTCGCGCTCGACTTCGCCTACGGGATCATCCCCGGCTGGCACGGCACGCTGATGCCGCCCTATTTCGTCGTCGGCGCGCTGTTCTCCGGCTTGGCGATGGTGCTGACGATCGCGATTCCGCTGCGCAAGTTCTACCACCTCGAAGACCTGATCACCGACCGCCACCTCGACAACATCGCCAAGTTTCTGCTGGGGATGAGCCTGCTGATCACCTACAGCTACGCCATCGAGATTTTCTCGGCGTGGTACAGCGGCAACCAGTTCGAGGAATTTCTGGTGCAGAACCGCGCGCTCGGTCCTTACGCGCCGTTCTACTGGGTGATGATCGCCTGCAACGTGATCATTCCGCTGGCGGTCTGGTTCAAGCGCGTGCGCAAAAGCGCGCTGCTGCTGTTCATCATTTCGCTGCTGGTCAACGTCGGCATGTGGACTGAGCGCTTCGTGATCATCGTCGTCAGCCTCCATCGTGATTTCCTGCCGTCGTCGTGGGGGATGTATATCCCGACGATTTGGGATGTGGTGACACTGGTCGGGTCGATCGGGCTGTTCGTCGCGCTGATCTTCCTGTTCATTCGTTTCCTCCCCGTGATCTCGATCTCCGAAGTACAGGAAGAAATCGCCGAAGAAGAGGAGGGAGTGTAGATGCCCGCGCCGACCTACGGGATCATGGCGGAGTTTGCCGACGCCGCCGACCTGCTGCAAGCCGCTCGTCAAACGCACGCCGCCGGCTATCGCAAATTCGATGCTTACAGCCCCTTCGTCATCGAGGAGATGGACGAGGCGCTCGACCAGCACTCGTTCAGCATCAGTTACATCGTCCTCATCGGCGGGCTGATTGGTGGAATCGTCGGCTTCGCGATGCAGTATTGGAGCGCCGTGATCAACTACCCGATTGACGCGGGTGGGCGCCCGCTGGCGAGCATCCCGGCGTTCGTGCCGATCACCTTCGAAATGACGGTGCTGTTCGCCGCCTTCAGCGGGCTGATCGGGATGTTCATACTCAACGGGCTGCCGATGCCTTATCACCCGGTCTTCAACGTGCCGGAGTTCAAAGAGGCGACGCGCAGCCGCTTTTTCCTGTGCATTGAAGCTGTCGACCCGCAGTTCGATGCTGCGGCGACTCGTCAATTTCTCGACAGCCTGAATCCTCTCGGAGTCTCCGATGTGGAAGTTTAAGGCACTCTTGATCGTCCTGCTGCTGACCAGCGCCGCCTGTGGCAATATGGCGGATCAGCCCAAGTGTACGGCATTGGGGCAGATCCCCGGCTTCAAGAACGGCGCTTGCGCGCAGCCGCTGCCGCAAGGCGTGGTCGCACGGGACACCATCGTCGATAATCCGGCGCTGACGACCGGCAAGGTCGGTGGTCAGTTCGTCACGACCCTGCCCATACCGGTCTCACAGGACGTGCTCGAACGCGGGCGCGACCGTTTCCAGATCTACTGCCGCCCGTGTCACGGCGCGGCGGGTTATGGCGATGGCGTCGTGACCAACTATGGTTTTCCGGCGCCGCCGTCGCTGCACAGCGATGCGCTGCGTCAGTTCCCACCCGGCGCGATGTTCGGCATCATCACCAGTGGTGCGGGGTCGATGCCGTCGTATGCGCAGCAAATCGACGTGAATGACCGCTGGGCGATTATCGCCTACGTCGAGGCGCTGCAGCTCAGCCAGCACGCGACCGTCGATACGCTTCCCCAAGCGGATAAGGAGCAGCTTCCCCAATGACTACGCTGACAAGAAGCGAGACCGTTTCGCGCCTGCGGCGGGCAGCGTTGGTGGTCGGAGCGATCGGGATCGTCGCAGCGATTGTGGGCGTGCTGACCGATCCGACGGCGTTCCTGCGGGCGTATTTGGTCGGCTTCGCCTTCGTCGCCAGCTTGAGCCTCGGCTCGCTGTTCATGTTGATGCTCAACTACGTGACCGGCGGGTTGTGGGGCGGGCTGCTGCGGCGCTACTTCGAGATCGGCGCGCAGTTGAACGTCGTCGTGGCGATCCTCTTTATCCCGATCCTATTAGGGCTGCCGCAGCTTTATCCTTGGGCACAGCCCGAAACCGTCGCGGCTGATCCGCTGCTTCAGCACCAAAGCGCCTTCCTCAACCCGACGTTTTTTACCGTCCGCGCGGTGATCTACTTCGCGGTCTGGTTTTTCCTGTCGTGGCGTATAACGCGACCTAATCCGAAACGCTCGATGGCGATTTTCGGCGTGATCCTGCATTTCCCGCTGGCGACTTTCGCGGCGATCGACTGGTTCATGTCGCTGGAGCCGCATTGGTACTCGACGATCTACGGCGTGGTCTTTCTGGCGACGCAGGCATTGACCGCTTATACCTTCGCGCTGATCATGCTCCGGTTCATGCGGGCGTCGGCGACGGAAAACAGCGAGCGACAAACCCGTCAAGACCTCGGCAACGTGCTGCTCGTGATCCTGATCGTGACGATCTATCTCCAGTTCATGCAGTTTTTGGTCATCTGGGCGGGCGATCTGCCGGATGAAATCTCGTGGTATCTGGCGCGGACGGCAGGCGGTTGGCTGTGGATCGCCCTGCTGCTAATCCTGTTAGACGTGGTCGTGCCGTTCCTGTTCCTGCTCTCGTTTCGCGTCAAGAACAGCATCAGTCGCTTATCGTTGGTCGCGCTGTTGATGCTGGCGATGCAGTTTGTCTACGCTTATTGGCTGATCCTCCCGGCGTTCGGCAGCGCCGTGAGTTGGATCGATTTCATTCTGCCCGCGGGCATGGCGGGCGTCTGGTTTGCCGCTTTTATCTATCGCTTACCGGCTGTAAGGGAACGAGCCGAAGATGAATCCTGAAACGACCCCCCGGAAAAGCGGCGGTTCCACTGCCTTGATCATCGGGGCAGCGGTCATTCTGCTGACCTGCGTGTTGGTGCTGGTGATCGCGCTGTTCACGCCCAGTACCACGGCGCAGCAAGTCGCTGCCATTCGCAGTCGCAATCCGGCGTTCAACCTCGAAGACACCACGCCGAGCGTCGATGCTGCGGTGCTCGAAGCCACCCAAGAGGCATTATTGAGCAGCTATGACTGGGTGGATCGGGCGAACGGCGTTGCTCGCATCCCCATCGACCGCGCCATAGCGCTGGAAGTTCCCACCCAGCAGGCTCAGCAGACTCAATCGGCGCTGGCAGCCGCCGGTTCGCCGACCGTCACGCCGGGTCCGCCGGAGAGCACCGAGACGGGCGAAAGCAGCGGCGGCGTCGCTCGACCGTCGAATCCGGGCGGTGCGGGGCAAGCGGTCAACCTGACCGGCGATCCGCAGGCGGGGGCGCAGATTTTTGCCGACAACTGCAAAACCTGTCACGGAGCCAATGGTCAGGGGGGCGTCCCGAATCCCGGCTCGGACGATGGCACGGTTCCGCCGCTTAACCCGATTGATCCCAGCCTGATCGACAGCAATCCGCAGGTCTACGCCTATAACCTCGACCTGTTCCTTGAGCACGGCTCCAAGCCGGAAGGCAGCGACCCGCAGTTGTCGATGGTCGCGTTCGGCGACAGCGGCACCCTGTCCCCACAGAACATCGCCGATGCCATCGCCTACGTGATGAGTCTTAATCCGCCGCCTGAAGCCACCGCCGCGCCGACCGTCACACCGGGTCCTCCGGAGAGCACGGAGACGGGCGAAAGCAGCGGCGGCGTCGCTCGACCGTCGAATCCGGGCGGTGCGGGGCAAGCGGTCAACCTGACCGGCGATCCGCAGGCGGGGGCGCAGATTTTTGCCGACAACTGCCAAACCTGTCACGGAGCCAATGGTCAGGGCGGCATCCCGAATCCCGGCTCGGACGACGGCACGGTTCCGCCGCTCAACCCGATTGATCCCAGCCTGATCGACAGCGATCCGCAGGTTTACGCCTACAATCTTGACCTGTTCCTTGAGCACGGCTCCAAGCCGGAAGGCAGCGACCCGCAGTTGTCGATGATCGCGTTCGGCGACAGCGGGACACTGTCCCCACAGAACATCGCCGATGCTATCGCTTACGTGATGAGCCTCAATCCGCCGCCCGAAGCTACGCCGCAGGCGACCGCTGCGCCTTAGGAGCGAGAACGAACGCATCAACACAAAAAGCTGCCGTTGGCGGCAGCTTTTTGTACTTCTAGCGAGATTTTCGGGGGCGCGATGTCCTGCGCCCCCGATGGAGAGTCTTAGGCGGCGATTACTCGCTGCCGGCGATACCCCACTGCGCAATATTCGCATAGGCATTCCACGCACCCGGCTCGTAACCGGTGACACGTTTGTTCATCACGTGAACCTGATTGGTGCCGACGGTATAGTCGTAGGCGACATCGTCGTGCGCGATCTGCTGAATCTGCTCGTAAATGGGAGCACGGTCATCGAGCGAGCAGCCCGCCATCGAGCGCCCTTCCTTGAGCAGTTCGTCGATCTTCGGGTTGACGTAGGAGGTAATGTTGAAGCCGGAACCGGGCACGTCATTTTCGCTCAGCAGGGTGTTATAGGCGATACCGTCTACTTCCAGCCCGCCACCGAAACCGACAATCGTCAGGTCGAAGTCTTGCGGCAGCAGCACGTTGGTCAGGTACGAACTCCACTCCTGCGATTCGACGTTGACCTTGATGCCGATCTGACCCAGTTGGTCCTGCGCGACCAATGCAATGTTGGTATAGAGGTCAACCAGCGGCGCATAGGGCAGGTTCACTTCGAAGGGCACACCATCTTTCTCGCGGATGCCGGTGGCATCGTTCATAACCCAACCAGCTTCGTCGAGCAGCGCGGCGGCGGCTTCGGGGTCATAAGCATAGGGTTGCACGTTCGAGTTCAACCCAGCTGAACGACGGCGTGATCGGACCGGAGAGCAGGTAACCACCGTCAGGACCGAGGGTTTCCATGATGGCGGACTTGTCATAGCCCATCGCCACCGCTTGGCGCACGCGCACGTCGCTGAAGAACTGGTTCGGTGTTTGCTCGATCGGGTTACCGTCGGCGTCGTAAGCTGCCTGCGGATTAGCAGGATCCGCCCAGTTCATGATCAGCATGGGCGTGTTGTTGAGCGGGAGGACGAAGACGTTGAACGGGTCTTGATTGCCCAACTGCTCCAGTTGATCCGGGTACATGAAGGCGTAGTCGATTTCGCCGGTTTGCAGCGCTTGATTCTGGATCGCCGGGTCAGAGATCACGCGGTTGATGATCGTCGGAATCTTGGGTGCGCCCTTGTAGTAGTTCTCATTGGCGACCAGACGAACGAACTCATCCGGCTTGGTCTCCGACCAAATGTAAGGACCACTGGTGACCGTCGGTTCGTTGTTGAAGTTGTTCGCCATGAACTCGCTGAAATCACTCGAGTACATGTGCTCCGGAATCGGCGTCAGCGCGGTGAAGGCGGATCCCCAAACCGTGCAGTTCGGCTGGCTGAGCGTGACGGTGAAGGTCTTGTCGTCAACGACCGTCAGGTCGGAGATCAACTGGATATCGCCCTTGCGCGGCGATTCAATCGCGTCGTTGTTGATGGCGTTGTAGGTGAACAGGACGTCGTTGGCGGTGATCGGCACGCCATCGCTCCAGTTGGCGTCGGCGTTGAGGTGGAAGGTATAGGTCAATCCATCGTCGGAGATGTCCCACGTCGCCAAGGCGGGCAGCGGCTGCGCCGTCTGCGGATCGGCATCGAACAACCCTTCGAACAGGAACGTGATCACGTCCAGCGATGCACCGTCCGTTGCCAGAATCGGGTTGAGCGTGGAGACGTTCCCACCGGTGATATTGCGCAGTAGGGTCGTATTATCCTGCGCCAGCACCGTGGGCACGACGATTAGGAGAAGAATACTCAAGAGTACCGCATAGCGTTTCATAGATGTCTCCGTTAAGTTGAGTAGCTAGACCACGTCATCGAAATCGAAACTGCTGATTGCTTCGCGGTGCAAGTCGGTCAATGGCTTGCCTTTCTCTAACAACGACCAACACGAACAACGGGCGAGCCGCCGAACGGCTCTAGCGATCACGCAGGTAAGCGGCGGTCGCTAAACCGGCGCAGACCTGCACCCCGACTAAACTGCGGATCGGCAGGGTCCGGTAATTCAGTTGGCTTTCGAACTCAGCCCCCTGTTCCTCTAAACGTGCCGTCGCTTCGTCACGCGCCGCGCGGATCGCCGTATTTTCATTACCGGCGTCGATCTCCGCGCCCATCATTCGGGCGAACATGCCCAAAATCAGCAAGCGGTAAAACCATGAACCCAGCAGATTGCTGAACACTTCAGCTTGGCTGGCTGGTCGATTTGTCTCCTCAGCGGTCAGCGCCCATTGACGCTGCGCTTCGCGGTGCTGCGCGCCTGACCCCAAAAACGCGGTCACCGCCCGGTGAAACGGCGTCTCGATGGTCAAGTCCGCCCGCACCGCATCCAGTTTGCCGTTGATCCAGTCGTCGAACGCTTGCGCCTGATCGATCCCTTGCACAATGGCGTCCCGTCGGAGCGTGTCCGACGGTGACTGATCGTTGACGCGCGGGTCGTCGTAGTAGGGCAGTTCGACCACGAGGTAGAACGAGCCGTACTGCGAGGCGTAATCCGCGCTCGACGTGCCCGACTGAATCGCGGCGGCGGGGTCGGGGACGCCGTTCTGCTCTAGATAGTCGTAGCTCTCGCGCGTCGAGATGATCCCGTAGATCGCCGGAGCGAACTGGGGCGCGTAAGGGACTTCCGGCTCGCCGAGGTCGAGCGCGAGGTCATACCATGACGGGATTTGATGGAACACGTCATAGAGCGGCTCGCACGGGTCCGAGACGTAGTAGTAAACGCCGCCGAAGCCCGCGTTGTGCAGCGAGTAGAGCAGAGTCGGCTTCACTTCGTCGATCACGCGCATCAGCGTTTCGGTTTCCGGCAGCGTGGCGTGAAAGTGGAGGTCCTTATAGTCGAGCGGGAACGTCCACTCGATCTGATCGAACGGCGCGGGGCGGAAGAAATGGCGGGCGTAGTTGGTCGGCGTGTAGGGACCGGCGAACCAACCCTCATTCAGCCGCATCCCGTCGGCGTCAATCGACTTGATGAAGTGCCACGTATAGCCGAGTTCGTCGCGCAGCGCGGCGTCTTCGCACAGGCGGCGCGAGAGATACTCGATCGTCATCGTGCCGATCGGCTCGTTGGGATGCGGACCGCCGAAGACGAACGCCTGCTGCTCGCCGCCCTTGATCGTCAGCAGTTCGATCGGGTCGCCCCGGCGCGTCTTCCCGACGACGCGAATCGACGCGAGATCGGGATAATCAGCCACCAACTGATGGCTCGACGCATTCAGTTCGTCAATCGTCAGAAAGCGCTCGTAATCGGGTACATCGCCGGCAATTTGCTGTAAATCCATTCGGGTTACTCCGCTGCCGGTTCGGGTGCTGCTTCCGTCGATTCTTCAATCCCCAACACGTACTTGTTCATCCAGCCGAGCAGGGCTTCGTTCTGCGCCGTGCGGACGGGCAGCGCGCCGAGGATCGACGCCGCGTGCGATGAATTCGGGAAGCGCACCATCTCGACGATGCAGCCGTTGGCTTTGAGCGTCGTGTAGAACTGCTCCGACTGCTCGGCGGGGCAGCGCCAGTCGTGCTCGCCTTGCAGCATCAGCGTCGGTGTGGTGCAGGTGTGGGCGTTGGTGATCGGCGAGCATTTGGCGTAGATTTCCGGGATTTCGTGGGGCGCGCCGCCGAGTTCCTCGACCGCGAACCACGCGCTGATGTCGCTGACGCCGTACATGCTCACCCAGTTGACGACCGGGTTTTCCGGCACGGCAGCTTTGAAGCGGCGCGTGTTAGCGACGATCCAGCAGGAGAGATTGCCGCCGCCGGACAAGCCGCAGCAGCCGAGCTTATCGCCGTCGGTGTAGCCCTGCTCGATGGCGTAATCGACGCCTGCCATCAAGTCGTTGTAGTCGAGGTTGCCCCAGTCGCCCTTGATGGCGGTCGAGAACTCGTCGCCGTAGCCGGTCGAGGCGCGGTGATTGACCATCAGTACAGCATAGCCCGCTCCCGCCAGCATCTGCGAGTTGAAGTGGAAGACGTTGCCGAAGGCGCTGTGCGGTCCGCCGTGAATGTAGAGGACGGTCGGGTAGGGCGCTTCGCCTTCCGGCGGCAGGTAAATCCAGCCTTCGACGTCGGCGCCGTCGCTGCCCTTGAAGTTCAGGTGCTTGATGGTCGGCAGCTTGACCGACTCCAGCCACTCGGCGTTGAGGTGCGTGAGCTGCTTTTCGTTGCTGCCATCGGCATCCACAACGTAGAGGTCGATCGGGTGGTTGAACTCGCTAACCATGTAGAGCAGCTTGCCCGCCGCGAGGCTCATCGGCATGACGTCGCGCTCGCCGGTCAGTACCGGTGTCCACGACTCGTCGCCGTCCAGCGCGATCTGGTAAGCACCGACGTCGCCGCCCGCCTGCACGCTCACGAGGGCGTATTTGCCGTCGCTGCTGATCGGCAGCTTGAGGCTGTAGCCCATCACCGGCATGTCGGCTTGCAAGCCACCGCCCACGCCGACTTTCAACCCGGCGGTGCGGCAAACCGGTTCGCCCCCGGCGCTGTCGATCACCCAGAGATCGTTCTTCGCGCCAATCGGTGCGCTGTGCGGCACGCCCTCGAAGGCGATGCGCTTGCCATCGGGCAGCCAGCCCGCGACCATCGCTTGCCCCCAGTCGTCAGTCAGCGTGCGGATTTCGCCACTGGCGACGTCGAGCACGCGCAGCCGACCATAGAACGATTTGTGCGTATCGGGATACATGTTGGAGACGATCAGGATTTCCTTGCCATCCGGCGACCACTGCGGCGCGGCGTTCATCAATACGTCGTCGGTCAGGCGACGCGGCTCGCCGCCGTCTACGTCGATCACGTAGAGCGACTGCACCACGTCGTCGAGGTATTCCATATCGTTGAAGCGATAGACGTGGCGAGTCACGCGGTAGGGCTTCGCCGCGTCGCGCGGTTCTTCGATCGGGTTGGCGATGAAAGCGATCTGCTTGCCGTCCGGCGACCAAGCGTGGCTGCCGCCGACGCCCTGCTTGAACGACGTGACCGCGCGGGCTTCGCCGCCGTCAACCGGGATGACGTAAATCTGCGGCTTCTCGCCGCGCGTCGACATGAAGGCGATCTGCTTGCCGTCCGGCGACCACTGCGGATCGGCGTCGGTCGCCGTGCCGCTGGTGAATTGGCGGGTCTCGCCGGTTTCGAGATTCACCAGCCAGATGGCGGTGAATTCCTTCTCTTTCTCGGCGTCGACGTGGGAGACGGTGTAGGCGGCGAACTTGCCATCCGGTGACAGTTTGCCGCCGGTGACGAATTCCAGCCGGAACAGGTCAGCGAGTTCTACGGTACGTTTTTCTTCAGTCATGGTGGCTCCTAGTGCCTTTCGGGCGGGTTTGAGTTCCAAACGAGTTCTTGCATTCCGTAGGGGCGCACGGCTGTGCGCCCCTACCAAGACATTCGATCCGGGCGGCGAAACCGCCGCGTTTTCGGCTAGTCGGACTTTGCCAAGCACGTAGCGATTCATCCAGCCGAGCAAAGCATCGTTGTGAGCGGTGCGGACCGCCAGCGGTCCGCGCACCGCGCCGCCGTGCGGCGAATTCGGCATCCGCAGCATCTCGACGGTGCAGCCGTTGGCTTTCAGCACGGTGTAGAACTGCTCCGACTGTTCGGCGGGGCAGCGCCAATCATGCTCGCCCTGAACCATCAACGTTGGCGTGACGCAGTTGTGCGCGTAGGTGATCGGCGAGCATTTGGCGTAGATTTCCGGGATCTCGTGCGGATGCCCGCCTAGCTGTTCGACGGCGAACCAGACGCCGATGTCGCTGGTGCCGTAGAAGCTGACCCAGTTGGTGACCGGGTTTTCCGGCACCGCCGCCTTGAAGCGATCCGTGTGTCCGACGATCCAGCAGGAGAGGTTGCCACCGCCGGAACGCCCGCAGACGCCGAGCTTATCGCCGTCGGTGTCGCCGCGCGCGATGACATAATCGACGCCCGCCATCAAGTCGGTGTAGTCGAGGTTGCCCCAGTCGCCCTTGATGGCGGTGGCGAATTCGTCGCCGTAGCCGGTCGAGGCGCGGTGATTGATCAGCAGTACGGCGTAGCCCGCGCCGCAGAGCAACTGCGTGTCGAAGTGGAAGATGTGCCCGAAGCCGACGTGCGGTCCGCCGTGAATGAACAGGATGGTCGGGTAGGGGGCGTCGCCGGTCGGCGGCTTGACCAACCAGCCCTCGACGGTGACGCCGTCACTGCCGGGGAAGTTGAGGTGATCGACCGTCGGCAGCGCGATTCCGGCGAGCAGGTCGTCATTGATGTGGGTGAGTTGGCGCTCGTTCGCGCCGTCGGCGTCGGCGACGTAGAGGTCAACCGGATGGTTGAAGTCGCTGACGAGGTAGATCAGGTGTCCGCTGTCTGCGCCGGTCAGCAGACAGGCGCGCTCGCCCGCGACGACCGGCTCGAAGGCTTCGTCGCCGTCGAGCGCGACGCGGTAAATCGGGCGGTTGCCGCCGTCCTGCACGCAGACGTAAGCCGCAGCGCCATCGGGCGCGACGAGAATTTTCGGATTGGCAAAGGTGACGGGCATGTCGCCGAGCAGCGTGCCTTCGACGCCGACTTTCAACCCGGCGGTGCGGCACTCCGGTTCGCCACCGCTCCGGGCGATCGTCCAGAGGTCGTTCTTAGAGCCGATCGGCAGTCCGTTCGGCTGTCCGGCGAAGACGATCCGCTCGCCGTCGGGCGTCCAACCGGCTGAGCCAACCATGCCCCAGTCGGCGGTCAGGTCGCGCACGCTGCCGTCAGCGGCAGTGACGAGGCGCAGCGATGCCCGTCCCACCCGTAGGCTCTCCGGTTCCATCGCGGCGTTGACGAGAATTTCGCGCCCATCCGGCGACCACTGGGGGTTGGTATAGAGCAGACCGTCGTCGGTCAGACGGCGCGGATCGCCGCCGTCCACGTCGATCACGTAGAGCGACTGCACCACGTCGTCCAGATAGCCCATTTCGTCGAAGCGGTAGACGCTGCGGGTCACGCGGTAGGGTTTCGCCGGATCGCGTGGTTCTTCAATCGGTACGGCGGTGAAGGCGATCTGCTCCCCGTCGGGCGACCAAGCCAGCCCGCCGCCGACGCCCTGCTTGAGCGCGGTCAGGGCGCGAGCTTCGCCGCCGTCGACCGGCATCAGGTAAATTTGGGGCTTCTCGCCGCGCGATGAGATGAAGGCGATCTGCTTGCCGTCGGGCGACCACTGCGGATTGCTGTCTTTGGCGGTGCCGCTGCTGAACTGGTGCGCCGCGCCGGTCGCCAAAGTCAGCAGCCAGATCGCGCTGAATTCCTTTTCCGCCTCGGCATCGACGTGCGAGACCGTATAGGCGACGCGCTCGCCGTCAGGTGAAAGCTGTGCGCCGGTGACGAACTTCAGCCGGAAGAGATCGGCAGCCTCGATAGTACGTTTTTCCTCAGACACGTCCACTTATCCTTGCTGCAATCACAATTGATGCTGAACGAGCTGCTTTACGCCGGTGGCTTAGGCTGGCGTCCGTTCGAAGTGCATCGACAGCCCCAAGCGAACCCCGTTCGGCGGCTCGAAGGTGAGCAAGCCCACCGGCAGCAAAAATTGATGCACGCCGACCGGCTTAGCGGGGAATTCGGCATTGCCGAACAACGGTGAAGTGACGACTAGTCCATCGTCGCCGACGCGCACGGTCAGGCTGCCGAGTCCGGTCTCATAGACTCCGGCGTATTGGTCAAAACTGCGCGTGTCCGGCTGGAAATCGGGATCGACGTCGAGCCGTTCCAGCGCCAGCGCGTGACCGGCTTGCACCAGCAGATGCAGATACTTCGCCGGTGACTCGGCGTCGTCGAAATCGAAGCTGACCGGCATGGGCTCGCCTTCGGGCGGCTGCGCGATGTAGAAGTCCGGCTCGACGCACAGCAGCGGCAGCGGCTGCCCCTGCCAGATCAGCGTGAGGTTATCGCCATCGCGGACGACATCCGCCGCGCCGGTGAGCGCGCCGACGTAAGCACCGACCAAGCGATCCCACGTGGTGCGGTCGGGTTCAATCGTCTTAGGCGCTGCGACTTCGGCGGGCAGGTCGAGCAGTTGGTCAAGGATCAACTGGGTGATGGCGACTTCCTGCGCTCCCCATGCTTCCGAATTGTTCGCCAAGATGATCACCGCGCTGCCGGTCTCCGGCACCATTTCGAAGTGGCTGGCGAAACTGCTGATGCGCCCGCCGTGCCCGACTTGGCGCACGCCCTTGTAATTGAACGAGGAGAGCGTCAGCCCGTAGCCGTCGCCATTGAGCGACTTGAAGCGCACCACCGGCGTGTGCATTTCCGTGACCGATTCGGGCGCGAGGATTTGCTCGCCGGCGAACGTCCCGCCAGCGAGGTGCATCAGCGCGAAGTTGGCAAGGTCGAGCACCGTCGACATGATGAAGCCGGACGGATAATGGGTGACGTTGTCGGCGTAGTGATGGTCGACGACCAAATTACCCTCGGCGTCGCTGCTGTGCGACTGCGCCACCGGGTAAGTCATGGCGACCGTCGGGTCGAGCGTCGTCCGCGTCATGTGCAGCGGATCAAAGACCAATTCCTGCATCAGTTGGGCGTAAGGCTTGTCGCTGACCAACTCGGCGAGATAGCCTGCCAGATTGATGCCGGGGTTGCTATAAGACCAAATCCGCCCGACCGGGGCGATCAGCGGGTAGTTGGCGATGTCGGTATAAACTCCGGCGCGCAGCCCGGCGGCTTCGCGCGGACCGTAATGATCGGCGTCGGTGGGCAGCGCGGCGGTGTGCGAGAGCAGCTTGCGCAGGGTGACGGATTCGATTGCGCCGGGGACGCTCAGTTCGAGATCGGGCAGCAGTTCGCTGATCGGCGTGTCGAGTTCGAGCTTGCCCGCCTCGACCAGCCGCATGATCGCGGTCGTCGTCAGCGGCTTCGAGGTCGAACCAATCCGAAAAATGGTCCCCGGTGTCACCGGGATGCCGCCGTCCTCGATGCTGGTCACGCCGAAACCGCGCGCATAAATCACTTTTTGCTGGTGGATGATCGCGAGGGCGACGCCGGGAGCTTTCGCCGTCGTCATCGCCTGTTGGACAAATTGTTCCAGTTCGATAATGTTTAGCAAAGCCTACACCTATCGCGGCGATCGCTGTCGCGACCCCAACTCAATACGCGGAGATAAATGCACTTTTTAACTCATTAGGCGGATATTTAGTAAAACCTGCGCCTCAGTATAACGACATGATCTGCTGATCGCAAAGTAAATCCGCACACTTTGTTGCAAATTCTCTTGTCTATTCGTCATAATGTTGTTGCCGGGACACAATCCTAAAATCGGCAGATGATCGTGCCCTAATTTGGACTCATCCCACCATGCGGAATAGATTTGAAGCGGCTAGAATAGCGCAACGCTGCTAGCGCCAACCACAAACCATTCGAATCCGCCGTGGTTTGTTATCAATCATCTTCGTCGTGGTGACTGCCGCGTGCACAGTTTGTTGCAGCACGCTGATCTGTTCTTTGTGAGGTTCTCATGATTCAATTGAGCGAAAGTAACAATGAGTAGGTATCTGATCCGCAGGCTGCTCCAAGCGCTCCCGACGCTGTTCGGTATCACGATCATCTCGTTCTTGATGGTGATCTCCGCGCCGGGTGACCCGGTGACAATGGTCACCTTCAACCCGAATTCAACCCCGGAATCAACGGCACAACTCAAGCGTCAGCTTGGGCTTGATCAGCCGCCGCTGGTTCAATATATCTATTGGCTGATCGGCAACGACTACACCACCATCGACGTCGATGGCGATGGCGTCGGCGACCTCAACGGCACGCGACTGGGCGTGCTGCGCGGCGACCTCGGTCAGTCGATTCAGTACAAACGCCCGGTGCTCGAATTAATCCTCGAACGCATCCCGGCGACGCTGCTGCTGACCGTATCGGCGCTGGTGGTCGGCTACGCCGTTGGCATACCGCTGGGCTTATTCGCGGCGCTAAATCATCGCCGCTGGTTCGATCAAGTGGCGCGCGTCTTCTCGGTCTTAGGCATCGCCTTGCCGAGTTTTTGGCTGGCGCTGATCTTAATTATCGTCTTTAGCGTGAAATTAGGCTGGCTGCCGATGACCGGGATGCGGGACGTGACTAAAACCGGACCCACCACCCTCTTAGACACGCTGCCTTACATGGTGATGCCGGTGTTCGTGCTCTCGGTGGGCATCGTCGCCGCGATTTCGCGCTACGTTCGCGCCAGCGTGTTGGAAGTACTGCAGCAGGATTTCGTCCGTACCGCCCACGCCAAAGGCGTGAGCAATCGCGTGGTTTGGTGGCGGCACATCGCCCGTAACGCCTTGATCCCGGTAGCGACGCTGCTCGGTCCCGCGCTCGGCAGCTTGCTCGGCGGCGCGGTGATCATTGAGCAGGTCTTTAGCTGGCCCGGTCTGGGACGGCTTTCGGTCAATGCTGCTTTTCAGCGCGATTATCCGTTGGTGATGGGGTTCGTGGTCGTGGGTGGTACGCTGTACGTACTCGGCGTGCTGCTTTCGGATTTGCTCTACATGTGGCTTGACCCCCGCATTCAACTCCACTGATCGAATGAGATTGAATGAGGCGCTGAAAGATGACCGACACTGTGAATAAAACTGCCCAAGCTGCGCGCATCGCGCAGCTCAACGAACCCAGAAAGCAGCGAACCTACTGGCAAGACGCTGTCCATCACATCACGCATGACCGTCTGACCATGATCGCCTTGGTCGGGCTGGCGATTTTGACCATCTCCTGCATTATGGGACCGATCATCATCGAAAATGGTCTGCATCTCGACGTCAACCGCACCAACATTGTCGAGCGCTACCGCGATCCCGGTCCGGCGCACCTGCTGGGAACGGATAACTTGGGGCGCGATCAATTCCTGCGCCTGATCTACGGCGGGCGCGTCTCGCTGGCGATCGCCTATTCCGCCAGCGCGCTCTCGATCCTGATCGGCGTGACGTTGGGCATGATCGCCGGGTTCTACGGCGGCTGGGTCGACGACGGCTTAATCTGGTTCATCAATACCCTAGAGTCCATCCCGTCAATTTTCCTGCTGTTAATTGCTTCAACGATTTGGTCGCCTTCACCGGGAGTCTTGGTGATGCTGCTCGCCGTCTTCGGCTGGGCATCGACCTGCCGTCTTGTGCGCGGCGAGGTGCTCACCCTGCGCGAGCGCGATTACGTACTGGCGGCGCGGGCGTTAGGGGCACCCAATCGGCGGCTGATGATGAGCCACATTCTGCCCAACGTCATCTCGACTATCATCGTGGCGATGACCATCAACGCCGGCAGCTTGATCCTGATCGAATCCGGCTTGAGTTTTCTCGGCTTGGGCGTGCAAGCGCCGACGCCGTCGTGGGGCAACATGCTCACCGATGCGCGAACTTACTTCGCCAAAGGGACGTATCTGGTCATCTGGCCCGGCGTGCTGATCGCGATCACGGTGCTGTTCTTCTACGTGCTGGGGGATGGCTTGCGCGACGCGCTCGACCCGCGCAGCACGCGCAATTAGGTAACGTCAGTCATAGCTAAATGCTCCATCCGGCAAGTAATCCGATCTAGAACGCGGGCTTTTGTCGGGGCGCAGCGTGCTGCGCCCAATTCGAAGGATTTACCGAACGAAGCACTAAAGTGGGTTCTCGAAAGTAATCCACGAAAATCTCAGAGCGCTGTCGGGGCGCACCGCTGTGCGCCCCACAAAAACACGCGGTAACCGACTTTAGCAATCTGAGCGAGCATTTTTCACTGTCGGGGCGCAGTGCGCTGCGCCCAAACCGATTTCGAAATCAGCTTAACCATTATTTACGCTAAGTACATTGATCAAACGAGGAGCGAAATCTTTTGGACGAACTAAAGGGCTTTGCCGAATATATCGAGGAAAAACGCGCCGAGTGGCAAGTTCCCGGCGTCGCGGTCGCGGTCGTCAAGGATGGCGAAACGGTCTTCAGTCAGGGTTTCGGCAAGCGCAACGTCGAGGCTGATCTGCCGGTCACGCCGGAGACGATTTTCGCTATCGGCTCCTCGTCGAAAGCCTTCACCGCCGCTTCGGTAGCGATTGCGGTCGAGGATGGCAAACTCGAATGGGACAAGCCGGTGCAGACTTATCTGCCCACCTTCCGCATGAAGGACAATTTCGCCAGCGAGCGGATGACCCCGCGCGACCTGCTCTGCCACCGCTCCGGGCTGCCCCGGCACGACCTCTCGTGGTACAACTCGCCGGAAACCCGCGAGCACCTGATGGAGCGCGTCCGTTATCTCGAACCGACGCGCGATTTTCGGACTTACTTCCAGTATCAAAACCTGATGTACATGACGGCGGGGTATTTGGCGGGCGAGGTCGAAGGCTGCGCGTGGGAAGACCTCGTGCGCGACCGCATCTTCAAGCCGCTCGGCATGACCAACAGCCAGTTCTCGGTCGAAAACTCGCAGAAATCCGACAATTTCGCGCTGCCCTACAACGAGAAAGACGACAAAGTCTTCAAGATCGATTTCCGCAATATCACGACCGTAGGACCTGCCGGGTCGATCAACTCGAACGTGGTCGAGATGATCGAGTGGGTCAAGCTCCACTTGAATAAGGGTAAAGTCGGCGAAGATACCATCTTCTCCGAGGAGAACGCACATCAACTGCATTCGTCGCAGATGTCGATTGCCGATCCGCTCTGGGAGCAGATTTTCGGCGTCGGCTTGGTCAGCTACGGCTTGGGCTGGTTCA
This sequence comes from uncultured Chloroflexia bacterium, assembly GCA_963727545.1. GTDB lineage: Bacteria > Chloroflexota > Anaerolineae > Aggregatilineales > Phototrophicaceae > Flexifilum. The sequence goes on from CAVSGS010000025.1 coordinate 69,652, forward strand.
TCAACCCCTATCAAGACCAGATCATGCTGCATCACGGCGGCAATATCGACGGCTTTGCGGCGCTGGTCTCGTTCATGCCGGGGATCAATGCGGGCGTCGTCGTCCTGACCAATCTGGATCACACCGCGCTGCCGCACGTCATCGTCCACAGTTTGTACGACCGTCTGCTCGGTGCCGAGGTCAAGGACTGGAATGCTTACTTCATGGACTTCACCAACAAGATGAAGGCGGCGGCAAAAGAGGCGGAAGCGAAGGCGGACGAAGCGCGCGTCGCCGGGACGGAACCGTCGCACCCGCTGGAAGCCTACGTCGGCGATTACGAGAACCCCGGCTATGGCGTGCTCAACGTGACCCTTGATGGCGAAGGTGTGCTTGAAACGTCCTACAATCGCATCTCGGCGAAACTCGAACACTATCACTATGACGTGTTCGACATGGTCAATACGCTGATGGATGCGCGGCTGAAGACCGTCTTCCGAACCAACGCGGCGGGGCAGATCAGCAGCCTCGAAGTACCGTTCGAGCCGAGCTCGCCGAACCCGATCGTGTTCACGCGCAAGGCGGAGAAAAGCTAATTTCGCGTGAGTTTTCAGCGTAGGGGCACGGCACGCCGTGCCCCTACGATTTCCTCTGACGCTCGGTTGACGGCTCACGCGTCGTCGAAAATTTCCATCTGATTGTAAATCCGCTCTAGCTTTTCCAATCGCTCCGGGACGTGCTCGCCGTAGCGCAGGAACAGCGCTGTGAACAGCGCGTTGAACAACACGTAAGGCGCGGCGGCATTGCTGTACATCCAGACGCGGAACGGACTGATGAACACCCGGTCGGCGCGGGTCGCCGCCGGGGACAGCGGACTATCGGTCAGCGCGATCACCTGTGCGCCGACCGAGCGCGCGTAATCCATCGCGTTGAGGGTGTCGCGCGTATACCGGCTGTAAGTCACCGCGAACAGCACGTCTTCATCGGTCATTTCCTCAAGCTGATCGGTTAAGCCATTCGGGATCTGGTAGGTGATCAGGTAGCAGTTGTCGCGGATCAAGCGCAGCGGGATCAGCAGGTGCAGCGCCAGCGGCGTCGATGCGCGCAAGCCGATCAGGTAGATGCGCCGCGCCGTCGCCAGTAGTTCGACCACCGCGTCAAAATTGTCGCTGCTGATCTGCTGCCGTAGATTGTCGATCTGCTCGATTTCGGTGCGGATCACCCGCTGGAGCACCGAATCCGAGGTCGATCCGCTGCCTTGCTCCTGCATTTCCTCGATCAACTGGCGCGATCCATGCTGGAAGCGCTCGGCGGTATTCAAACGCGAAAGCAAATGCTGCTGCAGCGCTGCTTGCATGGCGGGGAAGCCCTCATAGCCGAGCGCCTGCGCTGTCCGCACCACCGTCGAGCGGTTGACCTGCACGAGTTTGGCGATCCGCGCCGCCGACAGGTACACCACGTCGATGCCGTGCGTCAGCAGAAACTCGGTCACACGCTGCTGGCTTTTGCTCATCGTGTCGTAGCGAGTGCGCATCCGTGTTTCAATGTCAAGCTTTGCTGCTTCATCCTGCTTCATCGGACTTTTCTCCATGCACATGGGTGCGTAGCGCTGCTCACATTATGCCGAACTTCCAAAATATTCTGCAACAAAGTGTGCAAAACTACTTTGCATTGTGGGCACAATGTTGTTACACTTGCGCTCAAATTCTACGGCTGATTGGTTTTGACAACGCAAAATTAGTTTCCTGCTTGCCGATCATAGGTGGATCTTTCCCTTAGGATACGGCAAAGTGCTGCGCTTTGAACATCCACGATCGGAGAAACCAGCTTGAAATCAATTACGATCAAATCGATTACGCTTCACCCTATCGCCCTGCCGTTCGTCGAAATTTTGCGGACGAGCTTCGGACAAGACCCGTTCAAGGCGGCGGTCTTGGTCGAGGTCACGACCGAAAACGGCGTCACCGGCTGGGGCGAAATCTCAGTTGAAGTCGAACCCGGCTATGGTGCTGAGACGATCGGGACGGCACAGCACATCGCCAACAATTTCCTGATCCCCAAATTGGTCGGGCAGGAAATCAGCGACATGCGGACCGTGCCGGTGCTGATGCAGCACACGCGCGGTAATCATCATACCAAGCATGGCTTGGAAGCCGCGATCTGGGATGCGCTGGCACGCGCCAACGAGATGCGCCTCACCGACTTGTTCGCCAGCTATCTGCCCGAAGGCAATGCGTCGACCGGGCGAGCGCTGGTCGGCGTGAGCATCGGCATTCAACCGACGGTCGAGGCGACGCTGGCGATCATCAATAAGCGGCTGAAGCAGGGTTATCGCCGCATCAAGCTCAAGATTCAGCCGGGGTGGGACGTCGAACTGGCGCAGGGCGTGCGCGCCGCGCTGCCGGACGTCACCATGATGCTGGACGCCAACAGCGCCTACACGCTCGCCGATGCGCCCCACTTGGCGGAACTCGATCAGTACAACCTGCTGATGCTGGAACAGCCGCTCGGCGACGACGACATCTACGAGCACAGCAAACTTCAGCCGCAGCTCAAGACGGCGATCTGCTTGGACGAGTGCGTCAAGTCCAACAACGACCTCAAGCTCGCCATCGAACTGGGCGCGGCGCGGATTCTCAACCTGAAACCGGCGCGTGTCGGTGGCTACGTCGAGAGCCTGAACATCTACGAAACCTGCGTCGCCAACAACTTCCCCCTGTGGGTCGGCGGGATGTTGGAGACCGGTCCGGCGCGGGCTGCCAATATCGCCTTTGCGGCGCTGCCGGGGGTCAATATGCCCTGCGACATCTCCGCGACCGACCGCTATTTCGACCCCGACCTGACCGAAGCGCCGTTTGTTTTGCAGGAAGGCAGTACGCTCCGCGTGCCCGATGGCATCGGCACCGGCGTCGAGATGCAGCGTGACCGGCTCGCAGCCGCCGAAGCGCGCTGGCAGGAGAGCAACACCTACGTCTAGTGTGTATCCGTAGGGGCGTTACATGTAACGCCCCTACATACCCTCACTTCTGGTTCTGCCGCATCCTTGCGGCTCAATCGCCGGGAGCCGGATCGGTGCTCTCTAGCGGCTCGAAGATTTGAAAGCGATCGATGATCGCGTCGACGTACTCCAAGCGTGCTTGGGCGCTGGCACTCTGGCGGACGAGCAGCGCCGCGATCAGCGCGTTGAACAGGCTGAACAGCGAGGCGGACGCGCCGTAGAACCAAACCCCGTGCCGTACCACAAACACGAGGTCGGCGCGCTTGGCTGCCGGTGACAGCGGCGTGTCGGTGATGGCGATCACCTTCGCGCCGACTTTGCGGGCGTGATCCATGCAGTAGAGCGTGTCGCGCATGTAGCGCCCGAAACAGATCGAGACCAGCACGTCGCCTGCGGCAATCGCCGCCACTTGGTCGACCAGATCGCCGAAGTCGGGGCGCAGCAGGATGCAGTTCGGGCGAATCTGACGCAAGCCGGTGATGAAGTTGAGCGCCAGCGGCGCGGACGAGCGCAAGCCAATCACGTTGACGGTGGGGGCGTTGATCAAGAGGTCGATGGTTTGTTCGAAATCGGGGATCGAGATTTGCGCCGCCAGATTTTCGATGTTGTGGGCGTCGGTCAGCATGGCGCGCTGGAGGATTTGCGCGGCGCTGGCGTCTTCGTTCTGGTCGCGGAGTTCGCCGATCAGTTTGCGGGAGCCGAGTTGATAGACACTGGCGGAGTTGATGCGTCCTAAGAACTGTTCTTGCAGCGCGGCTTGTAAGCTGGGGAAGCCTTCGAAGCCGATCGCTTGCGCGGTGCGGACGACGGTCGAGTGGCTCACGCCGGCGAGTTCGGCGATCCGCGCAGCGGGCAGGTAAACCGCTTCCAGCCCACGAGTGAGAAAGAACTCGGCGACCTTTTGCTGGCTCTTGCTCATCTCGTCGTAGCGCGCGCGGATCGTCGTCATAACGTTGGGCGCTGCTGCTGGTTCCATCGTTTTCGCCTCATTTACTCTGCTGTTGAATATTGTACACGAATCGCTAATCCACATTACACACTTTAGCACTATTTTGTGCAAGGGAGACGCAAATTTGCACAACATGTTGTGTGTCAGTACAATCCCGGAAGTCACAGCCTTAGCTTTAACCGCAGCAAGAGGATTACTCGATGTATGATCTCGTTCTCCGTAACGGTACGGTTTACGATGGCAGCGGATTATCTGCTTATCAGGGTGACGTTGCCTTTCAGGGCGATCAAATCGCCGCGCTGGGTGCTCCCGGCACGCTGACGGGCAAGACCGTCATCGACGTTGAAGGCTTGGCAGTTGCCCCCGGTTTCATCAACATGCTCAGTTGGTCGGTCGAATCGCTGATCGAGGATGGCTGCTCGCAAAGCGAGATCCGGCAGGGCGTCACGCTCGAAGTGATGGGTGAAGGCGTCTCGATGGGACCGCTCAGCGAGGCGATGAAAGCCAAAGGCAAAGGCGGCATCTTCGGCGAATCGGACATCGATTTCGACATCACGTGGACGACGCTGGGCGAGTATCTGGAGCATTTGGTCGAGTTGGGCGTCGCGCCCAACGTCGCGTCGTTCGTCGGCTCCTCGACGCTGCGCGTGCATCAGATCGGCTTTGACGACCGTCCGCCGACCGAGGAAGAACTCGCCAACATGTGCGACCTCGTGCGCGAGGCGATGCGTGAGGGCGCGATGGGGCTGTCCTCGGCGCTGATCTATCCCCCGGCGTCTTACGCCAAAACCGACGAACTGATCGCGCTGGCGCAAGCGGCAGCCGAATTCGATGGCTTGTACATCTCGCATTTGCGCAGTGAGGGTGTGTTCTTCGTCGAAGCGACCCAAGAACTGCTGCAAATCGCCCGCGAAGCGAACATTCGCGCCGAACTCTATCACTTGAAAGCGGCGGGCGCGGAAAACTGGGACAAAATCGACGACGTGATCAAGCTGGTCAACGACGCGCGCGCCAGCGGCATGGCGATCACCGCCGACATGTACCTGTATCCGGCGGGCGGCACCGGCTTGGATGCCTGCATTCCGCCGTGGGCGCACGACGGTGGCGACGAGGCACTGATCGCGCGGCTGAAAGACCCGGAAACCCGCGCCAAGATCATCGAAGACATGAAAACACCTTCCGACCAGTGGGAGAACATGTGGATCGAGTCCAAGACGCCGGACAACATCCTGCTGGCGGGCTTCGTCTCGGAGGCGCTCAAGCCGCTGACCGGCAAGACGCTCGCCGAAGTCGCGGCGGAGCGGGGCACGCTCCCCGAAGATACGCTGGTTGACCTGCTGATCGAGGACGGCGGGCGCATCTTCACCATGTACTTCACCATCTCCGAAGACAACATCCGCAAGGAAGTCCAGCTTCCGTGGGTGAGCTTCTGCTCGGACGCCGAGTCGATGGCGCCTGAGGGACCGTTCCTGAAGTCGAATCCGCATCCGCGCGCTTACGGCAACTTCGCGCGACTGCTCGGTCACTACGTCCGCGACGAGGGCTTAGTCCCGCTCGAAGAAGCGATCCGCCGCTTGACCTCGTTCCCGGCGGATGTCCTCAAAATTCAGCGGCGCGGCGCGCTCAAACCGACTTATTACGCCGACGTGGTCGTCTTTGACCCGGCGACGATCATCGATCACGCCACCTTTGCCGAGCCGCACCAGTATGCGACCGGGATGCAGCACGTCTTCGTCAACGGCGTGCAGGTGCTCAAAGACGGCGAGCACACCGGCGCGAAGCCGGGGCGCGTCGTGCGCGGACCGGGCTGGGTCGGAGACGCTGCCGAATGATCGACTACCGCATCCTGCACAACCCGGCGGAGCTTGAGCACATCGTCGACCTTGAAGTCGCCGTCTGGGGGCTGAATCCGCGTAACGCGGTGCCCTCAGCGCTGCTCCACGTGATGGCGCTCGGCGGCGGGTTGGTGATGGGCGCTTACGACGGCGACCGGATGGTCGGGCTGCTGGTCTCGCTGCCGGTCAACCGTGCTGGCAATGTCTTTTTGTGGTCGCATATGACCGGGACGCACCCCGATTACCAGCGGCAGGGGATCGGGCTGGAACTCAAGCGTCGCCAGCGCGTCTGGGCGCTCGACTATGGCTACAAGGCGATTGGCTGGACCTTCGATCCGCTCCAGCGCGGCAATGCGTGGTTCAATCTGCATCTGCTCGGCGTCGATGCCGCGCTGACCATCGCCGAGTATCACGTCAATTTCTACGGCGACATGGACGACGACATCAACCGGGGGCTGCCTTCGGATCGCATTGAGGTTTGCTGGCAGATCGACCAGCCGAGCCGCCAGCGCCCGATCGAGGGGATAGCGGCGCTGCTCATCGACACCGACGCGAATGGCTTGCCGGTCGTCCAAGCGACCCGGTGGGATCAAGTCCGCTATGCCGTTCCCGTGCCGACCGATCTCACTGCGCTGCGCCGCGAGAATTTCGACGCGGTGCTGGCGTGGCGGATCGCCGTGCGCGATGCGCTGGTCGGTGCTTTAGAGCGGGGTTATGATGCCGTCGATTTCGTCCGTCAGGGCGATCAGTACGTTTACTGGCTCAGCAAAAAAAGGGAGGCGCATTCGTGACTCTTGACCTCAACGCGCCGGAAATTCGCGCCGCGATTGCGCTGGTCGAAGCGCAAATCGGCGGCGAGCAGCGCGACCGCCATGTGCCCGGTATCTCCGCCGGGATCGTCTACGATCAAGAACTGATCTGGCAGCACGGCTACGGCTATGCCAACCTCGAAGCCAAAATCCCGGCGGACCTGAACACGGTCTACCGGGTGGCGTCGATCACCAAGCTGTTCACGTCCACCATGCTGATGAAGCTGCGCGACGAGGGCAAGGTGAGCCTCGACGATCCGGTGGAGAAGTATCTGCCGGAATTCAAGATCAAGTCGCCCTATACGCGACGCGCGCCCGCCGACTTTCCGGCAGATCGCCTCGCACGCTGCCGGGCTGCCCCGCGAGGGCAATCACGACGGCTGGCGGACGATGCACATGCCGACCATCGAGGCGCTGCTCGCCGGACTGGACGGCGACGAGATGCGCATGCCGACCATGACCGAGCCGAAGTATTCCAACCTCGGCGTCTCGATTATGGGCTACGCGCTGAGCAAGATCGCGCGGCAGGATTACGCCAGCTACGTCGAAGCCAACATCCTTCAGCCGCTCGGCATGGAGTCGAGCGGGTTCGACCGTTCGCGCTACGGCGAGCAGCGTTACGCCCTCGGCTACGATTTCGTCGGTGCGGACTCCCCCGAAGCGACGACCGACGGCATGGCTCCCTCGCCGCATTGGGACGAGCAGGGTTTCCGTCCCGGTGGCGGCATGTACTCGACCGTCGCCGACATTGCCAAGTTCATCGCCATGCAGTTCCGCGACGCGCCCGCCGGGGGCAGTCAAGTGCTCGGCGGCAGCACCCTCCGCGAGATGCACATGCCCGCCAACGTCATGCCCGATTTCGAACTGGGTTTCGGCATCGGTTGGGGCATTCGCCGCGTCGCCGGTTACAAGGTGATCGGTCACAGCGGCGGTTTGCCCGGTTATACGACCAACATCTCGCTGATTCCGGCGCTCAAGCTGGCGGTGATCGTCTTCACCAATACCGGCACCAATCCGGTCGAGATTTCGCAAAAGGCGCTCGAACTGCTCGTCCCGGTGTTCCAGCGCGAACTGAAGCGCGAAGAAACGCCCGCCAGCGCTGAGCAGATCGCCAGTTGGCAGCCCTATCTAGGGCGCTACGGCTGGCGCGACCTCAACGACGTGATCGACATCGAGGTGATCGACGGCAAGCTGCTGGTCACGTCGCCCGGTGGCGATCCCAAGACGTTCTATCGTTTGCAGCCGCACGATCAGCACCGTTTCCGCATGATCGGCGGATCGGGCAGCGGCGACTTCGCCACCTTCGACGTCGACGCCAGCGGCAAGGTGACCGGCGTCATGCTGGGCGCGTACCCGATGTCGCGCCGGGATTCGTAGTCGATTTCAGCGAGCATTGGTAGGGGCGCACGTCCGTGCTGCCCCTACGACACATCAAGATGTTGGAGATGAATTTAGTGAGCAGCGACTCAAAAGCAATTGACCTACAAGCGCCGGAGATCCGCGCGGCGATTGCGCTGGTCGAGGCGAAACTGGCTTACGAGCAGCGCGACCGTAAAATTCCCGGTCTTTCCGCCGGGATCGTCTACGATCAAGAGCTGATCTGGCAGCACGGCTACGGCTTCGGCAACACCGAAAAGCAAATCCCTGCCGACGCGCGCACCGTCTACCGCGTCGCCTCGATCACCAAGCTGTTTACGTCAACCATGCTGATGATCCTGCGTGACGCGGGCAAGGTCAGTCTCGACGATCCGATTGAGAAGTACTTACCCGAATTCAAGATCAAGTCGCGCTTCGCCGATGCCCGTCCGCCGACCTTCCGGCAGATGGCAGCCCACGCGACCGGACTCCCCCGCGAAGGCGTTCACGACAACTGGCTCGGCGACGGGATGCCCTCGATTGAGGAACTGCTGGCGTCGCTGGAAGTTTCCGAGATGCTGATGCCGACGATGGTCGAGCCGAAGTATTCCAACCTCGGCATCTCGATCATGGGCTACGCGCTCAGCAAGATCGCCGGGCAGGATTACGCCGCCTTCGTGCAGGAGCGGATTTTGCAGCCGCTCGGCATGAGCGACAGCGGCTTCGAGCGCGACCAATACGGCGAGGATCACTACGGCGTCGGCTACCGTCGCGGCAAAGACGGCGCGATGATCCCGGTGCCGGATTTCGCCGAAGACGGCTGGCGTCCGGCGGGCGGTTTGTACGCGACCGTCGCCGACATCGCCAAGTTCATCTCACTGCAATTCCGCGACGCGCCCGCCGACGATGGCGCGCAGATTCTCGGCAGCAGCACCCTGCGCGAAATGCGCCAGCCCGTGTCGATGGCACCCGATTTCAGCAATGGCTACGGCATCGGCTGGGGTGTGAAGCTGGTCGCGGGCGAGAAGGTGATCGGGCACGGCGGCAGTCTGCCCGGTTTCACGACCAACATCACGCTGGCTCCCGCGCTCAAGCTGGCGATGATCACCTTCACCAACCGCCAAACCGAGCCGAGCGCCATCAGCCAAGCGATGATGGAAACGCTGATCCCGGCGTTCAAGCTGGCGGCATCCGAACCGCCGCCGACCGCCGAGCAGATCGCCGCGTGGAAACCGTATCTGGGGCGCTATCGCTGGGACATGCTCGACGCCGACGTCGACGTGCGCGTCGTCAAAGAGCGCCTGATGGCGGTCAGCGTGGGCGAAGACCCGTCAACCTTCGTCACGCTCACGCCCGCTGACGAGCCGCACACCTTCACCATGAGCGGCGGCGGCTCCGGCAACGAATCGTGTCGCTTCGTCGTCGATGATTCCGGCAAGGTGACCGAAATGTGGATGGGCAGCTATCCCTATCGCCCGATTGCAGAGGACGAATAACCCGATGAAGATTTTCGCCGCTTCACTGGCAACTGAAACCAACACCTTTTCGCCGATGCCGACCGGACTCAAGAGTTTCGTGGTCGCGCGCAAAGGCGATTACAGCACCTATCCGCCCTTCAAGGACTCGGTCGTGGCGCTGTGGGGGCGCATGGCTGCCGAACAGCGGCTTCGACTTCGCCGAAAGCCTGATCGCGCTGGCGGAACCCGCCGGAAAAACGCTCAAGCAGGTTTATGAGGACTTCCGCGACGAGATCGTCGCCGACCTGCGCGACGCGCTGCCGGTCGATGCCGTGCTGCTCGACCTGCACGGCGCGATGGTCGCCGACGGCTACGACGACTGCGAAGGCGACTTGATCGACCACGTGCGTAAGGTCGTCGGCGCGGACGTGCCGATCGGCGTCGAACTCGACCTGCATTGTCACCTGACCGAGTTAATGATGGAGCAGGCGACCGCCATCATCACTTACAAGGAATATCCGCACACCGACATCGTCGATCGCGGGATCGAACTGTTCAACCTGATCGTTGCTACGGTCGAGGGCAAGGTCAAGCCGACGATGGCGCTGTTCGACTGCGGCATGATCAGCCTCTACTATCCGACGCAGGAACCGACCAAGAGCTTCAAGGAGAAGCTGTCGGCGCTGGAAGGCAAAGACGGCGTGCTCTCCGTCTCGCTCGGTCACGGCTTCCCGTGGGGCGACGTGCCCGGTCTCGGCACCAAGATGCTGGTCGTCACCGACAACGATGCGGCGGGCGCGGCAGAACTCGCCGAGAGCTTGGGGCGCGAATTCTACGCCCTGCGCGATCAAGTCGTGCCCTTCTTCTACGACATCGACGGCGTGCTCGATCACGCTTTAGCCGCGCCGGGGATGCCGATCGTCATCGCCGACGTGTCGGATAACTCCGGCGGCGGCGCGCCCAACGACTCGACCTTCGTGCTGCGGCGGATGCTCGAACGCGGGATCACCAACGTCGGCATCGGCTGCATTTGGGATCCGATTGCCGCGAGTGTCGCCATCGAAGCGGGCGAGGGCGCGCACCTCGACCTGCGCATCGGCGGCAAGATGGGACCGATGTCCGGCGACCCGCTCGATCTGCACGTCACGGTCGGCAAAATTGCGCTCGACGCCGTCGCCTACTTTGGTCCCGAAGAAACTCAGCAAGAATATCCGCTCGGCAACAGCGTGGCGGTCAGCGCCAACGGCATCGACATTGTGCTGATTTCGACCCGCGTCCAGACCTTCGACCCGCGCGTTTTCACCAACGTCGGCATCGACCCGTCCACCAAGAAAATTCTGCTGGTCAAATCGACCCAGCACTTCTACGCGCGCTTCGCCCCCATCGCCAGCGAGGTGATCTACGTCGCTGCACCGGGAGCGGTCGCGCCGGATTTCAAGAACATTCCCTATCAGGTCGCCAGTCGGGATCGCTATCCGATGGTCGAAGATCCGTTAGGCGCATCCTAACGGCGTTGGCAAGGCTGGTTATACAATAATTTGTGCAGGGATTTGTGTCCATTTGCACGATTTGTTGCAGCGCAATCGATGTTATACCCGTATGACGTGGTGATGCGGCATGAAAAAGCAAGCTTAAAACCTGCCGCCAAGCCGATAGATACAGAATCGAGGAAGCCCGTGTCGCTCGAAAGTAAACTTCAAGCAGTCATTGACGAGACCGGTTTTGAAGCCGGAATCGCCGTCACCCAAGTCGAAACCGGCGAGCAGGTCGAGATCAACGGCAGCCGCCTGTACCCGATGGCGAGCGTCTTCAAGATTCCGGTGCTGGCGGTTGCCGGTCAGCAGCTCGCAGCGGGGAAGTACTCGCTCGATGACCGGGTCGCGCTAGAGGACGAATTCAAGAGTCCCGGCAGCGGCATTCTGCCCTTCTTCGAAGCCGGTGTCCAGCCGACCCGCCGCGACCTACTGACGTTGATGATCATCATCAGCGACAACACGGCGACTGACATGAACTGTCGGCTGCTCGGCGGAATGCAGGTGATCGAGGACGCGATGAAGGCGCTCGGTCTGCCCGACATTTCGCTGAAGATGGACTGCAAGAACTTGATCGGTGAGTTATTCCCGCCCGAAATCCGCGCGCTCCCGGTTGAAGAAATCGAGAAGTGGGAAGCGGACAACGATATCGATCGCAGCGGTGTGGTCTTCCAGCGTGACGCCAGTAACAACGTCAGCACGCCGGTGGCGATGACCAAACTGGTCACGATGCTCTACAAGGGCGAAATCGTTCAAGGCGACGTTCAAGAGGCGATGATGGGCATCCTCTACAAGCAGCAGTTGAACCAGCGTTTGCCGCGCTTCCTGCCGCCGAACACGCCTTTCGCCCACAAGACCGGGACGATTGCCGGGTTCGTCAACGACAGCGGCATCATGACCATCGCCGAAGACAACCACGTCGCCGTGACCGCCTTCACCATCTGGGACGATGCTCCGCTGCGGCACAAGCCGGAACAGCGCTGGCAGCGCGTCTTCGAAGTCGAATCGGCGATCGGCAAGATCGGCAAGATCGTCTACGACCACTACAGCGGTAATTCCGCCTAGCTTTTACGAAAGCCCAGCGTTTTCGTGAAAGCTACGCTTAACCAGTCTGCATGACCTCCAACGAGGTCGTCGAATCGAAATCAGTCACTGATACGGAAAGGGGGAACGTGCCAAAAATTCTTGACCCGATTGTGAAGCTCGAACGTTCGCACTGCACTAAAGAGTCATGAAAGGCTAAAATCCATGTTCTCACGCAAGAAACTTGCCCGTATCACGTTGAGCATTCTGCTCACCCTCGTCCTGTCAACGGTTCTGGGCGTTTTCGCCCAAGATTCGACCGGTAAAGGTGGACGTTTGGTCGTCGCCGATGGCGCGTCCAATACCTCGCTGGATCCGTTTGTGACCTCGTGGCATAGCTGGCCCCATTACGCCCTCTATGCGACCCTGTTCATGCGTGATGCTGACCTGAACTACGTCGGCTTCTTGGCGGACACGTGGGAAATCGGCGACGAAGGTAAGTCGCTGACCATCCACCTGATCAAAGACGCGACCTTCACCGACGGTACGCCGGTCGACGCCGCCGCCATCAAGTGGAACCTCGACAAATACTCCAACGCGGACACCGGCGCGTCGCAGGGCGCGGATTTGGTCGGGCTGTTGGAAGAGACGACCGTCGACGATGACTACACCGTCACGCTGCATCTGAACTCGTCCTATGCGCCGCTGTTCTACACGCTGTCGGGGCTGGAAATTGTCTCGCCGACGGCTTACGAGGCGGAAGGCGTCGAGAACTTCGGCACCAACCCGGTCGGATCTGGTCCCTTCATGCTCGAAGAACTCAACACCAACAACTACATTCTGCTGAAGCGCAACCCGGACTTCCACTGGGCACCGCCGGAACTCTACGACGATCCGGGTCCGGTCGCGCTGGATGAACTGCAAATCCTGTTCCTCGAAGAAGACCAGACCATCCTCTCCGCGCTGGAGACCGGCGAAGTGACGGTTGCGGGCATCCCGACGCAGAACCTCGCCGACATGCAAGCCAACCCGGACATCACCGTCGATAACGGCTTGGCGACCGAAATTCGCTACGTTGGCTTCAACACCTCGAAAGCGCCGTGGGATAACCAGCAGCTTCGTCAGGCGTTCGCCTATGCGACCGACCGTACCGAAGTCAATGCGCTGGCGTATGATGGTCTCGCCGTGCCGATCTACCAGCCGCTGCCGCCGACGATTTGGGGACACAACCCCGACCTCGACGCCAACTCCTATCACTACGATCCCGACAAAGCCAGCCAGATGCTCGACGATCTCGGTTACGTCGACGTTGACGGTGATGGTATGCGCGAAACCCCGGATGGCGAGAAGTGGTCGGTGCCGTTGGCAATCGTCAACGCGGACGAGTACAGCCGCATTGCTCAGACCCTCGCCGCCGAGTGGACGGCGGTCGGCATCCCGGTCGAAATCAATTCGATGGAGCGCACCGCGCTGATCGACCTGACCACCACCGGCACGCACGACCTGTTCCTGCTCTACTACGGCTATCAAGACCCCAGCATTCTGACCTACTTCTTCGACCCGGCGCGTAAGGGCGGCAGCAACCGTGCGTGGTTCTCGACCGACGAACTGAGCGCCTTCCTGACCAAGGCGGATACCGACCTGAATCAGGATACCCGCTACCAGACCATCACCGAGATGAGCCAGTACATCATCGATCAATCGCCGTGGATCTTCTTGGTCGACCCGCCTGCCTTCACCGGCGTCCGCAACGAACTCAAGAACTGGAAGATCAACCCTGACCTGAGCTTCCTCTACTGGAATGCTTACTTCGAGACCAGTAACTAGGGTTAAGTCATCCACTGGTAGATGAGGGTGATGCTGTTCTAGGCATCACGGCGGAAGTTGAACTCAGCAGGGGCGCACAGCCGTGCGCCCCTACCACCTAGCAACCGCCGGTCATCGGAAAAGTGCAGGATCCTCGTCTGCGTTGTCGCTGCACAACCTCTGGCTGTGAGCCGCACCTGCTCCGGCGGAGACTAAGGAACGAATTTTCATGACCCAGTACATTCTCCGGCGTATAGCGATTTCCATCCTGCTGGTTTTCACGATCATGCTGGTCGTGTTCGTGATGCTGCGCGTCGCCATTCCGGGTGATCCTGCCGTTTTGATGGCGGGTGATCGGGCATCGCCGGAGCTGATCGAGCAGATCCGCAAGAATCTGGGCTTGGATCGCCCGATCCCTGAGCAGTTTGTGGTTTTTATGGTTAATGCCGTGCAGGGCGACCTCGGTCGCTCGGTCAAGTTCGGCGAGCCGGTCTTTGGCGTGATCGTTAAAGCCTTCCCCTTCACGGCGATCTTGACCTTCCTGAGCGTCGGCGTCGGTACGCTGATCGGCTTGGGCGTCGGCATCCTGACTGCCGTCAAGCGCGGCACGTGGGTCGATAACGTCAGTATCGTCTTGGTTGTGTTCTTCTACTCGATCCCGACTTTCTGGCTCGGCTTGATGCTGATCCTGATTTTCGCGGTCGGGCTGCGCTGGCTGCCGGTGCAGGGCGCAGCGACGTGGCAGCATTTCGTCCTGCCGGTGACGACCCTCTCGATCGGGCAGGCGGCGCTGATCGCGCGGCTGACCCGCGCCAACATGATCGAGACGCTCTCGGCACTCTACATGCAAACCGCGCGCGCTAAGGGGTTGTCGGAACGCCGGCTGATCTTCTTTCACGCGCTGAAAAACACGCTGATCCCGGTGGTGACGGTCGTGGGCTTGTCGGTCGGCGGGCTGCTCGGCGGCGCGGTGATCACCGAGAGTATTTTCGGCTTGCCCGGCGTCGGTCGGCTGGCAATTCAGGCGATTCTTGACCGCGACTACCCGATGATTCAGGGAACCGTCCTGCTGGTCGCCGTCGCTTTCGTGTTCGTGAATTTGGTCGTCGACGTGCTCTACAGCTACGTCGACCCGCGCATTCGCTATGACTAGAGCAAGCAACCACATGTCAGATAAGGCACAGTCCGTTTCAACGTCGCCGGTTGTCTCGCTGGAGACGGATATTTCGACCCGCTCCGAAGGACTCTATGCGAAGTCGTTTCGCCATTTTCGGCGGAACCGCTACGCGATGGTGAGTGTGGTCGTGATTCTGCTGATCGTGCTCGTCTCGATCGGCGCGCCCTACATCACCTCCAGCAATCCGATTGGGCGCGATGCCAAAAATCGGCTGATGCCGCCCTCGCTCGCTAACCCGATGGGCACCGACGAGCTGGGGCGCGACGTCTTGACGCGCGTGCTCTACGGCGGGCAAATCTCGCTGCAAGTCGGCTTTTTGTCGATCGTGATTTCGACGCTGATCGGCGTCCCGGCGGGACTGCTGGCGGGCTATATCGGCGGCAAGACCGATGACATCATCATGCGGATCATGGACCTGATTCTCGCCTTTCCCGGCTTGATCCTGATCATCTGGTTGGTGGGCTTGCTCGGTTCCAGCCTTGCCAACGTGATCTTTGCGATCGCGCTGTTCTCGCTGCCGACCTTCGCGCGGCTGACGCGCGGCGTTACTCTGACGATTCAGCGCAGCGAATACGTCGTCGCCGCGCAAAGCATGGGCGCGACCCCGCGGCGTATCATGTTCTATCACATCCTGCCCAATATCGTCGGCTCGCTGATCGTCGTCTCGACGCTCAGCGTCTCCGGCGCAATCATCACCGGCGCGAGCTTGAGCTTCCTCGGCTTGGGCGTCCGCCCGCCGACGCCGGAATGGGGCGCGATGCTCGCCGACGGGCGCAGTTATCTGCGCAATGCTTGGTGGATCTCGTTCTTCCCCGGCATGGTGATCACGGTGGTGGTGCTGGCGCTCAACATCATCGGCGATGCCGTCCGCGACGCTATCGACCCCAACGTGCTGTCGAAGTAAGCGACGGCTTGATCCAACCGTCGGTTGATAAAGACAAGAAGCTGCCCGAATGGCAGCTTTTTTGATCTAGTGCTCACGAACTGGCTGCGCTGGTTTCACAAGTCGGTTTTCTCGTGTAGGGGCACGATATATCGTGCCCCTACGGTGAAAACCCCCCTCAATTCCCTTAACCATTATTCACGCCAAATGCTGGGATTTACAGGTTTTTGACAACCATAAATTCGCGAGGCTATAATGCGAATCGACCTACGCAAATCGATTTGCGTAGGTTTTTGCACCGATTTTTCTTATTCAACTATTGTTTGCGGAGAGTCTATATTGATCACCAAACTTCCTCGACTCAATGCGGTTCCAGTCCAAGCGGTCAAAATCGAATCCGGCTTCTGGGGTGAGCGTCAGGCGGTCAACCGCGACCGCACCATCCCGGCGATCCACCATCAGATGGACATCACCGGTCGGATCGATGCCTGGCATCTCAACTGGCAACCGGGGCAGCCCAAACCCCACATCTTTTGGGACTCTGATGCCGGAAAGTGGATTGAGGCGGTCGCCTACAGCCTCATGACTCACCCTAACCTCGAATTCGAACGGCAGGTCGATGCCACGATTGACCTGATCGAGCAAGCACAGAAGCCGGACGGCTATCTCAACATCTGGTTCACGTCGGTCGAGCCGGAAAAGCGCTGGACCAACCTGCGCGACTGGCACGAACTCTACGACGCCGGTCACTTGATCGAAGCGGCGGTTGCTTACGCGGAAGCCACCGGCAAGCGCAAGCTGCTCGATGTGCTCTGCCGCTACGCCGACCTGATCGACTCGCGCTACGGCGCGGAACCGGACAAGCGGCACGGCTACCCCGGTCACCCCGAACTCGAACTCGCGCTGGTCAAGCTCTACCGCGCCACCGGCGAGGAACGTTATCTCAAGCTCTCCAAGTATTTCGTGGATGAACGCGGCAAGGAGCCGAACTACTTCGACCAAGAGGCGAAAGAACGCGGCGACGATCCGGCGAAGTTCTGGGCGCAGACCTATAACTACTGTCAGGCACATAAGCCGATCCGCGAGCAGACCGAGGCGACCGGGCACGCTGTCCGCGCCAATTATCTCTATGCCGGTGTCGCCGACGTCGCGCTGGAGACGGACGACGCCGAACTGGTCGAAGTCTGCCGCCGCCTGTGGACCGACCTCACCGAGCACGAAATGTACATCACCGGTGGGCTGGGACCGGCGCACAGCAACGAAGGCTTCACCTTTGCCTACGATCTGCCCAACGAGACCGCCTACGCCGAGACCTGCGCCGCGATCTCGCTGGTGTTCTTCGCCGAGCGCATGTTCCGGCTCGACCCGGACAGCCGCTACATCGATGTGATGGAGCGCGCGCTCTACAACGGCATGATCAGCGGCGTATCCTTCGAAGGCGATACCTTCTTCTACGCCAACCCGCTCTCGTCTTACCCGAAGGTCAATCCCTTCCAGCACTTCAGCGGCATCACCTCCGACCTGCTACTATCGCCGCTCGGAGTGGTTCGACTGCGCTTGCTGCCCGCCCAACCTCGCGCGCTTGGTGTCGAGCCTCGGTTCGTATTTCTACACCACCTCGGACGACACGCTCTACGTGCAGCTTTACAATGCCAACCGCGCCGAGCTGAAATTCGGCGGCAGAACCGTACAGGTCGAACAGCAGACCGACTATCCGTGGGACGGCAAAATCGATCTCACGCTGACGACCGAGCAGCCGACCAGCTTCGAACTCGCCTTGCGCATCCCGGAGTGGTGCCGGAGCTACAGCCTCGCCGTGAACGGCACGCCGATCGAAGTGTCGATCAACCGGGGTTACGCCCGCATCCAGCGCGAATGGTCGAGCGGCGATACCGTCAGCCTGACCCTAGCGCTGCCGGTCGAGCGCATCATGCCGAACCCGAACATCCGTCAAGACGCGGGACAGGTCGCGCTCCAGCGCGGACCGGTGATCTACTGTCTGGAAGAAGTCGATAACGTTGACCATCTGGCGAACGTCATTATCCCGCCCGATGCGGCGCTCACCGCTGAGTTCGACGCCGATCTGTTTGGCGGTGTCGGCGTCATCACCGGCACGGCGGTGCGGATTGAGCCGACCGAGTGGCGCGGTGGTCTCTATCAACCGAAAGCACAAATTACCGAGTCCCGCAGCAGCTTCGCCTTCAAGGCGATTCCCTACTGCTTGTGGGCAAACCGTCAACCCGGCGAAATGCGCGTCTGGCTCCGCGAGGGCTGATCGTCGCTAATTAACCATTGGTGCGAGTTGCCGATTTGAGCGAAGTTTTTCGTAGGGGCGCACGGCTATGCGCCCCTACAGACTGAGAGCGCAAGGTCTCGACCGACATCGTTGTGAATGTAGGAGAATTCATGCCTCGAAAGAAGCGTCCGACCCATCGTGACGTGGCGCAGCTTGCTGGCGTCTCGCCGGGAGTCGTCTCTTACGTCATCAACAACGGACCGCGCCCCACCTCGCCCGCTGTCCGCGAGCGCGTCCTGCGCGCTATCGACGAGTTGGGCTATCGACCAAGCGCGCTCGGTCGCAGCCTGCGTAATCAGCAGACCAACACCATCGGCTATATCTTCAGCGACTATAACCCGCCGCGCAGCGTCTTCACGTCGACCTACAGCGCCTCGATCTTAGGCGGCATTATCGAGGAAGCGAAAAAGCGCGAGCGCTTTCTGATGGTCTATCCGATTGGCGGCAATGAAGATCGCGCCCAGCTTGAGCATTTGCTGATGAGCGGGCAGCTTGACGGCGTCATCGTCCGCTTGGCGCAAGACCCGCCCCACACGAATGCGCTGCTTGACCTGATCGCCAAAGCCGGGCTGCCCTGCGTCTGTGTCGAGCGCCCCGGCGATCCGAAATACAACTATCCCTCGGTGACGTATGACGACGTGGGCGGCGCTTATGCCGCCACCCGCTACCTGATCGAGCGCGGGCATCGCCGCATCGCGCACATTCGCGGCAGTTCGTACTACACCAGTGCGCATCACCGGGTCGAGGGCTATCAGCGCGCGCTCGCCGACGCCGGGATTCCGCTCGATCCCGACCTGATTTACGGCAGTTCTTGGTCGCCGAGTGAGGCGGCACACGCGGTCAAATACTTTATGGCACTCGCCGACCCGCCGACCGCGATCTTCGCCTCAAATGACGACTTTGCGATCGTCGCCGTCGAGCATTTGCTGGCGCAGGGGTATCACGTGCCGGATGATATGGCGGTCATCGGCTTTGACGACATCCTGATGGCACAGGAGATGTTCCCCGCGATCACCTCGGTGCGCATCCCCTTGTTGGAGATGGGGCATCAGGCGGTGGATTTGGTGCTGCAGCAGTTGGCTGACCCGGAGGAGCGCAGCTCGCAGATCATCACCCTGCCGGTCGACCTGATCCGCCGCGACAGCGCATGAATGACCTCACCCCTCAATCCCCTCTCCACGTCGTGGAGAGGGGAAGCTAAGCGTAGCCCTATAAGCATATGCCGTCTCGGTAGGGGCGAGGCACGCCTCGCCCGTTTTTGTCAATTTGGTCCGATGTGGGTAGGGGCAGGACTCAGTCCTGCCCCTACGATGTGTTGCCCGTCTAGCGCCCGTCGGCGAGGGCTTGCAGCAGTTGGCGGAAGCCGGTTTTGTAGGCGCTGGTGAGGTCGAAGCGCGGGCGGCGGCGTAGATCGTCCGGCGGCGCGCTGCCGTCGATCTGGGCGACGACGATCGGCTTGCGCTTGGAGCGGAAATAGCGCCACGTTGCCTCTAAGCGCGCGTCGTCCAGTCCAGCGGCGGAGAGGACGTAGACCATGCGGGCACAGGCGCTCAGCGACGGATGCACGCCGCCCGCCCACGCGATCCGCTCCGGTTCAGTTTCGTGCAGCCAGCAGGCGATGCCCGCCCGTTCGAGGTCGGCGGCAAGCTGCTCGGCGATGGCGGCGTCAGCCGGGGCGAAGGCGACGTAGACCGTCTCGCGCGTCAGCGCGACTCGCTGGCTGGCTTCGGCGGCGTCCGGCGCGGGAAGCTGCTCGTGCGCCGAAGATCGCCCCATGCGAAAGACGGTGCCGCCGCAGATCGGGCAGTCGCCGCGCGTCGCCGGCATCCCCCGGCGCGTCCAGACGGCGACCGGGTTTTCCATCTCGACCAACTCGCGGCAGCGCACGCAGTACGCCTCGACCGGCTCCGGCAGATCGTCCGGTGAGTTGTCAAAATACGTCAAAATGCAGACTCTCGTCTAAGCGGACGTGGTTTTCGGTTTGGCGATCTGCTGTTCCCACTCGCTGGCAAGCAGCCCGTAGAGCAGCATATCGTAGCGCTGTCCATCGCGCAGGATGAACTCGCGGAACGCCCCCTCGCGGGTGAAGCCGAGCTTTTCGTACAGCTTGATCGCCCCCTCATTGTAGCTGAAAACAGTGAGCTGTAAGCGATGCAGATTCAATTCCTGAAAGGCGAACCGCAGCATCAAGCCGAGCGCTTCGGTGCCGTAGCCTTTGCGCCGGTGATTGGGATCGCCGATGCCCATTGCCAGCCAGCCGCAGCGGTTGGTCCACTGAATGCTGTCGATGTCGATGTAGCCGATCAGGTTGTCGCTGTAGAGCAGGCGGATCGCCAGCGCGAAGGCGTCTTTATCGCGCTCGCTGCTGTCGAACCACTTGACCAGCGAGCTTTCAGTTTTGGGAAAAGCCGGGTTCGCGTCGAACAAGCGCCCGAACTCGCCATCCTCGTACCAGCGCGCCATCGTCTGCGCGTCTTCGGTGCGCAGTGCCGTCAGCCGCACGCGCTCGCCATTGAACAGGTTCGTCGTCATCGAAGCGTCCCCCTTGCTTTCAAAAGCCAGCGCGCCACCACCAAGAGGGCAGCGCCGAGCGTATAAGCCACCAACAAGATCAGCGGCGGCGACTTGACCGCTGCGACCACTGCGCCCCGCAGGTCGAAGTCACAGCCCGACGAATCATCGGCGGGTTCGGTCGCCGCGATCACGCGCAGCGGTTCGCCGCTGGTTGCATCGAGATAGATCACGGCGGCAGTCTCCAGCGCGGAATCCGCTGTCAACTCGACCGTGACGACGTAAACCGCGCGCCGCTCATCACCCGGCAGTGTCGCCGTGACTGCCAACGGATCGCTTACCCTGAGCGGCTCGGCGTCGGTGTACTCGGCAGCGACCTGTGCCGCACGATCCCGCGCCGCATCGCCGCCGATCGTGTCGCCGGAAATGCCCGCGCGTCGCGTCGTAGAGCGTCAGCGACGCGACCGCCGCGCAGACTCCCGCCGTGTTCGGTGCGAACCAACCGGGCTGCGGCGCAGTCCAGCGTGGAAGCTGCGCGCCGATCAGCCAGACGATCAGAGCGGCAGCCGGAATGATCAATCCAATGATCAGGCGGCGGGACAAAGGCTAGGTCCCGGCGCTGTCACCAAAGGCATCGCCCGGAAACGTCCACGCCAGCGCTTCGGGCAGAATGCTGCGAAATCCGACCAAGCCATGACCGCTGCCGGTTTCGGCGAACTTGTAATCGATGCCGCTGAAGCCTTCAAGGATCAGCCGCAGGGCGTGAGCGGGTTTGTGGAAACGCGCCTTTGCCTCGTAGCGCCCGACCGACTGGAAAATCCGCTTGGGTAGGACTTCCGCCCCGGCGAAGCGCCCGTTGTATTCGCGCAGTTCGTCTTGAAACTGTCCGCGACCCAGCGGCGGCGAGATCAGGATCAGCCGGGAGAAGACCGCCGGGTTCTTGAGCGCCGCATGGGCTGCCGCGACCGCGCCGACGGCGACGCCGCCGACCGCGACCCGGTTCGAAGTCGATGCGGTAGTGGGTTTGGACGAAGGGCATCAGTTCGGAGAGCAGGAAGCTGTAGTACTGGTCGTTGTTGATGTACTCGCGGTTGCGCTCGTCTTGGCTGCCGCTCTGCATCATGGCGATCACGGCGGGCTGCATCCGGCGGTGCTTGATCAGCGCGTCGGCGATGTAGGGAAGCTGGAGCGGACCGATCGCCCACTGCCCATCCTGCACGATCAGCAGCGGGTACGCCATGCCCGATCCGGCATAGTTGGGCGGGGTATAGACCCAGACGTTGCGCCCGCGATAATTCATGATCTGGCTTTCAACCGGGTGCTCGTAGACCTGCCCGCGCGGGACGCGCGCCAGCGCCGACCAGTCGGGGAAGGGACGCGCCTCGCTCATGCGCAGCACCGAGACGTTCATTTGCGCGGTATCCATGCGCACCGGGTTGAGCGGATCGGGCTGCCAGTGGCTCGAAATTCGCCCGACGATGTCGGTTTCCTGCGCCAGCGGCGTCATCGGGTCGTCGACGGCGAGCATGTAGTCCAGCAGGTCGTCTGCCGCGAAGGGCTGGGTCACGAACCAGAGCGTCGTCCCGGCGATCTGCGTCATCGGGGCGAACGGTGGATCGCTGGGGATGGTATCGAGGTTGAGCGCGACGCTGTTCGTCCCGGCACGCGCAAAGATGAACGTCGCCCGATCGGATTCGACCCACGGCCACTGCGTGCGCTCGCCGAGCAGTTCGTCGACCAGCGCTTGCCGTTCCGCATCGCTGGCAGCGTCGGCAGCGTCGTCCAGAAACGTGCTAAAAGAAGACCATCTGGGCATGGAAACGACTCCTCGGTAGAAAGAAGCTATCAGCTATCAGCCATTAGCAATCAGCTAAAACGCGGAATTGTATGCCCATAGGGGCATTGTGCAATCTCAGGTTGTCTAGAATATCCCGTCAAAACCATCCTGCGATGAAGCGATCAACCGTTCTGGCTGAAAGCTGACCGCTGAGAGCTATCAGCTAGTAACCCATTTTATCACCGCCGCCGCTGGCGCGCACGCCTCCCCGCCTATTTCCCTCTGTTACGTCAAGCTGTGGTAAAATTTGCGGCGATGAAAAGACGAACCGCAGTAGTTTTCACCCTACTCCCATTGTGGTCTTTGCTAGTCCTGTTGGCGTGCAATTTGACCGAATCGCCGGAGCCGCCGACGCTGGTTCCGCGCGCCACTTCGACGCCGCCACCGACCATCGGCTACGCGACGCTCGCGCCCAACGAGTACCCGGAGCAAGCCACGCAAATCAATTCGAACATCGCGCGTTCGGACACGACCCTCTTGAGCACGCTCAATCAAGTGCAGCCGGATCGCCTGCTCCAGTACGTCGATCGGCTGGCGGGAATGCGGACGCGGCGCTGGAACTCAACCAAGACCTCGCCGACCGAGGGCATCGGTGCGGCTCAGGCTTACGTCTTCGACCAGTTTAAGCAGATTGCCGCCCAGTCCTATCAAAACAGTTTCGTCGTCCAAACGCAGGAATTTCCGTACACATGGAATAACGAGGACACCACCGGCACGAATATCATCGGCGTGATGCAGGGGACGGAGGTCGGGCGCGGCGTGGTCGTGATCGGCGCGCACTACGACAGCATCACGATGGATTACAATAACAGCACCGCCAGCGCTCCCGGCGCGAACGACGACGCCAGCGGCGTCGCCGCGCTGCTGGAAATGGCGCAGATTATGAGTCAGCGCCGCCACCGCGCCACCATCATTTTCGTCGCCTTCGCCGCCGAGGAGATTCAGCGCAAGGGCAGTATCGCTTTCGTCGATGATTACATTCGCGCCCGCCAGATCCCGGTGACGGCGATGCTCAATATGGACATCATCGGCAGCTACACCGGACCCGACGGCGACATCAACGACCGGCAGATTCGGATGTACTCTGCTGATCCCAACGATTCGACCTCGCGCCAGCTTGCCCGCGAACTGCACGCGATTGCCTCGCGGTTGGCTCCGGCGATGGAGATCGATGTGCAGCCGGCGGTCGACCGCGCCGGTCGCTACAGCGATCACATGTCGTTCAGCGATGCGGGGTATCCGGCGGTCCGGTTTGTCGAGGCGCTAGAAGAAGTCGGGCGGGAGCATACCGACCGCGACACGATTGACGACATTCAAATCAGCTATCTCGTCGGCGCGACCAAGACGATCCTCGCCTGCTTGACGGCGCTGTCAGATGGTCCCCCGCAGCCGCAGAACATCCAACTACGCGACAATGGCGACGGCTTGCGGACGCTGGTCTGGTCGCCGGTCGATGGCGCCAGCAGCTACGTCGTCGCGCTGCGTCCGCCGGGCGCGCTGACCTACAGCGACATGTTCGAGAGCACCGAAACCAGCGTGACGTGGAAAGGCTTTGTCGCGTCGAGCTACGGATCGCTGGCGATTGCGTCGAAAGACGCCAACGGGCTGATCGGTCCCTTCTCGTTCGAGTACGCGATCACGAGCTAGACTTCACCCCCGTTTCGCTGCGCTCAACCCCCCTCTCCATACAATGGAGAGGGGGTTGGGGGGTGAGGTTGCAGGTAAAGCTAGATCATCAAGTATTTGAGGCACGCGAAACCGATGGACGAACCGCCAATCAACGAGGAAGCGGCACCCGAACCGATCCCGGCGGAGCAAGCCCGCGCGATCCTCGATCAAGCCATGCGCGAGCGGCTCGGTGCGGATTGGGAGGACGAGGACAGCGGGTGGCAGATGGTCACCGGGCACGATTACATGGCGCGGGTCACGCGCGGGCGCGTCAACGTCGATTTCTACGTCGATCTGCTCGGCGCGGTGACGATCAGCGAAAGCGAGATCAACCCGGCGCAGGATAGCGGACGGATGCTGTCGTGGATGCTGCTGCTGCTGTCGCTCGGTATCGCCTTTTTGCTGGCGCGCATCGTCGGATGGCTCTAAATGTCCGCGACCTCAATGCTTTAGACTATACAGAACTCGATAATGGTTTAAAATTCAACGATGAGCGAGTTAGGCAGATAGGGCACGGTTTCATGGTGGCGAATATCCAAACCAAAGTGATCATCCGCAGCGCGGTTGCCGCCGACATCCCGGCGATTGAGGCGTTGATCGAGCCGTTCGTCGAGCGTGGTGCGCTGTTGGAGCGGACCTACGACGAACTGGGCGAACTGCTGCCGAATTTCTTCGTCGCCGTCGATGCCGACGACGAGACGATTATCGGCTGCGCGGCGCTGGAAATCTATTCGCGCAAGCTGGCGGAGATTCGCAGCCTCGCTGTCTCCGAGTCCGTGCAAGGACGCGGCGTCGGGCGGCGGCTGGTCGATGCTTGCATCGAGCGCGCCCGCGAACACAACGTCCTCGAAATTATGGCGATCACGTCGTCGGATGCTTTCTTCCAGTCCTGCGGCTTCGATTACACGCTGCCGAGCCTCAAGCGCGCCGTCTTCCTGCAAACCCGCGATCAGCTGTAAAACCTCAGCTCAGCTAGCCAAAACCGAAGGGGACACGATCCGTCGTGTCCCCTTCGTTGATTCTTTCGGGCGCACGGTGGTGCGCCCCTACTCAAAACGGGATTGGTGGTTACTGCGGCAGCGTCAAGACGAAGCGTGCCAGCGAGCCGCTGTTATCCGGCAGGCTCGACGTGCTCATCGTCACGCTGCGCATTAAGCCGAAGAGCGCTTTCAGGTTTTCGCCGTCGCTTTGGTCGCTGGGCGAGTCGCTTTTGATCAGCCCGCGCGCGATGGACTGGAACCCACTTCCCGCCAGATACAGCACCGCATTGGCGTTGTCCAGCACGGTCGTATCCGCCGTCGTGAAGATTCCATCAGTGTCCAAGCTGCTTTGCGGATCGATGGCGGCTTCGACCATCCGCCGCGTCCCGGCGACGAACACGTTGTCGTTCTTGGCGACCAACAGTTCCACCGGGAAGGGCATATCGCTGTTGTCGACGGTCAAGACCAGCGCATCGACGCCCGACTCGAGCGTTTCCGTCGTGATAGTCGCGTTTTTATCGGCGAAGCTGCTCAGCGAGGCAGTCAAGCCATCAAACAGCGCTTGTGCGGCGTCGGTGTCGGTGACTTGGAACGCGATGCCGAAGTCGACAGGGAGCGCGGTCGGTATGGTGTCGAAGTTGGGGGCGTCGCTGAATTCGGGGCTGAGCTTCAGGTAGAAGGCATAATCGCCGGTCATCCAGCCGAGCGCATTCTCGGTCGAGAGTCCGGTCAAGCCGCGCACGATGAAGTTCAAGCCGAAGATCCCCAAGTTGACGTTGTTCGCGTTCGAGTCCTGCGGCATGGTGTCGGCGAGGGCGCGCAGATTCGTCAGCGCGCGCTGATAGGTCTGGTAGAAGTTAGTCGCATGGATGACCAACGGCGTCCCGGAGGGGATGTACTGGGCGAAGGCGGGATCGACCGGCTGGGCGACCGTGGAGAGGTCGAAGGTGGTGATGGCATCCGTATTCAGCGGCGAAGCGATGTCGATGGCGAGCGCGTTGTCGCCGAGCATGGTGATGCCGATCGCCTGCGGTTGGAGCGCTTTCAGCATCGAATTGAAGGCTTCCATCGCGGCGGCGTTTTGCCGACTGCCCTGAGCTTGCATTGACTGGGTGAGCACCGCCGGAGTATCCATGTAGATGATGCCGCTGTACTGCGGCGCGGGCAGCAGATTGACCGCCGTCGTGAGGGCGTCATTCTGCGCCAGCGAGGAATCACTGACACCGCCGGACTCTGCCAGCGCTTGATCGCCGGTGATCAGGACGACGTCACTGCGGAAGATGAAATACGGGTCGCTGGACATATCACTGTTGGGCGTGTAGAGCGTGAAGCCATCGCCTTCGCTCATTGTGTAGCGCTCAGCGTTGGGCAGCGATTCAAAGAACGTCTGCGCCTTGTCCTGATCGGTGATCTCGATAGCAATCATCAGTGGCGGGATGTAGCCGGTATCTTTCAGCGTGTAAACGCCAATCGCCGCCAGATCGCCCAGCCACGGACGGATCGTGTCGGCAAAGGTGCCGTCGGGGTTGATTTCGCTCGCCAGTTGATCGAGCATTTCCGGCAGCGAGGCGGGCATCATGCCGCCGGGCATCATCGATCCCAACTTGGCGCTCAGACCGTCGAGCAGTTGCACGAAGTCGTCGTCGGTGCGGATGCTGGCATAGATCGGGGTGTCCGCCGGGAAATACTGTGCCAATGCGGTGAAATCAGGCTCGGCTTGGGCGGCGATCGGCTGCGCCGGTAACGCAAAGGCACCCAGCGCCAGCGCGAAGATGCTTACCATCAGCAGTAATCTTTTCATTGGATACTCCTTCGAATTCACTTTGTCATTATGATCCAAGCTATTCATGATACTGTACGTATGAAAATCATGCAGGGTTGCACCGGTCGGGGTGACTTTCGTTTAGATGTTGTACATAAATGGATACACAGCCTGACCCGCTGTAAAATAACGCTCAGATGCGATGACTAAGAGACGGTTTCCGATTTATGGCGACTTCGCCGCAAACAACCGAAAAGGAACAGCCAGCGCCCCCGGCTGACTCACGTTCGCTGACCAAAGGTCTGCTGCTTTATCTGATCGGTTTCATCCTCTGCGTGGTAGTGCTGTTCCTCCTGCCATCCCCTTATGCGACGCTGGGGCTGCTGGCATTGTTCGCAGTGTCGATTTTGTGGGGTATTTGGCGGCTGCGGGTCGCCAACAGCGCGCTGCTGGATCAAGCCCTGCCGGACGAAAAGCCGGTGCTGAGCGGTGATGCGGCGGCGGTGTCGCTGCCGACGATCGCGAGCCGTGAGCCGATCCGCCTGCCGAGGGTGCCGCTGCCGGTAGTGGCACATGGCAACCTAATCGCCGGGATATTCGCGCTGATCTCGTTCGGCTTGATGATCGCGGCGGCGCTCGATCTGCGTCCGCGCAACGAACAAGCTTATCTGCCCGACGGTGGCTTGAAGCTGATCCTCGGCGGGATCGCCATTGGCGCGGCGGTTTTCCTGAGCAATCGACTGCCACCGCTCAGCGAGCCGATCTTTCGGGCGCTCGACCGTGCCGGGCGGCGCTGGTGGGTCTTCGGCGGCATCGGCGCGCTGTGCATGGCGCTGCTGGCGGAGATCAACGGGCATGTGTTGCAGTTCGCTCCACTGCTGGCGGTCTCGACGCATATTCAATTTTTGCTGATGCTGGCGGGCTGCCTGCTGATCGGCTACGGTTTGGGCGGCGCGCCGCCGATCCGTGCCGGGCTGCGGGCGATCGGGCGCAAAATCAACCAAGAGCGCGGGACGATGATCGTCCTCGCTGGGATCATCGCGCTGGCAGCTTTCCTCCGGCTGTGGAATCAGGAAAACACGCTGCGCTACCTGATCGACGAACTGCACTGGTCGGATGGCATCCTCAGCATTGAAAACACGCCGACGCTGCGGCTGATCACGCCGATGAGCGGGCAGTCGCCCTATTCGTGGGTGTTCCCCTACTGGCAGTCGTGGGCGGTGGCACTGCTCGGTCACACATGGACCGGTTTTCGCTTCGTCAGCGCGATCACCGGGACGCTGACGGTGTTCGCGGTTTACTGGCTGGCGCGGGCGCTGTTCGACCGCAAGACGGCGCTGCTCGGCGCGCTGGTGATGGCGACCTTCCCGCCGCACTTGATGTTCAGCCGGGTGGCGATGAACCTGATTGCCGATCCGCTGTTTGGCACGCTGTCGTTGATGTTCGTGGCGCGGGCGCTCAAGAACAACCGCCGGATCGAATGGGCGTTCGCGGGCGTCTCGCTGGGCATGACTCAGTATTTCTACGAGGGCGGGCGGCTGCTGTTCCCGCCGCTGGTGATCGGCTACGTGATCCTGCTCGGCTTGCGCGGACAGATGCGCGGCAAGTGGCGCGGTTTCCTGATCGTGCTGGTCGCGGCGTTCCTGATCGGATCGCCGTTCTACTACTCGCTGATCGGCAACGGCAAGCCGTTGTTCGGTCGCTTCAACGACTCCGGCTTGACCTCGTCGTACTGGAGCCAGCTTGCCGCCGACGGCATCAGCGTGCAGGACGTGGTCGATCAGGTTTCACACACGCTGACCGCCTTCATGATGTTCGGCGCGCATTGGGATTTGAGCGTCTATTACGGGGGTCAGCAGGCGTTGGTCAACGACTCGCTGCTGCCGTTCTTCTTCATCGGCTGCTTCTATCTGGCGTGGCGCTATCCCTCACCTGCCTTTTTGATTCCGCTGTGGATCGTGGCGACGGGGGTCGGTAACGGGCTGCTGCGCGATACGCTGGTCTCGGCGCGCTATTACGTCGTGATCCCGGCGCTGGCGCTGGCGCTCACTGCCGGGGTGCGCTATCTTGCTGCCGTTCTGGTGGCGCGAACCGCCGCCGGATGCCGTGCCGCAGCGACGCGGCGGGCGCTTGCGGCGCAATTGCGCCTAGCGATTCCAATCGTGGTCGTGGCGGTGATCGCCGTTTACCAGACGTGGTACTTCTTCGGTCCGCACCTCGATTACTTCAACGTGCAGGTGCGCGACGCCAAGGGCTACCGCGACGGCATCGACGTGGCGGAACGGGCGCTCGATCTGCCCGGCAATACGCAGATTTACATCGTCGGCAAGCCGGACTCCGACCAGAACGTCCCGCGCGACTGGCTCAACTTCCTCGTCCGCGATGGCGATCCGGCGCGTTTCTTCCCGCTGCTGAGCGTGACCACCGACGTGATCAGCCCGAAGTACCTGCTCGACCTGCCGCATGGGGTCAATTACGCTTTCTTCATCGCTGCCAATGAGGACAACACGATGAAGTTGATCCTGAACACCTTCCCGAATGTCTCTCCGGCGCAGTTTGCCCCCGATCCGTACCTGCCGGCGAACAAGGAATACGTGCTGTTCTTCGTGCCGAGCGCATCGGTCACCGGCGAGCGGGTGGAGAAGTAACCTCAGCCTGAATTCGCTCGCTGAGTGATTCGATCGAAGGTGAATCCGTAAATTCTCGTGTCGGGGCAGGTTTCAAATCTGCCCCTACGGCGAAGATCCCCTAATCGATCCCCTGAATCATAATTCGCATCCGCGCGTGACGGTTAGGCGACGGAGCGGCGGCTTTCCCGGCGCTGATGGATGAAGCTGGCGGCAGTGATGCAGAAGCTGAGCCACAAGCCGCCCGCCGCGAACCCGGCGATCACGTCACTGAAGTAGTGGACGCCGAGGTACAACCGGCTCAAGCCGATCAGCAGGATCAGCAGGATCAACGCGACGGTAACCAGTCGGCGCGGCACGCGCTTCGGAGCGCTCACCCAGATGAAATAGGCGATCAAGCCGTAAGCGATCAGCGACATGGTGGCGTGTCCGCTGGGGAAGCTGTAGAACGCCGCGACCGTCAGCGGATCGTTGAAGAACGGGCGCGGGCGCGCGAACCAGTTCTTGAGCAGCAGATTGAGGATCTGCCCGCCGAGCAGCGCAGCAATCCACAAGCTCAGGCGCAGCCACGACCGTTTGAGGATGAAGTACAGCCCGACGCCGATCGCCACGACGAAGAGAACCTGAAAGCCGAACGCTGACAGGATCAAGAAAACCTGCGTCGCTAACGGCGTGGCGTAGAGGTGCAGGTCGGCGGCGACGGTGTTGTCGATCAGGGCGAAATCCTGCTCGGTGAGGACTTCGTGCGCCAGCCCCGCGAACGCCCACAGGCAGGTCGCGCTGAGAGCCAAGCCGATCACAAGGTACAGACTGATATATTGAGGGATGGTCAAGTGCGAGCGGACCCGCGCGATCAGGTTTCTAAGGCGCTCCATAGACTTCCGTGTCACTTCGTCATTGGTTGGATTATACGCTGCTGCTGCCGCTGAGTTGCGCCAGCTCGCTCCAAATCACCATTGGTGCGGTGGTTCGGAGTGAGAGTAGAACGGGAAACGGGCGCTCAAAAGCGCCCGGGATGGGGTTACTTCGTCCAGTACGGTTCCTGCTTGTAGTACTGGTAAACTTGGTGATACCACTGACCACTGGGCAGCTTGGGCCAGTCATTTTTGTCGAAACCGGGCGCATTCTCCAGCTTTTGCTTGTCGGCGTCCAATACGAACCACTCGTGATCGGTATCGACGGTCAGCGCCGACCATGGCACGGCGAACAATTTATTGCCGACGCCCATGAAGCCGCCGAACGAGAGCACCGCGTAGGCGACTCGCCCGGTGTAGATGTCGATCATGATCTCCTCGACCGTACCGATTTCCTCGCCCTTCAGATTTTTCACCTTGTCCCCGATTAGCGTATGGGTGGATAACGCCAGCGGGTGAGTTGTTTGCACTGTCATAGTGGACCTCTCACGCATTTAATCAGATTGATAGACAAATCGTAATTCATTAAGCTTAATGTGAAATGAAAGAGAGATGGCGATTCGATGGGTAGTTCACGTGAATTATGGCTAAGCTAGCTGCTGGCGCGGGTTTTCTCGTGTAGGGGCGCAGCATGCTGCGCCCCTACGATGAAAGATCTCGCTCAGATTCGTTCCATTTTTTGAGGTTCGTTAACCGAGGACGCAGGTTTGCGTCGCGCCGTTGCTGATGGCGTCGGCGTCGAAGGCGATCGCGGCGAGATAACCGGCGCTGACCAGAATATGCCCGTCGTCGAGCGGTTG
This sequence comes from uncultured Chloroflexia bacterium, assembly GCA_963727545.1. Classification (GTDB taxonomy): domain Bacteria; phylum Chloroflexota; class Anaerolineae; order Aggregatilineales; family Phototrophicaceae; genus Flexifilum. The sequence goes on from CAVSGS010000025.1 coordinate 100,851, forward strand.
GAGCAGGCGGGCGCGGGGGCTGCCGTTCTGAATCCCCCCGGCGTAAAGCTGACGCTGGTTGAGCAGGCTGCCGTCGAGCGCGTTGAAGACGTTGAGCAAGCCGTCGTCGTCCAGCGCGTAGAGCAGACAGCCGTCGTCGGTGCGCAGCAGCGGCGCGAGGGCGGAGGCGGCTGCCGGATAGCTCACTCGCCAGCGGGGTTGTCCGGTCGCGCTGATCGAGAGCAGAGTCGAGCCGCCGTCGGCGCGGTAGACGTAAGCGTTGCCGATCAAATCGGCAGTCAGGCGACCGGCGCGTCCCGGCGCGGGGTCGACCACCGCGATCTGGCGCTGATCGCCACTGGCGCCGATGTGATAGAGCACCGTACCGTCGAGCGCCAGCCAGCCCCCGCTCATGATCGGCGCGATCAGCGGTGTGTGTTCGAAGGTGGTGGTGTAGGCGACCGTGCCGTCGGCGTCCACCAGTCGCCAGCGGATGCCGCCCGGTACGCGCAGCGCCAACGCGACTTGCTGACCGTTGCTGCTGAAATCGACCACGCTGATGATCGCGCCTTCGGCGGCGACCGTCCAGAGCGGATCGCCCTGCGGCGTGAAGGCGGCTAACCCGCCGCCGTCGGTGACCATGATCAGCGTGTCGCCCAAGCGGACGAGCGGCGCGTCCGGTCCGGTCACGTTCCAGACGCCCAGAAAGCGTCCGTCGCGCAGCGTGAGCGCCTGACCGTCGCGGGTATGGGCGGCGACGCGGTTATCGGCTAAGCCGATGATCCCGGTGATGATGCCGTCGGTTGTCACCTGCCAGAGCCGCTTCCCCTGCCGCGAGAAGGCGGCAATCACGTTGGTGCTGGCGATCACGGTCACGCCGTCGTTCATCAGCACCGGCGGCAGGCTGGGCACGTCGGTGTAGCTGACCGACTCGACGTAGCCCGGCTGGAGCCGAATGCGCCACGTATCGATGAAATCGAGCGGGTTGTACCAGCCTTCGAGCAGCGGATTGCCGGTCACGTAGCCGGGACCGCCGTCGTCGGGCAAGAAGTTGCGGATTTCGAAGTGCAGGTGCGGCAGCCCGCGCGAGGGCCAGCCCTCGACGCCGACAACATCGCCCAGATTGACGCAGCGCCCGACCGGTGGAAAGTGGATCGTGTCGGTCTGCTCCATGTGCCCGTAGAGCGAGTAGACGAGGCTGCCATCCGGCAGGGTGTGCTCGACAACGACGACGCCCTTTTCGGTATCCCAGCCTTCGGGATCGGAGTAGGTGACGATGCCGCGCGCCGCCGCGTAGACCGGGTCGCCGCGCCGGTTGAAGGCGAGGTCGATCCCGGTGTGATTGCCGCCGAAGCGGGCGCGATGCAAGCCGAAATCGTCGTAGCGATTTTTCAGCGTGTCGCTGATGTCGATCGGGTAATCGATGGCGTCGACAACTCCGCAGGGCGCGGACTGTGCCCGCTCCGAATGCGCCAGCGCCGGGCTGGATGGAGCGCGAGCCGCGCCGAGGACGCCGACCAGCGCCAGCACGCCGACGATCTCGCCGACGCGCCGGATTGGGATTGAGAGCATCTTAACTCGCGGGCTTGTGTTGGATGGCTGGCTCGACCGGCTCATTCGCCGGAGCGGACTCGGCGTCGGCATCTGCCGGTTCGGCAAACGCGTGCTTGATGATGTAGACCTTACGAATCCGCCGGTTTTCGACTTCATCGACGCGCATCAACAGCGGCGGCTCGTCAATCGTCTCGCCGACTTCGGGGACGCGCCCCAGCTTGCTGTAGACGTAGCCGCCAATCGAGTCGTTTTCGTCGTTGGGCAGGTCGATGTCCAGCAGTTCGTTCACGTCTTCGAGGTTCATGCCGCCGTCGACGACGTATTCGTCCGCGCCAACTTGTATGTACTCGGCTTCTTCGTTGAGGTCGTACTCGTCCTTGATGTCGCCGACGATCTCCTCGACCAAGTCCTCGATGGTCACCAAGCCCGCCGTGCCGCCGTATTCGTCCACGATCACGGCGAGATGCACCTTGCGCTCCTGCATCTCCTTAAAGAGCGTATCGGCGCGTTTGGTTTCCGGAACGAAGTAGGCGGGGCGCATCAATTCGCTGATCGGCTGCTTCAGGTTGCCTTCCAGCGTGCCGCCGTTGACCATGAACTTCAGCAGGTCTTTGGCGTAGAGCAGCCCCTTGACGTCGTCGATTTCGCTATTGTAGACCGGGATGCGCGAATGCCCGCTCTCCATGAACATGCGGATGGCATCGCTGAGCGGTTGGCTGATCTCGATGGCAGTGATGTCCGGGCGCGGCACCATGACCTCGCGCGCCAGCGTCTCGCCGAATTGGAGGACAGAGTAGATCATCTCCTTCTCGTCGTCCTCGATTGCGCCGCCTTGCTGACCGACGTCGACCAGCGTCATGATCTCTTCTTCGGTGACGGCTTTAGCGATCAACTCACCGCCGGTCACGCGCGAGAGCGTGCGGCTGAGGCTGAGTAGGACGGTCACCAATGGATTCAAAACGAGGACGATGATCCGCATGATTCTGGTCAGGAAGGGCGCCATTTGGTCGGCGTAGGCTTGCCCGAAGACCTGCGGCACCAACTCGCCGACGATGTAGGTGATCAGCGCCGTCGGCAGCAGCACCACCAGATAGCCGACCTCCGGGACGATCACATTGCCCGCCGAATCCTGCACGTGGAGCAGCGGCTCGGCAAGATGAATGGTGGCAATAGCGACGATCGCAAAGTCCAACAGCAGCACCACCACGTGGCGCGTGACGGTCAGCCGGGGCAGGTCGTCCGCCAGCTTCAAAATCCGCTTGGCTTGCTTATCGCCAATGTCCGATTGTTCTTTCAGGGGGGTGCGGCGGCTGTTGGTGATCGCGGCGTAAGCCAGTTCGACGACGCCGTGCAGCGCGATCAAACCGACCAAAATCAGCAAACTAGATAAACTGCCTTCGTCCAAGTTCCTCTTTCCTCAACTCAATCCAGCGCCAACCGCTGAAATGCAAAATACCGGGGATTGCGCCGCAAACGGCACAATGACCCGGTACTGTCATTGTCAGATCAGGCTCCAATGGGGAGGTTGGTCTGGGTTTTCGGTTAACACTTGCATTCGTCGTGAATGTTGAAACAATTATTGGATTCTACCATAGTTGGGCTAGTGGTTTCAAGTTGAGTCGGATCAGGTTTACCAAATCTTATGATTGAGAGCTATTTTGACGCGCTGCGCGCGCTCGTCCAGCCGATCCGCGCGGCGACGTGGGAACTCACGCTCGACCCGATGCGCCGCCTGATCGCCGCGCTGGACGAGCCGCAGCGAGCCTATCGCGCGGTCGTCGTCACCGGCTCGACCGGCAAGGGGACGACCTGTCTGCGCATCGCGGCGGCGCTGAGCGCGTCCGGGTTGAAAGTCGGGTTGTACACCAGTCCGCATTTGCATCTGTTTCGGGAGCGGTTTGTCGTCATGAAACCTCACCCCCCAACCCCCTCTGCCACTGCGCTTACAGGAGAGGGGGAGCAAAACCCGACGCGCATGATCACGCAGGCAGAATTCGTCGAAATGGCGCAGATGGTGCTGGCAGCCGAGCGCGAGATCAACCGCGACGCCGATCACGTCTACAGCACCTTCGAGCGGGCGACGGCGCTGGCGCTGCTCTGGTTCGCCCGGCAGCAGATCGACGTGGCGGTGCTCGAAGTCGGCATCGGCGGGCGCTTCGACGCCGTCAACGTGGTCGCCAACGACCTCGCCGTCTTCACACCGATCGAGGCGGAGCACGTCGCCATCCTCGGCGGGTCGCTGGAGTCGGTGGCGTGGCACAAAGCCGGGATCATCCAGCCGCGAAGCGCAGCCATCAGTGTGGCGCAGACGCCGGAGGTCTGGGCGGTGCTGGAACGCGAGGCGCAGGAAAAAGGCGCGTCACTCCATGTGTATGCGGATTTGATCGATGGTATCGGCGACCTCACCCCCCAACCCCCTCTCCATTGCATGGAGAGGGGGAGTGCCCAACCGTGATGGGGCGCAGCGAGGCTGGGGGTGAGGTTGCTTTACCCGGTCGCCTCGAACGAATCACATTCGCAGGACGCGACGTGATCATCGACGGCGGGCACACGCCGCAGGCGGCGCTGCATCTGCGCGAATTTGTCGGCGACGCCGAATCAATCCGCTTGATCGTCGGGATGCTGCGCGACAAGAACGTCGCCGCTTACCTGAGCACCTTCGACGCGCCGAACGTCCACCTGATCTATACCCGCGCGCCCAGCGACCGCGCCTTGCCGCCGGAGGAGCTGCTCGAACGTTATCGCCCGCAGGCGGCGCGCGTGACGCTGATCGACGCGCTGGACGAAGCGCTGAGCGGCGTCGATCAGAGCGGACGAAGCGCTGATCGTGGTCGCCGGGTCGCTGCGGATGGCTGCCGCCGCCCGCGAGCACTTCGGCTTGCTCGCGCCGGAGGATGTCGACAGAGGCGCGGATCACGCATACCATTTTTGAGGGCGCGGCATATCGATCTAAACTGGGGTGAGTTATGCGATGTATCCGTAGGGGCGCAGCGTGCTGCGCCCATTTTGTCCGTAGGGGCGTAATATATTACGCCCCTACACGCAACCTAAAGAGATGACGATGACCCTCGACCACGATACCCTCTCGATCCTCGCCGAAGCGCTGGCGAAACTTGACGACGGCTTCAGCGACCTGCCCGACTTCACGCCGCAGATCGACCAAGCGGCAATGCGCGCCGTACTGCTGGAAGTCGCCGAGCGGCTGCACGATAACTACCCCTATCAGCACCCGCTGTACGCCGGGCAGATGCTCAAGCCGCCGCATCCGATGGCGCGGCTGGCGTATGCGCTGGCGCAGTACATCAACCCGAACAACCACGCGCTCGACGGGGGCAAAGCCAGTTCGCACATGGAGAAGGAAGCCGTCGCTCAGATCGCGGCGCTGTTCGGCTGGGCGCAGCATCTCGGTCACTTGACCGGCGGTGGCACGCTGGCGAACCTCGAAGCGCTGTGGGTGGCGCGCGAACTGCATCCCGGCAAAAAGGTCGTCGCCTCGGCGCAGGCGCATTACACCCACAGCCGCATCTCCGAAGTGATCGGCTTGCGCTTCGAAGCGATCCCGGTCGATGATCGCGCGCGGATGGACGTGGACGCGCTCGAACAAGTGCTGCAAAGCGGCGAAGTCGGGACGGTGGTGGTCACGATGGGCACGACCGCGACCGGCTCGGTCGATCCGCTGCCGCAGGTGATCGAACTGCAAGCGAAATACGGCTTCCGCATCCACGCGGACGCGGCTTACGGCGGCTATTTCACGCTGGCGGACAACCTCGACGCCGAAGCCCGCGCCGCCTTCGACTGCCTCGATCAAGTCGACTCGCTGGCGATTGATCCGCATAAACACGGCTTGCAGCCCTACGGCTGCGGCTGCATCCTCTTCCGCGATCCGGCGGTCGGGAAGCTCTACGCCCATAACTCGCCCTACACCTATTTCACCTCGGCGGAACTGCATCTAGGCGAGATCAGCCTCGAATGCTCGCGCGCCGGAGCGTCGGCGGTGGCGCTGTGGGCGACCATGCGCCTGCTGCCGCTCGAACGCGGCGGACAGTTCGCCGCCGACATGGGCAAGTGCCGTCAAGCGGCGCTGAATCTGTACGCTAAGCTGGAAGCGTCGCCGGACTTCATCACGCCGTTCGCGCCGGACTTGGACATCGTGATCTTCGCGCCGAGCGGATCGTCAGCCAGCGAGATCTCGCAGCGCTCGCGCGACCTGTTCGACGCGGCAGCCGACGCGAATCTGCATCTGGCACTGGTCAATTTCCCGCAGAGCTTGCTGGGCGCAACGTGGTCGCAGCTGGAGTGGGATCAGCCGACGATCACCTGCTTGCGTTCGCTGCCTGATGAAGCCGGAACATCTCGACTGGATCGAGCGCATCTGGGCGACGCTGGAACAGACAATTACGAAATCGAAATCGTAATCTGATTTGAAGGCGCTATAATGACCGCCGTTTTTGGGAAAGGCGGTTCGAATGCGACAAGTGATCCTCATTCCGAAACGTGAAACGGATGGCTTCGTGGCTTCAGTGCCCAGCTTACCGGGGTGCCATTCACAGGGCGATACCGTCCAGGAGGCGCTCGAAAACGTGCGTAAGGCGATCGAACATCATGTTGAAACGTTAGCCGCACAAGGCGAAATCATCCCCGACGACGTCGCACCCATTCGCGTTGTGCTGTTGTAAACCGATGGCGTGATCGATTGATGATCACGCCTCGAAATAATCCCGGCGGAGCAGCGCGAACAACACCAGATTGTGAAACTCGCCCCACTCGAAATACTGGTCTTCCTGCAACCCTTCCCGTTTAAAGCCGACCTTCTCTAGCACGCGGATCGAGCCGATATTATCGGCGTCGGCGTCGGCTTCGACGCGGTTAAGGTCCATCCGCTCGAAACCGAAGGCGACGATGGCGCGGACGGCTTCGGTCATGATGCCGTTGCCCCAGTAGCGGAATGCCAGATCGTAGCCGATCGATGCGCGGCGATCCTGTCGCAGCCAGTAGTTGTAGCCGACCCGTCCGATCACGCCCGTGTCCGGCGCGTCCTTGAGCACGATCGCCCAATCGAGGCGGCGCTTGTCCTCGAAGGCTTTGAGCGTCTTGGCGATCAGGTCGTGCGCCTCGTCGATCGCCTTCATCGGCTGACCGGAGTTCATGCGGGTGACGCGGACGTCGCCGCGAATGCGAAACAGCGCGGGCGCATCGGCGGCGCTGAACTCGCGCAGGATCAGGCGTGGGGTCGTCAAGGTGGGGAAGGTTTCAAAGTCGAAAGTGGGCATCGGTCAATTGCCTGTCGGCTGCGGTATCGGTTATGCTTGGTGCGCTATTATCATGCTGAAATTTTACTTGTCAACTTACCGCCAAATGGTCCTATGAGGGAAGAACATGACACAGACCAACCTCTATCCGCTGCTGCTCGATCCGGCAGTGCACGTCAAAGTGTGGGGCGGGCGGCGCTTGGCGGACGTGATGGGCAAGACGCTGCTCAGCAGCGACCCTTACGGCGAAGCATGGGAGATGCACGATACCGCCCGCGTCGTCAACGGCGCGCTCTGTGACCGCACGCTCGGCGACCTGCTGGCGCTGTTCGGCGCGGATTTGATCGGCAAGCGGAGCGACCCCAACGAAGGTGTGCCGCTGCTGGTCAAGCTGCTCGACGCGACCGACTGGCTCTCGGTGCAGGTGCACCCCAACGACACCCAAGCCTACGAACTCGAAGGCGAGCCGCGCGGCAAAACCGAAGCGTGGTACGTGATCGCCGCCGAACCGGACTCGCAACTGGTGATCGGCGTGCAGCCGGGGACGACCCGCGAGCAAATGGCAGCCGCCATCCGCGAGAACCGGCTTGAACCGCTGCTGGTTTACGCCGACGTCGTGCCGGGGGACGTGCTCTACATCCCCGCCGGGACGATTCACGCGCTGGGACCGGGCATTCTGATCTACGAGATTCAGCAGTCGAGCGACACGACCTATCGCCTCTACGACTGGGGGCGAATGGGGTTGGATGGCAGTCCGCGTCAGCTTCATATTGAGAAGGGGGTGCTGGTCTCGCAGGTGGGCAAGCTGCCGACGATCAAGCACACCGGCAGCGACTCGTCGCCGACGGTCTCGATTGTGGACAGTCCCTTTTTCGAGACGGTGCTGCACCAACTGACGGACTCGTCCGTCGCCCTCGACACGCAGGGCGAAGTTTTCCACGTCCTGACCTGCATCGGCGGCAGCGCGACCGTCACGACCGATCAGCACCCGGTGGTGACGCTGGCGACCGGGCAGACGGTCTTCATTCCGGCGGTGATTGGGCGTTACTCGCTGGCGGGTTCGGGGAAGTTTTTGCGCTCGAATCAGCGGACGTAGCGCCGCCAGCCCCAGCGCTAGCCGTCAGCGGCAGGTTGACGCGAAAGACGCTGCCGACCCCCGGCGTGCTCTCGACCTCGATGCTGCCGTTGTGCCCGTCGATGATCTTTTTAGCGATCGACAGCCCTAAGCCCTGACCGCCGCTGGGACGGTGAACGTCGCCGCGATAAAGCCGGTCGAAGATGTGGGGCAGGTCCTTCGACTCGATGCCGAAGCCGGTATCGCGGACTTCGACGATCACGTAGTCAGCGGCGCTGCGCGTCACAATCGTGACCGTCCCGCCCTCCGGCGTGTACTGAACCGCGTTTTCGACCAGCCGGAACAGCGACCGATAGAGCCATTCCTCATCGCCAATTATTGGCGGCAGTTCCGGCTGAAGGTCGAGCCGGAGCACAACCTCCGCCTGTTGAATCTGCGCGCGCTTATGGGCTTCCAGTTCGTGGATCATGCTGTTGAGGTCGAGCGGCGCGAAGTTGAACACGTCCCCGCGATCGAGGCGCGACATCATCAATAAGCCGTCGATCAAGCGCTCGATGTTGTGAATCTGCGTCTGGATGGTCTGAAAATGGCGTTCGCGCTGTTCCGTGCTGTTGGCGCGGTTGAGCAGGTAGGCGCTGGTGTTGATCACCGACAGCGGCGTGCGGAAGTCGTGCGAAGCAGCGGCGATGAAATCCGTCAAAATCTGCATCTTCTCGTGTTCCAGCGTGGCGATCAAGCGCTCATCTTCCATCCGCTTGAGTTCGGTGATGTCTTTGCCGACGAACTGGTATTCGCGGATGGTGCCGTCGTCGTTCAAAAATGCGCGGTTGGTCCACTGCTGCCAGCGCACGTCGCCGTTCGGTAGGATGATGCGGTGCTCGTAAGTCACGATCTGTTGCTGCGCTCCGAGCGATTTCAAGGCGCTGCGGACCAGTTGATAGTCGTCCTCATGCACCTGCGGCTTGAAGTAGCTGTCGATCACTTCGTCGCGGGTTTTGCCGTAATAACGGCAGAAAGCTTCGTTGACGAACTTGATCTGCCAATCCGGGGCGATACGGGCGATGAATTCGGTCTGGTCTTCGACGACCGCCCGGTAACGCGCCTCGCTTTCGCGCAGTCTTTGCTCGGTCAGCTTGCGCTGCGTGATATCGCGGGCGACCGACAGCACCGCCAGCTCGCCCTGATAGGTGATCAACTTGCTGCTGATGTCGACGGTGATCGCCTGCCCGTCTTTGGCGCGGATGTTGCCCTCGACTTGATTCAGTTCGCCTTGTTCCCGCCGCCGCTGCATCCGATCCTCGTACCCGGCATGGAATTCGGGCGTGTTGATCGCTTTGACGTTCAGGTTTAGGAATTCGTCCCGCTGATAGCCGAGCCGCCGACAGGCTGCCATGTTCACGTCGATGATCGTGCCGTCGGCACGGTGGACGATGATCGTGTCGTCGATGTCCTCGAACAACTGGCGATAGCGGAGTTCGCTTTCGCGCAGGGCGGCTTCCGCCTGCAACCGGTCGGTGATATCCTGAAACATGCCTAACAGATGAAGCTGCCCGCCGAGGCGGATCGGCTCGACCGTCAGCAGCCCGGAGCGGATTTCGCCGGATTTGGTCTGCATCTGCTGCTCGACTTCATAAATCGGCTCGGCGCGGCGCAGGGCTTTCATCAGCTTCGAGCGTTCCGGATCGCCCACGCGCAGATTTAACTCGGCGATGGTCCGACCGATCAACTCGTCGCGGCGGTAGCCGGAGACGGTGCAGTAGGCTTGGTTGACGTCGACGAAGCGCCCTTCGTCGAAGGTGACGATGCTGATGCCGATCGAGGCGGATTGAAAGGCTTTCGAGAAGCGTTCTTCAAGCCCGCCGATGGCGCGTTCGATTTCGCGGCGTTCGCTCAGTGCCGCGCAGAGCAGCATCGCTGTGACCGAGAGGACGACAAGATATGACCAGAGCGCAAACAGATTATTCCAGATGACCGTACGCGACGCGCCGTCGAGTTGAAGCATGATGCCCACCAACGCGACGAAGGACACAAACAACGTAAGCGTCGCTACGGCACGCTGTGAGTAGCGCACCGCTGTCCAGATTTGGAAGGGGAAGATCACGTACGCCAGCGACATAAAATCGCTGCCGATGAGGCTGTACCTGAAAATCGCCCATGCGATCACTAAGAACAGCGCAAAGGTCGCCGCGAGTTCGTAGATTTCGCGGCGCGGCGGCAGCCGGTAAGGGAACTCACTCCAGACGAGGAGCACCGGCGCAGCGAGCAGGATGCCCAGCCCATCGCCCACCCACCACGCGAACCAGACGCGCAGTTCTGCCCCCGGCGTGAGGATGCCCTCAAGCCATAATCCCAAAGTGCCAACGGTCGCGTTGATCAGCGGACTGAGGATCACGGCGATGCTGACGAACGCTACCACGTCGCGGACGCGGCGCAATCCCCGACGGAAACCGATGCGCTGGAGCAGCGTCACCGCCAGCAGGGTCGAGAGCGTCACGGTAGCCGCGCCGCTCAGGGAGAGGATCAGGTTGCTGCCGAGCAGATTGGTCAGCAGCGCGCCGATAAAAGCGCCGACCCAGAGGTCGCGCCCGTAGATCATCAGGATGGCGAAGACGATCCCGGTTTGGGGCCAGACCAGCGAGACGTCGCCTTGCTCGAAGCCGAACGACAAGCCGAGTCGCCCTGCGAGGAAACTGGCGAGCACGAGCAGCGCAATTTTCGCGAAGTATAAAGCTGTATTCTGAACGCGGTTTCGAGGCACGTAATTGTCTGTGACAAAAATATTTCTATGACGAGAAATTAGTGATCGCGCGGTGGCGCGGATTCAGGCTGCCCACACGGCGGCGAAACAATATGATCTCTTTGTACTGCCACTTACCGAGCTTTGCAAGTGAAGAAAAGCACGGAAAACCCCCTCCGGACGGCGGACGAGGCAGCACTTTCGGGCTATAATGCGAGGCATAACGAAACCAACCCGCGCACACGAAGGGTTTGAACCCATGCCGCAGATCGAGCAGTCGATCGTCATTCAGGCGTCACCCGCCGCCGTTTTCAACGTGATCGCCCACGAGCCGGAGCGAATGCCGGAGTGGTGGACGGCGTTGGAGATTCAGCAGCGCGTGACGCCGCCCCCTACCGCTGCCGGGTCGATCGCGCATTACGTTTACAACATGCTCGGAATGCGGATCAAGGGTGAGCATCAAGTATTAGTTTACGAGGTGCCGGAGCACCTCGTCGTGCGAACGGTCAGCGGCATTGATAGTATGTTCGACTTCTCACTGGCGGCGCAGGGCGAGGACGCGACTCAGCTTACCGTGCGGGTTGCCTACACGCTGCCCGGCTCGGTGCTGGGGCACTTGATCAACCGCCGCACCATCGAGCAGGAGAACGAGCAAGTCGTCGTCGAAAGTCTGAACAATCTCAAAACGCTGGTCGAAGCCGAAGCTGCTCTTAACCCGTAATCGATCAGGTCTGACCGGGCCAGCGCGTCTGGAAGTCGAGCACGCCAACCCAATCCGGCACGACGGCGATCCGCTTCATCGATAGCCCGGTCGCTTCAATTGCGCCGATGAACATACCGCCGTTTTCTTCGCCGATGTAGCGCACCGCCGTCTCTCGATACCCCGGCACGATGCCGGGATACGGCGTCGTGGTCACTGTTCCGCGCAGCATCAGGACGGGATAGGGCCAGTCGCTGCCGTCAATCGTGACGGCGACGCGCGTGCCGTCCATGATCGCCTTGAGCTTCTTGGCGACGCCGACGCTGCAAAACACGATTTCTTCGCCCGTCCACTGGAACCAGATCGGGACAACGCGCGGCGTTCCGTCGGTCCAGACGAAGGCGAGGTGCGCCAGAGTCGCCGAATTCAAAAGCTGCTGGGCGACTGGTCCGTTCAATAGTGAAAGACTCCCCTGCTTTTCAGCCATCGTGCTTCACCTCTACGACTATATGCAGTTGTGATATTCGGATAATGCTTTTGTCGCTACTATACGGCTGGTGGGGTTGCCGGAGCAAACCATTCCTAATCTTCAGGGCAAACGCATCAAATTTCTAATACAATAATCAACCGCCAAGACGCCGTGCAACCTTCGGTTGCCATCGCCAAGAAGAATCCCGAAAAGCTCTACTTCACGCGATCAAAGGATACACTTAGAGGCTGTTAGCAGTGTAAAAGTCTCTAAAAGATTGTCTTTCTTGGCGATCTTGGCGTCTTGGCGGTTCAAATTGAGTTTGATGCGTTTGCCCTATCCTAATCTTTTGGCTCAGTTGACGACCTTTTGGCAACGTCCGTATAATGGAGTAACTGATCGAGGGGTAAACCTCTACCGACAAATCAAACCACCGCCGCTGGGGGCATCCCCCTTAACCTGCCGCCGTGATCCCCGGCAGGGTGAGGAAAGTTCGCTGATGGAAAAACGCATGGTCGATTTCATCCGCACGCTGCGCGCTGCCGGCGTGCGGATCTCGCTGGCGGAGAGCATCGACGCGATGCACGGTGTCGACGAAGTGGGCGTGAACGAGCGCGAGTCGTTCCGCGCCGCCATGAAGACTACCCTCGTCAAAGAAGCCAAAGATCACGACAAGTTTGAATACTTCTTTCCGCTCTTTTTCGGCTCGAACCAGCCGCCGATGCAGGACATCATGGGCGATATGTCGCCGGAGCAGCAGGAGATGCTGCAAAAGGCGCTCGAATCGCTGATGGGCGACATGCAGGCGTTGAAAGACCTGCTGCGCCAACTGCTCCAAGGCGATGCTTTTAGTCAGGAGCAGCTCGATCAAGCCGGACAGCAAGCCGGGCTGGATCAAGGCTCGGAGATGTTCCAGCGCCCGTGGTTCGAGCGCCGGATGGAACGGCAGATGAACATGCAGCAGCTTCAGCAGGCAATTGAAGCACTGCTGGCAATGCTCGAAGAAATGGGCATGGATGGTCAAGCGCTGGGCGAGCTGCGTGAAATGCTCGAACAGAACGCCGAGGGCTTATCCGAGCAGGTGTCGCAGTTCGTCGGCGCATCGCTGGCGCAGCAGATGGCGGATCAAGAGCCGCAGCCCAAGCCCGACCTGCTCGACGTGCCCTTCGACCGCCTGAGCGACTCGGAAGTCGAGCAAATCCGCGACGAAATCCGACGCTTGGCGGCGAAACTGCGCAGCCGCGCTGCGCTGCGTCAGAAGAAGGCGAAATCGGGCACGCTCGACACCCGCCGGATGATGCGCGCCAACATGAAATACGACAGCGTGCCGCTCGAACTCAAGTTCAAGTCGCATCACGTCAAACCGGCGCTGGTGCTGATCTGCGACGTCAGCACGTCGATGCGCTACTGCGCCGAGTTTCTGCTCACGCTGATCTACGAACTGCAAGATCAGGTCGCCAAAACCGACAGCTTCATCTTCATCGGCGACTTAACCGACATCAGCATGGTGTTCAAAGAGCTTGAGCCGCAAGCCGCCGTCGAGCGCGTGCTGACCGAGAATCGCCCCGGTTACTACAATACCGATCTTGGTAACAGCCTGAATACCTTCAAGCAGGATTACATGGACACGCTGACCAGCAAGACGACGGTCATCATCCTCGGCGACGGGCGCAATAACTACAACGATCCGCGCACCGAGATCGCGCAGGAGATGATGCGCCGCAGTCGTCGCCTGCTCTGGTTCAACCCGGAGCATCCGTCGCAGTGGGGCACCGGCGACAGCGACATGCTCGAATACGCGCCGCATTCGAGCGGCGTCTACCGCGTCAGCAATCTGCGCGAACTCACCGCCGCCGTCGATAAAATTCTGGTCGATGGGTAAGCGAGCAGCAAAGCAGGGGCACGGCATTGCCGTGCCCTAGCGATTTCGCCCGTTGGTTCGCTTGCCTCTCCTGAGCATCAGATTAATAAGATTACTAAATCGTTGACAACGTAACGGCGAATCCGTACACTGTCATTATCGTGAAGCGTGAGCGTTCGCATATGCATATGTATACATGTTGTTGCTGTCCGGAAGGGGGCGTTTAGCGAACTTCGGACGGCGTAACAACTAGCAATTAACGATCTATCAAGCCGACAGTAACGAAGGCGCGACGCCCCGGTCATTTGACCGGAGAATGGTCGCGCCTTTTTGGTTACGTCGGCTTTTTTTCTTGCTCGTAGAGACGAGAGCGAAAACCTGATGACCCTGACTCTGGACTATCAACCCGCGATCAGCCGTTTTGCCGGGCGCAGCCTCGACAGCTTGATCGGGAACACGCCGCTGATCGGCTTCCAGCGGATCACGGCACATCTGCCCGCCGACGTGATCGTCGCCGCCAAAGCCGAGTGGGTTAACCCCGGCGGCAGTGTCAAAGATCGCGCGGCAGCCAATATCGTCCGCCAAGCCGAGCGCAGCGGCGATCTGCGTCCCGGCAAGGTGATCCTCGACAGCACCAGCGGCAATACCGGCATCGCCTATGCCATGCTTGGCGCGGCGAAAGGCTATCGCGTCAAGCTGTTCGTGCCCGGTAACGCCAGTCCGGAGCGGATCGCCATTCTCAAAGCCTACGGCGCGGAACTCGAACTGACCGATCCGCTGGAAGGGTCGGACGGCGCGATCCGGGCGGTGCGCGAACTCGCCGCCGCCGAACCGGAAACCTACTTCTACGCCGATCAGTACAACAATCCGGCGAACTGGCAGGCGCACTACAACTCGACTGGCGTCGAAATCTGGGAGCAGACCGGCGGCGCGGTGACGCATTTCGTCGCCGGATTGGGCACCAGCGGCACGTTGATGGGCACTGGTCGCCGCTTGAAAGCCTACAATCCCGACGTACAGGTGATCGCGCTGGAACCGGACTCGCCGTTTCACGGACTGGAAGGACTCAAGCACATGCCGACCGCCATCAAGCCGGGGATCTACGACGAGCACTTCCCCGACCGGATGATCGAGATCGACACCGAGGCGACTTACGAAATGGCGCGGCGCTTGGCGCGCGAGGAGGGCTACCTCGTCGGCATCAGCGCGGCGACGGCGCTGGTCGGGGCGCTGCTGGTCGCCGAGGAACTGGCAGCGGCGGGACGCGCCGGGGTGGTCGTCACCATCTTCCCCGACAATGCTTACAAATATCTGCATCAAGGCTTCTGGGCAGCGGAGTAAGCCGTCTAAGTTAAGCATTCACGTAGGGGCGCAGCATGCTGCGCCTTTTTCTTTTCCCACGCGAGTCGCCGTCACGTGTTAAAATGAAACCATTCTGATTTGAGTGCGCCTAGCATTTTGCATCCCTAATTGGAAACTTATGACTGAAAACCCGAATCAGGCGAGCTATCAATCTCCGGTTGATCTTCTCTTGAGTGCTGGCTTTCCCGGCTTTGGGGAGGATTGGCAGGATTATCTCGCGCTGGGGCTTACTGAAGAACATATTCCTGAATTGATCCGAATGGCGCTCGACCCCGAACTCAATTGGGCGGACTCGGAGAGCCAAGCGGTCTACGCGCCGGTTCATGCTTGGCGGGCGCTCGGTCAGCTTCGCGCTCAGGCAGCAATTGAACCGCTGCTCGGACTGTTCCACATGTTCGAAGCGGAAGGCGGACTAGAGTGGGCGGGGCAAGAACTGCCCGAAGTCTATGCCCTGATCGGCGCAGCGGCGATTCCGGCGCTTTCCGCCTATCTGCTCGACGACTCGCATGGCAGTTTCTCGCGGATTAGCGCGGCGGACGCGCTGAAGAAAATTGCTGAAGCGCACCCTGACTTTCGCGATCAATGCATCGCTTCGATCATGGCGGCGCTCGAAAACTACTCAAGTAATGAGCCGACTTTCAACTCGCTGTTAATTGAGGTATTCCTAGACCTGAAAGCGGAGCAGGCACTTCCGCTGATTGAGCGTGTCTTCGCGTCGGACAATGCTGAGACGTTTGGCTTTGCCGATTGGGACGACGTTCAGGTCGAATTTGGTCTTAAGGAAGCTGATCCCAACAAGCAGCGTGATGTTCCTGAGGAGTTAAAAGCGCTAACTGATATGCTTGACCGGATGGGTGGTCTGCCGGATGAGTTTGGCGAGCTGCTCGATCAGACTGACCCACTGTACTTTGATCCTGATCTGGACGATTCAGATGCGGATAGTTGGCTGCTCCCATCGGAACGAAAAGCGAAAGCAAAAGCCAAATCTAAACGGAAACAGGCGGCAAAGTCGCGCAAGCTGAACCGCAAGAAGCGGAAAAAATAAAGGAATTCTCTTATGCCTGATCGACCGTCTACCCGTCACCCTCAAGTTTTCGCTGTGCTGCTGGCGCTGCTGCTGGTCGCGCTGACCGTTCTCGTGCTGGCGACCAGCGTCACCGCGCAGAGCGAACCGTCCGACGCCACGCCCCAGCCGTCTTCCGAGTTCGACCTCAATTTTGCGCCGACCGTTCAGTATGGTCCGACGGCGACGACCGACCCGAACAGTCTGCCCAGCCTGACCGGTGTTGGCGGGCACGCGGTCAACGCCAGCGTGATCATCCGCAGCGGTCCCGGATTGTCCTATCGTCAGGTGAGTTACTTGAAGCAGGACGGCTGGATCGACATTGTCGGCTGGAGCGGCTGGGACGAAGCGCGCACCTGCGTCGGCGATTTCGAGGACACGCTGGATATGTGGGTACAGGTGCAGTTCGGCGAGCGGCGCGGCTGGATCGCGCGCTGCGTGCTCGACATTTACGGTCAGTTGACCAAGCTCCCCATCGTCACCGCTTCCGGCGAGCGCATTTTGCAGCAGTAGGAGATCGGCTTTGTCCACTACGCACCGCGTAGGGGCGAGGCATGCCTCGCCCCTACAACAGGGGTTTCTATTCATTCTGCTTCTGCTGATCGCGGCGGGCTGCGGCGCGACTGCCAGCGAGATCGTGCCGACGGCACGCCCGACGGCGACGCCGACTTCGACGGCTGCGCCCACCCGAACTCCCGCGCGTGACGTGACGCCGACCATTCCGCCGACCGCGCTGCCGATGACCGCGACCGGCGGTCCCTCGCCGACGCCGCTGTTCGGTCCGACGCACACTTCCGTCGCGGCTGCGGCGACCTCCGATCCGCTCAATCTCAATCCGAATGCGCCGCGCATCGAGTTCTTCACCTCGGACTCGGCGGCAGCGGCACCCGGTAGTATCGTCACCCTCTACTGGTCGACGCGCGGCGCGCGCGAAGCCGTGATCTACCAACTGGTACGCGGCGTGCGCAATCGCGTCTGGAACGTCGGACCGGATGGCAGTTTACCGGTTCAGACCAGCCGCAACGATCGCGGGACGGTCGATTTCGTGCTGACCGTCGGCGAAGGTTCGCAGTACGTCGAGCAAACCCTCTCGGTGCCGCTGGCGTGCCCGGACGTCTGGTTCTTCTCGCTCCCGCCGGAAGCCTGCCCGACGGCTCCGGCTCAAGAGACGCAGATCATCGAGGAGCCGTTCGAGCGTGGGCGAATGCTCTACGTCGCGGCGAGCGATCTGGTCTATGCGCTGTTCAACGATGGCTACTCCCCGGCGTGGCTGGTGATCGAGAACCGCTTCGATCCGGCGGTGAATCCCGAAAAAGACGACAATTTCGTGCCGCCGCCCGGTTACTTCCAACCGATCCGGCGCTTGGGCTTCGTCTGGCGCGGCAACGATACCGTGCGCAATCGCCTCGGCTTGGCGACCGAAGCGGAGTCCAGTTTCAGCGGCTTTGTCCAGTCGTCGCAAACGCCCACCGGCGCGCAAACGCTCTACGTCAGCAGCGCCGATGGCTCGGTGCTGCAACTGCTGCCGCAGGGCGACTCGTGGCAGATTATCACGCCGCCCTAATCATTCTTGACTATCATTGGAAGCAACCATTTCATGGTCAGGTGAACAGCCTGACTTTGACGGAGAAATTGAATGCTCAATGAAACAGCCTCGTCGGTCGAAGATCGACCGACGCAGCGCTCGGCGATTCGCCCTAGCGAGGAAAGTGCGCAGCACGACGAAATTCGCACGCACGTGATGAGCGTCTTCGCCATCGAGCGCGAATCGTTTGCCAGTGAAAAATCGAACGATCCAGCCGATGAGAACTTACTGCTGGTCGGGCGCGACAGCCACTTGATCGCCAGCTTCGAGGGACGCCTGTTGATCGAGTCCGAGGCGGCTTACGATCAACTCGATCGGCTGCTGAAGCCCGATAACCTGCTGCCTTTGTTCCGCGAAGCCAACGGCAAGCACGTGATCCACGTCGTCAGCGGGCGAGTGCATCCGCAGCCGCGTCACTGGTGGCTGAATGCGGTGCTGTTCGCGATCACCGTGTTCTGCGTGCTGCTGGTCGGTACGGAGATGGCGATCAACGAGATCGCCGCGACCGACCCGACCGTCGTTCAGCCGATGATCGACAATCTGCTGCTGGAACTCTGGCGCGGGCTGCCCTATGCCGGAGCTATCCTGCTGATCCTCGGCGCGCACGAGTTGGGGCATTACTTCGCCGCGCGCCATCACAAGATCGCGGTGACGCTGCCTTACTTCATCCCGGCGCCGCCGATTGGTCCGATTGGCACCTTCGGCACTTTCGGCGCGTTCATCCAACTGCGCGAGCCGATGCGGAATCGCAAGCAGCTGCTCGACGTGGGCGCGGCGGGTCCGCTGGCGGGGCTGGTCTTTGCCGTGCCGATCCTGCTGATCGGCTTGGCGACTTCGGCGGTCGGACCGATCAACCCCGGCGGCATGGTCGAAGGCAATTCGCTGCTCTACGCCTTTTCGAAAATGCTGATCTTCGGGCGCTTTCTGCCCAGCAGTACGGTCGACGTCTACGTCAATCAACTGGCGTGGGCGGGCTGGACGGGGCTGCTCGTCACCGGCTTGAACTTGATCCCGATTGGGCAGCTGGATGGTGGGCATATCCTCTACTCGCTGATTGGCGAGCGGGCGCGGCTGCTGTTCTACCCGCTGATCATCGGGATGCTCGGTTTGGTGCTCGCCGGTAGCGAGGCGTGGCTGTTCTGGTTGGTGCTGCTGTTCATTTTCGGGCGCATCTACGCCAAGCCGCTCGACATGATTACGCCGATGGACCGCCGCCGCAAGCTGATCGCGGTGTTCAGTTTGATTGTGTTCGCCCTGACCTTCGTGCCGATCCCCTTCGCGTTCGTCACCGAGACGCCGACGCTCGCGCCGCAGAACACGATTTGGCTGCCGGCGACGATGATGGCGCTGTATCTGCGCTGGCGGCGCTAACCCGATGACATGGTCACAGCGTTTCGACGTCCTCTGGACAACCTTTCGCCTCCGCTGCCCGAACTGCGGGCAGGGGCGCATCTTCACCGGTTTGTTTCGCATGAACAAGACCTGTCCCCACTGCGGCGTCCGCTTCGAGCGCGCGGACGGCGAATTGGTCGGCGGCATGTACATCAACCTCGCGCTGGCGGAGCTGTTCACGGTGGGCGGCTATTTTGTCGCCAACGCGCTGTTCCACCCGCCGTTCGAGCCGCATCTGTTGTTCTGGATCAGCTTCAACGTTGCCTTTGTCACCATCTTCTACCGGCACGCCCGTTCGCTGTGGATCGGCATGTCGTACCTGACCGGCGGTGTCTACGCCGACCCGGCTGACCCGCCGGAGTCGACGCCACCGCAGACTTAACGTGAGTCGCGTTGGGGATGTCTGTGCTCGAGAACCGATGGTGAGGATGCACTACTATGCCTTTTTCATTGACTAAAGTCCCCGATCAACCGCTGATTATGGGCGTCTACAGCGGCACTATTCGCTGCGAGGACATCAAAGCTGCGACCAGCCAAGCGCTGGATCTGCTGCGAACCGACGAGGCGGTCATCGCTAAAGGCTGGAAATACTATATCGTCGACCTACGGACGCTCAATACGGATTTTGGCGAACTCTCGTGCATCATCGATTACGAACTGCAAGGGTACCCCGGCACCTTTACGGATCCCTACGCTTTTTCGGTGATGGTGGGGACGAACGTGTTCATCCGCGCCTTTCAGAAGATCATGAGTTAACAGGGAGTTGATGCGTCGGCGCTGGCGATCTATCTGCGGATGGAGGATGCTTACGCCGCGATCCAAGCGCACATGAGCGCGCACTGAGGCGGGCACGCGGCGCCGAATCACGGCATAATGAGGTCGAAAGCTAGCGTATGAGGAAGTAGTCTGAACGCTATATTGCTGACCAAATGCTTGATCGCCAACCGGGGCGAGATCGCCGTCCGCATCAGCCGTGCCTGCCGCGAACTCGGCATTCGCTCGGTGGCGGTCTACGCCGACGCTGACGCGCACGCTCAGCACATCCGCTACGCCGACGAAGCCTATCCCCTGCGGGGTGAATCCCCGGTCGAAAGTTACCTGAACATCCCGAAGCTGATCGAGATCGCGCGCGCGGCGGGCTGCGACTGCGTGCATCCGGGCTATGGCTTCCTCTCCGAAGCCGGGGATTTCGCCCAAGCGGTGATCGACGCCGGGCTGATCTGGGTCGGTCCGCCGCCGAGCGCGATCCGGCAGATGGGCGTCAAGACCGAAGCTCGCACCCTGATGCAGCAGGCGGGCGTTCCGCTGGTGCCCGGTTATCAGGCGGGTGGTGACGAGGCTGCCTATCTTGCCGCCGCCGACGAGATCGGCTACCCGGTGATGGTCAAAGCGGCGGGCGGCGGTGGCGGTAAAGGGATTCGCGTGGTCGAGCGCGCCGCCGATCTGCCGGAAGCGCTGCAAGCGGCGCGTCGTGAGGCGCAGCACGCCTTCGGCGATGCGCGGGTCTTTCTGGAACGCTTCGTCGAGCGCGCCCGCCACGTCGAGATTCAGGTGCTGGCGGATCAGTACGGCAATGTCGTGCATCTATTCGAGCGCGAGTGCAGCGCGCAGCGTCGTCACCAGAAGGTGATCGAGGAGTCGCCGTCGCCGCTGCTCGACGCCGAGACGCGGGCGCGGATGGGCGCTGCCGGGGTCGCGGCGGCGCGGGCGGTCGGCTACGTCAACGCCGGTACGGTCGAGTTCATCGTTACGCCCGATGGCGCGTTCTACTTTCTGGAGATGAACACGCGCTTGCAGGTCGAGCATCCGGTGACCGAGTTCGTGACCGGGCTAGACTTGGTCAAGCTGCAGTTCGCGGTCGCGGCGGGCGAGCGGCTCCCGTTCACGCAAGCCGACTTGAGCCAGCGCGGGCACGCGATCGAGTGCCGCCTCTATGCCGAAGATCCGCGTAACGGTTTTCTGCCCGCCGTCGGGGACTTGATCCGCTTCGTGCCGCCGGAAGGCGCGGGCGTGCGCGTCGATGCAGGCGTCGCCTCCGGCGACACCATCACGATTCACTTCGACCCGCTGATCGCCAAGATCGTCGTCTACGACCGCACGCGCGCCGATGCCATCCGCCGGATGGATGCCGCCCTGCGCCAAACGGTGATCCTCGGCACGACCACCAACCGCGATTTCCTGCGGGCGCTGATCAATCATCCGGCGTTCGCAGCGGGTGAGGTCGATACCGGCTTCATCGAGCGCCAGCTTGCTGACTTGATCCCGCCGGAAGCGCCGATCGACGATCTCGCCTTGATCGCGGCGGCGCTCACCGATCTGCGCGGCGGGGCGACATCGGCGGCGCGACCGCTGAGCACCGATCCGTGGTCGCGGGCTGATGGGTTCCGCCTCGGACAAGGACGTTAAAATAGGGGCGTTGTGCCCTTGTACCTGAAAGGACGCTTATGTGCTCGATCATTGCTTTCCTGTTGATCGTTTTCGCTGGATTTTTCGGCTATTCGGTCGCCGTGCCCCAGACGAGCGTGCTGCCACCAGCGCAGTCCTCCGCGATTACTGTGCCGAGCGTCGAAGCGCCGACGCTGATCTCGTGTGCATCGCCGTCCGCCGATCAGGACATCGCTGACGCGCTCGCCTTCGCTGGCGATACCTTCGCCGCGCCGACGTGGTCGGAGCAGGTCAGCAGCGGCGCTAGCAAGACCACCATCACGTGGACGGCTTCCAGTCTCGGCGCGGTCGCCTATCTGGAATGGCTGCATTACGACTGCGGCTACACCCAAGCACAGATCGATGAGTATTACAGCGCAGCGACTTGGGCGACGATCTTCGCCAATTACGACTCCTACCAAAAAGTAGACGAGTGCAGTTATGAAAACACGCATCTCTACCAGTACACTGCGAGTTTGGCTGGTAACGACTACCTCATCTACTACTGGGTCAAGCTGGCGACGGACACGCGCGTCGCCGGGCTGATGCTGGTCGTCCCCGCCGATCAGCAGGGGATGATGGCAGAGTATGCGGGCGCGATGTTCCCGAATTTGCCGACTTGTCAGGCGGCGGCGGGATGATCTACGAGTACGGCGGCGAGACCTGCAACGTCACGCTAGAGCCGCTGCCCGATGGCTCGATCCGGGCGACGGTCGGCGAGCGCGTCTACACGCTCGATGCTGCGCCAATCGACGGTGGCTGGCTGCTGACGCTCGACGGCAAATCGGTCGTCGCTTATACCGCTGCGCGCGGGAATGAGCGCTTGGTCGCCGTCGATGGCGCGACTTACGCCCTGAGCGTGCCGGAAGCGCGGCGCGGATCGCGCGGGGCGCGGGCTGCCGGGGGCGGCGACCTCACCGCACAGATGCCGGGACAGGTGCGCGAAGTGCTGGTCGCGGCGGGTGATACCGTCGAGCGCGGGCAGCCGCTGCTGCTGCTCGAAGCGATGAAAATGGAGATTCGGATCGCCGCGCCCGCCGCCGGTCGGGTCAAACGGGTGCTGGTTCAGCCCGGCGCGGTGGTCGATCGCGGGCAGCGGCTGCTGGAGATGGAATAAGCTCCCTGTTTTTTCAGAGGACAGTTATGTTTGAGCGGTAAAATGGTTCGCGTTATATGTCTAACCTCACCCCCAGCTCCTCTCCATTGCATGGAGAGGGGAGCTAAGCGCAGCGCAGCGGGGTGAGGTAAAATCAGCGGGCAGCTAAACGACCTGATTTCTTCCTAAATGTAGAATCGCCCTCATAGGTGAGGGATGAAGTCGCATCCCACAGGACACAACCATGGACAAAGACGAAATCTTGCGGCGGCTTGACCTTGCGCCGATACAAGCACTGATCGCGGACGCCGACCCGGAGCAGGTGGTTTACGACGAGAGCGGCTGGCGCATCAAGGACATCATCGCGCACATGGCGACGTGGGAGACGGAAATGCTGCGCTCGCTGAATGCTTTCCGGCGCGGCGGTGATTACGTCATCCCCAATTACGTCGACGATGACGATTA
Source organism: uncultured Chloroflexia bacterium (assembly GCA_963727545.1). Classification (GTDB taxonomy): domain Bacteria; phylum Chloroflexota; class Anaerolineae; order Aggregatilineales; family Phototrophicaceae; genus Flexifilum. The sequence goes on from CAVSGS010000025.1 coordinate 123,862, forward strand.
CAACGCTTACGTTGCCCTCGTCCGTATGGACGAGCCGATCGAGCAGATTTTCGACGGCTGGGAGGCAACCCGGCGCTGGCTGAGCATCGTCGTCGGCGCGCTGACGCCGGATGATCTCGCCGCCGAGATGACCTATCCTTGGGGCGGGCAGGGCAGCGTCGCCGGATTGTTCGAGGACTTGTTCGCCCACCGCGCGCTGCACGTGAGCGATCTCGAACGGGCGCTGATCCGCCACGATCCGCTCACCCCCTAAAAAGTGGTGGCTCACCGACAAAAACCGCAACCCGGCGCGTCCCTTCGCGTATAAAAAGGTGTAGATCGAAAGTTAAGCTAGGGGCAAAAAACCGTGAGCACCTATACCCAATACGAAAAACCCAAACGCGGCAGCATCGCGGACTATGAACTCGCCGACGTCGGCACCCGCTTCGTCGCGCTGATCATCGATGGCGTTATCCTTGGCTTCATCACCGGGCTGCTGTTCTCTAGCGGTCGGGGAGCGGGTGGCGTCGCTAGTTTCATCGTCGGCGTCGCCTATTATTGGTACTTCCTGACGCAGCAGGATGGGCAGACCCCCGGCAAGCGGCTGATGCACATCCGCGTGATCAAGGTCACCGGTGAGCCGCTGCAAGCCACCGACGTGCTGGTGCGCTACATTGGCTACTACATCGACACCGTCGTCTTTATGCTCGGCTGGATTTGGGCGCTGTTCGACCGCGACAATCAGGCGTGGCACGACAAGCTCGCCGGAACCTATGTCGTCCGCGCGTAGCAAAATCTGCTGCGAAATGCGATAATCATGGGCGGTCTACCGTTGATCGGAAACTGCCCATGAAGCAGATCACCCCACTGCATCGCGCGCGCCTGACGCTGGCGCGCCGCTATATCGACCGTCACTACGACCAACCGCTGACGCTCGATCGCCTCAGCCAAGCAGCGGGCTTTTCCCCCTATCACTTCATCCGCCTGTTCCACGCCGCTTACCGCCAAACACCGCACCAATACCTGATTCAGCGCCGCATCGACCAAGCGAAAGACCTGCTCGGCGCCAGCGATCTACCGATTCAGGACGTCTGCTTTGAAGTCGGCTTCGAGAGTCTCGGCTCGTTCAGCACGCTGTTTCGCCGCGTGACCGGGCTGTCGCCGAGCGCCTACCGGCGCTATAAGCAGCGGCGCTCGCAGCCGACCTATATCCCGCTGTGTCATCGCTTTGCGCGCGGTCTCGACGACGAAATCTAGGCGAAAACCGCGCAATTTTCGAGAAAAATCATTGGCACAAATGTGCTATTCTTGGAACGTATTCCGATCATTTCAGGAGAGAATTGATGACCTTGCGAGTGACTCACGCTACCCTGTACGTCAAAGATCAGAACGAGGCGCTTCGCTTCTACACCGAGAAGCTGGGCTTTGAAGTCCGCGCGGACGTGACGATGGGCGATTTTCGCTGGCTGACGGTCGGCTCGAAAGACCAGCCCGACTTCGAGTTCATCCTCTATCCGGTGCGGGCGGATGGTTTCTTCATGAGCGAGGATGATGCTGCTGCCATCGGTCGACTGCTGGCGGCGGGCAAGCTCGGCGGTCCGCTGATCAAGACCAGCGACATCAACCAGACCTATGAGGCGTGGAAGGCGAAGGGGGTCGTCTTCGAGCGCCCGCCGACCGAACAGCCATACGCTATCGAAGCGATCTTCAAGGACAACAGCGGCAATACCTTCAGCTTGCATCAGGATAAATAAGCCCGTTCGCCCTCGAATTAAATACTCGCTAAAATGCCCGGCAGGACGTCGGGTATTTTGTTTCCTAGGGGCGGCTATGACGGTTTCATTGTGGCAAGCGGACGGCAATCAGCCGGTGCGCGAAGTGGATTTTCTGGTCGTCGGTGCGGGGGTGGTCGGCTGCGCTGCCGCCTATTTTGCCGGACAAGCCGGGCATGAAGTCGTGATCACCGAGGCGCGCGACGTGGCGCTGGGCGCGAGCAGCCGTAACGCCGGGTTCATGATCACCGGGCTGGACATCTACTATCACCGCGCGCTCGAACTCTACGGTCACGACAAGGTGCGCGAGTTGTGGGCGCTCTCGAAACAGACCCACGAATACTGGCTCGGTTTCGCCGAGCGCGGCGGCGTCACGCTGGATCGCTGCGGCTCGCTGCTGCTGGCGGAGAGCGCTACCGAAGCCGCCGAACTCGCGCAAGCCGCCAAGCTGATGAACGCCGACGGCATCCCGGCGATCTTCCACGATCACGATCCGCTGGATCGGGGCTATTTCGCCGCCATCGAGCAGCCGAACGACTGTGCCGTCCAGCCCTACGAACTGGCGCAGGCGGTGCTGCGCGCCAGCGAAGCCGAACTGATCGCCAACAACGAGGTCTACGCCATCGAGCAAGCTGGCGATGTCGTGACGGTGCGGACGCGCCAGTATACGTTCAAGGCGCGGCACGTGCTGCTCTGCACCAACGCTTATTCGCCGCGCCTGCATCCCTACTTCGTCGGCAAGGTGATCCCGACGCGGGCGCAGGTGCTGGTCACCGCGCCGCTGGACGCGCCGGTGCTCGACACCTGCGGCTACAGCGATTACGGCTACATGTACTACCGCATGACCTTCGACGGGCGCTTGCTGATCGGCGGCGGGCGCAAGCTGTTCAAGGAGCAGGAAAACGACACCACCGACGACCGCGTGACCGACTCGGTGCAGGGCTACCTTGACGCCTATCTGCGCCAGCACTTCCCCGACGTGACCGCGCCGGTCGAGCGGCGCTGGGCGGGGATCATGGGCTTCAGCGTCGATGGGCTGCCGCTGGTCGGCACGCTGCCGGGGATGGATCGCGTCGGCTGCGCGGTCGGCTTTACCGGGCACGGCTTGGCGTTTGGCGCGGGCGTGGCCGAGCGCGCCGTCGATCATCTGCTGACGGGCGCTGATCCGGGTGCGGTCAGTGCCGCGCGCTTGAATTGAGGGTTTGATGATGGGTGACGATTTGACTTTTGATCCGGCGCTGCGCGAGATCGTCTCGCCGGAGGTCCGGCACGGCGAAAAGGTGCTCTGGATCGGCAAGCCGACGCCGCTGCGGGTGGTCATGCGGCAGTACGGCGACGAACTGGTCGGCGCGGTGGGGGCGGCGGTCATGGCGATCATTTTCTTTTCGGTATTTCCCGGCTTCGGGAGGATGTCGTTCAGCTTCGCTTACGGCATGGTTTCACCGTTTTCGTTGTTTCCGATTATCTTCGCCGCGATCATAATCTTCATGGCGCTGCGTCCAGCCTATGCTTTCTGGCAAGCGTTGGGGACGGTCTACGCCGTGACCGACTACCGCGCGCTGATCCTCAAGCCGGGTTTCAACGGGATGAACGTCGCTTCGTATCCGAACCTGGAGCGAGTCGAGCGTACTAGTCTCGCCGGCGGCAAGGGCGATCTCGTCTTCAGCAGTGAAGCCTATCGCACGAGCGGGCGTTATGGTTCGCGCACGCGCTACCGCAAGATCGGCTTCTTCGGCATTTCGGACGTCCGGCGTGTCGAGGATCTGCTGCTGGAAAATATCCCCGGTGGGCAGTACCCGGAGTTCGATGATTAGCGCCGCCTGATGAGACTGGCATAGACGCCGTCGACTCGCTATGATTCTGCCGAGATGTGAAACCTGAATTGTGATAAAGGATAGTCGCATGGATTATCACTACGAGGAATGGAGCACCAATGCGCCGCGCGGTCTGCTGCTGATCAGCGCGGGCGTGTCGATTGTCGGGCAGGCGATTGTGCTCAAAGCGCGGCGCAAAGCGGGCTGGAAGTGGTTGCTGCTGGGCTTCATCGGCTTGATCGCCCTCAATTCCGGCGTGGCTGTATTCAGCGAGGCGGTCAAGCATCGCACGCTTTACGAAAGCAAGCTCGATCTCTAAAGAACATACCCCACAGCGAACATCGTAGGAGCCGGGTTCAGCCCGGCTTTTGTTTTGCCTCAGGATCGTGGCTGGGTCGGTCGCCAAAAGGCGTGAGTTTAATCTAAAATTAAGATTGTTATGAAGCTAACGCGTTATAATGATGAGTTGTACGTAACGGCTTAGAAACTGACCTTAAGGAGAAAGTTCTATGCGTAAGCTCATCTTGATCATAGCGGCGCTGGCGATGCTCAGCCTGAGCGGTGCTGTTTTTGCGCAGGACACAACTCCGCAGACCTTTTGCGGAGATCTGTCGACTGCCGACTGTCAGATTTTGACCCAGTCGGCAGCCGCAATGAAGTCGCTCGAACTCGACTAGTCTCAACTTCAATGTCTCGGTTCAGTTGAGCAATCTGCCGAATATGCCCGCCTCGAATTTGGCGCCGATCACGGTCGACGGCAGCGGCGCGGTTTCCGGCATGTCGGCGATCCAAATCGACCCGGCAACCATGATGTCAGACTACGGCACCATGCTCCAAAACGTGCTCAGCAACCTCAACGGTAATTTCAAAGTAACGGTCACGGTTCCGCCGGAACTGATGCAGCAAGCTGATCCCGGTACGCCGGACAACCTCACGCTGGACGTGCGGATGGTGGATGGCGTCGGCTATCTCAATCTCGATGAACTCCAGCCCGTGATCAACGACCCGTCGGTGAAGGGTTGGTATGGTCTCGACTTCGCCGGTCTCATGAAGGGGTTGTTGGAACAGAACCCGAATATGTTCGACCTGTCGAAAATGGGCATGGGGGCGATGGCGACGGAAACCAACCCGCTGAACTACATGCAGCAGTTCCAAGACCCCGCGTTTCTCAGCCAGTTCATGACCATCACCCGGACGGACGACGGCAGCGGCGATACGGCAACTTTCCAGACGTCGATCGATCTCAGCGCATTGATGTCCAGCCCGCAGATGCAAGACCTAATGAAGCAGCAGATCGAAGCGCAAGGTACCAATATGAGCAGTCAGGACATACAGTCCGCGCTGGCGATGTCGAATCAGATGTTCACCGGCACAACGTTCACCGTCACCGAGGTAATCAGCACGACCGATTACTATCTCCAGAGCGTCACCGGTGAGATGCACTACGACCTGAGCGGAATCATGAACTCGGTCAGCGCAATGTCCGGGACGCCCGAGGCGACCATGACTGGTACGCCGACGGTTGACGCCACGTTCACGGTCAATTACAGTGATTTCAACAGCGCTCCGGTGACGACTGCGCCGGAAAACCCGACGCTGCTGCCGTATCAAATGCTCCTTGGCATGGCAAACATGAATGCGATGCCGGCGGCGACGGCAACCGTTACTCCACAGTAATTCCACTGGTTGGACGGTAAGGCAAAGGCGACCCAAACGGGTCGCCTTTTGCTTCAGCTTGGGTCGATCAGCGCGGCGAAGCCGGTGACCAAAACATGGAGATTGCGCGAAGCGGTGATACTCGGCGCGGGGCGCGGGGACGTTACGCCGAGTGCTTGGTCGATCAGCCATTGCAGCGTCGCTTCGCCGTTGGCGCTGGGGCGGAACCATTCGCCGTCGTACTCGGATCGACCATTGACGATGCCGACGTAGCGCAAATAGCCCTGTCCGCCGTCATGCGCGGGGTAGTAGCGCAGTTCGTCGAAGGCGACGTACTCCCCGGTCAGCGAGTTGACGTAGTAGCGCGTGATCAGGTAGCCCTCGCCGGAACTGTCGCCGTAGGCGGCAATGTCGAGCGGCTCGTACGGGCTGCGCGTGTCGTAGACCTCCAGCGTCATCATTTGCAGCGCGTCGAGCACATCCCTATCGTCGGTGATCTCGATGTCGTGGGGCAAGTCGCCGCCGGTGATCGTCACTTTCTGCGGTGGACCTTTCGCCCAACTGATCTGCGCTCCCAGCACGAGGGCAGCGATCATCAGCAGCATTCCGAAGCGTTTGACCATCATCGTACGTTCTCCTTTACGGGTTCGCCCGCGCTTGCGTGAGCAGGGTTTCGATCACGTACTGGCTCTGGCGGGTCGGGCGAAACCACGTATCATCTTGTTCCGACGGCTGGTCGACCATGCCCAGATAGTGGACGTAGCCATAACCACCCTGCGGATCGAAGTAGAAGCGCAGTCGATCAAAGGGCTGGTAGCCGCCGTCCGCCAGTTGGTCGTAGCGTGTGACCAAATAGCCATCGCCCTGCACGTTAGGCGGCGTGCGGACGACCTGCAAATAGTTGTCGAGGTTGCCGCGCGAGAGGGCGTTCATGACGCAGAAATCGTCGTTGGTGACTTCGATGTCGTGGGGCAAATCGCCGCCGCTGATGGTCACTTTGGCTTCGCCCTTCGCCAATACGCCTTGCAGCCCCATCCCGATCAGCACGCCGATCACTAACAGCAAGAGATATTTCGCTCGCATGAGTGTTTCTCCTTAAATCTAGCCTTCACGATCATTACACCGCTCGGCGCTCAGCCGTTCCCAAACTCCAAGCCTTCGGCGATGGCGAGTGCTTCCCCTCGTGAGCGGCTGGTTTCGAGCCGATAGGTCAGATCGCCCGCGTCCCAGACCAGCGCGGGCATCGAGACGCGCCGCATCTGTGCCTGATTCAACGCCGTCATCAGCATGTACCAATGCTCTTTCGGCAGCCAGACTCCCCGCGCCCCATTGACCTGCACCTCTTCGATCACGCCGTCATACATTTTGAGGACTTGCAGCCCCGCGGGTAAAAGCTGCAAGCTGGTATCGACCGTGCCATCGTCCTTCAGCCACGCTAGCACAACTATCGGGCGCTCGGCGTCGATCAGGTAAACGCGATCCGGTGCGCCCAAGGTCGGCGAAGTGGGGATCGGGTCGGGAAAACGCGCCTGCGCCGCTGCCAGTGTGGTCGCGCCGGGGAAATCGAGCACCGAGGCGGGCAGGTCGCCGCCGGGGAAAATGGCGGGCGTCGCGGTGCTGACAACGATCTCGACCACGCCGACGCGGAAAAGGGCGAGCACCTGCGCGCGAATTTCCGGTACGGCGAGCAGCCCCGCCAGCGCGATCAGCAGGACAGCGGCGGCGCGTGCCAACCGCCGGACGACTCGCTGCCGCCGGATCGGTCGCCAGTGCCGCGCCGTGAAGTCGGGCGTGGGCGGGTAGGCGAACGCTTTTGCCGAACGCTGCACCTGCATGTCAAATTCGTCCTTCATAAACCGCGTCCTTCGTAGAGCAGTGGAAAATCGCGCGCGATCACGTCGCGCAGGCGACCGAGCGCCCGGCTCAAGCGCGATTTGACCGTCCCCGGCTCGACGTTCAGGGCATCCGCCGTCTCATCGACCGAGAGTTCGAGAAAATAGCGCAAGTAGATCACTTCCTGATCGGTGTCGCTCAAGCGCCGGATCGCCGCCCAGAGCGCTTGCGCTTCCAGTGCGCGGTCATTGTCCGGGCTGGGGCTAGCGTCGGGCAGGATCAAGCGGCGCAGGGCAGCAACGTAACGTCCTAAGGCGCGGCGGCGATTGCGCACCGCGTTCGACGTCGTCGCTAGCAGATACGGACGCAGTGGGCGCGAGTCGTCAATTCGATCCAGCGCCTTGTAGACGCGAATAAAGACTTCCTGCGCCACGTCCTCGGCGTCGGCAGGGTCGCCCAGCAGCAGATACGCCAGCCGGAAGACCGCCTCCTGATGTTGGCGGACGAGTTGGGCATAGGCGGCATCGTCACCGGCGCGGGCGCGACGAATCAGATCGGCTTCCAAACAGATCAGCCTTTCCAGTGAATCGATTCATAAAAGATACACCGTTCGCGCTCCCAGCGTTCCCGATGGATATTGTGACAAATTTCACTAAATCGGTGGTCGTTCTTCAATCTAGCACCTGCTCTCCTTTGCGCTACAATCTGCGCATTACGAATAAATTTTAAGGATGGCTGAAAACATGACACAGGGACGGGCAACGGACGTGGTGATTATCGGCGCTGGCTTGGCAGGCTTGATGGCGGGGCGCGTACTCGCGGATGCGGGCAAGCGCGTGCTGCTGCTCGATCAAGGGAGCCACGTTGGGGGGCGGCTGGCAACCCGGCAAATCGGCGGCGGGGCTGCCGATTACGGCGCGCAGTTCTTCACCGTGCGTGACCCCGAATTCTCCGCGTTCGTGTCACGCTGGTTGGCGGAAGGAATCGTCTTCGAGTGGTCGCGCGGGATGGAGCGATGGCAGCTTGAACACAACCCGCGACGGTCATCCGCGTTACGCGGTTCGCGGCGGCATGAACGCGCTTGCTCAGCAGTTGGCACAGAACTTGAATACGCGGGTTAAGGTCAAAGTCGCTACGGTGAAATCGCTGGGCGAGGAGGGCTGGCAGGTGGAAGACGAAGCCGGTGCGACTCAGCGCGCGCGCGCGATCCTGCTGACGCCGCCGGTTCCTCAATCGCTCCTGCTGCTTGATCACGGCGGTGTCGCGCTGAGCGACCCGGATCGCACGGCGCTGGAGGCGATCAATTATTATCCCAGCTTGACCGGGCTGTTCGTGCTCGACCGCCAACTGCGTCTGCCCTCTCCCGGCGCGATTCAGCGTCCTTATGCCAATATCCGCTGGATCGCCGATAACAAACGCAAAGGGATTTCGCCCGATGCCGTGGTGATCACGGCGCAAGCGGGCGGAGTCTATAGCAGTCAGCTCTGGGAGCGCAGTGACGAGGAAATCCTCGCTGCCTTCCGCGTCGATCTGCTGCCGGTGTTGGGCGAGGCGAAGATCCTCGAATCGCAGTTGAAGCGCTGGCTCTATGCGCAGCCGAGCAATCACTACGATGAACGTTATCTGCTGGCGACGGATCAACCGGCGCCGCTGATGTTCGCCGGCGACGCCTTCGGCGGACCGCGCATCGAAGGGGCGTGTTTGTCGGGCTTGGCGGCGGGTCGCGCGCTGCTTGAAGCACTGAAGTAGCCCTTCGCGGCTCAAACGCCGCGAATCTAAAGCGAGTTCTGTCCGGGTTAGTCTCCGTTAGGGGCGCGCATGGCTGCCGAAGCCAGCCCAACGCCCCTACGACCGCGCCAGCTGGAATTGCCATCCTGTTGATATAGAACTAGTGTTCTGATTTTGTCCAGTGGTGGACGGCTAAGGTTGCTTGACTTTCGATCTTGATCCAGCTATGATTTTTTCTGAGTAGAACGAACGCTATTACAAAAGATGACGTTCTATTTCATTAAGTTCTAAACCTCATTTGAGGCGTATTCCAAGGAGTGGTTCGGCAATGTCCGAGCGGATTGAAGGTACGGTTAAGTGGTTCAATGGCACGAAGGGCTTTGGCTTTATTGCTCGTGAGGGCGCGCCCGACGTATTCGTGCATTATTCTGCCATTCAGGGAAGCGGCTACCGGAGTCTCGAAGAGGGGCAGAAAGTTGAATTCACGCTGGAGCAAGGTCCCAAGGGGCTGCAAGCCAGCAACGTTGTGGTTATCTAAGTTCGTTCTACCGGACACGAAAGCCACGGGCGTCACCGCAAGGTGACGCTTTTTGTTTGCTTAGCTCAAAGCTATCAGCGGTTAGCAGTCAGCTAAAAACAGCTTGATATCGACTGCTGCCCATGCGATAGTAGAAGCATGTTGTTAGGCGACGCAGGTTCTAGCTGAAAGCTGATTGCTGACCGCTGAAAGGCTTAATCATGATCGATCGGGCAACCTTATTCGGCTTGGCGGCTTCGGTCGCGGGGCTGCTGTTCGTGCTGGAACTGGTGCGCCAGCGCAAGCTGCGCGAAGATTACTCGCTGCTGTGGCTGGCGACGATGGTCGTCTTGATCGTGCTGAGCGTCTCGCGCCCCTTGCTCGACGGTCTCGCGGCGGTGCTCGGCATCGTCACTTACCCGCCCGCCGCGCTCTTTCTGGTGGCGATCATCTTCATGCTGTTCATCCTGCTCCACTTCTCGACCGTGCTGACGCGCCTCGCCCGTGATAACAAGGACATCGCTCAGCAGATGGCGATCCTGCGCTGGGAGTTGGAAGACGCTCGCCGCCGCCTAAGCGATCAAGCGGGCGACGATCAGGATCACCATCAGGGCGATCGCAAAGAGTGAGACCGCCCAATAGCGGTTCTTGAGCGGATTGATGTCTTCGCCCAGCAGCGCATTCGGGTTTTCCGGGTGACGGCGGACGATGTAGATCGGTCCAATCGCCCACGTCAGCACCAGCCCACCGATCACGCCGCCGATGTGCGCCCAGTTATCGACACTCATGGCGCTGCCCGGAGCGTTCGAAAGCAGCCCGAAAATCAGATTGATGACGGCGAGTATAATCAGACTTTGCATCTGCGCGTGACCGCGCGCGCCGAGCAGCTTGCGATGCTGGTACAGGTAGACGAACTGCGCCGCCAGCACCGCGAAGATCGCGCCGGAAGCGCCGACCGAATAAACATTGCCGCTGCTGAGCACCGCGCTCAAGACCGACCCCGTTAATCCACCGAGTAGATAGATCAACGTGAAGCGCACGTGACCGAACAGGCGCTCGACCGGGATTCCGATCACGTAGAGAATGTACATGTTGAAGATCAAGTGCAGGCTGTTGGCGAATACGTAGCCGCCCGCCCCATCAAAGATGCTCGCGTGCAGGAACATCGACGTGAACAGGCGGTAAATCTCACCGTTTTGGAGCACCGCGATCGGGTTATTCGCGCCCCACAATAAGAGCTGCTCGTCCAACTGCGGCGAAAGCGCGCGGATCACGAAGATCAGCACGTTGATCGCGATCAACGTATAGGTGACGGTCGGGCGTACCGACGGAATGTGCAAAATCATCTGTTGACGCGGCGGCTGACCTTGCGGATTTTGCGGCGGCGGGACGGGATCGCGGTCAAGCGGGTGCTGTTTGCTCCGCTGCTGTGGCGGGTTTTGGGGAGTAGGCGGCGGTGTCGGTGCGACGCGATCGCGCTCGAGCGGATGCTGTTTGCGCCGGTCGGGTGGCGGATCATTGAGCATTGAAAACGACTTTCAGTATAATAGCGTCACTATTCACGGAGGCGATTATGCCAGTTTACGATTACCGCTGCAATGCGTGTGGACGCAAAGCTGCGCTTTTCTACAAGTCCTATAAGGATTACGACGCCGCCAACGATGCCCATGCTCATACCTGCCCTCACTGCGGCAGTCACGATCTCACCCGCTTGATCAGCCGCGTGGCGATCCAGAAGCCGGGACGCAATTATGCCAATATGTCCTCGAATGAGATGCTCTCGGTCATGGAAGGCGGCGACTCGCGCGAGTTAGGGCGGATGATGCACCAGCTTGGTCAGGATGAGGCGGTCAGCGACCCGGCGTTCAGCGAAGTCACCGAGCGGCTGATGAAAGGCGAGGATCCCGGACGGATCGAGGCTGACCTCGGCAGCATGGGTGCTGCCGACTCCGGCGGCGCGGGCGACGAGTAGTCAGGTCACGATGGACATCACTTTCGCCGCGCTGCTTGATCTCCCCGCCGACACCCCGATCACCTTCGACCGGATCGATCTGTTCGATTGGGGGCGGACGTTGGTTTTCGGCGGCACGGCGGGCAGCGCTGAAACGGGCATCGTTTTCACGCTCCGCTGCAACGACTGCCGCGATTTACACTGGCGGGTCTACGTCCACGACGCCGGGGCGAGCACCGCGCTGGTCGGTTTTGCGCCGGGGCGGGATCAGCATCGCAGCCCGATGCAGCTGCTCACCGAGCACTTCGGCTTATCGCTGTACTATGGCAGCCTGACGGTTTCGATGTAACGCAGACAATCCCCCGACCGCAATTAGGCAATCCCAGTAGGGGCACGATATATCGTGCCCCTACCTGTTTTTGTTCACCTCGTACTCGCTCCGCAGCAGTCCGTAATGATACTCACCGCTGAAAGTGCCGTCCGGGTTTTTCCGGGTCTGGCGCAGATGGGCTTCGCGGACGAAGCCGCAGCGCTCGGCGACGTGCTGGCTGCGCGCGTTGGTATCGTTACAGCCTAAGCGCACGCGCTGCGCCCCCAAATCTTCGAAGCAGAAACGGAGCGCGGCGCGCGACGCCTCGGTGACGAAGCCCTGTCCCTCGTGGGCGCAGTCGACAAAGTAGCCGAGTTCGAATTCCGGCAGTTCCCAGTTGACCACGCCGACGTAAATTTGCGCCGCGAATTCGCCGCTGGTCTTCAGCCACGCGCCGAAGAAGAACGCCCGCCGCGCCGCGAAGTCGAGCGCGAACTGGCGCATCAGAATTTCGGCTTCCTCCGGCGTGCTGACGCCCCGCGCGGGATTGTCGGTTTCGTAGCGGGCGAGATGATCGCGGTTGCGTTGGCAGACCACGTAATAGGCGTCACCATCCCCGGCTTGGTAGGGGCGCAGGATCAGACGCTCGGTTTGGAGTTGGGTTGGTAGATCGAGCAAAAGCGGGTGCATGATTCCCTTTCTCAGCGAGTTGGTTAAAGGTGAGAATGACGCCTGTCGCTGGAGGCTCAAAGCCTCCAGCTAAAAACCAAGCTGGCTGAAGCCAGCTCTTTTGAGTCCGCTTTAGCGGGCTTGAATTGATAGCCGAAGGCTTCGAGCCTTCGGCGGATGAGCGCTCGCCACTGTCCTTGAGCTTAACCCCCCACTTCTTAGTGCGTACCTCAGCCGTTACTCGTGCTAAAATCAGGCAAAAGCTGAACGAAGGAATCCGCCATGGCAATCGAACTCAGCACCGCCATCGTGATCATTGCGCCGCCGCGCGTGCAAGCCTTTGCGACCCCGATCCGGCGGCTCTACAGCCTTGAGGGGATGCTGCGCGTTCCGGCGCACATCACCGTTCTGTTCCCCTTCGTACCGGTGGACGATTTGGACAGCGTGTGCCCGAAGCTCCGGCAAATCTACGCCGACTTCGCCCCGTTCGAGGTCACGCTGGACGGCTACGGGCATTTCCCGACCGCGACCTACCTCAAACCGGCTGACCCGGAGCCGATCAAGGCGTTGTTCCGGGCGGTTCACGCCGAATTCCCGGAGTATCCGCCTTATCGCGGCGCGCACAGCGTCGACGACATCACGCCGCACATGACCGTCGGCGAGTTCAAGACCGAAGCCGAACGGAAAGCCGCTCAGTTCCCGCCCTTCGAGCCGATCACCTTCCCGGTGCGTCGCCTGAGCTTGATCGTCGGCGTCGAGCACGAGCCGGTGCCGTGGATCACCCGCGACGTGATCCCGTTAGGCGGGTGACACCATGACCGACTCGCGCGAAACCGTCGTCGAACTGATCACGGCGGGCTTGCTGGCGCTGATCGTCCTGTTCTACCTGATCGGCGCGCTCAATCAGGGCGTCGCCATGCTGCTCGGCGGCGTGACGCTGCTCGGTTCCGGCGTCTACCAGACGCGCAACGGTTGGCACGTCAGCCTGCTGACGTGGATCTTGGGCTTGGTGCTGATGCTCGGCGGGATCGGGCTGCGCGTCTTCCTCGTCGGCGTGATCCGCATCAATTGGCTGCCGCTCATCCTGCTGCTGATCGCGGTCGTCTACGCTTGGAATTGGTGGCGCAAACGGTCGTGACTGGGCGCATAGCCATGCGCCCCTACGAAATCACCACGATGTGTTAGACAATCGAGACGGTGGCGAGCGACTGCCACAACAGAATCGTGATCACGGCGAGGTCGAGCGCCAGCGCGTAAATCACGCTGGTCGTATTCAGGCTGTTCCACCAGACGACCAGCAGCAGCGCTGAGATCGACGCCGCGGCGAGCGCGACGTCGCCCCACCAGACCGTATTCGCATAATAGCCGCCGGCTGCCGCGATGAAGCCGAGCACCGGGATCAGCCAGAGGACGCCGACGATGCCTTCGAAAGTCTGGTCAAGGTGCAAAACGTCGCTGAACAAGGAAGAACGGGAGACGCCGGTTTTCCAATAACCCCAACTATTCGCGGCAAACAGGACGTGCCCGATGCCGTGTCCCACCAGAACCAAAGCGATAATAATTTGCATTATCGTCCCACTCCGTGAATGCAGGAGGACCCTGCTCCTATGGTAGCCGCAAATCAGGGTTTTGAAGTGTGCAGAATGTCATAGGATTGCCTGTGCAGAATGAACAAAATGATGCTTAAAAGGGGATGGTGCCGCGTGGATTTACGCGGTTTAGCAATTCGACATGGAGTTTATCCGTAAGGGCGTTGTGCTTGCTTCGCAAGCCTTGAACGCCCCTACAGGCAGTGGCGCGATAGACGGCAGTACGCTGCTCAAGTGCGCACAGTGGGAAGCGTGAACATGAAGCAGCCGCCGGTGGCGCGCGTGTTGGGGACTGCCCAGATTTTACCGCGATGCATCTCGACGATGCTGCGCGTCACCGCCAGCCCCAAACCGACGCCCTCGATCCGCTTCGTCTTGGCTTCCTCGGTGCGGAAGAAGGGCATAAACACCTTCTCCGCTTCGTCTTTGCTCAAGCCTTTGCCCTCGTCGGTGACGGTGACGAGGATCGCCGGCAGCACGATGTCCGCCGGAGCGAAGTCGGGCAGGGTGTCGCTGGAGGTGATCAGGTCGGTCGTCAGGCGGATTTTACCGCCATCCGGCGAATACTTGATGGCGTTGGTCAGCAGATTGGTGATCACCTGCGAGATGCGGTCAACGTCCACGTTGACCGGCGGCAGGTCGTCGTCCACGTCCATGATCACTTTCTGATCGCGCGCTTTGTATTGAAGCTCCATCCGCGCGACGATCTCGATCACGATGTCGGGCAGGTGGGCTTCGGTCTTGTGCAGCTTGAGTTCGCCCGCGTCGGCGCGCGTGATCTCGATCATGTCGGTGAAGACGGTGTTGAGGTGCTTGGCGCTGTTGAGGATGATTTCGGTGTATTCGCGGGCGAGGTCGGGCAGTTGATCGCCGGTCGCTTCAAGGATGAACTCGGCGAAGCCGCGAATCGAAGTCAGCGGCGTGCGCAGTTCGTGTGAGATGCGCGAGAGAAAGGCAGCGCGCAGCCGCTGCGCCGCGCGTTCCGGCGTGGCGTCGTGGAAAATGTAGATGCGTCCTAACACGTCGGCGTCTTGATAAACCGGCGCGCTGTACCACTCCACATCGAGCGGCTGTCCCTCGCTGTTGACCATGCGGAACTCGTTGCGACGCACGGCGGGGTCGCGGACGGGGGTGCTCAGCCACGCGGCGCGCAGTTCTTGACGCACCACTTCGGGGATCTCCATCTGGTTGAGCAGGTGGATCAGTGTATCGCCTTCGGCGCGCTGCTCGCTGACCTCGAACATGTGCGTGAAACGCTGGTTGACGGTCAGCACGTGCCCGCCCTGTCCTGATGGCAGCACCATGACGACGCCGTCGGTCACGGCGTCGAGGATGGCGGCGCGGTGATGTTCGAGCCGTTCGTGCTGCTGCTGTAAGACCTGTGCCATCGCGCTGATCGCCAAGAACTCGCTGACGGTGCGGTAGCTTTGTAATTCGCGCTCGTCGAGCTGCTGCCGCCGGTCGGTGCCGATGGCGAGCACGCCGAGCCGCTGCCGCGTCGATTGCAGCGCGATCAAGGTCAGCCCGCGCAGCCGCTCCGCTTTGAGGAAGCCGCGAATCAGCGGGTCAAAGCGATCCTTGATCTGGTTGACGGTGGGGAAGGTGACGATCTCGTTGCGCTGAAGCTGTTCCAGCAGGTCGGGATAGTCCTTGAGATAGAGCCGGACGCCGATGCCGATGCCGCTGCCGTAGCGCCGCGACCACGATCCGCGCAGTTCCAGATACTCGAACGGTCCGTTCGGGCTGTCCTCGCGCACGGGACCATAGAGCAGCATGGCACAGCTGGAGATGTGCCCCTCGAACATGGTATCGCGCAGGATGTTGACGACGTGCTGCGGCGACGGATTCTCGGCGATGGCTTGCGCGGTCTGCAAGATCGACTGGGCGGTCGAGAGGTTTTCGGCGAGTACGTTGTAGAGGTGATGGTTCTCCAGCACGACGCGGATCAAGCTGACGAGCGTCGCGCAGCGCTCGATGTGGCTCTGGTCATAGGTCTTGGGATTCACTGAACTGAGGGCGAGCACCCCGCTGATCACGTCGGTGATCGAGAAGGGATAGAATAAGACCGATTGCAGCGGTACGTTAGCGGTTGCTTTGAGGGGCTGGATCAGGGGTTCGTTCAGTGGCAGCTGTGGCAACAGCACCTTGCTGACCGCGCTGCAGGTATGATCTTGCTGCTCGTCGCTCAGCTCGCCAAACGACTCGGACGCCACCGCGTCGATCGTTTGGGTTACGGCGCTGTATTCGTAGATGCAGGCTAAATCGACCGGGACTTGGGTCGTCACGGTTTCGAGCAAAAAGCGCAGCTGCTCGCTCGGCAGCACCTTCGGTTTGTAAACGGGGAAAATGTTCTCGACGTTGATCGTCATTTCGGTTGTGCAATCCTAAGCAGCGATCTAACCACTGCCATAACGTTATTTCAAAGATTATATCAAGTAGCGCGGCAAAATAAAAACCCTGAGCATTGCTCAGGGTTTTGGAGTGGTGAAATCGGTGGTGCGTTATTCTTCCGGTGGGGCTTCTTCGCCTTCGAGGGCGATGCCTTCCGGCGGGCGCACGGTGAACATGTAGCCGATGCCCCGCTCGGTGCGGATGTAGTGCGGATGATGCGAATCGGCTTCGAGCTTGCGGCGCAGGCGGTGCATGTGCACGCGCAGCGTATCTTCGTAGACTTCTTCCGAGGGCCAGACGCGAGCGATCAGCATCCGGTTTTCGACGACGCGCCCGGCGTTGCGCAGCAGCACGTGGAGCAGGATCAACTCGGTCGGCGTCAGCCCGTAAGCCTTGCCGTTGACGACGATCCGGTTGTGGGCGAAATCGATGCTCAGGTTGTCGTCGATGCGAATGATCGGCTCGCTGGCATAGTCGAGGCTGGGCATCCGCGCCAGCACGACCTGCACGCGCGCTTCGAGTTCGCGCAGTTCAAACGGCTTGACGATGAAATCTTCGGCGTACTTCTTCAAGCCTTGTACGACGGTATCAGTGTCGCTGGTCGCAGTAATAAAGACGATCGGCACGTCCGCCATCGACTTGAGGCGGTTGCTCAGTTCAAAACCGTGCATGGTGGGTAGGGTCAGGTCGATCAAGGCGATGTGAGGCAGTCCTCGCATCTGCACATGATCGAGCGCGTCGGGACCATCTTCAAAGGAGGTTACGTCGAAGCCATGCGCGGTCATGTAATCACTGATGAGTTTATTGATGTTTTTGTCGTCTTCAACGAGCAGTACTTTCGTTTTGCCCATCTGGATCACTCCAAATCTAACAAACTTTGAGGTGTATATTGTAATGAATATACAACGAATGTAACAATAAATCCAGCCCTATTTCGACCGTAATAATTGAGAATTCTGAACATTTTTTAATGTTTAGTAGATTTATTCCCCGCCGCGTACGCGGGTGAAAGGCTGAGCGGAGGTTACGCGAACGCTGTTCCAGCCCAAGATGCCCTAAAATAGAGTTATTACGAAGTTAGTGCTCGTTAGAGCGAAGCGGAGGTTACTTGAGCATGTCCAAATATCTTTTGAATAGCCTTCTTTTCTTGGCTCTTCTCTTCGGTTTTGGCGCGAGCGTACAGGCGCAGGATACCCTCGCGGAGACTTACACCACGCACGACGGCACATTTCGACTCCGGTATCCGTCAGATTGGTCGGTTGACGAAGCTGCTTTGAGTATCGTGAGCCTCGATCGGGATGGCGGACTCATCACGATTATGACGCCGGCGACGCTGGACTTCATCGGCGGCTCGCTGCTCGATGCCAAGTCCGCCAAGGAGGTGATGTCGGCGTTCATCGCCTCTGCCGGTCCGGGGTTCACCTTTGGCGAGCCGGTCAAGGTCGTGCTGCCGTCGGGGACCGTTGGTTATCGCGCAGCGCTGACCGTGAACAACGAGACCGGGAACAGCGTTGCCGAGGGGTTTGCGCTGACCGTGCCTGTCAGCGCTGATGCCTTTGCCATCATCTACGGCATCCCGACCGGTATGGATGAGGCGGACCTCAAAATGCTGGTCTACCAAGTTGCCGAGTCGTTTGAAGTGGGCGAATTCGTCGTGCCGGGCGCAGTGACCGGTAATCTGCCGAGTCTGCGTCTCATCGGTGCTGGCGGCTCGGCTGACGATTGGCGTCCTGCTATCGCCGAGCTGCGTCGCCTCGACCTCGTGCCGGCGGGCGGCGAGGCGGTCTTTGGTGAGGATATGCGAATCTATGGCTTGCAGCCCGGATTGTATATCGATCCTGATTCCTCCTCCGAATATCAGGATTTTGCCATGGCGGCGCTGATCAGCTTGCGGGTGATCCAGCCAGACGATCTCGTCCTGTGTGGGCTGATGACGCGCGTGACTCAGACCAAAGCTGACAACCTGAATACGTTCCTCGTCGTTGCGGCTACGGAAAGCAACACCATTCTGGTGATGAATCGCTATACGCCCGCTGCCGATCCGTTCGTCTATGAGACGGGTCCGGTCGCTGCCAATTTCCACGATCCGCAGCACTTGCTGTACATTGTCCGCGACAACGAACTGACAGTATTTGTGAACGGCGAAGCGGTGATCGAGGCGCTGCCGCTGCCGATTATGCCCCCATCTACCGAGCCGGTGCTGGCGGGCGTCAATCTCGACCGCGACTGTGTGATGACGGGGATTTGGGCTTACGGCTTGCCTTCCGCTGATCAGGCTGGTGCTCCTGAACCGGTCGTGACCACCGAGCGCGACTACTCGACCGACCGAGCCGACCATCACCGACGAGCCTGTTGCTGTGACCGAAGCACCCGTTATTATCGTCCAGCCTGCCGCGACCTTGTCGCCGGGAACCACCAAGACGCCCATCGTGGCGTCAGCTACGCCTGCCGCGCCGCGCGTCATTACGGCAACGCCCTTTAGCTCAAATTAAGGTCGCGCCGGAGTAATCCGGTTGATGCGGATGTTTGAATGCGCTAGTTTGGCGAGCGGTGCTGCCGCTGAGTACAATGACGTCCTTCGTGGCGGTTAAGCGGCAGCGAGCGGATCATGCGCGAACTCAAGTACGAACTGGTGGACGTTTTCACCGATAAACCTTTCGGTGGCAATCAACTCGCCGTCTTTACCAACCCCGGCGACCTCGACGCGGCGCTGATGCAGCAGATCGCGCGGGAACTCAACCTCTCGGAGACGACGTTCGTCTTTCCGCCCGCTGACGCGCACAATCACTTTCGCGTGCGCATTTTCACGGCTGCCCGTGAACTCCCCTTCGCCGGGCATCCGACAGTTGGGACGGCGTTTGTTTTGCAGCACTTAGGCTTATTCGATCCGTCTGCTGAACTGCGGCTGGAAGAAGGCGTCGGCGTGATCGGCGTGACTTATGCGCCCCAGCCCGACGGTCAACTGCTGGTGACGATGCAGCAGCCGATCCCGCAGTTCGGCGCGATTGCCGCCGACCGTGCGGCAGTCGCGGCGCTGCTCTCGCTTGATGAGGGCGACTTGATCCCCGACTGCCCGGTGCAGGTGGTGTCGGCGGGCGTGCCCTTTCTCTACGTCCCGCTGCGCACGCTCGACGCGATCCGGCGCGTCCGCGTGCGGCTCGACCTGCTGGCGGATCAGCTTGAGGGGGTCGATTCGACCTACCTGTTCGTGTTCACGCCGCAAGTCGAGCGCGTCGGATCGACGGTGCACGCGCGCATGTTCGCGCCGGAGTTGGGCATCACCGAAGACCCGGCGACCGGCTCCGCCAGCGGACCGCTGGGCGCATATCTGCTCAAGTATGGCTTGGTCGATGCCGCGGCGGCGCAGCAGATGATCAGCGAGCAGGGCTTCGAGCTAGGGCGTCCGAGCATCCTCCACATCAGCGTGCAGACGAGCGGCGACACGATCACGGCGGTCAGCGTCGGCGGCTACACCCAGCCAATCGGATCAGGCGTGCTTCAGCTCCAAGACTGATTCACTCTAATGAACCGGCAGTACCCGATATGGTAAATTGGTAGAGGCACAGCGCGCTGTGCCCCACCTTCGACTCGCGGGTATAATGCGGACAGGATACAAAAATTCGGGCGTTATATATAACGCCCCTACGGACACAAAATCACCGATTTTGATGGGTTCTAAACTCGTTATTACTCAGCACTCAGTCCTCGGTACTCAGTCCTTTTTTATGAGGTTTTCGTGGCATCAGTAACTCAAGTCGTCCGGCGGCGGCACAAACGACAGGAACGGCGGCAGCAGCAGCGCAGCCAGCGCCGCTTATGGAACACCGTGATCGGCATTGCGCTGCTGGTGCTCGTCGTCATTCCCGGTGGACTGGCGCTGGGCAGCGCGGCGATCACCTATTCGCGGGCGGTGCAAAATCTGCCTGCGCCCGGCGAGGCGGCTGCCAACGGTGCCGCGCCGACCCAGTTCTTCGACAGCACCGGCTCGTCGCTGGTCTACACGCTGCAAAATCCGCTCAACAGCGATGCTCAAAACGGTGGCTGGGTGTCGATTGACACGCTGCCCCCCTACTTGATCGACGCGACGCTGGCGGCGGAAGACCCCGGTTTTCTCGACCGCCCCGGCTTCAATCCGATCGATACGTTGGTCAAGCTGTGGCGCAATTTGCTGATCGGCACGCTCGCGCCCGACGCGACCATCACCGGGCGGCTGGTGCGCAACGTGATCGCCCCGTTTGCCGATCTGCGCGGCAGCGCCAACGACGCCCGCGCCCACGAGATCGCCCTGATCGCCGAGATCAACCGGCGTTATACGCCGCGTCAGGTGCTCGAATGGCACTTGAACACCGAATATTACGGCAACGAAGCCTACGGTATCGAAGCCGCCGCTCAGATTTACCTGAACAAGCGCGCCGTCGATTTGACGCTCGACGAGGCGGCGCTGCTGGCGGCGATCCCGACTGCGCCGCAGTACAACCCGTTCGCCAACGAGACGGCGGCACGCGGGCGGCAAACCGACCTGCTGCGTTCGATGATGAACTACGGCATGATCACGCAGGAGACCTACACGACGGCAGCGGCGATCATCACGCCCATCAGTCGGGGGAATTACCTGCCGCCGGTCGCGCCGGAGTTCACGGTTTATGCGCGGGCGCAGGCGCAAGACATCCTCGATTCGCTCGGCTACGACGGGTCGCGCTTGCTGGCGCGCGGCAGCCTCAAGATCACGACCACGCTCGACCTCGACCTGTATCAGCAGAGCCTCTGTGTGCTCCAAGCGCAGCTCGCCCGGTTAGGCACGGCGAGCGTGCCGGGGAACTGTCCCGCCGCCGCTTACCTGCCGCCGCCTACCGATCTCCCGGCGGGGGCGAACGCGCTGCCCGACAGCGGCTCGCTGGTGATCATCGACGCGGCGACCGGCGCGATCAAGAGCATGGTCGGCGATGCTTCCGCCGAGCAGTACGAACCGGGTCCGATTTTGCAGCCGTTCGTTTACTTGAGCGCTTTCACCTCCGGCGGCAGCTACACCCCGGCGACGATGGTCTTCGACATCCCTAACCAGTTCCCCGGCTCGGAAGAAGGGCTGATCTACACGGTCAGCAATCCTGACGGCAAATTCCGGGGACCGATGAATCTGCGCGAAGCGATGGGGGCGGGCTTGCTGCCACCAGCCGCCGACATCGCCAACAAGCAGGGCATGAACGTCATTTTGCAGACGGCGCATCAACTGGGGCTGAACAGCCTCGACGAGAACAGCTACGACCTGATGCTGCTCGAACGCGGCGGGCAGGTTTCGCTGCTCGATACCGCTTACGCTTACTCGGCGTTTGCCACGCTCGGCAGTCTGCGCGGCGTGCCGACCGAGCCGGTCGCGCGTGGCTTTCGCGGGCGCGACCCGGTGGCGGTCTTCGAAATTCAGGACGCCGACGGCAACATCCTCTGGAAATTCGATCAGGAAGAAGCGGCTGCTTGCGGCACCTTCGACGTCTGCACGCTGCAGATGCAAGACAAGCTCGCCTACCTCGTCAACGACATCCTGTCGGATCAAGAGACGCGCTGGTCGATTCTCGGTCAGGGCAGCGCGCTCGACCTGTCGCGCCCCGGCGCGGTCGTCAACGGCTTGACCGGCGACCGTGAGGACGACTGGACGGTCGGCTACACGCCGCAGTACGTCGTCGGCGTGACGCTCAACCGCAGCGATGGCGCGGCGCTCACGCTCGACGACTTCGGCATGAACGGGGCGGCTCCGGTCTGGCGCGCGCTGACCGAGTACGTCCACGCGCGTTCCGGCATCGCGCCGACGCTCTGGGATCGCCCGGACTCGATTGTCGATGCGCTGGTCTGCGACATCTCCGGCTTGCTGCCCAACGGCGTTTGCCCGACGCACAGTGAAATCTTCCTCGATGGCACCCAGCCGCGCACGACTGATACTTACTGGCGCACCGTCGAGATCAACAACCAGACCGGGCAGTTGGCGAACTTCAACACGCCGACCGAATTGCGCAGCGAAGCCCGCTTCTTCGTGCCGCCGTCCGGTGCGCCGACCGACTGGTGGATCGCCAATCACCAGCCCTTGCCGCCGACTCAGTACGACGACGTGAGCAACCCGCAGGTGATCGACACGGTGCAGATCACGCGCCCGGCGCTGTTCGATTACGTCGGCGGCAGCGTGGACGTTTACGCTCAGATGGATACGGCGCAGATGGCGTATTTCCAGCTTGAGTATGGACAGGGTTTGCAGCCGAGCCAGTGGTTCAGCATCGGCGGACAGCAGACCGACTACGCGCCCGATCGCCCGGTCGGGACGTGGGACACGTCGGCGCTCGACGGGCTGTACAGCCTACGCTTGGTGGTCGTCTCAACCGACAACCGCCGCGAGAGCAGTGCGATTCAGGTGACGGTCGACAACGTGCCGCCGAAAGTGACGCTCGATTCGGTCGAACCGGGCAAAATCTATCGCTGGCCCGCTGACGCTTTTGTCTCGCTGCAAGCGACGGTGGATGACAACCTGACGGTCGATCGGGTCGAGTTCTATCGCAACGATCAACTGCTGGGCGCGGATCCGTCGTGGCCCTTCACGCTCGACTGGCGGATCGAGGGCTTAGGTCAGCAGACCTTCACCGCCATCGCCTTCGACGCGGTCGGCAATCAAGCCAGCGCGCAGGTCACCGTCGACGTGATCCGCGATGGGTCGTAGCTTCTCATGCTACAATAGCGTTAGTTGTTGAGTCGAAGGACGTAAGCGATGGAAGCGCCGAAAATCACGGTTCCCATTCATACCGATGAGCATGGAACGATCCGCGTCGGCGGCACGCGGGTGACGCTTGACACCGTAATCGCGTGCTATCATCAAGGCGATACGCCGGAGCGTATCCACAGTGGTTTCTCGACGCTGAAATTAGCGGATATTTACGCAGTGATCGGCTACTACTTGAGCAATCAGGAGGAAGTTGATGCATATCTGCGTCAGCAGGATGAGGAAGCGGAACAGCTTCGCCATCAATTGGAAATAGAGAACCCGGAATTGTTCGCGCTTGAGGGCAAATTTCGCAAATTGCTTGCCGATCGAGCGAAATAAATGCGTTTGCTCGCCGATGAAAACTTCGACAACGATATCCTACGCGGCGTTCAGCGAGCAAATCCTGATCTGGACATACTTCGGGTACAGGATACTGAAGTTTATCAAGCAGACGATCCTATCGTTTTGGCTTGGGCGGCTGAAGACGGAAGGATTCTGCTTACGCATGACAAGAAGACGATTCCATACTACGCAAATGAACGGGTTGCCGCCGGATTATCTATGCCGGGTGTCATTGAAGTGCTGAA
This sequence comes from uncultured Chloroflexia bacterium, assembly GCA_963727545.1. GTDB lineage: Bacteria > Chloroflexota > Anaerolineae > Aggregatilineales > Phototrophicaceae > Flexifilum. The sequence continues at coordinate 147,397 of CAVSGS010000025.1, forward strand.
ACAGCAAATGTCGCTGGGGCAGGCAATTGAAGAACTACTGATCTTCATCGGCGCGAGCGACCCGTCCGAATACGAGAATCGCGTCATCTATTTGCCGCTGCGCTAGCGGCGAAATTAGTCCCCTCCAGCTAACCCACTGAATGACCGAAATAAATCGCTGCTCGCTCCGTCGGCGAGATTGTGGGGTTTGCGGTTCGCTTTCCTCTACTTGTGCTAGAATTTGGGAGTGCGAAGAACCGAGGAGGATCATGACCGAACAACCGAACCAGTCGAAATCGGTTGAGGACTTTCTGAAGGCGGTTTATAGCCTACAGCAGGAATCCGAACGGGTTTCGACTAACACCCTCCGCGATGCGCTCAACATCACCGCGCCGTCCGTCACCGACATGGCGCAGCGGTTGGTCGCCGCCGGGCTGGTCGATTATCAGAAGTATCGTGGCGTGGTGCTGACCGACGCCGGACGTGAGATCGCGCTCAGGGTGATCCGCCGTCATCGCTTGATCGAACTCTACTTAATGCGCGAACTCGGCTACCAACTGCACGAAGTCCACGCCGAAGCTGAGCGGCTCGAACACGCCGTCTCGGATCAGTTCGTCGAGGCGCTGGCGCTCAAGCTCGGCAATCCCGAAATCGACCCACACGGCGACCCGATCCCGTCGGCGGAAGGGGTGATTACCCAGCGCCACTTGCTGCGGCTGACCGAACTCGCCACCGGCAGGCAGGCGACGATCTCGCGCCTCAACACCAGCGACTCCGGGATGCTTCAGCACATGCTCGACCGGGGCTTTCAGCTTGACGTCCGCGTCGAGGTCGTCGAACGCGATCCCTATAACGGTCCGATCACTGTGCTGATCGACGGCAAGCGCGCCGTCGTCGGGCATCAAGTCGCCGACAGCATCCTCGTCGCGCCGGACGTCTCCGACGACGAAGAAGACGATTCTGAGGAATAATTTCCGCCACTTTTTGCCTATAAATACTTCGTAAGAAATGTCGTGATTTAGTTGACTCGGCTGGTGGGTCGGCATACCATATAAGGAGCGATGAAACATTTTTTCGATCCGCAACCGAGACGACTTAGCAACGTATGGCAAAAGACTACTATAAAACGCTGGGCGTAAGCCGCAGCGCGAGCGAGAAAGAAATCAAACAGGCGTTCCGCAAACTGGCGAAGAAACACCACCCGGACGCCAACCCGAACGATCCTTCCGCCGAGGCGCGCTTCAAGGAGCTGAATGAAGCTTACGAAGTGCTCGGCGATAAAGAAAAACGCCAGATGTACGACCAATTCGGCACGGCGAATCCGCAGCAGGCATGGGGCGGAGCCGGTGGCGCGCGCCCCGGCAGCAGCGGTCCCTTCACCTACACGACGACCAACACCGATTTCGGCGATCTGGGCGATATTTTCGGATCGCTGTTCGGTCGCCAGCGCGGACGCAGCAGCACGAACGCGAATCCGTTCGGCGGCGCGGCGAGCATCAAGGGGCAGGACATCGAGCAGCGCGTCAACATCACGCTGCAAGAAGCCTACAGCGGCGCGACTCGCCTGATCACCAAAGGCGATCGCACCGTCCGCGTGAGCATCCCTGCCGGGGCGAAAACCGGCACCAAAGTGCGGCTGGCGGGCGAAGGCGAGCCGAGTTTCAACGGCGGTCAGCCCGGCGATTTGTACTTGATCGTCGAGGTCGAGCCGGATAATCGCTTCGAGCGCGACGGCGACAACCTGACGACCGAGGTCAAGGTCGATATGTTCACGGCGCTGCTCGGCGGCGAAGCCGAAGTGCCGACGCTTGGACGCCCGATCACGCTGAAGATCCCGGCGGGTACGCAGTCGGGGCGCAAATTCCGCTTGAGCGGCAAAGGGATGCCGGTGCTCGGTCAAACGGACAAGCACGGCGACCTCTATGCGCGCGTGCTCGTCACCGTGCCGGAGCACCTCACCGATACCCAGCGCGAACTGGTCGAGCAACTTCGAGCGACCTTTTGACGTGCTCGCTTTCGAGCCAATCCGTGTACAATGAACAGGAACGTTGATCGTCAGCGCTCCTGTTTTTTGTTTGAACGCGCGCATATAACCGTAGATTTGAGGTTTATCGGAACTATGTTGAAACAGAAAATTTACGTGGCGGCTGTCCTCCTCGCCCTCCTGATCGCGGGCTGCCAGTCCGCGTCAAGCGCACCGCAGAGCGCGGTCGCCAGCACGCCGCTCAACGCGCTGGTCTCCTATCAAGCGCAGGGGCGCGAGACGCCGACCCCCGTGCCGCAGGACATTATCGACGCAGCCGACGCCGAATATCTGCTGCTGACCAACGTCTATGACCGGGTGACGCCCTCGGTGGTTTACATCGACGTGACCATCAGCACGCCGCATCCCGGCGTCACCGATCAAGCCAGCGGCTCCGGCTTCATCTACGACGATACCGGCTACATCATCACCAACGCCCACGTCGTCAACGACGCGACCGACATCCTCGTCACCTTCCACGATGGCGTGGTCACCCCGGCGACCGTCGTCGGCGTGGATGCTTATGCCGACATCGCCGTGATCAAGGTCGAGGGCGTCGATCGCTCGGAACTGGTGCCGGTCGTCTTCGGCGATTCGGATAACCTGCACGTCGGTCAGCGCGCCATCGCCATCGGCAATCCCTTCGGGCTGGCGAGTTCCATGACCGTCGGCATCATCAGCGGCTTGGGGCGACAGCTTCCGTCCGCCGAATTGGTGACCAACACCGTCGGTGGCTTTAACAACCCATCGATCATTCAGGTCGATGCCGACATTAACCCCGGTAACAGCGGCGGACCGCTGCTCGATTCGCACGGCGAAGTGATCGGCGTGAATACCGCCATCCGCACCGAGTCGGGCGTGTTCGAGGGCGTCGGCTTCGCCGTGCCGTCCAAGACGGTGCAGCGGGTCGTGCCGGAGTTGATCGACAAGGGCAGCGTGACCTACTCATGGCTGGGCATTTACACCGTCCCGGCGGAAAACGGCATGAGCGTGGCGGGCTTGGCGAAAGACCTCAACCTGCCGGTGACGGCGGGGGTGCTGGTCGAGAACGTCAGCGCGAACTCGCCCGCCGCTAAAGCTGATCTACATGGCGGTAATCACTCGGTTTCGGTGCGCGGGCGCGACATCTGCGCGGGTGGCGACATCATCGTCTCGGTCAACGACCACTACGTCAACACGATGGACGATCTGGTCGCTTATCTGGTTGCCAACACCAAACCGGGCGACACCATCAATCTGCTGGTGATCCGCGGCGGTGACACCTTTGACGTGCCGCTGACGCTCGAAGCGCGCCCGACTGACGATCTGAGCCTGCAACCTGTCTGTGGTGGATAGCTAGTTACCATGGAAACGCTCGAAACGGCACGACTGCGGCTGCGCCCCTTCACCACTGCCGACGTTGATGCTTACTACACTCGCATCAGCAGCGATGCCGACGTGATGCGTTATCTCCCCGGTGGTGTGCCTCGCTCGCGCAGCGACAGCGCGTGGGTGGTCGATTACTTTATGCGCCACGCCGACCTGCACGGCTTCGGGATTTGGGCGGTCGAGGACAAAGCCAGCGGCGAGTTGATTGGTCACGCCGGGCTGGAATACATCCCCACCGCCAAGGATGTCGAGATCGCCTACACGCTGGCGCGAGCTTACTGGGGGCGCGGCTTGGCGACTGAAGCCGCCCGCGCCAGCCTGAGCTACGGCTTCGAAGCGCTCAACCTCGAGGAAATCTACGGCTTGGCGTTCCCGCAGAACGTCGCTTCTCAGAGCGTGATGCGCAAAATCGGGATGCTCGATCAAGGCATTACCGAACGCTTCTACGGTGAGTGGCTGGCGTGCTTCCGGTTGACGCAAGCGGAATACCTTGCGCGACTTGAGCAGCAACCCTGATCTACTTGAGACGCATTCGGCGTTTAATCCTTGCGGTTGTTCTGGGTATAGCTACGCTGGTCATGTGTGTGGTGCCGCTTCTGATTGGCGTTGGGCTGATTTGGTTTGGTATGGGTGAGCAAGCCGTTTTTCGCTTGAAGCTGCCGACTTACGCTTCGGCGCAAGAGGTGGCGAATGCTTATTATGACTATGGCGCGAGTGCTGGCTACCAAGTTGTCTACTTCTGGACGGAGCAGCCGATTGACGAAGTGCGCGCCTACTACGAGACGTTCACGCAGCCCTTTGCGAAAGTCAGCTATCTGAATACTGAGGTGCCAACCTATCGAAGCGTTTTCAATCCATCCGGCAAGCCGCTGCCGGTTGTCACTGACGAGTTCTCACGCGAAACGCTCGATCTTGCTCAAACCGGCGACTGTTATTACCGTCTTCCCTATGAATGCATACGGGTGCTGCTGTTCGATTTCAGCGAAATAGGCTCAATCGACTTGCCGGTGTTTAACGCGGGACGCGCTGTTCGAACGCCCGCCCCGCTTGCGCCGACCTTTCACGGTGGAACATTGATTGTCTACAGCTACTTCGTGAGCGACATTTCTTAGTTGACTCGCAGAGTGAGGTTATTTTGCTGCTTATGAACAGGAGTAATACATCATAAATCCTCCTGCCGCGCTCGACGCGATCCGGCAAGATGCCGACCGGATCGGCTTTCCGTACTCGTCCGAGCCGCTGACCGGCGCGCTGCTGCGGACGCTGGCGGCGTCCAAGCCGGGCGGCAGTCTGTTGGAGATCGGGACGGGTGTCGGCGCGGGGACGTGCTGGCTGCTCGAAGGCATGGACGCCGCCGCGCGGCTGATCACGGTCGAGCTAGATGCTCAAGCCAGCCAGATCGCGCAAACGCAGCTCGCCGCCGACCCGCGCGTGACTTTCGTCAATGGCGATGCCGCCGCCTTCTTGACCGAAACGCAAGCGCGCTTTGACCTGATCTTCGCTGATTCTTTCCCCGGCAAGTTTACCCATCTGGACGAAGCGCTGGCGCTGCTCCAGCCCGGCGGACTCTACGTGATCGACGACTTGCTGCCGCAGCCGACGTGGGACGACGATCACGCGCCGAAAGTCGCCCGCCTGATCGCCGAACTGGAACAGCGCGCCGACCTGCAAACCGTCCAGCCTCGATTGGTCCTCCGGCATCCTGATCGGCACCAAGATCGCCGTCTAATTCGCCTCGACACCACCGCTGATTCGGGCGGATTCACGCTGCTCTCACCAGATCATCATTGGATCAATTCGCCGGTTTCCATATAATAGGCTATTCCCGATCGGCGCAGCCGCGTTGTTTTCGGGAGCTTGTAAGGCGTGAGGCGTTTAACAGTATGCAGATCAAGCGAGACTATTCGCAGCCCTTCTTCAGTGACCGCCGGCGGCGGCACGGTATATGGCGCTGGCTGCTGCTTTACATCATCCTCATCGGTGGCTTCCTCTTTTTTGTCGATAGCAACTTCAGCACGCTGCAATTGATGGCGCTCGATGCGGTGGGGCAAGCGCCGCCCCCGACTCCCTATGCCAGCGATCTGGCGAATGAGGGCATGGCGGATTACACGGCGGGCGATCTCGCCAGCGCGCGCGATTTGTTCCAGCGGGCGGTGCTGCAGCAGCCGCAGAACGTCGATTATCTCTACGAATACGGACACATCCTGATCGAGATGGGGTCGGATGACGAGTCGCTCTTTCCCGAAGCGATTCAGGTCGGCGAGCAGGCGATTCAAGCCAATCCCAACGATCCGCGCGGCTACGCGATCAAGGCGCGGGCGATGGACTTGTCCGGCGACTCCGCCAATGCCGTCCCGGTTGGGCAGGCGGGCTTGCAGGTCGACCGCGATTTCGCGCCGCTCTACACGGCGCTCAGTGGTGCCTACCGCAGCATCGACCGCTACGACGTGGCGCTGCAATCGGCGGAAACCGCTATCGAGAAAGACCCGCTCGACCCCGACGCCCGCCGCGTCTACGCGCTGGCGTTGATCTGGGTGGGACGGCGTGCGGAAGCGCTCGACCAGTTGGAGCAAGCGGTCGGTCTGAACCCGAATCTCGCCGCGCCCTACTTCGAGTTGGCGAGTATGTATCGCACGATGGCAGTCAACGACCCGAACGGCGGACAGCAGTACTACGAACTGGCGATTGCGACCTACGAGCAGATCCTCGCCATGCAGCCGAACAACGCGAAGGGTTATCTGCGCCTGTGCGAAGCGTATACGCAGGTCGGTGAGCATAAACGCGCGCAGGGCTACTGCGAGGATGCGCTCAACCTCAACGAGAATTACGCCGAGGCGTGGCGCGCTTTAGGACAAGCCGAATATCCGCAGCGAAACTACGAGGGAGCGATTGAACTCGTTCGAACACTGCGTCGCGCTTGAATCAACGCGCCCGATTCAGGATCAGGAGATCGAGTGCTACTACCTGCGCGGGCTGTCGCACTACTATCTCGGTCACTGCCAAGAGGCGTGGGACATCTTGACCGACTCGCTCAATCGCGTTCGGGCGACGTCGGACGATCCCAACAACCCGGTGCTGATCAACACGGCGAACGGTCTGCAACTGATCACCGAGAACTGTACCGGCTTCGGCGGTAGAGCGCTGCCGACGGCGATTCCGCCTACTGCCATCCCACCGACTCCAATCGGGGGTTAGCTGATGTATTTACGCACGCCGAAACGTTATCAAGTCGGGCATAAACGCCGTCATCTGTTCTCGACGCGCCATCTCTGGCTGTGGGCTTTGACCTTCGTCGTGGTGATCGTCGGCTGGCAGGTCTACGACCGGCGCGATCAACTGGGACCGCCGGTACGTCAGTTCATCGCCGATGCGGTCGATCAAGCGGGCGGCGGCATCGCCACCATGACCGCGCCGACGCCGCTCCCGACCACCAACCCCGCCGATCACATCGTGCGCGGCAATAATGCGTGGGAGCAGGGCGCGATCGAGCAGGCGGTCACCGAGTACGGCGCTGCCGTCGACGGAGCGCCTAACGACGCGCAAATCCACTATCGTTATACCTATGGCTTGCTGATCGAAGGCGATGACAAGACCGCGCTCGCTGCCGCCGAGCACACCGTCACTGCTAATCCGTTCTCGTCGGATGCGTGGGCGATCCGCGCGCTGGCGCTGGCGGATAACAAGCAGTACGCTGCTGCGATCGCCAGCGGGCTGCAAGCGCTCTCGATTGACCCGAACAACGCGACGGCGTTGGCGTTCATGGCGGAAGCTTATCTCGATGCCGATCAGCCGGGGCAGGCGGAAGAAAAAGCCAACCAAGCGCTCAGTATTGATCCCAACAACGCGGAAGCCAACTACGCGCGCGGCATGGTCGATTACAGCTCGACCTACGACTTCGTTTCGGCGCTCGACTACTATCAGACGGCGCACGATCTCGCGCCTAATCTGCCGCAGATCATGGTCGAAATGGCGTGGACGAACTGGCAGCTTCAGAACTACGATCAGGGGCTGGATCAGCTTGAGCAGGTCACCGAGAACAACCCGAACAATCTCGATGCGCTCTACGCGCTCGGCTTCTTCCAGAATCAGGTCTACGGCGATCAGAATAAGTCCGCCGACTATCTGAATCGCTGCATTCAGGTTGATCCGAATAACATCTCTTGCCTGAGCTATCTGGCGACGGTGCAGACGCAGCTTCAGGATTTGCAAGGCGCGGTCAAGAGCTATCAGCGCATCATCGACATCGGCACGGACAACCCGCGCTATTACTACTACGCGGGCAGCACCTACGTCGAATTAGGCGACTGCAACAGCGCCAAGCCGCTGCTGCGGACCGGCTACTCGATGGAACTCTCGCAGACTGAACCCAACAACGACCGGCTCGCCGCCTTCGAGGAATACATGAGCCAGTGCGGGATGCCGTTCAACCGCGTCTACAGCGATGCCGCGCAAGCGACCGCCGAAGGTCCGCTGCTGATCCCGTTGGGCGGCGACAGCGGCTCGAAGTAAGCCACTTGATTTCATAGCCGGGGGATCAAATCCCCCGGCTGCATGAGCAAAAATGCCGGTCAAATCGCTTAAGTTCGTGCGCCCCGTACACACAAACCCACTTCGCAGAAATTGAAATACGTAAGAACGGAACCGAGTTCCGTTCCGTCTTGATTACGGATGATTCCCCGAATTTTCGGTGATGTAGATCGTGCCGCTCACGCTCGTGTTGGACGCATAGCTGCCGATCCAGATGTCGTACGCGCCGCCTCCCGGGTTGTTGAAGTCGATAGTCGGGTTGACCGTGCCGAACGAATCGTCCACGCAGTAGAAATTGCCGTAGGGATCGTTGACGACCATGGTCGCATCGCCGTTCGCGCCGACGAAGTAGAGTCGCAGCAGTGATCCATTGCCGCTGTAGTTCACTCGCAAGTCGGGCGCGGCGGTCGTGAAGCCGGAGCAGGAACCGCCCAAATAGGACACGTCCACTGCGCCGCCGCTCATCGCGCTGATGCTGACCGGGTCGGCACCAACTCCACTGGTGAAGGTGGTCGTGCCGTAATTCGGGCTAGCGTTGTAGTTGAGGTGCTGGGGCTGCGGCTGAACGACCAGCGTGCCAATCGGTGCGATCAGCGAGAGATTGATCGGCGGGAAATTGCCACCACCCCCGCCCGACGTGGCGGTTGGGGTCGGCGTGTCGAAGGGCAGCGCGGTCGCTGAAGCGGTCGGCAGGTTGGTCGGTGCGCTCGTGGGTGGCGGTGGCTGAGTTGGCGGGACCACGATTGGGATGCCGCCGCAGCTCCCGCCGAGCGTGACGACCGTCGTCGAAACCCAGCCGATCACGCCGTTGACGTTGACCTGAACCCACGAATTATCCGGCAGTCTGACCATAAACCGGGGCGGTCACTGTGGGGGCGAGGTGCGTGACGATGCTGTAGCCGGTGCTGGGACCGCTGCGGACGTTGATGGTCGCGCCGCTTGCCGAGGCGACCATGCACGCGCCGTTGGGATCGATCACCGGCAGCGAGAAGGTCGGCGTTGCCAGCGGCGTCGCCGTCACGATGGTGATGGTCTGCGCGCTTGGTGTCGCGGCGGCGCTGGCGCTGCCGTCGCAGGGAGTCGTGCCGTTCTCCAATTCCAAACAGACGCTAAACGCCGCTGCCGTCGCGCCGCCGTTGTGCGTGACTTCGAGCAGATAGTTCGCTTCGCCCGCGCCGATCCGGTAGCGGACGCCCGCCAAGCGCGCGCTGCTCAAGGCGAGCAGGTCGCCGCTGGTGGCGTCACGCAGCGCGACGGTGGGATCGGCGTCGGGAGCGCTGCTGCGCACGGTCAGCAGCAGAATGTCGTTGGGCGATCCGCTGAAGGCATAAGCCAGCCGGGTCGTCTGGGCGCTGACGGTGCCGTCGAGCAACTGCCCCGGTGTGAGCGGCTGCGGCGGTGCCAGCGGCGCGCCTGCCTGCGCGCTGATCAAGAATTGTCCGGTGCTGCCGTTCGCGCCGCTGACCTCGATGCGATAGTCGCCGCCGTCGGCGAGATTGGGCGCAGCGGCGGCGCTGCTCTGGGTGCCGTCGTTAATCGCATCCATGATCACGATGCCGGACGGATCGACGATCAGGAAGGTGGGCAGAAACCCCGGCGTGATCGCCAGTACTTGCAGGGTGACGCTCTGCGGCGCGCCGACTTGAAGGGTGAAGGTGGCGGTGCTGCTGGCGACGGTGATTTCGCCGACCCGGTTTTCGCCAATCGCGAGCGGGGTAACGTCGCTCTGCGCGTTGACGATCGCCGTGCTGAGCAGCAGCAAGGACAGAAAGAGGACGAGCGCGCTCAACCGGCGCGCCGGACGATGCGGTGCTGAATCCATGATCGCTTTGCTCCTTGAACGAGAAGCTTATGATCCACTGTACGCTTGTTTCGGTGGGCGGCAAGCGTCGCCGTCGTTGGCTGCTTTATTGGTGTGGTTAACGTTTAAGTCGACGCAAAAACGCCGCAAGGTTCGCGGCGTTTGGTAATCTGGATGATCGGTGGGCTGCTCAAGTGGCAAATCAAGCAGCCCGCGCTAGATTTTTAGTGCTGAGCTTACGGCAGATTCCCGCCGTTTCCGGTCAGCTTGAGCGCGCCGCTGAAGTGTTCGCCGGGGCGCTTGCCGCCGATCCAGATGGTGTAGGTGCCGTCGCTGGGATTGTTGAAGTCGATCACCGGGTAGGGCTTGCCGTTGGCATCGTCGTTGCAATGGAAATGTCCATCCGGATCGCGGATCACCATCGTCGGATCAACCCGACCCTGTAATGTGTCATCGCCGACGTACCAGAACCGCAGCAGTCCCGCCCCATTGCCCGTGTAATTAATGCGCTTCGACGGGTTTTGAGTGGTAAAGCCGGAGCAGGAGCCGCCCAGCGTCGCGGCGTCGGCATCCCCGCCACCGCCCAAGCCCGTGATATACGGATCATCAGGGCTAAACGGATAGAAGACGTCGTTCGTCCCTGATTCGGGGCTGCCGTTGGCGTTCAGGTGCAGCGAGGTGTCCTGAGTCGGCGCGTCGGTCGGCATCGGCTGCTGCATATCGGTCGGCATCGGCTGGCTCATGTCGGTGGGCATCGGTTGGTTGACGACCGGCGGCGCGACCGGCTGCTGGGGCGCGGCGGGCGGCTGAACCACCGGCACGTTGTTGCAGATACCGCCCTCGAACACCACGAACGACGCGATCCAACCGATGGCTCCGTTATTATTGACCTGAACCCAACTGTTGTCCGCCAGCTTGCCGATGACCAGCGCGTTGCGGCTGGGCGTCAGGTACGAGACGATGCCGAAACTCGTGCTGGGACCGCTGCGAACGTTGACCGTCGCTTGGTTCGCCGAACCGACCATACACGGTCCGTTGGGGTCAATCGTGAGACTAGTGGGCGGTGGGGTTGCGTTGTTCCGCGTGGGCACGGCGGCGACAGCGTCGCTCGGTTGCACTAAAGCGGGCGCTGAACCAGATCCGCAGTTGGTCGCGCTGAGTTCCGGTTCCAGACACAGCGTGAAGGGCTGCGGCAGACCGCTGCCATCGCTGTTGATCTCAAGCGTGTAGCTGCCGGGAGTGGGGAGACGGAAACGGTTGCCCATCAGCTTGCCGCTGATTACGCCGAGGGTGGCGCCGGTTTGCACGTCGCGGAGAATGATGCTCGGCGCATCCGCCAAGCCCATGAGGTCGCTGCTGTTGACCGAAAGCAGCATCATGCCGAAGTTGTTGTCGGCGAAACCGTAGCGCAGTGAGGGCGTCTGCCCATCGAGCAAGCCCATGACCATCTGCCCCGGCGGGAGCGTCTGGACTGGCGTCTGTGGGGTCGTGCTCGTCTGCGCGCTGATCACGAACTGACCGGCTACGCTGCCGAAGCTCTGAACCACGATCCGGTAGGGTGCTCCGGCGACCATGCTCGCCGTGCCGTTGAGGGTCGTCTGCGTGCCGTTATTGTTGACGGTGACGAGGGTCACGCCGGAGGGGTCGATCACCAGCAGCGACGGGAAGAAGCCGGGTGTGAGCGACAAGACCTGAAGGTCAACGTTCATCGGACCTTCGACTTCGAATTGGTAAATCGCCTGCGTTTCGGGAGGCGTGATGCTGCCGGGGAGCGGCTGTCCGAGCGGGAGCGAAACCGGAACTGCCTGCGCGCTGACGCCGATGACACTAATCAATAAGGCGAAAATGAGACCGAAAATAGCAAGGGGCAACCGATGGAGCTTGCGCTTCGCTGCGGGCATGAATGTGTGCTCCTATGAGTGTGATGAGTTTAATCACTATAGGGCACAAACAAGGATGCACAACCTCCGCTGAGGCGTGATTCGTTGGGGCAGGCGGAAACTTGAACGCGCGGCGATCGATTTTTTACAAAACCAGTATTTCGCGCTGTCGATTTAATCGGCGGCGATGGCTTTAGCTTGCGCTTCGGCGGCGATCACTTCCGTCTGCATTTCCTTGGGCGCGTCGAGCGTGCCGAGGTTGCGCATCTGGGGCCAGAGCCGCCCGACCGAGAGCACGACGATGATCGTGCCGATGCCGCCCAAGACGACCGCCGGAACCGTCCCGAACAGCGAGGCGGTCACGCCGGACTCGAAACCGCCGAGTTCGTTCGACGCGCCGATGAAGATGCTGTTGACGGCAGACGTGCGTCCGCGCATCTCGTCCGGCGTCCACGTCAGGATCAAGGTGCTGCGGATGACGACGCTGATGTTGTCGAGCGCGCCGAGCGCGAACAGCATCGCCACCGAGAGCAGGAAGTCGGTCGAGACGCCGAAGACGATGGTCGCTACGCCGAAACCCGCGACCGCCAACAGCAGCGTCCGTCCCGCGTGCCGGAACGGGGGCAGCCGCGTGATCACCAGCGCCATGAGCAGCGCGCCGACCGACGGTGCCGCCCGCATGATACCTAGCCCTTCCGCGCCGACCTTGAGGATGTCGGTGGCGTAGACCGGCAGCAGCGCGACCGCGCCGCCGAACAGCACCGCGAACATGTCGAGCGTGATCGCCGCCAAGATGACTTTCGTGCCGCGAATGAAGCGGATGCCCTCTTTCAGCGACTCCACCGTCGCCGCTTTGCTGCGCGAGAGCGCCAGCGGTCGCCCTTTGATCTGGGTCACGAGGAAGACGAAGATCAACCCGGCGATGGTGTCGATCAAGTAGAGTTCGGAGGCGCTGCCCAGCCACGCGACCATCAACCCGGCGAAGGCGGGACCCAAAATCGAGGCAAGCTGCCAGCCGGTGCTGTTCCACGTCGCCGCGCTGGTGAAGACTTCCTGCGGCACGGTCGAAGGCAGCAGCGTCGAAGCGGCGGGACTGTAGAAGGCGCGCGCTACGCCGATCCCGAACAGGCAGAGGTAAATCAGGAACAGCGTCCCCTGCGTATACGAGAGCACCGCCAGCCCGAACGAACAGGACGCCAGCAAGACCTGCGAGATCATCACCAGCCGCTTGCGGTTGTAGTGGTCGGCGACGTGCCCGCCGGGGAGCGAGAGCAGAATCACCGGGATGACCTGCACCAGCCCGACCAAGCCGAGCGCTAACTCGCTGCCCGTGCGCAGCCACAGTTCCCAGCCAATCGCAAACGAGATCATCTGCGAGCCGAACGCGGTGATCAACTGTCCGGTCAAGAGCAGGCGGAAATCGCGGTAGCGCAGCGCTAAATAGGGATCGTGGCGCACTTCAGGCGCGCCGGGGTCACGCTGATCATTCAAGGGAGGGTCTCAATACAACTTACTTCGAGGCATGGTGCAATCATAACAGACGCCGCCGCCAATGGACATAGACCATCTGCCGTCGCTAAGTCCGCGCCGGGATGTGGGTTGCGCTCAGAAATTAGCCGAGCCTTTCGGAATAAACGCACAGTGTTTTCGACCCCCGTAGGAGTGAAATTATTCACAAGTTGCGCGCTGCGCCGGTTTGTAGGCGAGACGCGCGTTTTGCTTTAGAATACCCGGCAAAAGTGGGTTGAGGAGATGGTTAATCATGCTCGACATTGCGCAGCAGAATAAAGATTACACGCTCGTCAGTTGGCACGATCAGGGAACGTGGAACCCCACGACGATTGTGCGGGGCGAAGGCGTCTACATCTGGGACGCCGAGGGCAAGCGCTACCTCGATTGGGCGTCGCAGTTGGTCAACGTCAACATCGGTCACAGCCACCCGCACGTCGTCAAGGCGATTCAGGATCAGGCGGCGCAGTTGTGCTATGTCAATCCGTCGTTCGCCACCGAGCCGCGCGGTCGCTTGGGCGAGATGCTGGCGGAAGTCGCCCCCGGCAAGCTGACCAAGACCTTCTTCACCAACGGCGGCGCGGATGCCATCGAGAACGCCATGAAGATCGCGCGGCTGTACACCGGGCGCGAGAAAATCCTGACCCGCTACAAATCGTATCACGGTGGGACGTTCGCCTCGGCGACCGCTGGCGGTGACCCCCGTCGCTTGGGCAACGAACCGGGCGTCCCGTGGATCGTGCGGATGCCCGATCCGTATGCCTACCGCAATCCGGCGTATCGCGGGCGCACGCAGGAAGAAGGCGACGCCATCCTCGCCGACATGATCGAGGACATGGTGCTGATGGAGGGTCCGCAGTACTGCGCCGCCATCATGATCGAGGGCTACAGCGGGTCGAGCGGTATCATGCAGCCGACGGCGGGCTTCTTCACCCGCCTGCGCGAAATCTGCGACAAGTACGGGATGCTACTGATCGTCGACGAGGTCATGAGCGGCTTCGGGCGTACCGGCGAGTGGTTCGGCATCGATCACTACCCCGACGCGACCCCCGACATCATGGTGATCGCCAAAGGTGTGACCTGCGGTTACGTGCCGTTGGGCGGCGCGATGGTCACCGACGAGATCGCCGCCTACTTCGACGATCACGTTTTGCAGGCGGGCTTGACCTACAGCGCCCATACGCTGGCGGTCGCGGCGGGCGTCGCCACGCTGGAAGTCTATAAGCAGGAGAACCTGATCGAGCGCTCGCGCGAGATGGGCAAGAAGCTGCGTCAGGGTTTGACCGACTTGGCGGAACGTCATCCGGTGATCGGCGACATTCGCGGGACGGGGCTGCATCAGGTGATCGAGATCGTCAAGAATCGCGAGACGCGCGAGCCGATGAGCGACTTCAACAAGCCGTTCAGCGAGCCGATGGCGAAGGCGGCAAAGTCGCTCAAAGCCAGCGGCTTGAACGCGTTCGTGCGCTGGAACATGATCTTCAACACGCCACCGCTGATTATCACCGACGAGCAGCTTCAATATGGGCTGGATGCGGTCGATCAAGCGCTGGAACTGGTCGATCCCTACTACGAAGGCTAAGTTTTACCCGTACAAGCGCTGCGAGTTTCGTCGGGGCGTTATATGTAACGCCCCGCGCCGCCGATGGCTTTAGCTTGCGCTTCGGCGGCGATCACTTCCGTCTGCATTTCCTTGGGCGCGTCGAGCGTGCCGAGGTTGCGCATCTGGGGCCAGAGCCGCCCGACCGAGAGCACGACGATGATCGTGCCGATGCCGCCGGAGACCACAGGCTGACCACCTGGCTGAACAGTGAGGGGGTCAACCTTGCCGCTCTTCGAAGCCGCCCAGATCGTCGTTGGAACTGCCGATGAACATGGCGTTCACGGCGGAGACTTCCGCCCGCGCATCTCGTTGGGCGTGGACATCTGCAGCGCGGCCTGCTCCGATTCACCACTTAATTGTTGTCCAGGGTGCCGGTCAGGGCGAAAAGCATCGCCACCGAGAGCCGAAAGTCGGCCGAGAAGCCGAAGACGATGGTGGCGGAGCCGAAACCCGCGACCGCGAACAGCAGCGTCCGTGCCGCGTGCCGGAACGGGCGGCGGCGCGCGCGATCACCGCGCCATGAGCAGCGCGCCGACCGACGGTGCCGCCCGCATGATACCTAGCCCTTCCGCGCCGACCTTGAGGATGTCGGTGGCGTAGACCGGCAGCAGCGCGACCGCGCCGCCGAACAGCACCGCGAACATGTCGAGCGTGATCGCCGCCAAGATGACTTTCGTGCCGCGAATGAAGCGGATGCCCTCTTTCAGCGACTCCACCGTCGCCGCTTTGCTGCGCGAAAGCGCCAGCGGTCGCCCTTTGATCTGCGTCACGAGGAAGACGAAGATCAACCCGGCGATGGTGTCGATCAAGTAGAGTTCGGAGGCGCTGCCCAGCCACGCGACCATCAACCCGGCGAAGGCGGGACCCAAAATCGAGGCAAGCTGCCAGCCGGTGCTGTTCCACGTCGCCGCGCTGGTGAAGACTTCCTGCGGCACGGTCGAAGGCAGCAGCGTCGAGGCGGCGGGACTGTAGAAGGCGCGTGCTACGCCGATCCCGAACAGGCAGAGATAAATCAGGAACAGCGTCCCCTGCGTATACGAGAGCACCGCCAGCCCGAACGAACAGGACGCCAGCAAGACCTGCGAGATCATCACCAGCCGCTTGCGGTTGTAGTGGTCGGCGACGTGCCCGCCGGGGAGCGAGAGCAGAATCACCGGGATGACCTGCACCAGCCCGACCAAGCCGAGCGCTAACTCGCTGCCCGTGCGCAGCCACAGTTCCCAGCCAATCGCAAACGAGATCATCTGCGAACCGAACGCCGTGATCAACTGTCCGGTCAAGAGCAGGCGAAAATCGCGGTAGCGCAGCGCTAAATACGGGATCGTGGCGCACTTCAGGCGCGCCGGGGTCACGCTGATCATTCAAGGGAGGGTCTCAATACAACTTAGTTCGAGGCATGGTGCAATCATAACAGACGCCGCCGCCAATGGACATAGACCATCTGCCGTCGCTAAGTCCGCGCCGGGATGTGGGTTGCGCTCAGAAATTAGCCGAGCCTTTCGGAATAAACGCACAGTGTTTTCGACCCCCGTAGGAGTGAAATTATTCACAAGTTGCGCGCTGCGCCGGTTTGTAGGCGAGACGCGCGTTTTGCTTTAGAATACCCGGCAAAAGTGGGTTGAGGAGATGGTTAATCATGCTCGACATTGCGCAGCAGAATAAAGATTACACGCTCGTCAGTTGGCACGATCAGGGAACGTGGAACCCCACGACGATTGTGCGGGGCGAAGGCGTCTACATCTGGGACGCCGAGGGCAAGCGCTACCTCGATTGGGCGTCGCAGTTGGTCAACGTCAACATCGGTCACAGCCACCCGCACGTCGTCAAAGCGATTCAGGATCAGGCGGCGCAGTTGTGCTATGTCAATCCGTCCTTCGCCACCGAGCCGCGCGGTCGCTTGGGCGAGATGCTGGCGGAAGTCGCCCCCGGCAAGCTGACCAAGACCTTCTTCACCAACGGCGGCGCGGATGCCATCGAGAACGCGATGAAGATCGCGCGGCTCTACACCGGGCGCGAGAAAATCCTGACCCGCTACAAATCGTATCACGGTGGGACGTTCGCCTCGGCGACCGCTGGCGGTGACCCCCGTCGCTTGGGCAACGAACCGGGCGTCCCGTGGATCGTGCGGATGCCCGATCCGTATGCCTACCGCAATCCGGCGTATCGCGGGCGCACGCAGGAAGAAGGCGACGCTATCCTCGCCGACATGATCGAGGACATGGTGCTGATGGAAGGTCCGCAGTACTGCGCCGCCATCATGATCGAGGGCTACAGCGGGTCGAGCGGTATCATGCAGCCGACGGCGGGCTTCTTCACTCGCCTGCGCGAAATCTGCGACAAGTACGGGATGTTACTGATCGTCGACGAGGTCATGAGCGGCTTCGGGCGTACCGGCGAGTGGTTCGGCATCGATCACTACCCCGACGCCACCCCCGACATCATGGTGATCGCCAAAGGTGTGACCTGCGGTTACGTGCCGTTGGGCGGCGCGATGGTCACCGACGAGATCGCCGCCTACTTCGACGATCACGTTTTGCAGGCGGGCTTGACCTACAGCGCCCATACGCTGGCGGTCGCGGCGGGCGTCGCCACGCTGGAAGTCTATAAACAGGAGAACCTGATCGAGCGCTCGCGCGAGATGGGCAAGAAGCTGCGTCAGGGCTTGACCGACTTGGCGGAACGTCATCCGGTGATCGGCGACATTCGCGGGACGGGGCTGCATCAGGTGATCGAGATCGTCAAGAATCGCGAGACGCGCGAGCCGATGAGCGACTTCAACAAACCGTTCAGCGAGCCGATGGCGAAGGCGGCGAAGTCGCTCAAAGCCAGCGGCTTGAACGCGTTCGTGCGCTGGAACATGATCTTCAACACACCACCGCTGATTATCACCGACGAGCAGCTTCAATATGGGCTGGATGCGGTCGATCAAGCGCTGGAACTGGTCGATCCCTACTACGAAGGCTAAGTTTTACCCGTACAAGCGCTGCGAGTTTCGTCGGGGCGTTATATGTAACGCCCCGACCGCCCCATATTT
>CAVSGS010000026.1:0-18282 GCA_963727545.1 uncultured Chloroflexia bacterium
TTTCAAATCTGCCCCTACGTTTCGCCTGTTTTAGATCAACGCGGACTTGTCGCGTCCGGCTGCCGGGATATAGCTAGTCCGCTGGTGATCACCCGCTGGATAGGAGCGCAGGAATGTCGATCCCCAAGCGGCTGGAATGGGCGCAAAAGCTGCAAGCCATCGCCCAGACCGGCTTACCTACGATGCGTCGCCGTTCGATCACGACGCTACGAGGAAGTGATGGCGATTGCTGTCGAGATGCTGACGGCGGACGGCAGTGCCGACGTCGAGACGATGCAGGCGTTCGTCAACGCGCAGAGCGGTCACGCGACGCCGAAAACCGACGTGCGCGGCGTCGTCTTTCGCGACGGCAAAATTCTGCTGGTGCAGGAGAAGATGGATCAATATCGCTGGACGCTGCCCGGTGGTTGGGCGGACATCGGCGAATCCGCCAGCGAGGGCGTCGTCCGGGAAGTCTACGAGGAGTCCGGCTACCGGACACAGGCGATCAAGCTGCTGGCGCTCTACGACCGCAACAAGCAGGATCACCCGCCGATCCCGTTTCACGCCTACAAAGCCTATTTCCTCTGCGAACTGATCGACCGCGAGCGCCACGTCGATCCGGCGCGCGACAGCGCGAGCTACGCCGAAATCGGCGAGGTTGGTTTCTTCGCCGAGGACGAAATCCCCGAACAACTGTCGATCGGGCGCGTCAACGCCCAGCAGATCGCGCGCCTGTTCGAGCACTATCGTAAGCCTGATCTGCCGACGGACTTCGACTGATAATCACGATCACCGCCGCGACCGAGGCTGACGCGCCGCTGGTCTACGACATCATGCAGGCGGCGTTCGCCGAATACCGCGACACGCTCTACCCGCCGTCGAGCGTCCACACTGAGACGCTCGCCGACGCGCTGGCGATGATGCGCGAGGGCGGCGCGCTGCTGGCGTGGATCGATGGACAGGCGGTCGGGTCGGCGCGCTATGCCTTCCGGCGCGACGCGCAGGACGTCGATTTCTGCTACGCGGGGCGGGTTCGGTGCTGCCGGAGTATCGCGGTAACGGGATCGCCTCGGCGCTGATGGCGCGCATTGAAGCCATCGCCCACGCTCAGGGCGTCGATCGCGTAGATCAGCGTGCGGACGGTGCTGGACAGCAACGTCAAGCTCTATCAGCGGCTTGGCTACACCATCACCGAAACCGTCGTGCATCCGCGCGGCGACGGCGCAGCAGTTCTTCATGATGGTGAAACGCCTGTGAAAACGCTGATCGTCGGCGACATTCACGGCTGTTGGGATGAGTTCCAAACGCTGCTCGACCGGGCGGCGCTGGGCGCGGACGACCAGATCATCAGCGTCGGCGACATGGTCAATCGGGAACCCGATCGCCGCGCGTGCTCGAATTCTTCCGCGAACGCCCAACGCCCGCGCAATCATGGGCAACCATGAGATGAAGCACATTCAAGCCGCAGACAGCGAGAAAAGTCCATCCAAGCCGGAGTTGATCACCCGGCACCAGTTCGGCGACGACTACAACTCCGCGCTCGACTACATGCGGTCGCTGCCGAGTACCCTCAACTGCCGCAGGTCGATCTGGCGCACGCTTTTTTTGAGCCGGAGGTCGTGCTGGCGGATCAGCGTGATGACGTGCTGATCGGCTTGGACAGCGGCGAAGACTATCTGCGTCAGAAGTTGGTCGAGCACCTCTGGTACGAGGTTTACGACGGCGTAAAACCGCTGGTGGTCGGGCACCGCGCTTATCTGGAAGGGGCGCGCCCGCTGCTCTATCCGCCGGGAGCCGTGCCGCGCGTCTACGGGCTGGATACCGGCTGCGTCTACGGCGGATCGCTGACCGGCATGATCCTGCCGGATTTCCGCCTGATCACGGTGATCAGCCGCGCGAATTATTGGAGCCGTCTCAAGCGCGAATATAGCTGGATCACCAGCGAGTAACGTCGGCTTGGACACGACTGCGTTCTAGCCTATAATGTGAACTGTTAGATTGACGCCAAAATCACCCGGCAGTTCGATATTATGAGGCTGGAAATGAACGACATTTTCCGCAAATTTGCCCATCACGCTTCCATGCTCGTCGGCTCACCTGGAGCTTCATCGTCGCGCTGGCGATCATCGTCATTTGGGCGGTGACGGGACCGGTGTTTCACTTCTCCGATACGTGGCAGTTGGTGATCAACACCGGGACGACCATCATCACCTTCTTGATGGTCTTTTTGATCCAGAACACTCAGAACCGCGACGCCAAAGCGATCCACCTCAAGCTGGACGAACTGCTCAAGAGTGCCGATCACGCCCGCGACAATTTGATCGACCTTGAAGACCTCTCCGACGAGGAATTGGCGCGGCTGGAAAAGGAATTCAAGGCGCTGCGCGAGAAAAACTCCGTGCTCGCGCCGGAGCCGTAACCAGCGCTTGTCGCGCTGCTCGCAACAGGCTATCCTTCGCAGAATAACGGAGGAGAGATTATGCTGATTGCCATTCAAGAAGATATGCTGATGGGCGATAGCCTGCTGGGGAAATTCGAGCGCGCCGCCGAACTGGGCGTCGATGGCATCGAGTTCTGGGGACAGGGCTTGACCGAGAAAGTGCCGGAGATCGCGGCGGCGGCGCGGCAGACCGGCGTGCGCGCGGCGGCGGTCAATCACGGCGGATCGCTCGGTCGCCTGCTCGATCCGCTGCCGGCGGAGCGCGAGCGCGCGCTGGCGAATCTGCGCCAATCGATCTGCAACGCGGTCGACATCGGCGCGGCGGGGGTGATCGTCGTGCCGCACTTCGGCGCGCCGGTGCTGCCCGATCTGATGCCGTACCTGACGGCGGGTCAGCTTGAGGTCGAGCTGTTCTACACCCATTTGCGCACGCTGTCGGATTACGCCGAAGCGCTGGGCGTCGACCTCTACGTCGAGCCGATCAACCGCTACGAGACACACTTGCTCAATCGACTGAATCAGGCGGCGCAGATCACGCGGCGGCTCGATCACCCGCGCGTCAAGATCGTCGCCGACCTGTTCCACATGGCGCTGGAAGAAGCCAGCATCCCCACCGCGATCCGCGATCACGCCGACTGCATCGGACATGTGCATCTGGCGGATAACAATCGCCGCTTGCCCGGTCAGGGCATGACCGATTTCGCGGCAGCGGCGGCGGCGCTCAACGAGATCGGCTACACCGGTTGGGCGGCTTACGAGTGCGGCAAACCGAGCAATAACGATCCCGCCGAGTATCACGCCGATCTGCCGGAGAGCCTCGCGCTGCTGCGGTCGGTGGGCTTCTAGCCACCGGTGGGCAGGTTTCAGAGCGTGTCTAAAAAGTACCGCTTTGACCCCACCCCCGCGGTGCAAACCTTCGGTTTGCCTTGCGCTTCCCCTCCCCGAATTCAGGGAGGGGAGAGTGCCTTCGTCCGTTTCAAGTGTTTCTGGTCAAATATGACGACTGCTTGACACAGCAAAGGGGTTTTTAAACACGCTCTCAAACCTGCCCCTACAACCGATCCTTGCTACGAAAGGCGGCGCATGATTCGAGCGCTGAACGACAACCCGATCGCGCGGGCAGAAATGCTCCATCAGCAGCGCACACCGTTACTTCGTAACAGCTCCCGGCGCATTCCGGTGATCCTGACGCTGCTGCTGATCGTCGCGCTGCTCTCGCACATCGCCCTCGCACTGGAACCCCAGTTAGCAGCGTTGATCGCCGCCCCGCGCGATGACGTTCACGAGACTCTGCGCGGTTGGTTCGCGATGCTGGCGGTCCTCATGGGCGTGTTGGTGATGGTGCAGCACCTCAGCCTTGCCGCTTTTGGCTTGCAGGTTGCCGCTGTCGGGGTCGCGCGGGAGAAGCAGGGGCGCACGTGGGAGAGCTTGCTGCTGACGGGCGTCGACGCTCGCCGAATCGTCATCGGCAAGTGGTTCGCAACGGTGCAGGTGATCTTGAGCGATTATCGTTCGCTGCTTGTGCTGCGTTTCCTCGTTGTGCTCTGGATCTGGTTAGCGAGCGGATTCATCGCCGTGTACCCTTGGTACGAGCCACCGCCGATCACTGCCGTCATCGTTTACGCCGCGCTGATCGCCATCTTCCCACCAGTCTATGCTGCGTTCTCGGCGGCGTTGGGCGTCCTCGCCGGGTTAATCACGTCGAGCCAGACCGCCGCTGTCCGAGTCGGGGGGCTGCTGCATCTGGGCACGATCATGCTTTCGTTTGCTGTCATGTTCATCTTGCTCATCGGCAGAACGTCGAACCTATCAGTTATCGTTCCATCGCTGTTCCTCACGCCAATCGACGGCGGCATGTTGACGCTGCTCACCCTGTTCACGGGCGGTTCAGAATTCGCAACAGATTACTGGATCGGTACGGTGCTGTGCATTGTCCTCTACGCCGGGCTGACGCTGGTGCAGCTTCGCCTCAATCAAGCGGTTGCCGTCCGCCAGCGAGTGCTGCCGCCTAAATCGATGCCGGGATCAAGCAGACGATGATTGCGTTCAGCTTGGCTTTGCGGTAAAGCTACTGCTTATTTGAAGAAAGGATAGTCACCTTATGGAGTACACCTCGAAAAACCTCCTAATCCGTTCGCAGGATACCGGCGGCACGGGCGTTTTCGCTCAAGTTTCGGCGGAACAAGCCGGTTGGGATTTTCTGAATATGGCGGCGCGACGCCTGAACATGGGCGACACGTGGAGCGGCAGCACCGGCGATTTTGAGTATGCCCACGTCATTCTCGGCGGCACCTGCACGATCCACACCAGCCAAGGCGATTTCAAGCACGTCGGACGGCGGCGCGACGTCTTCAGCGGGATGCCGTATGCGCTCTATCTCTCGCGCGGCGTCGATTTCGAGATCGAGGCGCTGAGCGATGGCTTCGAAGTCGCGTCGTGCTGGGTTCCGGCGACCGAGGATCACCCGGCGCGGCTGGTTACGCCCAAGGACAGCGCCATCGAACTGCGCGGCGGCGGTAACGCCTCGCGCCAGATCAACAGCATTCTGCCGCCGGGCTTCGACTGCCAGCGGATCGTCGCCGTCGAGGTCTACACGCCGAGCGGCAACTGGTCGAGCTATCCGCCGCACAAGCACGACATTCACCGGGTCGCTCCCGACGGCAAGCTGCTCGAAGCCGACCTCGAAGAAATCTACTTCTACAAGATCGACCGCCGTGAGGGGTACGCTTATCAGCGCGTCTATACCGGCGATCACAGCATCGACGCCCTGATGCTGGCGCGGAATCACGACGCCGTGCTCGTCCCGGAAGGCTATCATCCGGTCGTCAGCGCACCGGGCTATACAACCTATTACCTCAACTTCTTGGCGGGGTCGGCGCAGTCGCTCGCCAACAGTGATGATCCGGCGTATGCGTGGGTCAAGGGAAGCTGGGGCGAAATCGATCCGCGTTTGCCGGTAGTCTCGCCGGATCACGAAACTTAGCGGTGCCGGGTTACGTATAGGGAATTAAGGACGCATAAACAGTTTTCGTGCGGGTGATGGTTGACGCTTTCTCGTTTGACAGCACCTTCTATTACACGTAAACTGAAGTTGCGACGAAAGAAATTGTGTTACTCTATCTACCGAACCATCGAGGAGCATGTTACCAGATGAAGAAGCTTCACTTTAGTCTTGCATTGCTTTTACTGGCGTTGGTGCTCGCCGCCGTGCCCGCCGCATTTGCGCAGGATGACACCTTTGGTCTGAGCCAATCGGACTACGACTTGTGGCAGGCGGGATGGGCGAACCTTAGTGGTGTCGACTCCTTCTCGTTTGATTTCACGAAGCAGAAGTTCGATATGAGTGGTGCTGCGTCCGCCGATTTGACTGGATCGGGCGCGCTTTCGACCAATCCCGATAATCCGATGTTTCAGTTGGATGTGACCGGCACGACATCAAGCGTGATGGGACGCAAGCGACTCGACGTGAAGTGCGGCGTGCGGGTCGTCGATGGTTTCGTTTACTTCAACGACGGTACCGGTTGGAAGAGGCGGACCATGGCTTCGGCTTTCGGCATGATGACGTCAATTTCGGCATGGGCATGGCGACGCGGTGCGGGTGCAAAGATTGACCCGGCGCAGATCCAAAGCGGCGACCTCTCCAGCTTGGCGGGTATGAGCGGATGGCGGCGCGATGTCGGGGCTGTCCAGCCTCCACCCGGCGGACTTCATTACCGTCGTGCGCACGGATGCCGACGGTGAGGCACTGTTTACGCTGAATGTCGATTTCGCCAAACTGCTGACTTCTCCGGAAATTACGTCGCTGATGGCGGGTCAGATGGGTGGGACGGACAGCAGCGATGCTACCCCCAATCAGATGATGTCGATGGTGCCGATGCTCACGAATTTGCTGGCGATGGCGAACGTTAACGTCGATCAGTATGTCGATCCGAGCAGCGAAATGCTCAATCGCTTGGTCGTGGACTTTAGCTTGCCGCTGGGTCAAGATATGGGTGTCAGCCTCAATTTGGACCCCACCCTGAGCAATGTCAACCAGCCGGTTTCGGTTGAAGCTCCGGCGGATGCCGTCTCGATGGACGAGACTGCGGGTGGCTGAGCAGTAACTATAGCGCGCTGATGGGCACGCGAAGGAAGATCGGGGCTGGCTTTGTGCCAGCCCTTTTTATATTTCGGAGGTCAAAATGATTAAGCTTGCTCGAATGATGGGTCTGCTGGCGCTGTTCGTACTGGTTCCGGCGGTCTTCGCCCAGACCGGCGGACAGGAGACATCCAGTTCGCAGGGTAGCGCCACTCCGATCACCGTGGACACGCCAACGAAGGTTGCCCTGTCCGGCACGACGCCCGTCGTCTTGAGCTACGAGGCGATGGACGCGGAAACCGTCACGATTACGGCGCGCAGTCTCGAACCGGAAGGCGTGCTCGACCCGATGCTGACCCTGTACGACGCCAGCGGCACCGTGATCGCCAGCAATGACGATCATGAGAACCCCAGCTCCAACTTGACCCTCTTCGATGCGCAGATTGACGGCGCGGCGCTGCCCGCCGCCGGGACGTATACCATCGAAGTCGCGGCAACTAGCGATACACAGCAGGGCAAAGTCGAGGTTACGCTGACGACCGGGAGCAGCGACCAGACCGCCCCGCCGCAAATGACCGGCAGACCGGCGCAGGTCATCGACGACACTGTGCCCGCCAACGGCACCTATACGACCACCTTCGATGCCATTCAGGGCATGGCGGTGACGATCACCGTCCGGGCGACCGACAGCCAGCTTGATCCGAAGGTCACGCTGCTCGATCCGAGCGGTACGGAAGTCGCCAGCAATGACGATCACGAGGCACCGGACGATACGCTGAGCACGCTCGACTCGCAAATCCCCCACTTTGCGATTCCCAGCGACGGCACTTACACGATCCAAATCACCGGCTTTGCCGGGATCGGCGGCACGTTCGAGCTGACGATCGACCTGAGCGGTGGCGCGTCGGTGGTGCTCCCGAATGCGCCGACCGCCGTGCCCGCCGAGGACACGCAGGTGATCAACGACAGCATTAGTGCCAACGGCACCTACACGACCCACCTCGACGCGAACGCCGGGGACGTCTACATCATCACGGTACAGGCGACTTCGGCGGATTTCGACCCGCGCGTCGTCGTCTACCTGAACGACACCTACATCATCGACAACGACGATTACGGTACCAACGACCCGGACTTGCAGCAGACCGACGCGCGCATCTACGACTGGATCGTCAAGGAAGCCGGGAGTTACGAGATCGACGTGCGCGGCTACAAGGATAGCGCCGGTTCGTTCACGCTGACGATCGACAAGGTGGCGACCGATGCTCCGACCGGTTTGCCGAGCGAGCAGGTCGTGCTGGGCACGGTGAAATCCAGAGAGACGTTCACCCAGACCTTCGAGGCGCAGGCGGGCGATTACGTCACCATCACGGCGCGGGCGCTGACCACCGATTTCGATCCCTACGTCGCGCTGGTCGATGCCGCCGGTACGGTGCTGATCGACAACGACGATCATGGCACGAGCAGCGCCACGCTCGGCTTCTACGACTCGTGGATCAGCAATTATCACATCACGGCGGACGGGACGTACACGGTCGAGGTTTCCGGCTCGACCGACGTCGCCGGGTCGTTCGGGCTGACGATCGGCACGCTGCGCAAGTAACAAGTAGCAAGTACCGAGTGCTGAGTACTGAGTACCGAGT
This sequence comes from uncultured Chloroflexia bacterium, assembly GCA_963727545.1. GTDB lineage: Bacteria > Chloroflexota > Anaerolineae > Aggregatilineales > Phototrophicaceae > Flexifilum. The sequence goes on from CAVSGS010000026.1 coordinate 8,144, forward strand.
GTAAAACAGAGCGCGGACGTTCACCTATACAAACGTCCGCGCTCTTTGTATTGCTGCATCCTGCGTGGGAAATGACGCAGCCTGAACTTGCACTCAGTACTCAGCACTCAGCACTCAGCACTCGGTACTCTGTCACTCGGTACTCAGTACTCAGTACTGTTTTTTTCGAACAGGCGCAGCAGCTTGAGCGCGATTTGCAGATTCGTCCGCGTCAGCGGGTCGCTGAGCTTGGCGGCGCAGATTTCCTCGATGCGCGTCAGGCGGTAGTTGAGCGTGCTGCGGTGGATGGTCAGCAGTTCCGCCGTTTGGACGCCGTTGCCGCCTGCATCGAGATAAACCTCAAGCGTGTGAAACAGATCGGCTTGCTGCTCGGCTTGCAAGCGGCGCAGCGCCGGGACGAAGGGATTCGCCGCCAGCGCGCCCGCACCGGCGCGGTAGATCGTGTGCAGATAGCCCAGATCGTCGAAATAGACGGTGTCGCGCTCGTCGCCGGAAGCGTCAGCCAGTCGCTGCGTGATCGTCAAGGTGTCGTGGCATTGGCTGTAGGCGGTCGCCATGCCGTCCGGCGCGCACTGGATCGCGCTGATGCTCAGGCGAATCGCTCCGGCTTGGGCGTGGATGGCGGCGCTCAGCGCCGGGAGGTCGAGCGAGGCTTGCGCCAGCACCAGCACCTCACCGGCGAACTGCCCGACGATCACGTGCCAGTCGGCGGACAGGCGATTGACGCGCCGGTAAAGCTGGAGCAGCTTGGGCGACCCGCGATCCGGTGACTGCTCGACCATCAGCAGGACGAAGGGCTGGTTCAAATCGACGCCGTAGCGCAGCGCTTGATCGGTCAGCACGGCTTGACGGCTGCCGCCATGCCCTTTGTCGTCCTCGATCAACTGCGCCAGCAGCCCGCCCTTCAGCGAGGCTTCGGCGCTTTGCAGCGCTTCTTGATGCAGCAGCATCACGGCGGCGATGGTCGCGCCGCTCTCGATGGCGAGGCTGTCCAACTGCGAGATCGGGCGGTCGTCGGCGATGATCCAGACGAAGCCGTAGATGTTGCCGTGTACGACCACCGGCGCGAGGATGCGCTCCATCTCCAAGCCGACGTCCGCCATTTGGGGGATGTGAACCGGGCGCAGCGTCCGCCGAATTTGCCCGAGGATGCCGCGTTCTTCCAGCGCGTTGACGAGGCGTGGATCGGTGCGTCCCTCGCTGAGGGTATAGCGTCGGGCTTCGTCCACGTCGGCGATGTTGTGGCTCGCCAGCGCTTCGAAGCGCTCGTTCTCGATGCTGATCGACTGCCCGACCAGCCCCGCCAGCGTCTCCGCCAATTGTTTGAGGTCGCCGCCGTCGAGCACCAACTGAGTCAGCACGCGGTGAATCGTCAGCACCCGTTCGAGCAGGGCGAGATTTTCCTGAGTGATGCGTTCGTTGGTCGCGCGGGCGATGTCCACAAAGCGGGCTTGGAAGGGGATTTCGATCAGCGGGAAGCCGTTGCGCTCGGCGACCGCGCGCAGGTGATCGGGCGTGCGGTCGATGTAGCGCCCGACCGCCAGCGCCAGCGCCGCGACGCCTTTATCCGCCATCGCTTGCAGGTAGGCGACTTGCTCGGCTTCGCCGTCCGGCATGTTGATCATAGTGGTCAGGACGAGTTCGCCGCCGTTGAGCCAGTTGGGAGCATCCGGCACGCCGGCGACATGGACCCAACCGACCTGCCGGTTCAGCCCGGCGCTCCCGGCGACAACCTGTGCGCCTTTAAGTTCTGCGAGTTGAAGTGTATCCGCAACTGTGAGCATACGACCGTCCCTTAACCGACGTTCGATTATACTCGCAGCGTTCGATTGCGCCCAAAGAGGGAAAGTGTGTTAGCAGTTTGTCGGGGCGCAGCGCGCTAGTCTACTGGCAGGCAAGAACAGCTTGCGGTTACAGCGCATTCATTACAGACCTCAGCTGCCCTAAATCCCCTCTCAGCATTGCATAGGAAGAGGGGACTTAAAATCCCATTGTGACCCGTTCTGTAGCCCCCTCTCCACAGCGTGGAGAGGGGAGACGCGGGTGATAACAGCTTACCTGAAATCCTAAGGAAGCTAGAGGGGTTGAATGAATCGTAGAAAGTGCAAAATCACTTGTGGTTACCAACGCTAATCGTGTGGATATGGGGCGCAGCGCGCTGCGCCCCGACGGAAGCTATGGATCGACTTACGGGTTGTACTCGAAGGCTCCGGCGTCGCAGTCGGGCGGACCGGCTTGCGGATCGGCATCGACCGGACGCCCGGTGCCACCTTGATCGGTGCTGACATTCGCGCCTTGATCGGTGGTGCAGTCCACCGCGTCGATGGCGTCGCTGGGGAAGCTGAGCGCGTGCACGTAGCCATTGAAGGCTTGGAGGTTCAGGTTGGAACTGGTGGTGAACCCGGCACACGAGGTGTCTTCGGTGAAGTTTCCGGCGACTGACGTCAGCGAGGCGGAGCAGTTGGGCGTTTGCTGCGCCACAATGGAGTTCTTCACCGTGATCCCCGAACCAAAGAGACCGCCGCCGCTGTTGCTGGCGACGGTGACGAAGTTCAAGGTCGCCGAGCCGCCGGCAACGTTGATGCCGCCGCCGCTGTAGCTGCTGGAAATCGTGCTGTTGAGCACGCTCAGCGAGCCGCCGCCGTTGTAGATGCCGCCGCCATTGATGGCGCTTCCGTAAGCGATCACGGTGCGGTTGATGGTGGCGGTCCCGGCGTTATAGAGGTTGCCGCCATTGCCACTGCTCGCAGAATTCGAATTCGAGGTCGCTGTTGGTGAGCGTCATCGTGCCGGCGTTGTAAATGCCACCGCCATTATCCGCATAACTGCCAGTGACGTTGCCGTTGACCATCGTCAGCACGCCATCATTGTAGATCGCGCCGCCGTTGTTACCACTTGGCTGCGAACCGAAATCGAGCGTAATGTTCTGCAAAGTGAGGTTGCCGGACGGGCTGATGTAGAAGTAGCGGAAGAAGTAGTCCGGGTTACCCAGATAGCCGGGACCCGTGATCGTGATGTTCGAGCTGATCACGGGCAGTGCATTGGGACCATTGGTATTGTTGTCGGCTCCGTTGAAGTAGAAGCTCGCGCCTTCAACGCCGACGAGGTTGATCGTGTCCGCGCCGGGGTGACAGGCTTCGTCGTTGGCAGCCGTGATCGCGGCGATCAGCGTGGCGTTGTCGCCCTCGTTGACGTCGGTCGGGAAGGTGAAGCCGTCGGTGCAGGGATTCTGGCGTCGGCGGCGGAGGTGGCGGATTGGTCGGCTGCTGGGGCTGCTGCGGTTGTTGCGGCTGCTGGGGCTGCTGGGGCTGCTGCGGCACCGGCGTGAAGGTCGGCGTCGGGCTGGGCAGAATGACCACCGCGCGCGGGCGCGGCGTATTCGAGGCGGTCGGCGTCGGCGATGGCGTCGGCGTAGGCAGTTCCAGCGGCAGCGTGATCGGGTAGTTGAGCGTCATGCCCTGCAGTTCGCGGAAGCGGGCGATGTCCTCGACCGTCACCGGGCGGGGCGGTGCCCACGGGCAGGCGGTAAAGACGGTGCGGTCGTTGGGCTGACCGTCCGTGCCCAAGTTCTCCGGCTCGGAGAGGCAGATAAAGGTCGTCTCGCCGGTTTCCAGCGTGATCTCGTCGGGCGTTCCGGCATTGAGGACGACGTGACCGTCGAGCACAATTAGCTGCATCAAGCGCGAGACCGCGCCGATCTCGCCGTACTGCTGAACCAGATATTCCATTGTCATCGGGTCAACCGGCAGGAGATAGAGCGCAATCGTCGAGCCAAGCCGGATGTCGGCACCGTTAGCGGTGATGTCGACGGCGACGTCTTTGCGGTCCCTGCACCACCAGCGAGTTCGGCGCTTCGGTACACTGCGTCCCGGAGATGCTGGTGCGGAAGTAGAAGGCTTGCATCGGCGTTTCGCCAATGGTGGGTAGGCTGCTGATGTCGCTGCCGCTGCTGATCACCTGCTGGGTGAGCCAGCCGGGGGTGCCGTTATAGGTGACGCGCACCCACTGCCCATCGGCGCTGACGGCGTCGGCGGTGAGTGACGTCCCCGGCGGCACGCTGCCGACCATGGTCGAGTTCAGGTCGGGATCGTGGTACATCTGCGCGCCGATTTGGATGGTGACGCTCGCCGTCGCGCCGGTCTGGAAGGCGTCTTGTGACGGGACGGCATTTTCGACCTGCGTATCGCCCAGCAGCATGAAGATCACGCTCTGACCGGGCAGCGTATCGGGCAGATTCGCCTGCACGCTCAGCAGCGCGACGCCCCAGCGATCCTGCGTCGCATCCATGGGCGCGGTGATCAACTGTTCCAGTTCGAGCAGGCGGGCGCGGTCACTGGGTACGCTGAAGAAGCCGATCGGCTGCGGCTGCGAAAACTCCGCGCTGACCTGCTCAAAGCCGTAACAGGCGCTGTTGCGGCTCAGGCTGCCGCAGTTGTTGCCAACGGCGTCGATCGCCTGCTGCACCAACCCCGGACAAGTCACGAGGTTCTGTGCTTCAAGTTGGTTATAGCCCACGTACATCAGCGTGAATACGAGGACGATCAGGACGGCAAAGCGGATGGTCGAGCCTTTGATGCGGTGGGCAATGTTATTCATAACCTACTCCAAATTTAGGGACAGTCTGCACAATCGTCTGAAGCTGAAGGGCGAGGCGGTGCTAGATCGTCGAGGCGCGCGATCACGGCGTCAGCGAGCGTCAGCAAGGCGGTTGTCACGGGAAAATCCGCTTCCGACAGCGGACGCTCCCGCCAGTTTTGGCGGATCAAGTGCGGATGAAACGGGATCGACGCCAGCACCGGCGTGTCACCGTAAACGGCTTCGCCAGCGGCGGGCGCGGGATAGAGTTCAATGATCTCGCCGCAGTGCGGGCAAATGACGTGGGTCATGTTCTCGACCACGCCGAGCACCGGAATGTGGCGCGCTTTGAGCAGGTTGACCAGCCGCCCATTGTCGAGGTGAGCCAGCTGCTCGCGGACGGTGATCAGCAGCGCGCCGTCGATCTGCCCGGCGCGGAGAAAGGTTTCCAACGGCTCGCCCGTGCCCGGCGGCATGTCGATCAGCACGACGTCGGTCTCGTCCCAGTTCACGCGCTGGAGCATCAGGCTGACGATCTGCCCGGTCGTCTCGTTGGCGGGCGTGATCGGCTGGTCGTCGCCGACCAGCAGCGCCAGCGACATGATCTTCAGGTCGTAGCGCTCGAACGGCTGGATCGGGCGGAGGTCGAGCGCGTCGGGGCGCGCCTCAATCGGGAGCATCGCCCCGGCAGCGCGTCCGCCGGTCAGTTTGCGCCGCTGGCGCACGCCGAGCAGCGCGGGAATGTCCGGTCCGTGCAGATCGGCGTCGAAGATGCCAACGCGCTTGCCCCGTGCCGTCAGCGCCGCCGCGAGGTTGACCGTCATGGTCGATTTGCCGACGCCACCCTTGGCGCTGATCATCATCAGCGTGCGCGGCGTCCCGGCGCGGAGAAACGGGTTCGGTGTCATCGTAGATGTACGTCCAGCCAGCCGACGATCAGCGGGATCAAGCTTTGATCCTCCGTGCTCAGCAGTCGGGTTCCGTGCGTGCTGCCGCGATAAAGCTGCAAGCCGATTTCGCCTTGCGCTAAGGTCGTCAGTTCCCGGACGCTGGTACCGCTCGGCTGATCGGTCTGTGAGGCGACCAGCAGCGCTGAACGATCGCGCAGGGTCACGATCGCGTCGCTGGTGGTGATGCCGAAGTAATCTGTCCCCGGCGAGAGGGCGACGGCGGTCACGCAGTGAGCGTCGTTGGCGCAGCCGACCAGCGCCAAATTCGCGCCGATGCTGGCGCCGACGAGGGCGATCCGGTCGGGATCGATCGAGGGCTGCGACTTCGATCCAGTCGAGCCACGTCTGTACGTCGCCGATGGCGGCTTGCCAGTCATTGCTGCCGCCGGTCTCGCCGTGACCGCGCAGATCGACAGCGATCACGCGGTAGCCCGCAGCGGTCAGCGCCGGGATCAACGGCTGCCAGTCGGTGCGCTGCCCGCCGTACATGTGCATCAGCAGCAGAGCGGGCGTTTGGACGCTCAGTTCGGCGTTGTAGAGGTCGCCGACCAGCATTAGCCCGTCGGCGGCTTGGACTTCGACGCGCAGCGGCACCGGTGGCGCTGCGGTCGGCGTATCCTCCTGCGCCAGCACCCCGATCACGCCGGAGAGCGTCAGCGTCAGCGCGCCGAGCAGGGCGATCCGGCAGACGCGCTGCACAGTAGCTTTTGTCAACATGATTGCACCTTCAAGGCTCAGGTTTCGACCGGTATGGTATGGTCTAAGCCGGATATTGGTATAAGTGTCTTACGTTTTAGTCGATTTTACCAACTGAACCGGTTTGAGCAGCGTGCGGTCGAAGTGAGCGATGCCATCTTCGCCGACACGCTCTAATTCGGCGCGGACTGCGGCGGCGTCGGCGCGTAGCTGGGCGATGTCGATCCCCTGACAGGTGTCCGGCAGCAGCGCCAACCACTGCACGCTGCGCAGCAGCATCTTGAGCGCCCCGCGTCCGTTGCCGCGCGTGATCTGGAAATAGGCGATCCCGACTTGCAGCACCGCCCGGTACAGGTCGCGGACAGGTCCGGCTTCCTGCATCCACAACGCCTCGAACAGATCGTGCTGCTTGTAATATTCGCCATGATTGAACTTGTTCACGGCTTCGAGCGCTTCCGGCGGCAGCGGTTGATCGCATTGGCGGTCGAGTTCCGCCAGTGTCTCCGGCGCCGGTATGCGCGCGAGTTCGGTCAGCAGCAGCGGCAGTTCGTCGCTCAGCTCGTCTGGCGCAACGACGACGTTCGCGCCGCTGCGGAGCGCGGCGTCACGCTGATCGGCGTCATCCGTGATCAGCACGACCGGGACGCGGCGCGTCGCCGGGCTGGTCTTGGGCGTGGTCGTCCAGAAGCGCCACTGATCGTCGGTGCCATCGACGAGGATCAACGCGGCGCGGTCGTCCGCCAGCCGCGCGACGTAGCCGCTGCGCTCGACGTACTGGCGCGGATCGGCGTCGTTCTCGCGCAGCAGGGCGCTGATCTCGGCAGCCCACGCGGGCGACCCGGCGATGATGATGGTCGCCATCAATTACCTTTCATGGATCGGGACGTAATGCTGAAATTATAAGGTGAAGTGACCGGCTCAAAAAACGAAGAACGTAAAAAATCGAGCGCTATGCTGATTTCAGTTACGTTGGGGAATACAGCACGCGCTGATTCAGATCGATGATTAGCCCGGCGCGCAGCAGAAAATCGCAGCCTAGAATTCCATCCATTGGGATTCCATATTCCATCGCACCTAGCTGAACCATGAATGGGGAGAGGATAACTTCACCGACTTGTACAGCCTCAATCGACTTTTCAATGACCGTCTCATTTCCGCCGATACCGCGCAAGAAGCGCAAACGGTCATCCGGCAGCAGCTCGACTCCTATCGTTCTAAGCTGATCGGTCTTGAAGGCTGTGCCTCCTTAACCCGTATCGATCAGCACCCGTTCCAAGTGAAGGGCAAGTCCGTTTGCCCGCAGAGTCACGGCGACGAATGGAAGTCCGTCGATGATAATGATAGGGACTGCATTCACGGCACGACGCGCCAGAAAGTATCAAGCACGCCAATGTCGAGCGCTTCTCGGTCGGTGTGCAGCACGTAGTACTCACGGTACTTGTCGGCGTGGTGCAGCGCTTTATACCGCTCCCAAGCGGCTTCCCAGTCGTCACCAAATGCGGCGATCAGTTCCAAATGGGGAATAATCCGTTGATTGCCGTCGGTGTAGGCATCGAAGGCTTCAACCAACAGCCAACTATGCGGGTGTTGAAGCCGAAGCTCCTGCCAGTTCATCACTGCACCTTTCTCCTCTAGTCGATCAGTATAGCACGCTATGGCGCGCTTAGTCGCCGTGCCAGATGTGCATGTGAGTCATGGTGAAATGCTCGAAGCCGAGCGCTGTATAGAACGGGATCAACTCGTCCTCGCAGACGAGCATGATCTCCTCGACCTGCGCCAGCCGATCCAGCAAGCGGCGCAGCAGTTCGCGCCCGATGCCGCGTCCACGATAGGCTTGATCGACGATCACGTCCTCGACGGTGGCGCGAAACACGTCGTCGGTCACAGCGCGAACGAAGCCGATCAACCGGTCGTCGTCCCAGACGCCGAGGCAGACCAGCGTGTGATCGAGCATGGCTTGGATGGCTTCAGGTGAGCGTGTCGCCGTCCAACTGGCTTGCGCGAACAGCCGTTGCAGGTCGGTGACGTCGATCTGGTTGGTGATTTCGTAGCGATAGGTATTCATGGGTTTAGGCTCTCGATGACGATACTTTCCAGCACGAGCGTTTGCTCGCGCGTGACCGGGACGATGCCGAAGCGCAGCTTGCCTTGCGGCGTGACGACCGCATACTGATTATCGAGCCATGCCACAAATCCGGCTCGACCGCGCGGCGCATAGGGGGTTTGCAGAATGCTCGCGCCATCGATGCCGAAGTCCGCGCCGTCGGAGCGCCAGTCGAGCGTGTAGGTATGGCGCTCGCCCAGCAGCGCCAAGTCGATCAAGTGCTCGGCGACAGCCAGCCGTCGCTGAATGTGGGGATAAATCCGCTGGTAGAAGGTCGGAATTTGCATCAAGAGCGTGGCGGGCAGCGCCAGCGGCGCGATCTCCAAGGCGCTGCGCCGTCCAGCGTCGATGGTCGCCGCCTTCCAGCCGTGACCGGGCACGCCTGCCGCTAACGCCATGTCGCTCGGCGGCGCGGCGAAGAAGAACCAGATCGCCTGAGGCAGCCGCAGCCGCCGCGAATCAGGCGAGAAGGGGTGATTCCAGAAGCCGAAACCTGCCGTCCCGCGCAGATCGCTGACTGGCGACGTCACCCATGCCGTGACCGTCAGCCGCAGCGGTGGCTGCCAGTTGAAGTTGAAATCGTCGTAATCGTAATCGGCGATTTGGGCGTTGCTGTAGGCGGTCGGCGACGGGGCGACCGTCAGCCGCAGCGATCCGGGACTCGGCGTGACGCTGCCTTGCCCGACCTCCGCGACTCGCCAGAGTGGGTTCAATCCCTCGGCAAAGCGATCTTCAAGTCGTTCAATCATGCTTTATCCTAGTGCAAATGTTCTACAAATGCTAGATAAGCGCCCATTCTTGGAGTATAATCTCTCTTGAAATGAGCACATGGGAAAGGTCATGCTTTGGAAATCACATGGTATGGATTAAGCTGCTTTCGCATCACTGAGCGCGGACGGATCACCGTTATCACCGATCCGTTCTCTGACGACATCGGCATTCCCGCGCCGAAGCTCAAGGGCGATCTGGTGACGGTCAGTCACAACGTACCGGGACATAACTTTATCGAAGCAGTCAAAGGCGAGCCACACGTCATCAGCGGACCCGGCGAATATGAAGTCGGCGGCGTGTTCGTGAACGGCTTCCCGATGCACGACGTCGAAACACAGCGCCGCAACGTCGCTTACGTGTTCGACTATGATAAGCTCACGGTGCTGCACCTCGGCGATTTGGCGCACATTCCGGCGCAGTCGGAAGTCGAAGAACTGGGACAAGTCAACGTGCTGCTGATCCCGGTGGGCGGCGGCAATGGTTTGAGCGCTGCTGAAGCTGCCGAAGTGGTCGGCTTGGTCGAGCCGTATTTCGTCGTCCCGATGCACTATGCGCTGCCGGGCGTGCGGTTTGATCTCGATCCGGTCGAGAAATTTCTCAAGGCGATGGGGGTGAGCAAAGCGCAAGAATTGGATACACTAAAGGTATCGGCGGCGGATGCGCCCGAACAACCACAAGTGATTATCTTTTCCCCACAGTCGTAAAGCAGAGTAGGGAGCGAAGTCGGGATGAGCGTTAAATTGCTAATGAACTGGGACATCAAGCCCGGACGCGATCAAGAATATTTCGAGTTCGTCGTGCGTGAGTGGGTTCCCGGCGTTCAGCGGCTGGGGCTTCAACCGACCGGGGCGTGGTATACCGTCTAGAGCCGAAGAAAGAAGCGCCGCAGATGATGACCGAAGAGATCACGAAAGACCTCGAGACGACGCGGGGCATCCTCACAGAGAAGACGGGCCGTTGCCGTAAACAAAGTTGAAGAGAATGTCCAGCAACTAACACCAGAAGATCGTCCATGTCACCGGGGGCTTCCAGATTTAGCCGCA
>CAVSGS010000027.1:0-23968 GCA_963727545.1 uncultured Chloroflexia bacterium
GCCCCTACCGATTGCATAAGGCATATTTGCCCCCTGCGCTTGCCTGTTTGTCTCCCCCTCTCCCTACGGAGAGGGGGACGGCTGACAGGGGTAGGTTTTTAACTCTACGCTTACCTCACCCCTAAATCCCCTCTCCATTACATAGAGAGGGGACTTTAAACACCCTTTGTAACCTGTTTTTACCCCCTCGCCACGTCGTGGAGAGGGGGCAGGGGGTGAGGTTAATAAGATACCTACACTTGTCAGGAGGGGGACGGGGGGTGAGGTTTCATTCATCCTCGCACAATGCCAAAATCCGCGCCTTGATCGCCGGATTGACCTCGAAATGATCGTCCAGAAACGCCAAAATTGCGCGGGCGGATTCGACGCTGTGGTCGTAGCCTTGCCCGAAGCGGGGTAGATCGGCGGCGATGCCGGGAAAGCGTGCCTCGAAACGGCGCTCGTCGGCGAACGGATCGCGCAGCGCGGGCTGATCCGGCTCGATATAGGGCGCGAGTCGCAGCACTTGATCGACCGCGTAGACCTGAATCAGCCGCGCGCCCGCCAGCTTTTCGCCCCGTCGATAACGCCCCAAACCGACGTAGAGATTGGTCAGCGCCTCGCCGAGCAGGAAGTCGAGCGCGTACTTGGGCGCGCTGCGGACGCGCGGCGCGGTCAGCGCTTCGTCGAAGCTGTCGGCTTGCCAGACGATCCGCCCCGGCGCGAACGGGATCGGCGCGAGTTCGTCCGGCTCGAAGACGGCGAACTCGCAGAAGATGCCATCCGCATACAGCGCTTTGCAGCCGTCAACCGTGTTCTGGTAGTGGTAAGCCACCGGAGCCGCTAGCCAATCCAGACGATCGATGAAGCGGGCTTTCTGCCCCACTTTGACGATGGCGAAGAAGTCGAGGTCGGAATAGATGTCGATGCGCCCGGTCTCTATGCCCACTGAGCCGAGCGCCAGCAGCGCCAGCGCGTCGCCGGTGGCTGCCAGCGCCGCGCCGATCGCGTCCAAGCGATTCAATAAATCCTGTTTGTGCGGCATGATTCCTCAAGGTGTTTGGATTGTAGGGGCGCAGCGCGCTGCGCCCCTACGGAGATTATCGCTTATTCCGCTGGGTTTCACCCATTGCGCGCTGTTGACCACGCTGTCGATGCGATCTTCCAGCCACGTCAGCCCGACCGGGGCGTTGGCGTCGCCTTCATAGCGCGTGATCTGCTTGTACTGATCCGGGGTAGACAGCGACGTGATCACGGTCGGCTGGTCGGTAATGGTGACGTTGGTATACTCATCCTGCCAGTCGAAATAGCCGGTCGCCGTCATCATCTGGGTGAGCATTTGGACGCTGCCGGGGTCGATCTGGCTGACCTGCACGCCGGTCACGGCGACGTACTTGACGCCGACGTAGACGACCGTGCCATCTTCGTAGAGGCTCAGTCCGTAGATCGGGCACATGCCGAAGCACTGCGTTCGCTGCAAGGTGATCACAGCGCTGCCGGAGGCGTTGGTCAGTGCGGGCTGCTTGCCCGTCCACTGCTGGGTGTTGGCGGCTGCGTCGATCCAGTTTTCCAGATACGCCAAGGCAAGCGGCGCGCTGCTGTCGCCCAAGTAGTGGACGATCTGCTTGGTTTCGCCGTCGCGGGTGACCGAGGTGGTGATGGTGGATTGGTCGGTGATGTGCATGTCGGTGTATTCGTCGTTCCAGTCGAAATAACCAGCGGCGTCAAACCCGGCGACCAACTGATCGACGGCTGCCGGGTCGATACTGCCGGTCTGCTCGCCTTCGACGTCGACGAAGCGCTCGCCGTTGTATTCGACGGTGCCGTCGGCGTAGATGCTCACCGTGTAGACCGGGCACGCGCCGAAACAAGCGGTGCGTTCCAACGTGATCACGGGCTGACCTTTGCCCTGCGCGGCGGCGGGCAGTACGGCGACCAGCGCCAGCGCGATGAATGTCCGAAAATAGGTGCTAACTTTACGCATACGTTCTCCATTCCTCTCGGTGAAATCGAACGCTCTCGCTTCTAGGGCGTCCACTTCTAAGACGGTCAGGGGACGAAAAAAGTTCCATTGCGATGATGGGATCAAGCAGGGCAGCGATCCTCATGTTACCATGTCTGTGGAAACGGCGAGACGATCGTTCGATCAGGATTGTCGGTGGTGTAGGTTGAACATCTGGGGATGGATTGGGCGGGTGCTGCGCGTCGTGAAGCGCATCATCCTCTGGCTGGTGCTGATTGTGGCGATGCTCTATCTGCTCAATTACTCCAGCCTGCCGCTGGGCGACGAGTGGACGCAGGTCGCCGTGATCGCGCGGAACGAGCAGTTCGACTACGTGGGCTGGGAGATCAACGCGCTGGCGGTCAAGACGGCGCAAACGCTCTATGGTCTACAACCCTTCATGGATGAAACGACGCGCTCGGCGTACGTCCGCAGCTACATGGATGACCTCGGCTACGTCCAGCGGATCGAGGCGCAGATCGCGGCGATCTACGCCGACCCGACCGTCAGCGACCCGGCGGCGGCTTCGGCGGATTTGCGCGCCCAACGCGACACGCACCGCGCCGACTTGCGCGACCGGCAGGCGCTCGCCGAAGCAATTCTCGAAGGGCAGGTCGCGGCGGTGCTGGTCGATCAAGGCTTCGGGCTAGGGCGGCAGCTCCTGCCGCCGATCTCGATGCACTTCACCCAAGTGCCGAATCTGCTGGTCGTCTCCCCGCGCGATCAAATTCGCTTCGACGTCTCGATCAATCTCGACCCGATGCCGGTCGATGAAATGGAGACCCTCGAAAACCAGATCGATCAGCAGTTGGGCGTCTCGTCGCTGATCGTGCCGCTCGGCGGGATCGCGCTCTACCCGGCGATGATCCTCGAAACCAGCTCGATCCCCTTTGCCGTCGAGACCTTTGCCCACGAGTGGCTGCATCATTACCTGTTCTTCTTCCCGCTCGGCTTGAACTACGATTTCGCCGGGGAGACCCGCATCATCAACGAGACGACCGCCAACTTGTTCGGCAAGGAACTCTCGCGGCTGATCCTCGCGCGCTACTATCCCGATCTGCTGCCGCCGCCGTCGCTGCCCGCCAGTGGCGACGCACCGCCGCCGACGCCTGACCCGAACGCCTTCGATTACGGGGCGGCGATGAACGAGACCCGCGTCACCGTCGATCAACTACTGGCGGCGGGCAAGGTCGACGAAGCCGAAGCTTACATGGAACAGCGGCGGCAGGTATTTGTCGAGCACGGCTACTTGATCCGCAAGTTGAATCAAGCCTATTTCGCTTTCTATGGCGGCTACCAGAGCGGATCGCCGGGCGTGGGCGGCAGCGACCCGATTGGTCCGGCGGTGCAGGCGATCCGCGACCAGAGCGCTTCGGTTTTCGACTGGATCGAGACCATGCGCGAGATCGTCACTCGCGACGAACTGCTGGCGGCGGTCAAGCCCTAGTCGATTGAGTGTTAGAAAATATGTTCTTGACAATCGCGCCGAAAGCCCGCACACTATTTTTATTCGGGGCGGTAATTGGAAATGGAACGCGTCGGGAGCAGCGGATGAGTGTCACGTTTAAGACCACAATTGTGCAAGCCGACGACAAGAACGCGGCGGGGATCCACGTGCCGCCCGACGTGATCGCGGCGTTGCGCGGCGGCAAGAAGCCGCCGGTCAAGGTGACGATTGGTGATTACAGCTATCGCACTACCGTTGCTGTCTACGGTGGCGTGTTTATGATCGGCGTAAGTCAGGAGCGCCGGGCGGCGGCAGGCGTTGCGGGCGGCGATGAGATCGAGGTGACGCTGGAACTGGATACCGAGCCGCGTACCGTTGACGTGCCCGACGACTTGGCGGCAGCGCTGGCGCAGAAACCCGGCGCGCGGGAGGCTTTTGACACTGCATCCTATTCGGTGCGTAAGGAATACGTGCGCCAAGTCGAGTCGGCGAAGGCACCGGCAACCCGCGATCGGCGCATCGCGGGGATTGTCGACAAAATGAGTAAGGCGTGATGCCCGCATTTGCGGTCTAGAGGAGTACAGACAACTGTGGAATTGGACGATTACACCCTGAACCCGGTCGGGTTCATTCGCTCGGAACTGAAGCAGCGCAAAGGCGCACCCCGGCAGGGCGACGAGAACGCGCCTGATGCGTGGATCGACCTGAACGCCGAGTTTCTCGACGCGCTCGAAGGCATGGCAGTCGGCGACGAACTGTACGTGTTCACATGGCTGCATCACGCGGATCGCAGCACGCTGAAGGTACATCCGCGTTCGGAGCCGACGCCGAAGCTGTGGGGCGTATTCTCGACGCGCTCGCCGGATCGCCCGAATCCGATCGGACTGCATCCGGTGACGGTCCGCGAGATCGCCGGAGATCGCTTGAAGGTGGGACCGATCGAGGCGATTGACGGGACGCCGGTCTTGGACATCAAGCCGGTGCTGCCGAACCGTGAAAGTAAAAATTCAGCGTGAGGGATGACGGATGTGCCGGAATATCAAGACGCTCTACAATTTCGAACCGCCGACGACCGAGGATGAGGTTCGGGCGGCGGCTTTGCAGTACGTCCGCAAGGTCAGCGGGTTCAATAAGCCGTCGAAAGCCAACGAAGCGGCGTTTCTGACCGCCGTTGGCGAGATCGCCGCTGCGACCGCCAAGCTGCTTGAGGCGCTGGAGACGACCGCGCCGCCCAAGAATCGCGCGGTCGAGGCGGCGAAGGCGCGAGCACGCTCGGCACAGCGGTTCTCTGCCTAAGGGCGGATCGACATGGATGTGATGGCGGTCGCCGCTTAGGGTAAACTCTCGCCATTGAAGTTTTAGTGGAGAGTGAGCCATTATGGATGTTTTGAAGGCGATTCGCACCAAACATGCCGTGCGTCAGTTCAAGGATCAGCCGGTGCCCGACGACGTGATCCGGCAGATTCTCGACGCCGGGCGGCGCTCGCAGAGCAGCAAGAATACGCAGCCGTGGGAGTTCATCGTCATTCGCGAGCGGGCGCAGCTTGAGGCGCTGTCCAAGACCGGAACTTATGCCGGACACATCGCCGGAGCCGCTTTTGCCGTTGTGCTGGTCGGCGATGCGCATGGCGAGTGGAAAAGCTTCGATTTGGGACAGGCGTCGTCATATTTGCAGCTTGCCGCATGGGATTTGGGCGTCGGATCGTGCATCGCTACGCTCAGTGAAGAAGATGCGGCGAAGGCGGTGCTCGGCGTCCCGGCGGATCACAGCGCGATGGTGGCGCTGTCGTTCGGCTACCCGCCGGACGTTCGGACGCCGAATCAGGGCGGGCGTCGCCCGCTTGACGACGTAGTGCGCTGGGAGAAGTGGTAAGAGCTTAGCTGTCGGTGGGGCGTTCAATTGAACGTCCCGGCATAATTCGTGTGGTCGGTAGGGGCGTAATATATTACGCCCCTACATGATTCCTGTGGCGAGGCGCTACTCGAACTTCCAGTCCTTGAGCATTCCGGCGAGCAGGGTCGCGCGGCGCGGCATACTGGCGACGACGACCTGTTCGTGCAGCGCGTGCAGCCCATCGCCCTGCGGACCTAAGCCGTCGAGCACCGCGATGCCGAGCGAGGCGACCGTGTTGCCGTCAGAGGCGCCACCGCTGCCCGCCTCGGTGATGGTCAAGCCATAGCTTTCGCCGATTTGCTTACACTGCGCATAGGTGCGCACCATCTGCTCGTCGTGTTCCATCGGCTTGTGCCCGTTGATCTTGGTGACCTTGAGCTTCGCGCCGGGGACGAACGGTTCGAGATTCATGAAGGTGTCGTAGGTCTCTTCCCACGCTTGCATCGTCAGCGAGCGGGTATCGACGAAAGCGGTGACGTGCGCCGGGATCACGTTGGTGGCGCTGCCGCCCTCGACCATTGTCACTGAGACTGACGTGCCGCGCTGATAGTCGTTGAGTTCGTTCAGCTTAAGCACCTGCTGGGCGAAATCGGTGATGGCATTGATGCCCTTTTCCGGGGCGTTGCCGGCGTGCGAGGGCAGCCCCTCGATGTCGAGGCGATAGGTGGCGATGCCCTTGCGCCACGTCTTCAGCGATTCATCCTGCGTGGCAGGTTCCATCACCAGCACCAGCCCCGCTTGTTTGGCGGCGTCTTCAATCGGGTCGTGCGAATAGAGGCTGCCGACTTCTTCGTCGGTGGTCATCATCACCCAGATTGGGCGGTTGGGCATTTCGCCGCGTTCCTTCAGCCCGCGCAGCGCTGCCAGCACGCAGGTGATCCCGCCTTTCATGTCGATCGCGCCGGGACCGTAGAGCTTACCGTCGTCCCTGACCTCCGGCGGACGCTCCGCCAGCGTGCCGAGGGGCCAGACGGTATCGATGTGGATCAGGAACATGATCGGCTTGCCGGGGGCGGTTTCGTTCCACTTCGCCAGCAGCATGTCGCCGACTTCCGTCTGGGGGATGCGCGTCACCGACGAAGCGCCGAGTTCCTTGAATTGGCTCTCCAAGTAGGCACCCATCTTATCGACGTGCGCTTTGTCGCGAGTGGGCGTCTCGAAGTTGATCAAAGTGGTCAACAGATCGACCATAGCTTGCTGTTGGCTTTGAAAATAGGTGAGCAGATCGGACATAAGTTTCCTCGAAATCGGCTAGCGGGCACAAAAAATGGATGGATCGCGCCGGCTGTCGGGCACCCATCCTGAAGCAAAGCTGAAAAATACGCTTGATGACGGCATCGGCAGCACGTCGAACATTAAGCATATATTGTACCCAGTTTATCCGGCTTAACCACCTGCGCGGACTGCAAGTTTTTACGGAGTTGAGGATCTATTTATGATGAAATCACGTAATCTGAATTACGATTAAATCAACTCATCCCCAATCTTCGAGAGCATTCGGGGCAGGCGCAGGTGAATTGCTGCACGCTGTCGTCTGGATGCTCAAAATGGGCTTGAGGCTGATGAGTAACATCAACTGCTGGATGCGGGCGCGTTCTGCCTCGGTTCAATTAGTGCGGGAACAGGTGATTCGTGAATTATCTGAGTGTCTACGAAGTTGGTTTGAGGCGCAAGCAGCACTGCGTTCTCATGTCTAAGCTACGTGGACGCAGCTTTAGTGGAAATAACCGATGACTACGATAGGCGTCACTATACCGGGAGTCGTGCCTCAGAACTATTTGGGCGAGGTTTTTCGCGGGATCGCCGATACGAGCAAGCAGCACCGCGCGTCGTTGATGGTCAGCATTCAAAATCCCACGCGCTCCGACGATCTCGATCAATTGTTTGGCGCTCACGGCTGCGCTGGTGTGATCACGGCGGTGCCGTATCGATACCTGTACGTGTTAGAGCAGTGTCGTCTGCATGGGCGGGAAGTTGTACAAATCAATTCCCCGACCGATGCGGATCTTGAAGGGCAGCTCACCGTGCAAGTGAACAATCGAGCTGCGATCATCGGCATCATGGCGTATCTGGTCGCCCTCGGACACCGGCGGATCGGCTTTATCACCGGGCGGCTGCAGGATCTCAGCGCCCAGCAGCGCTTACAGGGTTATCGTGATGGGCTGGCTGCCGCCGATATTCCCTTTGATCCAGCTTTGGTATGGTCTGGTGACTGGACCTATGCGGGTGGTGCCGACGTCGCTGAGCGGCTGCTGAAGGTTGAGCCGCGCCTGACGGCAGTGGTCGCGTCCGATGATGCTGCGGCGATGGGTGTTGCCAATGCCGCGCGTTCGCACGGGTTGCAGATCGGTCGGGATTTGTCTCTGACCGGCTTCAATGACAGCCGGATGGCGGGGACGATTGGGCTGACAACGGTGCGCCAGCCGATGTATGAACTGGGCAGGACGGCGGTCCATCTGCTGCTCAAGCGCCTCAACGGTGAGCCGATCCCGGAGCCGCACGTCGTTCTGCCGACCGAGTTGATCATCCGCCAATCGACCGGTCCCGCGCCGGATGAACCCACCGCTTAGAACGGACAGAGGTCGGTGGCGGTGTAGGTCGGGCTGCGGCTGCCGTAGCGGTTCAGCAAGCTGAGCGCTTCCGGTCGCGCGAGGATCACTTCCTGCGCTTTCAGGCAAGCGCTGTGCAGGTTGTTGGTGATCTGGTAGGCATTCCAGAATTCGAGCGCCATTTGTGCGTAGGGCGGCGCGGCAGCGGTGTCGGCGTAAGTCGATTGAATGGTCTGCTGGGTCGATAAGGCGCGATCATCCCCACTGAAGGCATAAGTCAGCAGCAAACGATAGAGCGTATAGGCTTGCAGCGTCTGCACGTCGTCGTTATACCAATTCTCCAGCGCCGGGTCGAGCGCGAGGTTGTAGAGTGAAATCGCCTCGTCGGTGTTTTCCGCGGCGAACGCCGCATCCGCCGCTTGCACGACTTGAATGCGGAAGCGCGGCGGGTTCAACTGCGTGACCGATTGCACATAGCCGACGCCGTTCCAGTCGTAGACCGTGTAGCCGGTGCGCAGCGGTCCGGTTTGGCTGTCGCCGGACTGGTCGAAGCGGACGACGACCTCGCTGACCTGATCGCTGTCGATGTCTTCGATCGTCGGCGCTTGATCGCTGGTGATCGCGCCGCCGAGCAAGTTGACGAAGCGTCCACGTTCAGGATTCCACGTCACAATCTGCGAGTAGTAGACGCAGGCGTCGCTGTTGGTGCAGTCTTCGCTGGTGAACAGCACGTCCGGGATCTGATTGAAATTCATGTCGCCGACGTTGAGTAACTGCGGCGTCGCGCCGCCGAGCGCGGCTTGGTAGCGGGTGAGGTAGCGCCCGTCGATGCAGCCATCGATCAAGAGGACGCCGCCCTCGTCGGGTGTGGTGTAGGTGACAATCACTTCGGGCGTACCTTCGCCGGTGAGATCGACGTCGCCGCGCACCACGCCTTGACCGCCGAGTACGTTCCATTGGTCGCGCAGCCCGGTTTCGAGGTTGGCGACCGTTCCCCCGTCGCTGAGGAAGCTGGCGATCGCATCGTCCATTGAACGGGCGCTGCTCGGCGCTGAGCCGTCGAGCGTCAGCGCGTCGTCGGGCGTCGGGCAAGCGCCGTAATTCGGCGTGGGTGTCGGGCGGTTGGCGAGCGCGATGGCGGTCGCCGGGTTGGACAAGCCACCGGGCAGCGCACCACCGGCGATCGGCTGCAGCGGCGCGTCGATCACGCGCCCCGGCGTCATCGTCGGAAACGCGAGCGCCGTCGGCGGGACATTTGCTGCCGGAGCCTGTTGGCAGGCAGCGAGGATTAGCACTAGGATCAAGCCGAGTCGTTTCACCATAGGGCAAGTATAATCAGCGTGAGGATTGCCGCAAGATGATCACGATACGTCCGCCTGACGAAAACGAATATGAAACGATTCGCCGCATGGTGCGTTCAGCCCGGCTTGACCCGACAACCCGCTTGCATTTCGAGCACGTGCTGATCGCCGACGTCGATGGTCAGGTGGTCGGCGTCGGGCAGATCAAGCATCTGAATGGCTGTCAAGAACTGGGGACGTTGTTCGTGCTGCCGGAATACCGGGGGCAGGGAATCGCGGCGCAGTTGATCGCGGGGCTGGAAGATCGCGCCGCGCGCCCGCTTTATCTGCTCTGCGTGAACACGATGAAAGACTATTACGCCCGCTTCGGCTATCGGGTGATCAGCATCGGGGAAGCGCCGACCGCGCTCAAACGCAAGGTAATTCCGGGGCAGATCATGCGGCTGTTTGGAATGCATCCGTGGGTCATGCGGAAAGATTGAGCGGGTGAGCCTAGCGGGATTATGCCCGTAGGGGCGTTGTGCTCGCTTCGCAAGCCTTGAACGCCCCTACTTTTGCATGTGGATACCTCATTGTAGGGGCGACACATGTGTCGCCCCTGCGTAGTTCAATTGGGCGAGGCATGCCTCGCCCCTACGGTGACGTTGGTTTAGTCTTCCAACTGGTCGAGCAGTTGATCGTCTTTGTGCAAGTTGCGGACGCGCAGCACCAGCGTGCCGACGAACAGCGTGAGGATGCCGAAGAACAGAATCAGCGCGAGGATCAAATAGGCAGTCGTATCGGGAGTGTCAGTTGGCATGATTTAGTGCTCCATTGCCTGTAAGCGGCGCGCCTGCACGCGCTGAGATAGATTTTCGAGCCGGACGCGCCACCAGATCAGCACCCACGGCACCAGCACGCTCCAGACGACCATGTTATAGCTGAGCACCGTGCCCATGTTCAGGTTGAGGCTGAAGCCACCCTGCGCGTTGGCGGGGCTGGGTCCGATGACGATCGGGTGGATGGTGTCGGGGCGAATGCGGGTGATCATCAGCGTGATGACCGCCGTCGAGAAGGCGAGAATACCGTAGACCGAGGCGAAGCGGCGGCGGGTATCGGTGTTCTCAATGCCCTGACGCAGCATCAAGTAGGCGAAATAGGTCAGGCACATGATCGCGTCGGCAGTGAGGCGCGGATCCCACGTCCACCACGTATTCCAGATCGGGCGCGCCCACGTCGCGCCGGTGACGAGGTTCATCAGCCCCAGCACCAAGCCGACCTCGACGCCAGCGATCGCCAGCGTGTCCCATTTGACGCTGCGCGTGCGCAGAAACGCAACTCCGGCGACGACGGTTACGCCGAAGGCGACGAACGCGCCCGCGAAGGCGGAAACGTGCAGATAGAAAATGCGCTGAACCGCGCCCTGCGTCGTGTCTTCGCCGATGGCAAACAGCGCCAGATACAAGCCTAACAGGATCGAAATTAAGGTAATCACGGTCAGCACGGTCAAAATGCGCGTGCGCGCCGGTGTTTGGGCGGCGGTCTGCGGGGTTGAGGGCATGGAGTGAACTGCACTCATCCGACTGCTCCTATTCTGTGACGTAAGGATGGCAAAATCTTAGCATATCTGCGTCGAAATTCAATAAAGCTACATACAAAGCTTTCAAAGCTTTAAGCTGTCAGCGGTCAGCTTTCAGCTAAAAGCGCATATCAGCTTGTTTGCGTAAGGACGCGACGGGTTTAAACCCGCGGCGGTGCAAGCAGATACCCATTTACCGTGAATCATGTTTAAGCCAGATATGGGCACGAGTTTTCCCGTGTAGGGGCGCACAGCCGTGCGCCCCATATGTACCAACTTAAGCGCTTTGAATGACGTTTTTGCTCGTGCCGCCGGGGGATCAAATCCCCCGGCTACCAAATCAAGCCCGCTGAAGCGGGCTGCAAGCCGAGTAAAATGTTTTTTAGCCGTCTGAAGACGGCTTGAACTCATAGCAAGAGGCTCGAAGCCTCTTGCGGTGACCGGCGAGTGCTCGCTCAAAAGGCGAGAATTTCCTTAACTTGGTGTCTATGGGGCGCACAGCCGTGCGCCCCTACGATGACAAACCCCGCTCAGATTCATTAGCCGTAACTCGCGTTTATTTACGGCGCTTTTCGCTAACGGCTGATAGCTAACCGCTTCTTTACTCCTCAATCACGTATTCGAACAGCAGCACGCAGAGCGTCAGGTAGATCACGTCGAGCACGAAGACGATCTGCACCCACGTGATCCAGTCGGCTTGCGGGTCGGCGTTGAGGGTGCTGGTCGAAGCCTTGACCGCCGAGAGCAGCAGCGGCAGCACGACCGGCAGCATCACGATCGGCAGCAGCGCCTCGCGGGCGCGGGTTTGGACGGTCATTGCCGCCAGCAGCGTACCGATGGTCGTGAAGCCGAGCGTCCCCATGATCAGCACGAGGATCAGCCAGCCGTCGAACAGCGAGACGTTGTAGAGGATGGTCATCAGCGGCACCAGCAGCAAGCCGATCACCAGCGTGAAGATGAAGTTGCCGAACAGCTTGCCGCAGAAGATCGCCGCGCGGTAAATCGGCGCGATCAGCAGGGCGTCGAGGTTGCCGTTGTCGCGCTCCATCGCCATACTGCGGTTCAAGCCGAGGATGCTGGCGAAGACGATCGTCACCCAGAGCACGCCGCTGATCGCTTCGGTGCGGGCGACGCGGTCGAGTTCAAGCGCGAAGCTGAAAACCATCACGCTGAGCAGGGCGAATAAGCCCATCGAGCCGATCAATTCGCGGCTGCGGAATTCAGCTTGAAAGTCCTTGCGGATGATCGAGAGGACAACTTGCAGGAATGGAGTTTTCATCTGGCGTTCACCGTCCCGGTGACTTCGACGTAGATGCGAGCGATGTCGGGCGTCATCGGCGCGTCGTAGGCGATCACGCCGCGCGAGATGATCACCGCGCGCTCGGCGAGCGTCCCGATGTGGTCGAGTTCGTGCGTGGTCATGATCAGGGTGTGCCCGTCGCCGTGCGCCTCGCGCACCAGCGCGTCGAGCGTCGCGGCGGCGTCCACGTCCAGCCCGGTGTAAGGCTCGTCAAACAGCAGGACGTGCGGGTCGTGGAGCAGGGCGCGGGCAATGGTCAAGCGCTGGAGCATCCCGCGCGAATAGGTGCGCACGAGGTCTTCGCCGCGCTTGCTCAATCCGACGCGATCCAGACTGCGCTTGATGCGTCCGTCGTGATCGTCGAGGTTGTAGATGCGACAGAAGAAGAGCAGATTCTCGCGGGCGGTCAGGTTTTCGTAGAGCAGCGGCTTGTGGCTGACCATGCCGATTTGCGCGCGGACGGCTGCCGTTTCGCGCGGGAGTTCCCACCCGCCGATGGTGATCGTCCCGGCGGTCGGCTTGATCAACCCGGCGAGCAGGCGCAGCAGCGTCGATTTGCCGCTGCCGTTGGGTCCCAACAGGGCGACAAACTGCCCGCGCTCGACGCTCAAGTTGAGCTTGCGCAGGACCGGCAGCAGCCCATAAGCTTTGACGAGGTTTTGGACTTCAATCATCGTATCCATAAGTACCGGGTTTAAATAGGCTCGGTCGTATAGTGTCGGGGCGAGGTATGCCTCGCCCCGACAGCGTGCAGTTTCAGAATTGAGCCAAAGACAAAAGCAACCAGCCCATTGTATAGCATAACTGCCGTCGAAGGTCACCCCTTCTACGGAGGGATGTCCTGAAAACAGGCTGGATTCCGTTGGTGCAGGGGCAAGCCCCTACGAGTGAGTCTATGGTTCGCGCTCGATTAGGGCGGCGAGGCGGGCTTTCAAAGCAGCGCGCTGCTGTTGATAGCTCGCGTCGTCGATCGTCCCGGCGGCGTGTTCGGCGTCGAGTTCGGCGATCTGGCGGATCAGGATCTGCTTGACCTGCTCATCCCCGGCGCGATTGCGCCGCGCGATCAGGTAGACCCCACCGCCGATCAACAGCACGATCACGACCACGCCGCCGATCAGCAGCGGGAGGCTGTTCGAACTGACGGCTGGCTGTGCCGGATTCGCGTCACCGGTGCCGCTCAATTCATAGCGCAAAACCGATCCGAGGGGCAGCGAAAGCTGCGCGCCGTAGCTGGCGTACTCGGTGCTGCCGAGCGTCTGCGGTCCCATCGACTGAAGCTGATCGCTGGTGACGCCGATGGTTTGTGGCGTGAGCAGCAGGCGTACCGGCGCGTCGATCGCGTAGTTGATCGGCTGCTCGATGATCGCGCCCTGATCGTACTGGATCACGTAGATCACCTGAACGATGTGCTGCTCGCCGGGCAGAACGGGCACGGTGTCGTAGAAAGTCGAGTTCGGCGCATCGACGATGTAGCGATTTTGATCGTTGGGGAAGCCCGCGATGATCGCGCCGGGGGGCAGCGTGATCGCCAGCGAGATAGCGCGTCCGTCGTCGGTCGTTTGGCTGGTCGTGTAGGCGCGGTCGGACGTGTTGGTGAAGTTGTAGACCTGCGCGATCTCAAGGCTGCCACTGCTGACGCTGACCTGCGTCACCAGTCCGGCAAGCTGGATCACGTCGGCATCTTCGGTCAGTTCGTAGATCGTCAGCGGCAGCGTGAGCACCGATCCGTCGGCGAGGTCGGCGGGGAGGCTGTCACCGCTGAGAATGTCGCTGGCAAAGACGCGATCGCGGTAGTTGGCGGTGACGACGTACTGATAGCTGGCGTCGAGCGGCACGTCACTGAACGTGTAAGCGCCGGTCGCGTCCGCCGTGGTCGTGAGCTGCTGCTGATTGAAATCGGCGTCAAAGATGAACAGAGTCAGCGCCAGATCGGCGGGGACGGTGCCCGCTGCCGAGCCGTTGGTCACCTGCCCGCTGAGCGTCCCCGTGGCGGCTGCCGGTTCCATTGTGCTGGCAGCGCTTGGTTCTCCGGTGGCGGATGGCTCGGCGGTCGCTGGAGCGGCAATTGTGCCGATAGCGTCGGCGTTGGCGAGCGCCAGCGACCGGATGTAAGCGGCGGCGTCGGTGCGCTCGGTGTCGCTGAGGTCGGCGAAACCGGGTAGATCACCGACGGCGGCGATCAGCGCGTCACGGCTGAGGTTGGCGGTCGAGTCGAGGTTGGTCAGCGCGCTCACGTCACAGTCGGCGCAGTCGGCGTTGAACAGGTCGCGCCCGCGGGCGATTTGGTCGGATGTAATCGATAGGGTGTAGGTGTACAAGGCGACCGACCAGCGCTCCCGATCGCTCAGCGCGTCTTTCCAAGGCGGCATCAGCTTATCGAGGTTGCCGTTGGTGATGACGCTGTAGTAGCCAAGCGGTGGCTGCGCGCCGGACGTCGCCGGATTGGTGAAGTCGCCGGGGGAGGGCACCTGTCCATTTTGGACGAGTTCGCCGTCGCCTTTACCCGCTGTGCCGTGACAGCGCGTGCAGTTGGTGGCGAACACCTGCGCGCCGAGCGCCATGTCGGGCGGGTCGGTTGGCGGCGTCAGGGCGGGAGTCGCGGTCACCGGCGGCATCGTGCTGACGATCTGTGGTTCGCCTGCCAGCCCGCTGCAACTGGTGAACAGCAGCGCGATCCCGATCAAACTGACGATCCGCCAGCGGAACCGCTGTCGATTCTCGTAGGGGCGGGTTTCAAACCCGCCCCTACAGCTAGATTTCCTCGCTGCGGAGATTGGGCGTAAGGAAACAATCTGGTTCGTGAGGCTGCGTAGGTTCATGGGTTTATCTGCTCGCGGTAACACCGGATCGCCGCCTGCGAGGGCGTCGTCCATGACGGGTCAAGGCGAGCGTCTTCGGGAGCGGGCGGGGCGCCGTCAGTAGCGCCTGATGACAGTGTAGCCCGACCGCACCGGTTTCAGCTAGTCGAATTTAGGCACCTGCGCCGACCTGCACCTGCTGTTGTTGATCAGGAGCAAGCTGTCCTTGCTGGGGACCGCTCTCCATGAAGCGCGACGGACATTTCAGCAGCAGTTCGGTGGCATGGAAAATGCCGTCGGTGCCGAGCGTGCCGGTCATGATGGCTTGTGCCTCATTCTTCAGCAGGTCGGGCTTGACCGTGTTCTCGACGCGCACCGGCAGCCGGGTCACGCTGGTGTCGATCACCGCTTCGTGCAGCGCTTGACCGAGATTCGGGGCGTCGTCGGCGACGTTGGCAACCGTGAACTGGATCAGCAGCGTGTTGGTGTCGTAGTTGATGGTGTCGCCGATCACCGCGCCGGTGATGCGCACCGTTTTGCCGACGTAGGCGGGGTTGTTGACGAGATCGTCGACCGTCATGAAGTACTGGGCACCCGTGAGCGTGCCCGAAGCGATCAAGTAGACGACGGCGACGAGGATCAGCACGCCACCGATCATGAACTTGAGGCGTCCACCGTTCGCATTTGTGAGCGAGCGCGGTGCGACGGTTGGTTTTTCCCAAGCAACTTGAGCCATAATGACTCCCATCTATTCAGCTAACGATGAGACGAGCGAAACTCTTGTGTCTAGAAACGACTATAGCATTTTCCGAAACGGACTAGATTCATTATACCTATTCCGGACGTGAATTGTCACGGATTCGTGGGGGAACCGGGACGCATTTGAACCGCATTCTCATGGGGTACTCATGCGGAGAGGCGAAAACTCGCTGATAAGCAATCGGGCGGAACTCAGTTCCGCCCGACAAGATCCGACTGTACCGTTGGTTGATGGCGCTCGATGCCGGTGGCTACCTACTCCGCTTGCGGCGGTTTGTAATTTTCGCGCAGCAGCGTGATGCCGCCGACAGCACCAATGGCGCAAATGCCGACAATCAGCACGAGGACTGGCAATCCGGTGGCGGTTTCGGTGCCGGGCTGCTCAGCGACTCCTGCGAGCGGCTGCTCCTCAGTCGTGGTCGTGGCAGCAGGGGTTGGCTCGACTGCCGGGGTGGTCTCCTGCGCGTAGACGGGAACGACCAATAGCAGCAAGATGACCACTAAAAGCAGCGCGCCTCGCCAGTTATTCATTCACTAGCCTCCTTGATGAAAGTGAAAGCAGGGAGACTGAAGCCAGTCTCCCTGCTTAGTATACCGCAGAGGTTAACTCTGATCTTGCGTCTTGAGGTAGGCAATCAAGTCCGCAAGGTCTTGGTAGGTGAGTTGATCACCGAAGTTCTTCGGCATCACGTCATTGAAAGTCGGAACGATGTAATCCGACGGATGGATGATGCTGTCGGCGAGGTATTCCTCACCCGTGTAGCCGGCAAACTGCGGGTCCTTGAGCCGTTCATTCTGGACGCGCGTCCAAGTGCCTTGCATTGCCGGACCGACACCGGTCGTATGGCAGCCAGAGCAGGGCAGTTGCAGTGACGTTTGACCCATGTAAAGCTGCTGACCGCGCTGCGGGTCGCCCGTGACGCCTTCCAAGCCCTTCATGATGTCGGCAGGTGCGGTATCGACGCCGACGTATTCGGGCAGCACGCCGCCGGACTGCTGCAACAGGTCGATCTGCTGCTGCATCTGAGCGACGAGCGCCGGATCGTCCGGTACCTTCTGGAACTGCTTGACCGCGAGCAGGTCGTCAATCGTCCAGTTATCGCCCTTATCCCAGTTGAGGATGAAGGCGGTCAGGTCTTCGAGTTGGTCGTCGCGCAGCGGACCATTCGCGCGCTGTGACCACGCTGCCATCGGCTGGGGCCAGTAGCTGGAGCTAACCGGGCGACCACCGACTAAGGTCGTGAAGATGAAGTTGTGCAGGCTGCTGCTCCAGCCCAAGTTGACGAGCCGGTTGAACTGGTCGGGGTTGTAACCCTTGTCAATCGCGGGCTGCATCTGCTGCTTGCGGCTGGTTTCCTCGGTATCGAGTTCAGCCAAGCGCGCGTTGATCTCCTGCTTGCGCGCGTCGGTCGTGGTCGAGAGGTCCATCTCGGCTTGCAGGTCGGAACGTTCCTTGTGGATGTCCGCAAGGAAGTCGTGACCGAACAGCAGGGGCGAGTTCAACGCCGGGGCGGTACCGACATTGCCGAGACCGTCAGTTCCGTGACAGGGCGAGCAGTTGCTGATAAACAGTGTCGCGCCGCGCTCAATTGAGCGTGCAGAGAATTGGTTGTCGAAGGCGGTCATTCGCCCGCCTTCGTTGATTGCGACCCAACCCACCAGCGCGAGCGTAGCGAGAAAGGCGACCGTACCAACGATGATACGGTGCTCCATACGGTTTACGAGCAGTCGTTGTAAGTTCACGCTAACTATGCTCCCGGTGCTTCAAAGTATTGTGCATCACGATGGATGAACATGTGCTGGCTGTTGACCCGGCGAATAGGATTGCCGTTATCGTCCAGCACAGGGATCGAATTGCCGTTCTCGTCCAGTGCCGGACGACCGTTTTCGATCTTCACTTCATCCCACGTGATGATCACGTCAACACGCTTGAGATTGTTCTGAGGTTCGGTGATGATCACCGCGCCCCAGCCGTTGCGCAGTTCATTGGCGTTGGTCTTCATGAGGTTCTCGAATTCTTCGAGACCGGCTTGCAACTGCGGCGCATCCGATGGCACGGTGGTGAAGTTCATCGTCGAGATCGTCAGCGACTGCGGTGCGACGTTCATGAAGTCGATCAGCTTAGAGCCGCCCTCGACGCCGTACTGTCCGCTGTCGAGTTCGTTGTTGAATGCCGTGACGGCAGCAGCGGCTTGGTCCGGTGTCGTTGCGTATTCTTCGGTCGTGTACATCCCGACCACCAGTTGATCATAGGGTATAGGTCTCAAGTGACCCATGTGATTATGCGCCGGCTCTTGGAGCAAGTCGTGCAAGATGGTCAGGTCGGCGCTGTTGATCACGCCGAATTCGGGCAAGCCCATGTAACTAAACATGACTAAGCCGGATAACAACACCAAGGCGACCGAGAAGGCAACCCGGCGATGTGCCCAACGGCGGGTCTTGCTGACGTCGAGGTACGGCATCACCAGCAGGAAGACGACCACAATCGTCGGGAAGATGATGCCCCACAGGACTTTATCACCCAGTTTCAACGCACCCTGAATCCAGAGGAAGTACCACGGTGCGGTTGTACCGAGCGGCGTCACCTGCGGGTCGGCGTGATTTTCGAGCGGCGCGTGATAGAACCACGTCACTAAGACGACGAGAATTAACGTCGTGACCGCGATCCACATGATCTCGCTGGTGAGGATGTCCGGCGTGAAGTAGACACGCTTGTCCAGCGGAACGCGCTTGGCGGTGTCTTCGCCGATGTTCTCCTCACGCGGCGGCAGACTGTGCGCGTGAATGATGACTTTATAGTAGTGAACGCCGAGGAAGATGAACAGCAGCGCCGGGACTGCAAGGACGTGCAGCAGGTAGAACCGGAGCAGACCGTTCGCGCCGATATCGGGACCACCGCGCAGCAGCAAGTTCAAGTTCGTACCGACGATTTCCGGCGGTGCGGCTTCGACCATCGAAGCGCCAATCGTCACCGCCCACAGTGCTAACTGGTCCCACGGGAGCAGGTAGCCGCTGAAGCTGAGGAACGCGGTGAAAATCAGCAGCAGCACGCCGGAGAACCACGTAAATTCGCGTGGTTTCTTGTAACTGCCGGTGAAAAACGTCCTGAGCATGTGCAGAAAGACGATGAGCACCATCGCTTCTGCGCCCAAGCGGTGCAGGTCGCGGACGAACTGACCGAGCGGTACCATGCTCAACATGCTGAGCATGTTCCCGTAAGCGACATCTGGCGATGGCGTATACCAAACCATCAAGAGAATGCCGGTAATGGTCTCAAAGAAGACGAAATAAGTGGATAACCAGCCTAACCGGAAAGTTGGATACAACCCGGTCACCGATTTGTGGAAGTAGCTTGGGCGCATGTGCAGCCAGAAACCATCAGCGTGTGGCTGCAAGCGCGGGTTCGGCTTGCGACTGGCAGGCTCACCACGAAGTGCTTCGCGCAAGTCTTGCACGTTTAACCCGGCTGTTGCGCGTTCGACGACTTCGTTGATGCCCTCAAAGACGGCTCGCCTCAGCCCCTTTTCCTTGACGTCATCGAGAAATGACGGAAATGGGAGTACCGACATTACCTCATTCTCCTTCTGCTGTTAGACGCGACCGGGGCGCTTGATGCGGTCGCCGGTATCAATTTCAACTTTGACGATCTTGCCACGTCCGTCTACCGGGATAGCATCTCCGGCGCCGTCTTGAACAGCGGTTGTACCATCTTCAAACGTGATCGTCGTCTTGAAACGATCAAGGCTGCGCGGGGCGGGACCTTCAATATAATGCCCGTCAAGCTGGTACTTCGAGCCGTGGCAAGGGCATTCAAAGCGGAAGTTGGTCTCGTTCCATTTGGGCAGGCAGCCCAAGTGGGTGCAGACGCCGTAGAGCACGATCAAACCGGCTTCGGGGTAGGAAACCCAGAAGCGCCCTTCAGGTACGTTGACCGGCGCTGACATCTTTTGAGGGAGTTTATCCGGCGGGTAAGTGAAAACACCGCCGAAGGTACCCTCTTTGAAGCGTGGCAGCGCAAACCAGATAAATCCGGCGGTTGCCTCACCGAGCAGAAGCGCCATCGACGCACCCCAGATGTAGTACAAGAACTCACGGCGGCTGGGCGCATTAGCTTGTACCTCGGCTGCCGCTTTGCCCTTAGCAGGGACTTTGGCTTTGGTTTCACCGGCGGTTATGCTGGTAGCCATCGAAACGTATTCCTCCTGAAATAGCTCAGGGCTAAAAGCCGATGAGATGCGCGCGAGTATAGCACACAACGGGGCTTTTGGAGAGCATATTACCAAGTCTTTTTTTGGCAAATATTGATCTTTGTAAAATGTATCACAAAGGCAGTTGGCTGTCAAAAAGTAACACTACGACTCTGACGTTTCGCCGTAAGGTTAGATCTGGCGGCATTCGCGCGCTAATTTTGACTTGTCAGGGCAACCCATCCGGCGCGATAATAGCCGCATGACTTTTCAGCAGCTAACCGGTGACCGCACGACATGGATCAACATAGAGCGCCCCGATGCCACCGACGTCGAGGCACTGCGGCGCATCTATCCTTATATCCATCCGTTGAATCTTGAGGACGTGTTGAGTCCAATTGAGCGTCCCAAGATCGACGACGACCCGGATTATCTGTTCGTGGTGCTGCTCCTTCCCTTATGGGATGCAGTGAGCCGCTTGACGCGCGCTAGCGAGGTCGATTTCTTCGTCGGACGCGGTTACGTCGTCACGGTTCACGACGGCGTGTTGAAGCCGTTGGAGCGCTTGTTCGAATCCTGCAAAGACGATGAGGAAGCGCGCCACAAGCTGCTGGGAAGCGGCGCGAGCCACGCCTTTTACGTCATGCTCGACCACCTGTTTGATTACCTGTTTCCGATTCTGCGGCGGGTGGACGGCAACATCCATGTGATCGAGGACGCGATCTTCACCAAAGACGATCGCCAAATCATCCGTGACATCGCGCTGCTGCGCCGCGACATCATTGCGCTGCGGCGGATCATCCGCCAGCAGGTGCCGATCCTCGAAAACTTGGAGCGCGTCGATCGCAAGATCATTCACGAGGACCTCGACGAATATTTCGGCGACATCGTGGACCACCTGTATCGCGCGCGCGACATCATCGACGAGGATGCCGAGATCATCGCCGGGCTTTCCGACACGGCGGATACGCTGCTGAGTCATCGCCTCAACGGGGTGATGCGAATTTTAACGGTCTTTTCGGTGATCATGCTGCCGCTGACTTTCATTTCGAGCGTCTACGGCATGAACATCTCAGGGTTGCCCTTTGCGGATCACCCTCAATCGTTCTGGATAGTCAATGGATTTATGCTTGTGACCGCTGCTGTAATGCTGATCTATTTTCGTCGGCGGAAGTGGCTCTAATGGCGACTCTACCCCGACCCACCTTCATCGATACCGACGACAAGCTGCAACGGTTGGTCGAGAACCTCGCCGGTGAAACCCTGCTCGCGGTCGATACCGAGTTCGAACAGCTTGTACGCCTACCGCGAACAGGTCTGCTTGATCCAGCTTTCGACCCGCTCAGCAGATTACATCATCGACCCGCTTGAGGTCGGGAACCTGCAACCACTCGCGCCCCTGCTCGCCAGCCCACAGGTCGAGATCGTGTTTCACGCGGCTGAATACGACCTGATGTGCCTGAAGCGCGATTTCGACTTCGACTTCCACAACCTGTTCGACACCATGATCGCGGCGCGGGTCTGCGGCTATAAGCAGATCGGGTTGGGGAGTTTGCTCAACGATCTGGTCGGCTTAGCCGTTGACAAGAGCCATCAGCGCGACGACTGGGGACAGCGTCCGCTGCCGCCGGAAAGTCTGCTCTACGCGCAGATGGACACCCACTTCTTGCCCGCGCTGCGCGATCACTTCAAGGCGGAACTGGAACGTCTGCACCGGGTCGAGGAAGCGCACGAAGCCTTTCTCGACGTGCTGCGGACACCCCCGGCGCGACGCGAGAACTTCGATCCGGAGGGCTACTGGCGGCTCTGCGTGCCCAATCACCTGACCCGGCGGCAGGCAGCGATCGTGCGCGAGTTGTACCTGCTGCGCGAGCAGCTTGCCGAGGCGCGCGACGTGCCGCCCTTCAAGATCATGACTGACAAAGTGTTGATCGCCATCACGCGCGATACGCCGACCAGCGCCGCCGAATTACGCGCCGTCAACGGTTTCTCGGCAGGACAGGTGCGGCGCTACGGGCGCGAGGTGCTCAACGCCGTCAGCGCTGGGCAGCGGGCACCGCTGCCATCGCCGCCCACGCCGGAACCCCCCGCCGATCCGGTCGTGGTCGAGCGTTACGCGGCGCTGCGCGAGTGGCGCAAGCTGCGCGCGCAGGATCGCGGGGTCGAGTCGGACGTGATCATCTCCAAGACCGCGCTCTGGACGCTCGCCGAGCGCGCGCCGGACAGCCTCAATGAGTTGGACGGCGTGCCGGGATTTGGACCTTGGCGGCGCGACGTCTACGGCGCCGAGATTCTGGACGTGATCCGCAAAAATCGGCATTAGACCAAAGATTCAACGCAAAGGCGCAAAGTAAGAACGAAAGACGCAAAGTAGGGGCTTAGCACGCTAAGCCCCTACAAGGTCACTATGAATACTGCTTCGCGCTAAATTGCCCCCGGCGCGAAGCGTTAAAGCATTGTAAACTCCGGTAGCACAGCACAACCCAATTTCATCTCTTCATCTGGAGGCAGCATGGCAGCAAGCACGGCTCTACCAAGCGGTGTCCCCCACCTGAATACCGATGCACATCGTAAAGTCTCGTGGCTGGAATTGTTCTACGATCTGGTCTACGTGGCGACTGTTGTTCAGCTTGGCAACAAATTGAGCGAGGACGTGTCGATCGAGGGCTTCCTCGGCTTCGTCGTCCTGTTTATCCCGATCTGGTGGGTGTGGATGGGCACGACCTTCTACGCCAACCGCTTCGTCGCCGACGATCTTCCGCACCGGCTGTTGGTTTTCGTGCAAATCTTCGTCGTCTCGGCGCTAGCGATCCACGTCTTCGACGGCTTGGGCGAAACCTCGGCGGGTTTCGCGGTCGCCTACGCGGCTGCGCGGGGCATCCTCGTGCTGCTCTACTTACGGGCGGCGCACTACGTCGAAGTTGCGCGACCGCTGGCACGGCGCTACGCGACTGGCTTCACCGTCGCCGCGCTGATCTGGCTGATCTCGGCATTCGTGCCGCCGCCGCTGCGTTTCGTCTTGTGGGGCGTCGGCTTGCTGATTGACTTCTGGACGCCGCTCTCGCCGGCGTCGGTCAAACTGCAAAAGCAGCTTCCGCCGAGTCCGCATCATCTGCCGGAGCGCTTGGGTTTGTTCACGATCATCGTCTTTGGCGAGTCGTTCATCAAAGTGATCGGCGGGTTCAGCGGGCACGAGATCGAGTTCAACCGCGTGATCGTCGCGCTGCTCGGTTTGATCCTTGTCGGCAGCCTGTGGTGGGTCTATTTCGAGAACGTCGCCGAGCGGGCGGTCAACTGGGCACACGGCGCGCAAATCTGGCTGTACACGCATCTGCCGCTGCAACTGGCGCTGGTCGCGCTGGCGGTCGGCGTCTATAAGGTCGTCACTGTTCACGGCGATCATGGGCTGCCGGATAACTACCGCCTGCTGATCAGCGGGACAGTGGCGCTGGCGCTGGTCGCAATCGGCGTGATCGAGCGCTACACGGTCAAGGACGAAGGCGAACGACGCGGTCGTCCTGAATTTTGGCTGCGGATCGGCGGGGCAGTGGTCGTGCTGGCGATCGGGCTGTTTGGTGGGCAGATTGGCGATCACGGGCTGTCGGAGATGACGGTGATCTCGCTGTTGGCGGTGATCGGCGTGGCGCAGGTGATCTTCGACCTGATTCGCCGTGTCGGAACATCCACACCGGAGATCGAACACGAGATTGAGGTATGAAGCGAAACCTCACCCCACGACCTAACAGGGGTAGGTATTTTATTAACCTCACCCCCTGCCCCCTCTCCACGTCGTGGAGAGGGGGTAAAGACAGGTTGCGAAGGGTTTTTAAAGTCCCCTCTCTATGTAATGGAGAGGGGATTTAGGGGTGAGGTCAGCTCAGCGTTAAAAACCTACCGCTGACAGCACCCCCCGACCCCCGCTCGATGAGGCGAGAGGAGAAAACAGCAGCGTGAATTCATCCGAGGGCGCACAACCGTGCGCCCCTACAGGCGTTTCATCGTTGTTCGGATGCTAAAAATTACATTTAACGCTACAATAGACGAAATGCTCGCCTTGAAAACGATTCGTGCGGGCAATGAATAAAGATGAAGGGCTAAAACTTCATGCAAATCACCTTTGACGGCGCGGCACGCACCGTGACCGGGTCGCAGCACTTAATCGAGGTCAACGGCAAGCGGATTCTGCTCGACTGT
>CAVSGS010000028.1:0-52183 GCA_963727545.1 uncultured Chloroflexia bacterium
AGCTGTCGAGCCGGTCGGTGACTGCCAGCAGCATCCCGGCGGCGCTGGCGGGCAGCGCATCGTCCGCGCCACGCGGCAGCCAGTGTTCGAAAATGGCGTCGGCGACTTCCTGCGGCTGATCGTTGAGCAGTGCGTATTCGCGCCCCATCGTCCCTTGCAGCGAGGTCATCTCGACGACCATCTGGGTGGCGAGGTCGGCTTTGGCCAGATGCGCCGCCCGCTGCGCAACGCGATCTCGTGGCGTCAAGCCCAACAGCTCGCCCAACGGCTCGACCAGCGCGACGATGCGTTCGTTCTTGTCGAGCATCGAGCCGAGTTTCTCCTGAAAGGTCAGCGTCGCCAAGACGGGGCAGGAAATCCGCCAGCGGCTTCTTGGTGTCCTGCGCGTAGAAGAAGTCGGCGTCGGCGAAGCGGGCGCGCAGGACTTCCTCGTTGCCGTGCTGCACCATGTCGAGGTGCTCGGCGTCGCCGTTGCGGACGGCGATGAAGTACGGGCAGCAGCTTGCCGTCCGCGTCCTCGACGGCGAAATAGCGCTGCTTGTCGCGCATGACCGTGATCAGGACTTCGCGGGGCAGCTTCAAGAACTTGTCCTCGAAGCGACCGAGCAGCGCGGTCGGCGCTTCGACCAGATTGGTCACTTCGTCGAGCAGCCCGGCGTCGTCGAGCACGTGACCGCCGACGCTCTGCGCCAGCTTCGCCACCTGATCGGCGATGGCGGCGCGGCGGGCGTCGTGATCGAGGATGATGTGTTCGGCTTCGAGCGCGGCGAAATAGTCCGCCGGAGTCGCTGACGTCGATGCAGCGGCGAGTCGTAGGGGCGCAGCCCGCGCGTGACGTCGCCACAGATCACGTCGGCGTAGCTGAAGATGATCACCGCCTCACCGTGCAGGGCGACGAACCAGCGGATCGGGCGGGAGAAGGTGACGTTGCTGGCGTTCCAGCGCATCGACTTGCCGAACTTGATCCCGGCGACGAGCGCCGGCAGCGCTTCGCTTAGCACCGCCGGCGCGGGCTTGCCTGTCTTCGCGCACGGTGGCGACGACGTAGCCATCCTCAATGCGCAGGTCATCGACGCTGACGCCCTTGCCGCGCGCGAAACCCTGCGCCGCTTTGGTCGGGTTGCCGTCGGCGTCGTAGGCGCGGTCGGCGGAGGGTCCCTTCATGACCTGTTCCAGATCGGTCTGGCGCGGCGCGAGGGCTTTGACGTAAATCACGAGGCGGCGCGGCGTCGCGTAGACGGCGATGTCGCCGTACGCCAAACGCAGATCGTCGAGCAGCTTGGGCGCGGTCGCCCGGAGTTGATCGAGCGCCGAGTCCACGTCAGCGGCGGGCAGTTCCTCGACGCCGATTTCGAAGAGGAAGTCGGCAGCGGCTTCGGTAGAGGCAGCGGGCGCACCGCCGTGCGCCCCTACGGTGTCGGCTGATCCGCTCGTCCACAAGCCCGCCAGCTTTTCGAGCGGGTATTCCATCTCCTGCGCTGCTCGGCGTAGAGCTTGGCGGCGTTGCGGGTCATGTCGCGCATCCGGCGGAAGTAGACCGCCCGCTCGGTCACGCCAATCGCGCCGCGCGTGTCGAGCACGTTGAACAGGTGATTGCACTTGAGCACGTAATCATAAGCCGGGATCGCCAAGCCCGCTTCAAGCGCGCGCTTGTGCTCGCTCTCGTAGACGTTGAAGGTCTGGCGCAAGCCGTCCACGTCGGCGACCTCGAAGTAGTATTTGCAGTGTTCGATCTCGCTGCGGAGCAGAACGTCGCCGTAGGAGAGAGTCGAATCGCCCTCGCCCAACCAGTCGATGTTCCAGACCGCATCTTTACCTTGCAGCGGCAGCGCGATCCGCTCCAGCCCGTAGGTGATCTCGACGGAAACCGGGCTGGTCTCGATGCCGCCCGCCTGCTGGAAGTAGGTGAACTGGCTGATCTCCTGCCCGTCGAGCCAGACTTCCCAACCGAGACCCCACGCGCCCAGCGCCGGGACTTTCCCAGTTATCCTCGACGAAGCGAATGTCGTGCTCGCGCGGGCTGATGCCGAGCGCTTCGAGCGACTTCAGGTAGAGTTCCTGCGGATTGCCCGGATCGGGCTTGAGGATGACCTGATATTGGAAGTAATACTGCATCCGGTTGGGGTTCTCGCCGTAGCGACCGTCGTCCGGGCGGACGCTCGGTTCGACGTAGGCGACGCGCCAAGGCTCAGGACCGAGCACGCGCAGCAAGGTCGCCGGGTTGTTGGTTCCCGCGCCGACCTGAATGTTGTACGGCTGCCACAGCACGCAGTTCTGCGCCGTCCAGAACTCGTGCAGCTTCATGATGATCTGCTGGAAATTAAGCGGTTTTGCCATGAGTCTCCCTATGATCGTGGTGAGGGGAATGGCGCGTATTATAGTGGCGAAAGCGAGAGGGTAAACCCTACGTCTGATCCGACCGCCGCGCTGACCGCAACCCCGGCTGCGCGCTGCCTCACTCAAGGAGCGGAGAGGCAAAACAGTTGCGTTGCATCCGGCTGCGAATGAGCGAATCTGCCTATCTGCCGCATGATTCGCTGTCTGTTTCTTTCTGACATACCGCTCCTAATGCCCCTATTTTGACGACCAATATAGGACGTTGATGATCGCAAACTCATGGGCATTAGGGGGATTAAACAAAGATGCGCAAGTATCAAGCGAGCAATCGCATTCCGTTGGGCGGTTTTCTACTTTTGATTCTGGTCGGCGGCGTGGTCGCCGTCGGGTTGGGTTTGGCGCTGTGGGAGATCAGCAATTTGTTGAACTTTCTCGCCATCGTGGTCGTGTTGTTCACGGGCTTGATTTTGGGCGGCATCCTCTCGCTGGTGGTGCGGATCAGCAAAATCCGCAATCCGCTGATCGCCGGGTTGATCGGCTTGCTGGCGGGCGTTCTGCTGTACGGTGTTTATCAGTACGCGGGTTACTACATCACTTTCCGCGATGAAATGCGCGCCGCCGCCACCCAAAGCTTAGGCAAAACACCGAGCGACGTCTTACTCAACAGCCAGATCGACAAAATTCTGCAACAAGAAGTCGGCAGCAGCGGCTTTGTCGGCTATCTCATGATCACGGCGAAGTACGGCATCACCTTCAGCAGTTCGCCGGGTTCAAGCAGCAGCAGCGACATCGAGATCACGGATACCGGCGTGTGGATTTACTGGGGTCTGGAAATGCTGATGGTCGCCGCTTTCGCGGCGTTCGGTGCCGGACGTGCGGCGCGCCAGCCCTTCGACGAGGAGGCGAACGAGTGGTACGGCAAGCCGACTTACTTCGCCACCGCCAGCACCAAGTCGCGCAAGGCGCTGATCAGCGCGCTCAAGGATGGCGATTTCCAGTCGGCGGGGCGGCTGCTGACGACAGAGGGGATGAAGTATCCCCGGCTTGAGGTGACGCTGCGGCGCAGTCCCGACGCCGGAACCAGCTATAGCCAGCAGGACATCGTCGTGACGGTCAATCACGCGCAGCGCAAGGGACGCGCGAGCGCGATCCGCAGCGGCGTGATCTCGCCGTCGGAACTCAACCTGCTGCAACTGTCGATGAATCGCAGCAGCCGGTGCGGGCAGCGGGGAATGCGAAATAATCCATGATCGACGGTTAAGGAAAATGGGCGAGGCGTGCCTCGCCCCTACAAACCTCGTCCTGACAAACCTCACCCCCCGTCCCCCTCTCCGTGATGAGAGGGGGTGCAAAACGCGCGGAGCAAGAATCGCGCCATGCTATAATCCGCGTTCAAGCAAACGAAGCGGCAATCGATCTGAGCAGCGCACCGGCATCACTTCAAATTCAGAGCAGCGCCGACGCAACTCTGCGAACCGAAGCGGGTTATTATGGCTATGATGAACTTGCGCAAGCGCCTATCGCGGCGACAAAAAAATCTCAAGAGTCTCTCCGACAGCGAACTGGTGGAGCTGGCGAAAACCGGCGACAAAGAGGCTTTCGGCGAACTCTACGAGCGGTATCTCGACAAGATTTACAGCTACGTCTACTACCGCACCGGCAATCACCACGACGCCGAGGACCTGACCGCCCGCGTCTTCTTCCGGGCGATGGCGCACGTCGAGAGCTACACCGAGCGCGGCGTGCCCTTTCAAGCGTGGTTATATCGAATCGCGCACAATTTGGTGGCGAACTGGCATCGAGATCGCGGGCGACGCAAAGTGATCCCGCTGGATGAATTCATCGCCGCCAGTCTGAAATCCGATGCGCCGGATCAGCACGCGGAAGATCAGGAAGAACGCGACGCCCTGCGCGCCGCCATCCGCCGCTTACCGGAAGAACGCCAGCAGCTTTTGCTGCTCAAGTTCGTTGACCAGTTATCGAACGCCGAAATCGGCGAAACCATGAACCGGACCGAAGGTGCCATCAAGTCCCTCTATCATCGGACGTTGATCGCGCTTCGGGACGAACTCCAGCCGCAGTCCGTGACCGATGCGAAAGAAGGCTAGCTAGTTATAATGACTCAGGACTCATCCGCACTACAGAATTTACTCAATGCCGTGACCGAGGCGATCCTCAACGACGAGCAAGACTTGGACGCCATCGTCGACCGCTATGACGTGCCCCGTGCCGACGTCGAAGGGCTGATCAAGCTGATTAGCAGGCTGCACGTCGTCCTCGTCGGGGTGCGCCCGTCGCGCCGGTTCGCGCAGCGGCTGCGCCAAGACCTGATGGGGCAGCAGATGAACGTGATCACGCGGCTGCGCTATCTGCCGCCGCGCGTGCAAATCACAGCAGGGATCGCGCTGATCGCCGGGTTCATGCTGATCTCGCGCCGTCGCTACGCCGGTGACGATCTGCAAGAGACGCCCGCCGTCCACCTGCAGTAAGGGAAATGAAGCGCGGGCGCACAGCCGTGCGCCCCAACTCGATTGTCCGCTCATTACGCGACCGGATGCTTGCATTCTGAGGCAGTCTTAGCTATAATTCAGCAATCCAACCGACCTAAACACACCAATTTGTCACAGGGAGCATTATGCCTGTTGACAGTATACGTATTTCCCCTGTATAATCGTCATTCACATTGATCTATGGCTGCCTCGTGGTGGGATGCGCTCAATTCCACATACTAACATCCACAACCTGACGAAACAGTAGTTCTGCTGTTTCGATTTTTTGCTTTAGTGTCGTTTAAACGGAGGAGCGGTGCTTTGCAACGTTTAAATCATGTAAAGAACTACGCCCGTACACCCGACGTGCAGGCATTGCCGTCCCTGATCGAAGTTCAACTGCAATCATTCCAGTGGTTCCTTGAACAGGGGCTTGCCGAGCTTTTCGATGAGATTAGCCCGATTGAAAGCTACAACGGCAATCTGAAACTGTATTTCCCGGGCAACAGCCAAGAAGCGCAGGAACTCGGTTTGCGCTATTGGTTCGAAGAACCGAAGTACAGCGAGGAAGTCTGCTTAGAGCGCGACATGTCTTTTGCCGCTCCGCTGTACATTCGCGTCGCGCTGGTCAACCGGGAAGCCGGTGACGAAGTGGTGCTGTCGGACATCTTCTTGGGCGACTTCCCGATGATGACCGAAAAAGGCACTTTCATCATCAACGGGACGGAGCGCGTGGTCGTCAGCCAGTTGATCCGCTCGCCCGGCGTCTACTTCGCCGCCGAGGAAGATCGGACGACCGGTCGCCTGCTCTCCAACTCTAAGCTGATCCCGGATCGCGGCGCGTGGATGGAATTCGAAACGCGCAAGAGCGATTACCTGACCATCAAGTTCAACCGCAAGCGCACCATCCCGGTGACGATTTTGCTGCGCGCGCTGGCAGCGGTCACCGACAACATGCCGGATAACATGTCGCCGATCCAGACCGGCAGCGACGAGGAACTGCTCGCGCTGTACGCCGAAGCCGACAACAACCCGGATCACACCTACATCCAGAGCACGCTCAAAATGGAGCCGATCTGGGAGCCGAAGAAGGACCAGACGGTCGCGCAAGCCGCGCTGATCGAGTTCTACCGGCGGATGCGCCCCGGCGACCCGCCGACGCTCGACAACGCCAAGGAATATCTGGAAAGCCAACTGTTCGACCAACGCCGCTATGACCTTGAGCGCGTCGGTCGCTACAAGCTGAATCAGCGCCTGCACCTCGACGGCACCATCCCACGCACGACCCGCATCGTCACCAAGAACGACATCGTCAAGCTGGTCGAGCGCATGATCCTGATCAACAACGGCAAAGCC
This sequence comes from uncultured Chloroflexia bacterium, assembly GCA_963727545.1. Taxonomy (GTDB): domain Bacteria; phylum Chloroflexota; class Anaerolineae; order Aggregatilineales; family Phototrophicaceae; genus Flexifilum. The sequence goes on from CAVSGS010000028.1 coordinate 6,183, forward strand.
GGTCCCGACGACATCGACCACCTCGGCAACCGCCGCGTCAAGACTGTCGGCGAGTTGATCCAGAACAAGCTGCGCATCGGCTTGCGCCGCACGGAACGCGTGGTCAAGGAACGCATGTCGATCCGCGAGTCGGACAACATGACCCCGGTGACGCTGGTCAACATTCGCCCGGTCGTCGCCGCCATCCGCGAGTTCTTCGGGTCGTCGCAGCTTGTCGCAGTTCATGGAGCAGACTAACCCGCTGGCGGAACTGACGCACAAGCGCACGCTGTCGGCGCTCGGTCCCGGCGGTCTGCGCCGCGAGCGCGCCGGCTTCGACGTCCGCGACGTGCATCACAGCCACTACGGACGCATCTGCCCGATTGAGACGCCGGAAGGTCCGAACATCGGTCTGATCGGTCGTCTGGCGAGCTACGCCCGCGTCAACGAGTACGGTTTCGTCGAGACGCCGTACCGTGAAGTCATCAAGTTCCTTGCCCCTGACGATCCCGACCTGATCGGGCGGCAGCTGCGCGAAGACGTGGTTGACAGCAAGGGCAACGTGATCGCCGAAGACGAGACGATCATCGACGAAGCGCTGGCGAAGAAATTCGCCGGGCTGGATCGCGTACCGGTGATGCCGTTCGTCGGCACCAAAATCACCTACATGTCGGCGGACGACGAAGACAACTACGTGATCGCGCAGGCGAACGCCAAATTGGGCGACCGCCGCGAGTTTGTCAGCGACCGCGTTTCATCGCGCCACAACCAGAAATTCTTGGTCTCACCGGCGCGCCGGATCGACTACATCGACATCGCGCCGCGCCAGATCGTGGGCATCAGCGCCGCGTTGATCCCCTTCCTTGAGCACGACGACGCCAACCGTGCGCTGATGGGTTCGAACATGCAGCGCCAAGCCGTCCCCCTGCTCCGCCCGGACCACCCGATTGTCTCGACGGGCATGGAAGGTCAAGCCGCTTACGACAGCGGTCAGGTCTTGGTTTCGGACGTGGAAGGCGAAGTCACCAGCGTTCAGGGCGACCGGATCATCGTCCACACGACCAACGGCGACGAGCGCGTCTATCGCTTGCGCAAGTACAACCGCTCGAATCAATCGACCTGCATCGATCAGCGCCCGATCGTCTTCAAGGGACAGCACATCGACAAGGGCGAAGTGATCGCCGACAGTTCCTCGACGCAGATGGGCAGCTTGGCACTCGGTCACGACGTGCTGGGCGCGTTCCTCTCATGGGACGGCGGCAACTACGAAGACGCGCTGCTGATCAGCGAAGAAATGCTGCGCGAAGACAAATTCACCTCGATCCACATCGAGAAGCACGAAGTCGAGGCGCGCGATACCAAGTTGGGTCCTGAAGAAATCACCTACGACATTCCCAACGTCGGCGAGGACGCGCTGAAAGACCTCGACGAATTCGGCATCATCCGCATCGGCGCGGAAGTCGGTCCCAACGACATTCTGGTCGGCAAGATCACGCCGAAGGGCGAGAAAGAACTCAGCCCGGAAGAAAAACTGCTGCGCGCGATCTTCGGCGAGAAGGCGCGCGAGGTGAAAGACTCGTCGCTGCGGCTGCCGCACGGTGAGAAGGGTAAAGTCGTGGACGTGAAAACCTTCACCCGCGACGAGCACCCTGACCTCCCGGCGGGTGTCGAGAAGATGGTGCGCGTCAGCGTGGCGCAGAAGCGTAAGCTGACGGTCGGCGACAAGATGGCAGGTCGGCACGGCAACAAGGGTGTCATCTCCAAGATCGTGCCGGTCGAGGACATGCCCTACCTGTCCGACGGGCGCACCTGCGAGATCATCCTCAACCCGTTGGGCGTTCCCGGTCGTATGAATATCGGGCAGGTGCTCGAAATTCACCTCGGTTGGGCGGCGGATCGGCTCGGTTTCCGGGCGATCACGCCGGTGTTCGACGGCGCGAAGGAATGGGAAATCCAATCCGAGGAAGGTCGCGCTTGGCTGATCGACCGCGCGTGGAACGTGATCACGGAACGCGCGTGGGAGTGGATTCAGCAGTTCGAGTACAACCCGGAAGAACTGGAAGACGACGACGAAGTGCGCCGCCTCTACATTCACGAGTGGCTGCGCGAGAATCCCGACTACGACCCGGATCAACTGCTGCTCGATCAGGTCTATGCGCGCCGCGCCGTGCTCAACGAGTGGCTGCGCGAAAAGGGCTACGACCCGAACGACATCGTGCTGTTCGACACTACCGGTTTGTCGGTGGATGAGCGCGCGCGCCGCGACGAGAACGCCTATAACGTGGCGCTCAAGCTGTGGATCGAATGGGCGCAGCCGGACACGGTCGTCCCCGCAGACGCCGACCGGAAGACCCTGCTCCAACTCGCCGACCGCGCGATGTTCGAGACCGGCAAGGCAGTTCCGGTCTACGGCAAGCACATCCTTTACGACGGGCGCACCGGCGAGCCGTTCGATCAGCCGGTGACAGTCGGCATGATCCACATGCTCAAGCTGGCGCACTTGGTCGAGGACAAGGTGCACGCGCGTTCGACCGGTCCGTACAGCCTCGTCACCCAGCAACCGCTCGGTGGTAAGGCGCAGTTCGGCGGTCAGCGTTTCGGCGAGATGGAAGTGTGGGCGCTGGAAGCCTACGGCGCAGCCTACACGCTGCAGGAAATGCTGACGGTCAAGTCGGACGACGTGCAAGGGCGGGTCAAGACTTACGAGGCGATCATCAAGGGCGAGCCGATCGAAGAGCCGGGCATCCCGACTTCGTTCCGCGTGCTGGTCAAGGAACTGCAAAGCCTCGGCTTGGCAGTCGAAGCGATCGGCGAAGGCGGCGAGGTGATCCGCTTCGGCAAGGACGACGAGCGCAAGACCCAGCCGAAGATGCCGACGCCGTCGAGCTTCCTCTCGCTCAACAGCGGCGATAACGACTACTAAAAGCGAAGAATCCGCATCAAGTACTCACTACAGGGGCCTTTGTTAATCACGAAGGCCCCTGTATTGTTTACGACAAGTGAATCATACGGGACTCTATCGTCTAAAGAAAATCGCCAGAGAATTCAGGGGTTCGACGAGAGAAAGAAAATCAGTTGAGCTATCAGGGACACTCGACCAAAGCAGACCAACCGCAGTTTAAACGCTACCTAAGTGGGCAAAATACGCACTTTGATGAATATGTGCGTGCGGCAAAAGAATATCCCCAAAAGACCGGGCTAGAGCAGTACATGTATTTCAAGCCATTCGACGACTTACCCGGCAATACTAGCTTTTATGACCTTATGTTTGACGTTCTCAATCTCTTAAAAGCAATGGAAATTCCCCCCATGGGTACAGTCCTCGAAGTGGGCTGCGGCTCGGGTTGGATCACCGAAATCCTCATGTCGCTCGGTTTTGCGGTAGACGCAATTGAGCCAAGCGATGAATTTATCCGGGTTGCACAGCAGCGATTACAGAGTCACATTGCCCACCATCACATTCCGCAAGCGCCGCGCGTCACATTTCATAACACCACACTTGAAGAGACTGACCTTCCCGATAACAGTGTAGACGCCATCATTTTCTACGCGGCGCTGCACCACATTATCGACGAGGAAAAGGGCATCGCTCAGTGTATGCGTCTGCTTCGACCCGGCGGTGTCGTCGGGATCAGCGAATTGGCATGGATACCCGGCGACAAGCAGCTTGAATCCGCCATCGAAACAGAAATGGCGCAGTATCACACTCTGGAAAACCCGTTCACGCCCGAATATCTCGATCAACTACTCAAATCCCACAATTTCTCTGAGATCACCCGCTATTATCAAGTCAACGGCTTATTTGACGAAAGTATGGGCAGCTATCCTCTAAAAAGTGTCGCTGTGGGTCGTCCCGAAACGCACAATATCGTCATTGCCCGCAAGGGAATTTCCGGTTACCCGACCACGCAGACGCCAGATCGCAAAGCACACGCGCAGATCAGGGTGGAAAACTGGGCTTTTGACCGCGAACAGCGCCAGCTTTCGGTTAGGATTTACTTGTTCAACGACGGCGAAGTGGCATGGCTGCATCGCCACGCTTCAAACAAGGGATGGGTAAGCATAGCCCTCTATCGAGGCGAACTTGGTCAAGAAAATTACGTCGAAGCTCAAGGGCGCTGGCAATTATCCAAGCCTGTGCTGCCGAACGAATCCTTGATCGTGGGATGTCTTTTCCGCCTGCCTTTCGACGCTCCAGTCGAGGGGCATTGGTACGTTGATCTTGTGAACGAGGGGTTCTACTTTTTCAGTCTGGAAGGCACGAAGCCTGAATACATTGATCTAGAGTAGCTGAGCTTGCTGATCAGCACAGCTTTATTGTAGCTGCCATTACGACTCGCCATACTGTACTGAGTGCGGCGTTTTTATTGCACTCAAGCTACGCTGCCGAGTCCTTGCTCAGCACTCGGTATCTCTTTTCAAGATTTCCATGCACATCACACACCGGCAAGACTGGAACATCTCCGCGAGCGAGGCGATCGCGCTGCAGAAGCAGATGGCGGCTAAGATCAACTATGACCACCCGATCGACATTGCGGCGGCGCAGTTAGTCGCAGGCGTGGACGTGAGCGCCAAAACGCCCGGTCAGCGGACAGGCGAAATCGCGAGCGGCGGTGGTCGTGCTGAGCTATCCCGACAGGGAAGTCGTCGAAATATCGCTGGCGCAGATGCCGACGCCGTCGAGCTTCCCTCGCTCAACAGCGGGGACATCGCCTACTAAAGTCGCACCACCGTCAAGCAATTAGTACGCCATATGTCAACAAGATATCCATGACGGACATCCTGTTTTTGTTGATGGACATTGCCGCGGACTCACAGCAGTGCTATGTTCAATTAGAAATTAGATCACGGTACCATCTTTAAGTATTAGAAAGAGATCCTCATTATGTTACAACCTATTCATTCTCGTCGGCTGGTTTATATTCTTATTCTCGCCCTCGTGCTGGTGTTCGGCGGCGGGCTGATCGCGTCGTGGACACAGACGGCGGGCGGCACAGTCCGCATCGAAGACTTGCGTTTCACCGGGACGAACGGGACGGAAATGAGCGCCCTGCTCTACATCCCGAAGACCGCCACCGCTGAAACACCCGCGCCGGGTATCCTCGCGGTGCACGGCTACATCAACTCGCGCGAGACGCAGGACGGTTTCGCCATCGAATTCGCGCGGCGCGGCTACGTCGTGCTCGCCATCGACCAGACCGGTCACGGCTACTCCGACCCGCCCGCCTTCGCCAACGGCTTCGGCGGTCCCGACGGTCTGCGCTATCTCCGGTCACTGGACATCGTCGACAAAGACAACATCGGGTTGGAAGGTCACTCGATGGGCGGCTGGACGATCCTCGCGGCGGCGGCGACCTACCCGGACGATTACAAGTCGCTGGTGCTGGAAGGCTCGTCGACAGGCGCGCCCTTCGCCGCCGATGGCACATCGACTTGGCCCCGCAACTTCGCGCTGGTCTACAGCACTTACGATGAGTTCTCCGAATTGATGTGGGGTGTCCCGGTTGCCACCGACGCGCCCAAAACCGACAAACTCAAGACGATCTTCGACACGACCGACACCGTCGAGACCGGCAAGGTCTACGGCTCGGTCGCCGATGGGACGGCGCGCCGCTTCTATCAGCCAGTTGGCACGCACCCCAACGATCACATCTCGACTGAAGCTATCGGCGATGCGATTGACTGGATGCAGACGACGCTGGTCGGCGGCAATGGACTCGCGCCATCGGATCAAGTCTGGTACTGGAAAGAAATCGGCACGTTCATCGCCCTGCTCGGCGCGATTCTGTTCATCTTCCCGGCGGGCGGACTGCTGCTCACCAGCGAATGGTTCAGCAACCTGCGCGCGCCGCTGCCCCCGTTCGCGGGCGCAAAAGGCATGGGCTGGTGGATCGCCGCCGTGCTGACGCTGGCTATTCCGGCGGTCAGCTTCTTCTGGCTGCAAAATCAGGGGAATACCCTGCTCCCGGCGAGTGAGTTCTTCCCGCAAACCATCACAACCGGGATCATGGTGTGGGCGGTCGGCAATGGGATCATTTCGCTGGTGCTGCTGCTGATCTGGCACTTCACGTCGAACCGCAGCACCGGCGCGACGGCAGCACATTACGGTCTACTGCTCCGGCTTGGCTTGATCGTCAAGACGCTGGTGCTGGCGATCGTGGTCGTCTTCGGCGTCTACCTGCTGCTCGCGATCTCCGACTGGATGTTCAAGACCGACTTCCGCCTGTGGGTCGTCGCGCTGAAGCCGATGAACTTCTTGCAGTTCCACATCTTCCTCGCCTACTTGATCCCGTTCGCGGTCTATTTCCTGATCGCCAGCATCGTGATCAACACACAGCTCCGGCAGGTGCACGCGGACGGATCGCCCATCGGGTTGGGTCGCGCCATCGTGACCAACATGGTCCTGATGATCGGCGGGATCGTCATTATGCTGCTGATCCAGTACATCACGCTGTTTGCGGGCAATCCGCTGCCGCTGGCTGAACCGCTGCTGACGATTGTCGCTATCCAGTTCGTGCCGCTGCTGGCGATTGTCGCGGCGATTTTGACCTACTTCTATCGTAAGACCGGGCACGTGTATCTGGGCGCGTTCATCTGCGCTCTGTTCATCACGTGGTACATCGTCGCCGGACAAGCGATCCAGTTCGCGATGTAGTCGTCTAGGCGGTGACTTGCGATTGTGAATGCGCCCCGCCGTGCTATACTGACGGGGCGCATTTATTTCTGGGAGCATTATGCAAATCCATCATCTCCACGACTGGGACATCTCCGCGAGCGAGGCGATCGCGCTGCAAAAGCGCATGGCTGACGAGATCGATTATCACCACCCGATCGACCTTGACGCGATTCGGTTGGTCGCGGGCGTGGACGTGAGCGTCAAGACCGACCCGAACACGGGCAAGGCGAAGTCACAGGCGGCGGTCGTGGTGCTGAGCTATCCAAGCATGGAAATCGTCGAGACGTCGCTGGCGCAAATGCCGACGCCCTTCCCCTACATCCCCGGCTTGCTGTCGTTCCGCGAAGGACCGGTGCTCGAAATCGCCTTCGCCAAGCTCCAGCACGAGCCGGACGTCTTGATCTTCGACGGCATGGGGCGGATGCACCCCCGGCGCATCGGGATCGCGTCACACATGGGCTTGTGGCTGCAAAAACCGACCATCGGCTGTGGCAAAACGAAGTTGATCGGGCATTTCGCCGAGCCGGATGCCGAGCGCGGCAGCCGCAGCGACGTGATCGACCACGGCGAGGTGCTCGGCGTGGTGCTGCGGACGCGGACGAACGTCAAGCCGGTGTTCATCTCGGTCGGTCATCTAGCAGACTTGGAAACGTCGATCGAACTGGTGCTGCGCTGCACCAGCAAGTATCGCCTGCCCGACCCGATCCGCGCGGCGCACAACGCGGCAGGCGCGTTTTAATGATGGACGACGAGCTGCGCGCGCCCGATTGCAAAATCTTCATCAACGCCGACGTCTCACAGACCGAGCTGATCGGCATGACTGCTCCGGCATTGTTCGCGCCAGAGGATGACCTCTCGCTGCAAGTCGAGGTGGTCAAGAACGAGGATTACGATTCGAACCGCTGCCGCCAATTCCCGGACGGCTTCATCTACTTCCGCTATCTGCTCGACCTGTACATCAGCGACGCGGCAATCGAGTGCAAGGCGGCGGTGATCAGCCGCTTGCTCACGCAGTTGTGGGACTGGGGCTACCCGGCGGTCGCTGCCTGCGCCTTCGAAGATCGGCTGCCGGAGCGCGGCGGCTACAAGAGTCACGCCATTCCGTGGGCAAATTAGGCAAAATCACCAATCTACTTGTGATTTTCTTCACTTTAATGCACAAAAACTCCATTTACAATAGATCTAAGCTTAGGCAAATGGAGCCGTTGATGCGCGACTTTATCAATAGTTTGGGTAACAGTATTATTCCGCGACTGCTGCGGTCGCCGCTGCACTTTCTGGTCAGCGGGCAGGTGATGCTGGTGACGTTCACCGGGCGCAAGAGCGGCAAAGTCTACACGACTCCGGTCGAGTACTGCCGCGACAACGAGCGCGTAGTCTTCTTCACCCAGCGCGGGCGGGCGTGGTGGAAAAATCTCCGCGACGACGCTGCCGTGACGGTGCGGATTGAGGGGCGCGACCTGACCGGTCGCGCGCACGCGATCACCGACGAGGACGTGATTCGCAGCGCCTTCGCCAACCTGCACCCGCGTGCCCGGATCAATCCAGCGGAAATGGTCATGGTTCAGATCCGGCTCAGCCCGGTAGCGGAGCGGTACACCGCTTTAGTCTCGTTTTAGTCGTTCGAGCGGGCGCTCGACGTAAAGGTAGTAGATCGCCGGGGGTTGACTCCGGCGATCTCGTTTATGCTCTCCACGCCGCCATCAACGCGGGCAAATCGTCGTAGACGCCGTCCGGCTTGATGCTGCTGGCGGCGAGCGTCTCCGGTGAGGTGACGCCGGTCAGCACCAGCGCCGCCGGTAAGCCCGCTTTTTGCGCGCCCTCGATGTCGGTGTCCAAGCGATCGCCGATCATCAGCGTGGTAGCGGCAGTCGTACCGAGCAGGTGGAGCGCCGCCATGTACATCGGCGCGTTTGGCTTGCCGATGACGGTCGGCGTGACGTCGGTCGCCGTCGCCAGCGCCGCGAGGATGCTGCCCGTCCCCGGCGCGAGACCGTCCGGCAGCGGAAACGTCCGATCGCCGTTCGTGCCGATGAAATCCGCCCCGGCGCGGATCAAGTAGGTCGCCTGCTTGAGCGTGGCATAGGTTAGCTCGAAGTCGATCCCGGCGACGACGACCTTCGCTTCGTCGGCGATCTGGAAGCCCGCCGCGCTGATCAGCGTGCGCAGCCCTTCCATGCCGACCACGTAAACCGCCGATCCCGCCGGGTAATGCTCGCGCAGGTAATCGACCGTCGCCGTCGCCGAGGTGACGATCTGGCGCTCCTCGACGCCCTCGATGCCCATCTGCCGCAGCTTGACGTCGTAATTGGCGGGCGTCCGGCTGCTGTTGTTGCTCGCCAGCGCATAGGGCAAGCCCCGCTGCCGCAAAAAATCGAAGAAGGCTGCCGCTCCCGGCAGCGGCGTCATGCCGCGCCAGAGGACGCCGTCCATGTCCATGATCACGCCGGTGATGCTTGAAAGATCCATTCGCGCTCGTTTCTGGTGGTGGCATTGTCGGTAAATCGGGACAGGCAACCCGCCCCAGTCGCCTGAGATTATAAACGGCGGCACGGCGGTAATCCAGCGGGCGAGCGCGAGATTTTCTAAACACAGTCATTCACCGCCAAGACGCCGTGCAACCTTCGGTTGCCATCGCCAAGAGTTGTCGTTGGGCGCACAGCCGTGCGCCCCTACAAAAGATTCATCCGATTGCCACTCTCTAGCATCACGACCTCGGCTTAATGGCTGTCTCGGTGCTACAATCCGCGCGTAGTAACCAATTGCACAGTTGCGAGGCATGAACAATGCTGATTTACACCTTTTCGATTGCCGCCTACGATCCTGACGAAAAAGCCTTCGGCGTCGCTGTCGCCAGCCGGTTTCTCGCCGTCGGCGCGGTCGTGCCGTGGGCGCGGGCGGGCGTCGGCGCGATTGCGACACAGGCTTACGCCAAAATAAGCTTTGGTTCCGACGGCTTGGCGCTGCTGGCGAGCGGCAAGAGCGCCCAAGCGACACTCGATCAACTGCTCGCCGAACGATCCGCTGCGCGAACAGCGGCAGATCGGGATCGTCGATAATCAGGGGCGAAGCGCGGCGCACACGGGCAGCAAGTGCTTCGATTGGGCGGGGCATCACACCGCTGAGGGCTTCACCTGTCAGGGCAATATCCTCGCCGGTCCGCAGGTGGTCGAGGCGCTAGCGCAAGCCTACACCTCGGCGCGCGGCGAACTGGCGGATCGGCTGCACGCGGCGCTGGTCGCAGGCGACGATGCCGGGGGCGACAGTCGCGGCAAGCAGGCGGCGGCGATCTACGTCGCGCGCGAGCACGCCGGTTACGGTGGCGACAATGACCGCTATCTCGACCTGCGCGTCGATGACGACGAAGAGCCGGTCGCGCGGCTGGGCGACCTGATCAACCTGCATCACCTGTATTTCGGCGTACCAAAGCCGGAAGATCGCCTGCCGATCACGGCGGACCTCGCCAGCGAACTGCAAGCGATCCTGATCCGGGGCGATTATCGCCAAAGCGAGCCGAACGGTCGCTGGGACGCCGAGGCGCAGGGTGAATTTGACGAACTGATCGGCAGCGAGAACCTCGAAGAACGCTGGCGCAACGACGATCCCAACGTGATTGACCGGATCGCGCTGGAATATCTGCGCCAGAAGTATGGGGTCAAGTAAAGTAAGGAAAGTACCGAGTGCAAAGTACCGAGTACTGAGTAATGAGCAATGAGTGATGAGCAATGAGAAAAAACAACGCCCATGCAGTTTGATGAGCCGCTGAGATGACGCGAACAAACTCGGTACTCAGTACCCGGTACCCGGTACTGCTGTTGATCCTGATCGCGACGGCGGCGATCCAGTTTCACGCGCTGGCGCGCGATGTGCGCTTTTACCCCGACGAGGCGCTGTTCAGCACCTTCGCCCGTAACGCCGCGCTCGACGGTGCGTGGCTGCTGCCCGGTGCGCTCGACAAGCCGCCGCTGGCGATCTACGCCGACGCGCTCTCGATGCAGTTCGTCGCCAGCAGCGTCCAAAACGGCGTGCTCGATTTCACGCCGCGCCTCGGCGAGTTGGCGGCGCGGCTGCCGGGCGCGCTGGCGAGTATCGTACTGGTGGCGGTCACTTACGCGCTGGCACAGCGGCTCTATCGACGGCGCTGGCTGTCGCTGTGGGCGGCGATTTTCGTTGCCTTCTCGCCCTTCACGGCGATCTACGGCGCGAGCGCCTACACCGATCCGCTGCTGATCACGTTCGCAGCGCTGGCGCTGCTGCTGATGGCGCGCGATCACTGGCTGGGCAGCGGGATCGCGCTGGCGCTGGCGTTTGCCAGCAAGCAGCAAGCGATCCTCGTGCTGCCGCTGGTGCTGCTGATCGGTTGGCTGCTGGATGGAATCAGCCTCCGCCGCTTGATCGCCTTCGCCGCCCCGCTGATCGTCGGGGTCGCGCTGCTGATCGGTTGGGATGCCCTGCGCGCTCAGCCGGACGGCGTGTGGGCGCTGGCGCTGGCGAACAACCGCCCTGACAGCCTGATCGCCAGCCAGTCGATCACGACGCGCCTCGGCGACTGGCTCAACTACGCCCGTAATCTGCTGGGCACGCCGACGATCCTGTTCGGCGTGGGCGCGCTGCTGATGCTCGGCTGGCGAATCACCCGGCAGCGAAGCGAACGTCAGGCGCAGATCGACATTTGGCTGGCGGTTTACCTGCTGGCGTACCTGCTGATCCACGTCTTATTCGCCTTCAACGTCTACCCGCGCTATCTGCTCCTGCTGATCGTCCCGGCGGCGCTGCTGGCGGCACGGGCGCTGTTCTGGCTCTATGCGTGGCTCATCTTGCGGATCAACGAGCAGGAGATCCAGCTACTGGCGGCGGGGCTGGCGCTGACGCTGGCGGTGACGGCGTGGAACGCGGGGACGCTCCCCGGCGCGCTCAATGAGGACACCCACGACTACAGCGGCATCACCGCGCTAGCGGACTACCTCAACGGGCAGACGCTCGGCGCGGTGGTCTACGATCGCTGGCTGGGTTGGGAATTGGGCTACTACATGGGGCAGTGGACCGACAAGCGCCGCGTCTACTATCCGACGCCGGACGAGTTGGTCGCGGGCGCGCTCGAACTCGCCGATCCCGCGCCGCGCTACTTGGTCGCCCCGGCGGGTCAGCCGGTTGACGATTGGCTCGACGCGCTGAGCGCCGCCGGATTCACGGTCGACAGGGATTATCTGGCGGAAGGCTTCGTCGCCTACCGACTCATTCCTCCTTGGGCGGCTTGAGGTGCTGAATCTGCTTCGCCGGATCGTTGACGGCGGTCGGGCGATGCAAGGGCGTGGTCGCGCCGTGATCGACATCGGCGTCGGTATCGCGGTCAACCACCGGATGGCGCGCTTTCCAATCCGCGATGAAAGCATCGAGCCAATCGCGTTCGGCGCGCATCAGGGCAATGCCGTGCGAATAGAGGGCGCGAATGCCTTCGGGGGTTTCGTCCTGCTGGCGACGTTCCCAGATCAACTCGGTGAGGATGAGGCGGCGGGCTAGAGCTTCGCGGTGCTGGAGCAGCGCGCGATACGCCAACTGAGGCTTGAGGGCACCGATATTTGCCAGCCCGATGGCGAAGTTCTCCGTCAGCGTGCGGGGATGACGCAGCAGATCGACGACGGCGGTTTGCAGCACGCCGCGTCCGGCATCGGTGATCTGGTAGACCGTCTGCGCGGGATCGTGCTCGCCGGGCGCAATCGAGACCAATTCCTGCCGGTGGAGCAAACCGAGCACGTAGCCAACCGACGCCGAACCGACGATTAACCATTCGCGCAAACCGCGCTGCTCGATCACCTGCTGGATTTCCGCCTCATAGCGCGGCGTTTCCGCGACGAGACTCAAAATCGTCAGTTCAATTTCATCCAGCCCGGTTCCGCTCACGACAGCAGCATCATTTCTCGCTGAGACGTCGTCCGGTGCGGAGCATGTCCTGCACCACGGTCAGCAGATTATTGGCGATATAAGGCTTGGTCAGATAACGATCCGCTCCGGCGTCAAGCGCCGCGCGAATTTTCTCCGGGTCGATCAGTGCCGAGAGGACGAGCACGGGCACGTGATCGTATTCGGATTTAGCGCGCATTTGCCGCAGGAATTCGATCCCGCTGACGTCCGGCAGCATCATGTCCAGAATCAAGAGATGCGGCAGGGGTTCAGTCCGCAAGAACTGGGCGGCGATGGTCGCGTTCTCGGCGGGTGTCGCGTCGACATTGATCCGCGCCAGTAAAACCCGAACGAGTTGGAGCAGCTCAGGATCATCGTCAACGACGAGAACTCGTTTTTTGCTAGAAGCCACAGAGAAGTGCCTTTCTCCCGCGTCGCAGAGTGTAACGAACCTGATTCTATTTTACACGCCATCAAGCAGAAATCGTTGAGAAATTTGTTAAGATGCCGGCAAAAACAATGAAATCATTATGACTCGAAACTGGCGTATGGATCGATAAGTAAAGCGCCGGATAACAGCTAAGTGAGCGTGATTTTTCTGCTCACTTAGCTAGCTAATAAGGGAGCGATGCACCTCACGACGCCGCAGCCGCGTATCGGTTGGTGCAGCGATTATCCAGTCCGGATTCGCAGCGGTTCGTTACCGGGTTGCATAATCTAACCGATTTACCCTGCGAATCAGTTTGCCGCGCGCTCAGGTAGCACTATAATTCAGAACGATGTATGCTGAAGGACGATTTCTCGGAAATGGGGAGACCATGGCATTGAGGAAGCTGCTTAAGAATTGGAATCGCTTGATCCTACTGGCGGCGCTGCTGCTGGCGGGCTGTTTCCGCCCGGCGGGCGATTCGATCCAGCCGACCTCTGAGTTCACCGTCGAGCCGGCGGGAAATTCCGGCGCACCGTTGGATACAACGCCCGCGCTCACGATGCTGTCGCCGGACACGACGCAAGCACCGGTAGTAGCAGCAACGACGACGCCCACCGGAATCGCCCTCACCCAGATCACGGTGGCACCGGCGACGCTAACCCCGACGCAGGGTCAACCGACGGAAACGACCGCCACGCTCCAGATCATCACGCCGGGGCTTTCGCTCGGCTTGGTCACGCCGGATACGGCGACGCCCCTGCCGCCCGATACCGCGACGCCGGTCGGTGGCGCGAACCTCACGGCAGCTACGGCTGAAGAATCGCCCTATGCAGCACCGGACAGCGGTGGCGACTGCACTTACACCGTCCAGCCCGGCGATACGCTCTACCAGATCGCACTGTCACACGATACGAACGTCGCGGCGCTGCAAGACGCCAATCCGGATCTCGAAAGCGACCCGATCCTGCAAATCGAACAGGTGCTCAACCTGCCCGACTGCGCGCCGGGCGCAGTCCAACAGCCACAGCCTACTTCAGCCGTGATCGGGACGGAAGAAGTCGGCACGCCGCTGCCACCGGGAGCGCAGATCTACGCGGTGCAGCCCGGCGACGTGCTCGGCTCAATCGCCGCCCGCTTCGGCGTCACCGTGAACGCGATCATGCGCGCCAATGACATGAACAACCCCGACGTGCTCAGCATCGGTCAAGAGTTGATCATCCCGGCACCGCCGTCGCCGACGCCCATCCCGATTGTGACGATCACTCCGGCGAACTAGGTCAAACCTCACCCCCTAACCCCCTCTCCGTTGGGAGAGGGGGAAACAAGCGGCGCGACAGATCGTGACCGGATTCAAATGGGTTCCAAGAGCAAATTCAGATCACGGGCGCAGCATGCTCGCCCCTACACAGCACTTCCCCTACGATTTTCGCGACCCATCACCGCAGCAGACTGGCGTCCCAGACCTGCAAATCGTCAAACGAGATGTCCACGTCGCCGCCCTTGACGACGGCAGCGGTCAGCCCGGTATAGCCATGATGAAAATAGTCGTCGGTGGTCTCGGCGACGAAGGTGTCGTTCACGTAGAGCGCCAGATAATCGCCAATGCACACCGCCTTGATGCGGTTGATGCCTTTATCCTGCCGGATCGCGCTCGAATAGGTGAACGGGATCAGGGCGTGGACTTCGTCAACCGCGCCGCGCCGGATGGTGTAATTGCCGTCGCCGCTGATCAGGAAATAGTAGCCATTGCTATTGTCGGTGGGAGCGGCGCGGCACATGACGCCGTAGGCATTATTGCGATAAGTCGAAAGCTGGGTGGTCTCGACCTCGATCACGCTGTCGCCGACTTCGGGAAGCTGCGTCGTCCACATGAAACCGCCGTCCCACGCTTTCGCCCGGTACGCGCCGTCGACGATCTGAAAATCGACGTGCTGATCGGCATTGACGTACTGCTCCCACGCGATCGGCGAGTCAAATTCAACCCGCAGAAGCTGGTCGCCCAAGGCGAACCGCGCCGACGGCTGCGCACCGGGCAGCGCACTGCACCCGGCGACGATCAGCAGCGCGAGGGCGAACAGAAATCGCTTCGGCATAACTTCTCCTTCAGTCGTGGGCGTCATGATAAGCCTGTTCCGGGGTGATTTCCAGACCAGCCGACACCCACCCCGGCAGGATGAGAGAGTTCCCTATATCGCTCAGATTCCGGTTGCTGTCTCGCTGCTTCAGTGTATAATCCAAATAAGCAGCTAAAGTCGTCAGACGCTAGACAGAGCAAGAGCATAGATAAACAACTATGATAGAAGTGATTATCGACAGCATTCGTGTCAGTCTCATGTCCCAATACCGTATCGTTATCCTCAAGGACACGAATACCGACCGCTATCTCCCAATTTGGATTGGTCCGTGCGAGGCGGATGCCATCACGATTGAACTGCAAGAAATGCCGCCCCAACGCCCGCTCACGCATGATTTGCTCAAGTCGATGATCCGCGAACTGGGCGGTCGCGTCGTCCACATCCTGATCAATGACCTGCGCCACGACGTGTACTACGCCCGGATTGTCATCGACGTGGGCGGTAAGCAGATCGAGGTCGACTCGCGTCCCAGCGATGCAGTCGCGCTGGCGGTGCGCACCAAAGCGCCGATCTTCGTCGCCGAAACCGTGATGGAACGCCACGCGATTCAGCCGGAAGAGGATGTCGAGCGGGCACTTGGCGAAGTGACAAAGGAAGAAGACCTCGACGAAGATCGCCTGAGCGCCTTCAAGGACTTCGTCAACACGCTCGATCTCGACGACATCGACGACGAAGACGAATAAATCAGCGCTGGCGTGATCGGGGCTGGTCAAAGCTGAATAAGCCGGTTTTCATCCACAGCGGAGAAGACCATTTTCCCTACGGCGCTGCGGTTTATTCCAGCACGCCGTTTTGTTTCTTGCTCACTGGAAAACCGATGTGACTCAACCTTCATCCATTAGCGGGCAGTTTGCGCCCTATAGCCAAGAAGCCGAAGAAGCCGTGCTCGGCGCGGTGATGGTCAACCCGGACGCATTTCTGGGCGTGGCGTCATTCTTGACCGCTGAAGACTTCTACATCCTGCGCCACAGCTACATCTGGGAAGCGCTGCTGCGCATCAGCGAGCGCAACGAGCAGATCGACTTCGTGACGCTGCAAGACGAGCTGCGCGCGCTTAACCGCCTGAACGACGTCGGCGGTCCTGCCTACCTGCTCCATCTAGTCAACAGCACGCCGACTTCGATTCACGCCGAGGTCTACGGGCATCTGGTCGAGCGCGCCGCCGTGCGCCGCCGCTTGCTGATCGCTGCCGACGAGATCAAGGCGCTGGCGCTCGACGAGCAGTTGACGATCGAGAAAGTCACCAGCGACTCAGAGTCGCGGCTGTTCAACGTCACCGAACGCAACCTGCGCCGCGAACTGATCCCGATGCGCGACGCCGTCAGCGCCTATTTCGAGCGCATGGAGCATCTGATCCAGCATCCGGACGAGCCACTCGGCTTGCCGACCAGCTTCCGCGATCTGGACGAACTACTCGGCGGGCTCCAGCGCAGCGACTTGCTGATCTTCGCCGGTCGCCCCGGCATGGGAAAGACCAGCTTCCTGCTCTCGGTGGCGCTGAACGCGGCGAAGCTGGGTGCGCGCATCCTGATCTTCACGATGGAGATGGGTCACGAACAGCTGGTCCAGCGTTTCCTCTCGATGGAAACCGGCATCAACACGCAGAAGCTCCGCACCGGACAGTTGACGCAGCAGGAATGGTCACGCTTCATCGAGGCGACCGGTCGGCTCGGCAATCTTCAAGTCTTCATCGACGACACGCCCGCGATGACGCCGATCCAGATGCGGACCAAGTGCCGCCGAATCGCGCACGAGTATGGACTCGACCTCGTGATCGTGGACTACATGCAGTTGATGAACGGCGGCGGGGGCTACGAGACCAACCGCGTGCAGGAGATCAGCTACATCAGCCGCAGCCTGAAGGAACTCGCCCGCGAGTTGAACGTCCCGCTGTTCTCGGCAGCCCAGTTATCGCGTGCCGTCGAGCAGCGGCAGGACAAGCGTCCGCAGCTTTCGGATTTGAGAGAAAGTGGTAGCATCGAGCAGGACAGTGATATAGTAATATTTCTGTATAGGGACGTGGTATACAACGAGGCGACCGAGTTCCCCAGTCGCGCCGACTTGATCATCGCCAAACACCGTAACGGTCCGACCGGCGTCGTCTCACTGCACTTCGAGAAATCGCTGACCAAGTTCACCGATGCGCGCACGACCACCATCGACTTGAGCGCGCTATGAACGAACATTTCGACGGCTTTCTGCCGGGCAAGCAGCCGACTTTCACCCTCCCGAGCGCCTTTATCGCCGAACTGCTGCCGCTGATCGACGACCTTGCCGAGTTGAAGGTGACGCTCTACTTCATGTGGGCGATCCAGCAGCGCGAGGGACGCACGCGCTATCTGCGCCGTCAAGATTTCCTCAAGGACGGCGATTTCATGGCGGGTTTGGCGGGCATGGATTTCGAGCCGGGGGCGACGCTCGACGCGGCGCTGGATCGCGCCTGCGCGCGCGGGACCCTGCTCCGCGCCGACGTTCGACTTGCCGGAGCAGTCGAGCCGTTGTATTTTATCAATACCGAGTTGGGGCGCGCGGGTGTCGAGCAGATTCGCGCGGGCGGGTGGATGCCGGGCTTAGGCGATGCGCCGGTCGAGATCATGCCGGAGCGCCCGAACATCTACCGCCTCTATGAACTGAACATCGGTCCGCTGACGCCGCTGATCGCCGACTCACTCAAAGACGCCGAAAAGGAGTATCCGGCGGGCTGGATCGAGGAGGCGATGCTGGTCGCCGTCGAGAGCAATGCCCGGAACTGGCGTTACATCCGCGCGGTGTTGGATCGCTGGCAGAGGGAAGGAAAGCAGCAGCATGAAGTCCATGAAAGACCTGATGAACAGGATGGGCGACGCTTCATCACCGGGAAATATGCCGACTTCATCGAACATTAGCGCCAGCGGCGACCCGCTGCTCAGCGACGAGCGCATCTGCCCGCTGTGCGGACGCGATAACATCTGCGGCGGGATGGGCACCGTGCGCTACGACCTGCCGGTCGATCATCCGAACTTCGGGCAGTTGTTCCGCTGCCCCAACTCCCCCGCCGATCCGAAGCGGGTCAACCGCTTGCGCAAGCTCGGCAATCTGGACGCTTTCGCCGACAAGACTTTCGAGAACTTCCGCGCCGACCTGCCCGGCTTGACGCCGACGCAGCAGCAATCGCTGGAATCGGCGCACAATACTGCGATGAACTATGCCGGTAATCCCGAAGGCTGGCTGCTGCTGGAAGGAACTTACGGCTGCGGCAAGACCCATCTCGCGGCGGCGGTCGGGAACGCTCGACTGCATTACGAGGACGCGGTGCTGTTCATCACCACGCCCGATCTGCTCGACCATCTGCGCAATACCTATGGACCGTCGTCCGAGATCGGCTACGACGAGATGTTCGACCGGCTGCGTAACGCGCCGCTGCTAATCCTTGACGATCTCGGCGTCGAGAATCCGAGTCAGTGGGCGCAAGAGAAGCTGTTCCAACTGCTCAACCATCGCTACAGCCGCGAACTGGCAACCGTGATCACGACCAACGCCGACCTCGAAACGCTCGATCCTCGCATTCGCAGCCGCCTGCTGGACGACACCATCATCCACCGCATCCGCATCAGCGCGCCGGATTACCGCACGCCGGTGCAAGCGCAGCGCGATCAGCTTTCCAGCTTGTCGCTCTACCGCGAGATGACCTTCAACACCTTTGACGCGCAGACCGGCTTAGCGCCGGAGGAGCGCCAGAACCTTGAGCGCGTCGCCGCCGCCTGCCACGACTACGCCAACGCGCCGCAGGGCTGGCTGGTGCTGCTCGGCAACTACGGCAGCGGCAAAACCCATCTCGCCGCCGCGATCGCCAACGCGCAGCAGGAGCGCGGCGCGCAGGTGATGATGGTCACCGTCCCCGACCTGCTCGACTATCTGCGCGTGACCTTCAGCCCCAACTCGAACGCCAATTTCGACCGCCGCTTCCAGACCGTGCGCAGCATACCGCTGCTGGTGCTGGACGACCTCGGCACCGAGAGCGCGACGGCATGGGCGAAAGAGAAGCTGTTCCAACTGCTCAACCACCGCTACGTCGCCAACCTGCCGACGGTGATCACGTCGTCGACCACCATCGACAAGATCGACGAGCGCATTCGCACCCGGCTGATGGATCGGCGACGGTGTACGGTCTTCGCCATCACCGCGCCGTCGTATGCCAACCGGACGTATCGACGGTAATTGACCTCACCCCCTGCCCCTCTCCACGCTGTGGAGCGAGGATTTAGGGGTGAGATCAGCTTACCAAGCGTGACCAAGCCGCTGGCATCTAGGGCGAAATGGGGCTAAAGTTGGCTATAGTCGTTGCTGAGACGGCACTTGCTGAAAAAGACATTTGCTATTCTACTTTGAAGAACCAACAGTTAAACGCAGAGAAAGACCATCCACTGAACGCCCTCACCGTCACGCCGTATCAGCGACGTAACCGGCACGCGGTGCGCGACCTGATCTTCCGGAGCTACCGCACGCACACTCACCTCGATTGGCACGAAACCGACCAATGGCTGGACGAGGGTGAGCGCTACCCGATGCGCCTCGTGTGGGAGGACAAGCGGTTGCTGGGCGTCCTCGCCACCTCGGAGCCGCTCGACGGCACCTGCTGGATTCGACTGGCAGCGCTCACCGATCACGGCGACCCGCAGCCGACAATCCGGCTGCTGTGGAGCAGCTTGACGGCGGAACTGCGCACACTGGGCGTGCACACGATCGCACTGCTGATGATCCGCAACTGGCTGGCGGCTTACGTGACCGCGCTCGGCTTCACCTTCAGCGAAGAAATCATCACCTTTCGCCGCCCACCGGCGACGATCCCGGAAGCATATGCACCGGAGGGCGTCCGCATTCGCCTGACCGAGCCGGACGATCTGCCGCTGCTGGTCGACGTCGATCACGCCGCGTTTGCACCCTTATGGCAGATGGCGAAGAACGAGATCCGGCAAGCGGAGCGAATCTCGGCAGCCTGCACCGTCGCCGAGGTGGGCACGGAAATAGTCGGCTACCAGTTGAGCACGCTGTATTTCGACGGGGCGCATCTAGCGCGGCTGGCGGTCGTACCCAAGCGGCAAGGCAACGGCGTCGCGCGAGCGCTGCTGGCGGACGTGCTGCGGCGTTTTGAACGGCGCGGCGTGCGGGCGATGACGGTCAACACGCAGGCGAGCAATTTGCGCTCGCAGCGGCTGTACACCGGCTTCGGCTTCGAGCGCAACGGCTACGATCTACCGGTCTGGATTGCACATTTGGATGGAGTTAACGGGCTGCACGGGTGATCACCTCACCCCATTCCCTTCTGGCAGTCATCAGTTTTATGCGGGAAACGCGGGCACACTGATTCACAAAAGTGGGCGAGGCAGTGCCTCGCCCCTACAGTGGCGGATGCGCGTAAAAACCGGGCGCGTACATCGGTGCGCCGCTACCCGGTGATCGTCTAGAGCAGTTTGCGGAAATAGGTTGCGGAGTTTTCGTAGCCGAGCGCGAGGTAAAACGGGGCGGCGCGGCGAGTCATCAGCCCGACGAGCGCGGCGTCACGGGCTTTCGCCCACTGCTCGAAGGCGTCGATCAGCGCGCGACCGATGCCCTGCCCGCGTCGATCCGCCCGAACGATGACCTCCTCGACCACGCCGACGCAGCCGTTCGCGTAGAAAGTCCGGTGGACAAAGCCCAGACAATAGCCGACCACCTCCCCCGCGTCGTCAGCAACCGCCAGCCAAGCATCATCAGCGCTCAGGAGCACCGAGAAACTGGTCTCGAATGCCACGCGATCCGGCGTGAATGAGGTCGCCAGATCGCGCAGCAATGAGTAGATGGCATCGGCGTCAGCAGCCCGCGCCGCCCGGATGGTGACAGTCATAGGTCGTCGAGGTCGCCGTTGTGCAGCGCGACTTCGAACGCCCGCCCCACCATCAGCACGTATTCGATCCAGTTGGCGAGCGTGTCCTCGTCTACCTGCTTGAGGACGTTGTCAAGCACCTCGTCGGGGGTGTCAAAGAGAATTTCGGTCGAGAGGCAAGCCATCGCCTGCAGCACCGAGTCACGCGAAGCGGGTGGCTCGCTGTCCAGCAGCACCTTATACCAGCGCTCGACAATCGGGTGCACCTGATCGCACGACGAGCCTTTGCCGAGCTTGCAATTCGCTAATTCCTGAAATTCATCCAGCCAATTGGGATCGTCGGAAGAATCGCTCATGAGCCTGCACCTTCTCTCTCGTGACGAACGTTTCCAGCAGCGACCAAGGACGTTAGCTCCATCGCTCGCGCGCCGCAAAGTGACAACCTGCGGGGACTCTCGCCGCCGCCGATTTGCCCGATCGTCTGCCGCTCAAAGCTAAAACTATTAATCAGTTGCTCGCATGAACACTCTCTACTTCCAGTGTAACGACAAGCGCGCCTAAACTCAAGCAAAATCGTCGCCAAGCGTGTATATAGACTACAATGGTGCAATGCCGCCTGATACAATCAAGTGCGGCTTTTATAAGGATTCCACATGACACGTAATCAACGACTGATCGTCATCCTCGGATTAACGATCAGCGCTGTTTTTCTCGGTTTCGCCTTCTACGGCTTGAACCCGACGACGGTCTGGGGCTACATCAAACAGGCAAATCTGCTGCCGCTGGCGCTGGCAGCAGGCTGGTACTTCACCGCCGTCGCCGTGATCTCGAAGCGCTGGCAAGTGCTGCTGCGCGCAACCAAATTCGTCCCGCTCGGCAAGCTGTTTCGGCTGGTGTGCATCACCTACATGGGCAACAACGTCTACCCGCTGCGCAGCGGCGAGGTGCTGCGCGTCGTGCTGCTCCAGCGCGGACAGGGCGTGCCGCTGGCAGCAGGCGGTGTGGTCGCCGTGACCGAGCGCATTTTCGACGGCATTGTGATGCTGACGTTCGTCCTTGTCGCGCTCGTGACGCTCGACGTCGCCTCGCCGGAGCTGCGCCAAGTCGCCCTGATCACCGCGCCGATCTTCATCGCCGCGCTGCTGGTCTTCTTCGTGCTAGCACTCAAGCCGAACATTCTCCGCCGCTTGATCACACTGGTCAGCCGCATCCTACCGGGCAAGTTGGGCGCGCTGGTCGAAAAGCTGGGCGAGGATGTGATCGCCGGGTTGGAGGGCTTGCGGACGCCGCGAGACCTCGCCGGGACGGTCTTCTTCTCCTATGCCAGTTGGATGCTGGAAGCCAGCACCTACTGGATCGCGTCGCTGGCATTCAATCTGAACGTCCCGTATTCGGCGATGCTGCTGGTCGTCGGCGTGGTCAACCTCGCGGGATTGATTCCGGCATCGCCGGGTCAGTTTGGTGTTTACGAGTATTTCGCGGTGCTGGCGCTGGGCGCGCTCGGCATCGACAAGACGCAGGCGACCGCTTTCGCGCTGGTCAACCATCTGGTGATCTGGCTGCCGGTTACGCTGCTGGGCTTTTACTACCTTGTGCGGCGCGGCTTGGGCTTGGACGCCGTCGCCCACGCCGACCAACTGGAACAGGAAATCAGCAAGGGGAGCGCCACCAGCGATAACACGCCCCCGCCGACGGAAAAAGAGGTCGCCGCATTATGAAGATCGCCATCATTGGAGCCGGTGCGACCGGCATGGCAGCCGCGTGGGATTTGGTCCACGCCGGGCACGAGGTTACCCTTTACGAAGCCGAGTCCCGCGTGGGCGGGCTGGCGAGTGGGTTCAAAGACGATCATTGGGACTGGTGGCTAGAGAAGTTCTACCATCACTGGTTCGAATCCGACAATTCGATCCTGACGCTGGCGCAAGAGATGGGCGTGCGCGATCAGATCATCTTCCCGCGCCCGAAAACGAGCTACTGGATCGACGGCGAGATCGTCCGCTCGGAGATCACGCCGATCTCGGCGCTGACGCTGCCGATGCCGCTGCTGGCGAAGCCGCGTTTTCTGCTGGCGGGCGCCTTCCTCAAGCTAACACCGTTCTGGAAGCCGTTGGAATACGTCACCGCCGACGAGTGGTTCCTGCGCTATATGGGATCAGCGGGCTACGACAAGTTCTTCCGCCCGCTGCTGATCGGCAAGTTCGGCGAGCAGTACGACCGCGTCAATATGGCGTGGATGTGGGCGCGCGTCCACGCGCGCAGCCTGCGGCTCGGCATCTTCGAGGGCGGTTTCCAAGCCTTCCTCGACACGCTGGCGGCGAAGCTGACCGAACTTGGCGCGACCATCAACCTGAACACGCCGGTCGAGCGCATCGGCTACGACGGCGGGACGGCGACGCTGACGATCAAGGGCGAGGTACAGACTTTCGACCGCATCCTGAGTACGACCTCGCCGCGCCTGATGCTCAAGCTCGCGCCGCAGTTGGGTAACACCCACTACGGCGACAGCATCGCCGATTTGCGCAGCATCGGCGGGTTGTGCGTGGTACTGGCGCTCAAGCATCAACTGCTGACCGACGGGACCTACTGGCTCAACCTACCGGCGACCAGCCCGGACAAAAAGAAAAGCCAATTTCCGTTCCTCGCGCTGGTCGAGCACACCAACTGGATGGACAAAGCCCACTACGGCGGCGATCACATCGTCTACTGCGGCGATTACGTCCCGGCAAATCACGAATACTTCCGGCTGAGCGAGGAGGAACTCGCCGACCGCTTCATCGAGACGCTCTCGACCTTCAACCCCGACTTCAAGCGCGACTGGATTCGCAAAGTCTGGGTGTTCCGCGCGCCTTACGCCCAGCCGATCCCGTTCCGGGGGCAGAGCGCGCGCATCCCGGCGCTGGAAACGCCGCTCCCCGGCGTCTTCTGGGCGAGCATGAGTCAGGTCTACCCGTGGGATCGCGGGACGAACTTCTCGGTCGAGATGGGTCGCCGCGTCGCCGGAATGATGATGGGGAAATCCTAAAGGTTTTCGATGCGAAAGCCGAAAAGACACGACGAAGCCCAACAAGCTCCCGCAAAACTCTTGTGGCAAACACCAGTCGAGGCTTGGTCTCCCTTACCGCTGGATGAGTGTGCTTTGCGGCTCCAACAAGTGAACAAGAATAAAGGTAGCTTGTCGGAGAAGCACAAAGTATTTCTATCGTCGGTGAATGAACGCAAGCTGCTCTTTCGCCTATCAGAGCCGGGTGGCATGATGGGCAGCGCTTGGGTTAGCGGACAGCTCGAGGGGCTGGCAGAGGGCGGCACTTCTGTAGAAGGCAGTGTCGGTATGTCTGCCGACGTAACCTTAGCCATACAGCTTGGAATTATCTTGACCGTATTCATCCTTATTCCTATCATGCGGCAATCGCTTGTCGGGCTGCTGGTTGGAGTAGGCATACTCGGAATAATGGTGATCGGTTTTCAGACGGGGGTTCGTTCAGCCCGCTCCAAGCTGAAAAGAAGTCTGTTGCAGATTTTGGAAGCGAATGTCGGGTAAATTGTGTCGTCCTCATCAGGAATGCCGATGACTTTGATTATGACGACCGCCGCCCACGTTCAGGCGCAGATGTCGGGCGAGGGCAGCGGGCATGACTGGTGGCACGTCTACCGCGTGTGGCAGACGGCCAAGCGCATCGCCGCCGCCGAGCTACAGGCGCAGATGTACGTCGATACCGAAGTGGTCGAACTGGCCGCCCTGCTCCACGACCTCGCCGATCACAAGTTTCACGGCGGCGATACGACCGTCGCGCCGCGCGTCGCCCGCGAGTGGCTGGAAAGCCAGCACGCCGATCCCGAAGTTAGTCGATCACGTCGCGCAAATCGTCGGCACGCTCTCGTTCAAAGGCGCGGGCGTCCCGACGCCGATGGCAACGCTCGAAGGCGCGATCGTGCAGGACGCCGACCGGCTCGACGCGATTGGCGCAATCGGCATCGCCAGAGCTTTCGCTTACGGCGGCTTCAAAGGGCGCGAACTGTACAATCCTGCCGTGCCGCCCCAGCTCCACGACGATTTCGCCACCTATTCCGGCAATACTGCCCCGACGATCAACCACTTTTACGAAAAGCTGCTCCTACTCAAAGATCGGATGAACACCGCTGCCGCCCAGCAGATCGCGGCGGAGCGCCACCGCTTCATGGAGCAGTTCCTCGACCAGTTCTTCGCCGAATGGAATGCCGATGCCTGATAGCCGGGTCGTTGAACGCGCCACTGAAGATGACCTGATCGCCGTGCTTGCCATCGACGCCGCGCACATGGGCGAGCAAGCAGCGCAGGCACGCCGCAGCCAGATCGTGCGGGCGGTCAGCAAGCACGAATGCTACCTCGTCCGCGACCGGTTGGACGTGCTCGGCTACGCCATCCTGACAAAGCACTTCTTCGGCTACCCCTTCATCGAGCTGCTGATCGTCCACCCGGATCACCGGCGCAAGGGCGCAGCGACCGCCTTGATCGAGCACATCGAAGCCATCGCCCCCGGCGAGAAGCTGTTCACCTCGACCAACCAGTCGAATGCGCCGATGCAAGCACTCTGTGAGCGGTTGGGCTTCGTCAAAAGCGGCTGGATCGACAACCTCGACCCCGGCGATCCGGAGATCGTCTACTTCAAAGGCTTGCGGAAGGATTAACGCCGCCGCCCAAGTTAGTCATTCTCGATCCGCCGGTAGAATGCTACACTAACACAAGTAAGTAAGCTGAGACTTTTGCCCACTTCTGCTGTATAAGGGGCAGTATGTCTGATCGTCATCTAAGGAGATGAGCCTCCATGAAAATCATTGTTGCTGGAACGGGTTTTGTCGGGCTGACGCACGCCGCCACGACATCGGAATATGGGCACGAAGTCTACGCCTACGACATCGATAAAGAGCGCATCGACGCCTATCAGTCGGGTGACCCGGAGCGCATCGGGCACTACGTGAACGAACCGGGACTCGCGCAGGTGATCGACGAAAACCTCAACCGCTACCTGTTCTTCACGACCGACATCGAGTTGATCATCGAAGGCACTGACGCCATCTTTCTGTGCCTGCCCACGCCGCCGAACCCGAACGGCTCCTCTGACCTGAGCTTCTATTTCAACGCGCTGGCGTATATCGCCGACATTCTGGCGAAACGCAAGGATCAGCGCCGCGTCCTGCTGATCAACAAGAGTACCGTGCCAATCGGCACCGCCCGCAAGCTGCAAGCGATCCTCGAAGAACACAACGTCCCCAATTTCGGCATCGCTTCGAACCCGGAGTTCCTGCCCGAAGGCGACGCCGTCGAGAAATCGCGCAAGCCGGATCGCGTGGTGGTGGGTGCGGACACGCCGGAAGATTTCACCATCCTGCGCCGCGTCTACTCGCAGTTCGTCGATCACGTCCGCATCCGCTACATCGAGACGACGCCGGAGACCGCCGAAGCGATCAAGTACGTCGGCAACACGCTGCTGCTCACCTACATCTCGTTCTGGAACGGCGTCGGCGCGCGCTTGGGCGAGACCTTCGCCAATGTGAAGATGGAAGACCTGAAGCGCGGCGTCACCTCGGACGCGCGCATCAGCACGTGGGGGTCTTACGTCTCCAACGGCGCCGGCGGCTCCTGCTTCGGCAAGGACATTCAGTCGCTGATCTACCAGTTCAAGAGCGCCGGGCAGCAGGCGAACCTACTGCAATCAGTCTACGACATCAACGAGTACCAGAAGACCTACATGATCGACCGCGCCGTCGCTGAAGCGGGGGCGAACTTCAATCAGAAGACGGTCGCGCTGCTCGGCATGTCGTTCAAGCAGCGCACCAACGATATGCGCGATTCCTCCTCGCTGAAAGTGGTCGAGTCGCTGTTGGGACGCGGTGTCGGCTCGATCCGCGCCTACGATCCGCTGGCGACGCATGAAGCGCAGCACTACTTCAACCCGGATAACAACCACCTGTTCTCGAAGATCAGCTACCATGCAAGCGCGAAAGAAGCGCTCACCGGCAGCGATCTGCTGTTCATCTCGACCGACTGGGAGGAATTCCGGGGCTTGTCGCGCACGATCGAGGAGACGGTCAAGCCGCCGTACCTGATCATCGACGGTCGCCGGATGATCCCGGATTACCAAGAATTGGTCGATCACGGCTACAGCTACATCGCCGTCGGCTCGCATTATCTGCGCGGCGCCGAGGTCAGCCAACCCGAAATGGCGGAGACCGCCGCCGAGTAAGCAGCAAACCTCACCCTCTATTCCCCTCTCCCCCGACCCCTCTCCCACGCAAGCGGGGAGAGGGGAGAAAACGACGGATCGCTAGGGGAAACAAATCCTAACCTCCAAATTGGGAGAGCGGGAACATTGTCACACAAACACATGCTCTGATGGTTGTAGGGGCAGGACTAAGTCCTGCCCCTCGTGTTTCTTGCCATGCTGCGGCGTTAACGTTTTGCGAGAAAAGCGTTAAGAACTCCCCAGATCGTCGTAAGCCGGGGTATCATTAAAATGTGTCTAACTTTATCCCAAATATATCCCAAAGATAACCCAAACAATTATGGCGTGGCGCGTACACCTCAGCGACAGAACGATCAAGCGGCTGGATATTCTCTCCGGCAAGCCCTCGCTGCTGGCAGCGTGGACGGCGACCAACCGCGTTTCCTTCCTCGACTTGCAAAACGGATCGCCGCGCGGCGACAAGACGATTGAAGCCGAAAAAGACGCCGACCGGCGCAGCACGGGCTGGCAGAGTTTCATTCAAACGCTGACGACGCCGAACGACCTCTACCTGCCGACCGCGCGCGCACCGCAAGCGGCGATCTATCTGAGCGCGGACGGCGGCACGCGGCTCTATTACACCGGCGGAACGGATCTCTACCTCGAAATCGACGGCAAAGAGTCCAAGATCGAGACCGACGCCAAGCCGCGTTTCATCGCCATCGGCATGGACCGCTCGTCCGGGCTGCTGGCGGCGCTCGATGCCGACGCCAAACTGCACCTATACAAGCAGCACGTCCGCGTTGGCGTCTTCGAGACCAAGCTGCAAATCGAGGATGAGTTTCGCCCGGTACTGGTCGTCAGCGCCGACGGATCAGCCTTGTTCGTCAGCGACGGCAAGCGAATCACGGCGTTCAACGCCAGCGGCGAAATCCGCCAGCATATGCCGGTACACTACACGCTCGGCGCGATCAACAGTTCGCCCAACGGACGCCGCTTCGTCACCAGCGACCTCGACACCAACGTGATCCGCATCTACGACGGCAGTCTGAAGCCGACGCATCAGCGCTTCGCCGTCGATCTGCTTGCCGAGGCGAAGCACGCGCAGCTGCTCGCCCCGGCATCGACGATCAGCGCGGCGCTCGGACCGCTGGCGATCAACAACAAGGGCGTGCTCGCCTTCGCCATCGCCGGGACACTGTGCGTCACCAGCTTATCCAAGTTGAAAGCTTTTCCGAAGACGCGCTGAGGATCGTTACTGATCGCTGTCGATGAGGGAACGCTGAGGGAAAACCATACGATCGGCGACGAGCCAGCCGCGAGTCAGCGCCGCCTGATTCGCCCGCTCGAAGTCAGCATGAAGATCGCGCACGAGCTGCGCTTGGGCGGCGGACGGCTCGTTGGCGAACATGACCGCCGTCGTCGCGTGATCGCCGACCGCGAGGATCAGCCAGTTGGTCTCGCCGATGGGCTTGCGCCCTAAGCCCAGCTTAGGACGGTCGGGCAGCGACCAGACATACTTGATCACCGGCAGAATTACGGCTTCGAGGGGTTTTTGCTTGCCGCCGATCAAGAGCGGTTGGATTTCGTCGTTGCGGTAGACCAGAAAATACTGCGTCTGAGCGGCGAAATGATGGCGGAGAAATCCGGTTTGCCCGCGCACGCCGATCACCTGACGCCACGCCTCGCTGGACGGGTTGCGTTCGATCAAGCGCTCGATGATGGCGCGCTGCTCGCTGTAACGCTTGTAGACGGCATGGAACTGCGCCCGGTTGATTTTGCCCTGCGCAAATTCGTCGGCGACCAACTCCATCTTGTGGCGGAGGGTGTTCATCGCCGCTTTGGGATCAAGCGGGTTTTCCGGGAAAGTCTCGTCCGGCGATGGTTCGGTCGGCTCCGGGACAGGCTGCGGCTCATCCGGCAGCGGTGGACGCACCGGCGAGCGCCGAACGTCGTCGGGAAGTCCATTATCTTCAGATGCGGAACTATTCGGCTCGGTCACGCCGTCACCTTGGCAAGAATGAGTGTCTAGTCTGATTATAGTGCCATTTGTTATACTAGCACGGCATCAGGAAAGGCGAAACTCAAATTAGTCATGTTTAACCACTGTGGATTGTACTTCACGGAAGAACAGGTTCAGCAGGCACAGCGCGCACGCGACAGTGAACCGTACTTATCGGCGTATCTGTTTCTGCGCGAGCGCGAGCAGCGGGGCATCGCGGCGGCGCAGTGGTACGGGCTGCGCTATCGCTTCGACGACAATGCCGACGCGGGCGAGCGCGCCGTCGAGAAGCTGCAAGACGGCATCGACGAGCCGCTGAGTGACGACCTGCCCTATTTGGATGCGATCGCCGAGACGCTGATGCTGGCGCAGTCGTTCGAGATGACCCGCGATCATCCGGCGTGGAGCGTCGAGGCACAGACGCGCTGGATCAACCGCTACAGCGACCGCGTCAATCAGCTCAGCAGCAGCCCGTACAACGATACGCAGGTCGAGAACCTGTGGCTGGCGGCGCTGGTGTTGGTCACCGGGATCGTGCTCGAGCGCGACGAGATCATGCAAGCCGGGATTGAAGTCTTCCAGCGCACCGTCGATAACGAGATCAGCCCACGCGGACACATTCTCAAGGCGGTCGAGGGGCAGGACGGCGGCAGCCTCTATCGCCAAATCCTCTCGGCGTCGGCGCTGGTGCTGATGGCGGAGGCAGCGTCCCACTGCGGCATCGACTTGTGGTCGTACAATAATCGCGGCGTCTCGGTGGTGACGGCGGCGGTCTACCCGATCTACTACTTCTACACGCCGGATCAATGGACGTGGGACGAAGGGATCACGCTGGACGAGGCGCAGTTGCTGTTCCGGCGCTACGGCGGCTATCTGGAAATGGTCAACCGGAAGACCGGCTACCGCGACCTCAAGCCGCTGCTCGAAGACCTGCGCCCGATTTACGATCCGCACGGCGGCGGCTTGACGACGCTCACGCACGGCGTGGCGGTCAAACCGAAGCGGCGAGGATTGTTCGGGTAAGAACCTCACCCCAATGGAGTGGAACAAGAAGCGTTTAGGGAACGAAACCTCACCCCCTAACCCCCTCTCCGTAGGGAGAGGGGGAATAAAGCGAGAAGTTTCATGGCAGACGACTATCGACCGCAGTTCAAATCATCACCTAACCAGTGGTCGCTGTTGAAACCCGCTGCTCGTGAAATGCGACACGAACCGACCGCAGCAGAGGAATTGCTCTGGCAGCGAATTCGCAATCGAGGAATCGACGGCGCAAAGTTTCGTCGTCAACACACCATTGACCGCTTCATCGTCGATTTTGTTTGTCTCGAACGTGCGCTGATCATCGAGGTCGATGGCGAAATTCACCAGCAACCAAACCAGCAGGCTTATGATCGAGAACGGCAGCAGATCCTAGAAGCGCTCGGCTTTCGCGTACTCCGGTTCATGAATGAAATGGTATTCCAGTCACTCGAAGAAGTCGTGCAACAAATTGCTGAGGCATTAGCAGTTACGCAAGAAAATAACCTTGATTGACTTCATCCCCTGCGCTATCCGCTTTCTCCCCCTCTCATCATGGAGAGGGGGCGGGGGGTGAGGTTATATTTGAAACCATTGACGAAGGAACCCCGATGACCCAGTTCAACCACCTGACCCCTGACCTGATCGACCAACTGCGCGGCATCCTCGGCGATGACGCCGTGAGTACCGCGCAAGCCGACATCGACCTGCACGCCCGCGATCAGTCGCATCACGCGGCACACCCCGCCGAGGTCGTCGTCTACCCGGTGACGGCGGGCGGCGTCACCGACGTGCTGCGGCTCGCCCACGAGCACCACATTGCCGTGACGCCGTGGGGCGTCGGCACCGGGCTGGAAGGCAACGCGATCCCGCTGCACGGCGGTATTTTGCTGTCACTGGAGCGCATGAACAAGATCGTCGCCGTCCACGCCGACGATTTTCAGGTGACGGTGCAGCCGGGGATCGGTCACAAAGACCTGAACGCCGAACTCGCGCGCTACGGCTTGTTCTTCGCGCCCGATCCGGGGGCGAACGCGACCGTCGGCGGGATGCTGGCGAACAACGCCGCCGGAATCCGCACCGTCAAGTACGGCGCGAGCAAAGATAATGTCCTACGGATGGAAGTCGCGCTGGCGGACGGTCGGCTGATCGAGGTCGGGTCGCGCTCGGTCAAGCAGTCGAGCGGCTACGACCTGCTGCACCTGTTCGTCGGCAGCGAGGGCACGCTGGGCGTGATCACCGAGGCGACGCTCAAGCTGGTGCCGATCCCCGCTTACATGAGCGCGGTGGTCGCCGCCTTCCCCACCGTCGAAGCGGCGGTCGAGGCGGTCGTCGCGGTACGCGGCAGCGGACTCGACCCGGCAGCGCTCGAACTGATCGACGCGACGCACACCAAAATGCTGCGCGAGACCGAAGGCGTCGATCTGGAAGATTACCCGACTCTGTTCATGGAATTTCACGCCGCGCAGGAAGAATCGCTGGACAGCGGCTTGGAGATGGTACGCGAAATCTGCGCGGACCTGAACGCGGTCAGCGTGCGCACCACCACCGACACCGCCGAGCGGCGCAAGCTCTGGCACGCCCGCCACGCTTCTTACGAGATCATGGTGCGCTCGGCGCCGGGTTACCACTTCTTCATCATGGACGTCGCCGTGCCGATCAGCGCCTACCCGGAGTTGATCGGCTACGTCGAGCAGCTCAAAAAGGAGCACGGCGTCACCGCCTACATGATCGGGCACGCGGGCGACGGTAACATCCACGTCGAGTTTCCCTACAAGGATGACGCCGAGTTCCAAAAGGCGATGGAGTTGGACAAGCTGATCGTAATCAAAGCGCTCGACCTCGGCGGCACGGCGACCGGCGAGCACGGCGTCGGCATCGGCAAGGCGATGTTCATGGAGCGCGAGCACGGCGACGCGCTCGACGTGATGCGGAGCATCAAGCAGGTACTCGACCCGACCGGGATTTTGAATCCGGGGAAGATTTTCCCGCAGCCAGAAGCCTAGAAACACGTAGGGGCAGATGTGCTTGCTTCGCAAGCCTAGTTCTGCCCCTACACGATCAATTTAGGTTTGCGGTCGCTTCAACGTCCGCCGTCGCTGCTTCCGTTGCCATTGGTCAGGGCATCGGTGCTGCGCGCGTGCTCCATGATGCGGACGGTCGCGCTCAACTCCTTGCGGCGCGCCTCGACCAGCGCGTTGACCAGCTTGGTCTGAATGCCAAGCGCGTCGGTCATCATGTCCATCTTGCGGTGCAGGTCGGCGATTTCAACTTCGTTCTTCAAATTGACTTGATAATCATTCTGAGCAACCGCCCGATCTTTAGACGATTGGCGATTCTGCGCCATCAAAATCACCGGCGCTTGGAATGCCGCCAAGGTACTGAGCGTGAGGTTGAGCAGAATGAAGGGATACGGGTCGAAGGCGCGCGTGCCCATGTAGGCATTGACGCCGATCCAGACCGCCATCGTGATTAAGAACATGATGATGAATTTCCAGCTGCCGGCGAATGTCGACATCTTGTCGGCGACGCGGTCGCCAAAGGATGCCTGCTCGTCGATGTCTTCGTACACGTCGTCGGTGACGATGTAAGGGCGCAGATCACGGATGAGTTCTTGCGCCTCAGGGCTGAGCAAGCTGTCCAGTTCCTCGATCTCGTCGATCAAGTCTTGGATTTGCTCATCCTCAGTATCGACCGGGGCGACGAGACGATTGAGCAGCAGATCGTTATACATATTACCCCTCCAAAGAGACTGTGCCGGTGAACGCCAAAACGCTCACGCGGTCGTTGGTGTGAAAATGGTCACTTTGAACAGGGCTGTTTCATTATCGGGGTTTCCCTGACGCGCAGGGTCGGCAATAGCGCGCTGCGCGGCTCCCCGATGTGAGGCTTAGAGAGGGGATTAACGCAGAGTTGCGCTATCGCCGCCAGATAATGAAGGCGGCTGTTCGTTGCAACTACTGTCTGCGTTCATTGATACCTTCACTTGAACAGAAATTAGAGGTCAGGCGATGCTCACCTGACAACCTAACTGTACCCCGATTTAAGGGGCATGTAAACCCCTAAAAACGAGCCGGAAATGATCGGAGTATTGAGAAAAGTCGAGGGTTAAGACGAGAAAATGCTGATGGTCGAACCGTCGGTGACGACGATGTAGGGGTCGTGGGTCGTAAGCGCCTGAATCGAGGTCGTCATCGAGTCTGTGCTGCCCAAATCGGCGACATGCTGCGGGTCTTGAGGGTCGAATAGGCGAATCGCGGACTGGTCAGCCTGCGTGACCAACAGCATCTCGGCGTCGCCGTGAGTGAGGAAATGCAGGGTCGTGACCGCCCCACCGTCGAGCGTAAATTCGCCGGTCGTCTGCATGGTCTCCGGGTCGAAGAAGACGAGGCGCGTATCGTCCAGCACGATGACACCCTGTGTCGCCGCTGCGTTGATCGCCAGATGCGACGGCGCGCCGTCGAGCGCCAGCGTTTGCTCGGCGTGGAGTGTCTCGCCACTTTGCAGCGGCGCAGTCAGCAAGGATTGATCGCGCAGGTAGTAGGCGGTCGTATTCGTCAGCACGGCGTCGGCGATCGGCGTCTCGACCGGCACGTTGTACACGTTGCCCGGATCGTTGATTTCCAGCAGGTTGTAACCACCATCGGTGATGACGATCCCCCAATGGCTGTCGGGCGAAACCGCCAGCGCATGGGGATTTTTGGGAATGTCGTAGACGCCCCACCCGGCTTGATACTGAACGCGCGGGCTAGGGAACGCCGGAGCAACCAGCTCTACGCTGTCATGATCTCCGCCCGTCTGCACGGCGACGATGCCGAAACCCGCACCCCCAGCCAGCAGCACGGGCGTACCGCTTACGTCTAGCGCAGTCAGTAAATCGGGCTGAGTCGGATCGGTGAAATCGTACACGCGCACCTGCTGGTTTTCCGCGTCGGCGACCAACAACCGATCGCCGTCGGCGGTCACTGCCAACGCGCGAAATTCACCGGCTTCCAGCGTGCTAATCGGCGCGATGGGCGTATTCGTGCTCTCTTGCGCGAAGAC
This sequence comes from uncultured Chloroflexia bacterium, assembly GCA_963727545.1. Classification (GTDB taxonomy): domain Bacteria; phylum Chloroflexota; class Anaerolineae; order Aggregatilineales; family Phototrophicaceae; genus Flexifilum. The sequence continues at coordinate 40,409 of CAVSGS010000028.1, forward strand.
ACTCCCGCCGACCAGCATTAAGCCGATCAACAGCCCCCTACGTACGACGCGCGAGAGGATCAATAATCGTCCTCGTCGTCCTCATAGTCATCGTAGTCGTCATCGTCGTCGTCGAAATCGTCGAAATCGTCGTCGTCGTCTAAGTCGTCGAAATCGTCATCATCTTCGAAATCATCGAAGTCGTCGTCTGCATCGAGATCTTCAAATTCGTCTTCGTTGTCTTCGTAATCATCCATGTCTTCGAACTCTTCGTCCACCATCTTGTCGCCGTTGGAAAAGCTGATACCGCTCAGGAAAGGATCGTAGTCAATCATGTTCTCTCACCCGCCAGACTGTAAACGGATACTGAAGCCATTGTAGCGTAAAGCGCGCGTATTGTATCATGAAGTCCGGTTTTGCAAACGTCAAATTTTACGATTTCGACGCCTGTTTGCCGATCAGATCCAGAAAATAGCTGTGCAGGCGGGAATCGCCAGTTAATTCGGGGTGAAATGCCGTCGCTAACAGGTGATTTTGCCGCACCGCGACCATGCGCCCGTCGTCCAAGGTTGCCAGCACTTCCACGCCCGGATCAACCTTCGTCACCACCGGCGCGCGGATGAAAACCGCGTGAAACGGCGGATCGCCCAACGGCTTGATCGCCAAGTCCGCCTCGAAACTGTCGATCTGCCGCCCGAACGCATTGCGGTTGACGACAATGTCCATTACGCCGAGGATCGGCTGGCGGTCGATGCCGATGTCCTTCGCCAGAAAGATCATCCCGGCGCAGGTGCCCCACGTCGGCTTGGTGCGCGCGAATTCGCGCAGCGGTTCGATCAATCCGTAGGAAGTCGCGAGCTTGCCAATGGTCGTACTCTCGCCGCCGGGGATGATCAGCCCGTCCAAATCCTCAAGCTGTTCCGGCAGGCGCACTTCGCGTGCTTCTGCCCCCAGCGCAGTCAACGTTTTCTCGTGTTCGATAAAAGCGCCTTGCAGCGCCAACACGCCTACTTTCATGATCGTCTACTTGCCCTTTGTTCGATAGTCTCCAGCTATCTTCACCTAGACTAGGAGACGGGTCAAGTACCAAAGGCAACAATCTTTTCTCGGTCAAATGAACCAAGCGATCACCGAGGGCAGATGAAGCTGTTGGCTTCGGCAGCGGCGATCCACGCCCCTACCGGAGGGACACGTCGATAGCGGCGCTTAGCCGGTGGCAGGCTGCTGATCCAAGCGCCCCTTGAGCGAGGCGATCAGCGCTTCAATACGGGTTTGGTCGCCATTGCGCCAGCCGCCGCCGAGCGCCAGATAGCGCTGATAATCGGCAATTGCGCCGCGCAGGTCGCCCCGGTTGACGCGCGCGCCGCCCCGATTGGTATAGGCGGTGATGATGCGCGGATTCAAGCGGATCGCCTGTGTGTAATCGGCAATCGCGCCATTGAGGTTGCCTTGCAGTTCGTCGATCAAGCCGCGATTGTTGTAAGCGACCGCCTGTTTGGGATCGTAGTAGATCGCCACGTTGAAATCGCCGAGCGCATCGTCGAAATTGTCGAGTGCGTAATTCGCCAACCCCCGGTTGAGGTAGGCGACGGCGCAGCGCAGATCGAGCGCCAGCACCGCGTCAAAATCGGCGATCGCGCCGGAGAAGTCGCCAAGGCGATAGCGCGCCCGTCCCCGGCTGTTGAGTGCCTCCATCAGGTTGGGGTTGAACCGAAGCGCCTGCGTGCATTCCTTGAGCGCGCGTTCGTTCTCACCACGCAGGACGTGCATTCGCCCCCGTTCCATATAAACGTTCGCGCGGCGACCACCCCACCAGAGTTGGATTTTTTGGCGTAATTGCATAATAAATCAGCCCTATTTTTTGTAGTATCAAACCAAAAGCTGATCCCATTGTATGTCATTTCGCTAAAACACAAATGAAGATTTGCCGAGACTTTCCGGTGCGTACCGAGGGAGAAACCTCACCCCGTTATCATGTAGCGGGGTGAGGCGGGCAAGCGATGACTAGAGGATGCTTCACATGCTACGGCGAGACGATCGGCAGGTTATCGCAGTTGCCGCTGATCTGGACGGTGTCGCCGAAGGCGCTGGTCGGAATCCACGCGCCATAGTCGTTGGTCTGCCACCACGAGTTATCCGCCAGCCGACCAATCGGAATCAACTGACCGCCCTGTACTTGATCGAATAGGTTTTCCATCGTCGCGGTGGTCGTCGTATAGACGTATGTCGGCGCGGTGAGGACGATCAGACAGGGACCGCTCATCGTGGGAGCTGCGACCTGCGTTGGCAGCGGCGGCTGAGTCGGGATCGGCGGTGGATTGACCACCCCGACACTCCCGCAGTCCCCGCTGGCAATGACGACGAACTGCGCCACCCACCCATCGATGCCGTTGTAGCGAATATTGTAGAAGGATCGATCCGGCGCGACGCCGACCACGTCAGCGCTGGCATTCCCCGGCAGCTTACCAATGATGCTCGAATTGGTCGTCGCCGACTGGCGAATGTTGACGCCGCCCGCCACGTTGGGCGTCACCGTGCAGGTAGACGAAACGACCGTCGCCACCGGCGCAGCGGTCGCGGGCAGCTGCGCGCTGACGTCGCCGCCTTCACAACCACCCGCGCTGATCGGCGTCACACAGACGGAAAACTGAACGTTCTGGCTCAGGTCGTCGCCGCCAACCTCAACGCGATAGGCGGCTCCCGTCGGAATGCGCCAGCGAACGCCGAGCAGATCGGGGCTGGCTTGCGCGCTGACCTGCCCGGTCGCTGTATTGACCAGCCGCAAGCTGACGCCATGATCGGACGCGCCGGTGTCCACGTAGAGAAAGCCCGGCTCGCTCAGCGCGTCGAAGCGATAGAGCAGCAGCGGCGTCGCGGCATCGAGCGTCCCGGCGACACGCTGCCCCAGCCCTAACGCCGTAATGGTCAGCGGCGTCTCGCTCTGCAAGGCGAGGATCACCAGCCCGGTCGCGTCGTTGGTCGCGCCGACTTCGACGACGTAAGCACCGGCAGCCAACACGGTATCCAAACTGACCGTGAGGGCGTTGGACGGATTCGGCTCGGCGGCGACGACGGCATCGCCCTGCACAATCGTGATTTTCAACGGCACGCTGTCGCTGAGCGCTTGCAGCGATACTTGGCTGGTTTCGGCGAGGGTGTAGTCAAAGCGCAGCGTTTGCCCTGCCGTTGTGATCTGGGCGCTCGACGGCTGACCAAGCACCAGCGTGCCGCTGCTGTCCTGCGCGCTGACCAGCGTCGTGCCGAACACAAACATCATCACCAGCGCAACGAGAAACCATCGTTTGCTCATAAGCCTTATCCTTTTACCGATCCGGACGGTCTGCTTATTGTAGTCAATTTGGGAATTACTCTGCTGATTGAGTTGGCGTCAGAGAACAAAAAGAGGCGCACCATCAGGTACGCCTCGATTATCAGCTAAGCGATTGCCCGCGTAGGGGCGCAGCGTGCTGCGTCCTTCGGCGACATGGAGTCCCCGATCAGTACCAGCCGAAATGCCCCTTGAGCATCAACATCGCCGAGGCGAAAGCCATCGCCAAGAGCGTCGGCGGCACGGCGATCAGCACCCAGCGCTTCCACCCGACCGGACCGTGATGCCGTTCGAGATAAGCATAAGCGACGACATTGGCGGACGCGCCGATCGGCGTCATGTTGCCGCCCACGTCCAGCCCTAACGCCAGCGACCAGACCATCAGCGCCATCGCGGGCATAGCGGGATGCTGCGACAAGTCGCGGACGACGTAGCTCATCGCCAGCGCCAGCGGCACGTTATCGACCACGCCGCTGAGCAAGCCCGGTCCCCAGTGGAGCGCCATCACAACACCGTTATTGCTCGGTCCCTCGGTGGCAGCGATGAAGTTCGCCATCGCTTCGAATACGTGGACTTTCTCCAGCCCGCCGATCAAGACGAACAGCCCTAAGAAGAACAGTAGATTTTCGCTGTCCTCGCGCAAGAGTTTGTGAGAGACCGTCCCTTTGTCAATCTGGGGCAGGAAAGCGAATGCTAACAGCGCCGGGATCAGCGCCGCTTCCGCCGCGTTGAGGTTGATCGGCGTCAGTTCAGCCAGCCAGTGATGCGTCACCAGCAGCGTGACCGCCGCGCCAAAACCGATCAAGCCGATTTTACTGAGGCGCGCGTGCAGCGGATCGCGGTGGAGCGCTTCGATCTCGGCGATGACTTCGGGATTGAGCGCGGCGTGGGCGTTCTTGAGCGACTGGCGATTGATGAAGTAGAACATCGCCAACAGCCCGATCACCAACATCAACGAAATCGGTCCGGTGTTCGAGGCGAAGTCGGCGAAGTTGAAGCCAAGCGAGGTCCCCAAAATCACGTTGGGCGGGTCGCCGACGAGCGTCGCCGCGCCGCCGGTATTCGCCGCGCAAACTTCGGCGATGATCAGCGGGATCGGGTCGAGCTTGAGCAGGATACACAACTGCAACGAGAGCGCCGCCAAGAACAGCATCACGGTGATGCTGTCCATGAACATCGCCAGCACACCCGCCAGCAGAATCAAGGCGATAAACAAATACGACGGGTGGTAGTTCACCCGTCGTACGGCTTGCATCGCCAGCCATTTGAAGAAGCCCGCCTCGGTCAGTATCGAGACGAGGACGAACATGCCAAAGAGTAAGCCGAGGGTCTCCCAGTTGACGTAGTGAAATGCCTCGCTGGGGCTGAGAATTCCGAAGACAACCAGCATGGCACCACCCGCCAGCGCGATCCAGTGGCGTGGGAATTTCTCGCTGGCAATCGCGAGATAAGCGACAAAAAACACGCCGAGCGCGAGGAGCATCTCTCCCTCCCGTAATCTCCAACTGTTTTACGCGAGGGAGTGTAGGACTCGCACCAATATCGGTTAAGACGAAAATTTGATGAAAAATGCCAGTCAGGTTTGGTTAATTTGATCGATCAGAGGGAATTCGCGGACAGATCTGCCCTTTCGCGGCAGCAATAGCAAATCGCTTAGCGAAATTGCACAGCCGAACCTCTGACAAAATGATTGTTATCTGCCAAGTATCCCCGTGCCGACAGCCGCAGCGCCGGTCACTTGGACAAACCGCACCACCGTCCCGCCGGAGTATCTGCCTGCAGGTCAAACGGCGCTCGATTACGCGCCCGCCGGACTGCTCGACTACAACGCAGCCCCGCCACGACGTTTTCACACCCTGTTTTCGATCGCCGACTGACGGCGGATCGGCACGGCAAAACGGCGCGACAGCCCGATCACCTTCAGAAACCTCTAACACATCTGTTCTAGGATGGTATTACAAAAACAAGTGAGGTTTTCTCATAAAATAAGCTCATTTGTGCTATATAATAGCTATCATCAAGCCGAGTACAAACGAATAGTACCTATTGAACTGCATCACCTTGCCGTGTCGATTGGGCAAGGCACGCCCGCGCAATTTATTTGGTTAAGGAGACCTGCAAATGAGTGCTGAACCGAAAGTTAGGCTGTTGGTCGGAACCCGTAAAGGCGGCTTCATTTTCACGAGTGACCGCACCCGCCAAACGTGGTCGGCAAGCGACGTGCTGTTCAAAGGCTGGAACATGATGCACTTGGTCATGGACCCGCGCGATCGGCGGTTGCACGCTGCGCTCGATCATTTTGTGTTCGGGGCGACGACCCACTACTCCGATGATCTGGGCGAAACGTGGCAGCAGTGCCCCAATCCGCCGAGGTTCTCGCGCCCTTCGGTCTCCGGCAGACCGGGCGGCACGCCGGAAGAAGCCTATTCGGGTGGCGGAATCCCGGACACGCCGGAACAGGTGATCAAGGTCTGGAACATCGAGCCGGGGCGCGCGGACGAGCCGGACGTGCTCTACGCAGGTGTGCAGCCCGCCTCGCTGTTCAAATCGACCGACCGGGGCGAAAGCTGGGTGCTCAACGAGAGCTTGTACGATCACCCGCAGCGCGGGCAGTGGAATCCCGGCGCGGGCGGACTATGCTTGCACAGCATCGTGCTCGACCCGCGCGATTCCCAGCGTATGTACGTCGGCATCTCCGCCGCCGGGGTCTATCGCACCGAGGACGGCGGGCAGACGTGGCAGCCGCGCAACAAAAACGTGCTCGCCGACTTCGGCGGCGACATCTACCCGGAGTTCGGACAGTGCGTGCATAAATTTGCGATGAACCCCGCGAACCCCGACGTGCTGTTCCAGCAAAATCACTGCGGCGTCTATCGGAGCGATAATCGCGGCGACGACTGGATCAACATCGGCGAGGACAAGCTGCCGAGCCGCTTCGGTTTCCCGATCGTCGTGCATCCGCATGATCCGCAGACGATCTACGTATGGCTGGAAGAAAGCGACCAGTTCCGCATGAGCGTGGACAGTCAAGCGTCGGTCTGGCGCAGCCGGAACGGGGGCGAAAGCTGGGAGCGGATCAACGCGGGGCTGCCCGCGAATGCTCACGTCGTGGTGCTGCGCGAGGCGATGGTCGCGGACAATCTCGAACCGGCGGGGATCTACGCCGGGACGGACACCGGTCAGTTATTCTACAGTCGCGATGACGGCGATAGCTGGGAAATCCTCGCCGACTACCTGCCGCCGATCCAATCACTGGAGGTCGCGATCGTCTGAGGGCAAGGGCGGCAATAAAAATGGAAAAAGCCGGTGCTGAACATTGCACCGGCTTTTGTTTTGCGAAGGAGAAAGCTCGCTTACCAGCCGCGCGTGGCGATGCGCTCGGCTTCGGGCATGTGGGCGGCGCTGATGCCGACGATCGCCTCCTTTAGGTTAGCAAAGTGCCGAATTGCGCAATATCTTGATTCGATTTGCCAAAATCACCAGCGGAATTCCGACAACTACTTCCAGTCCAATAGCCCCCATAAGGAACGGAACTCCTTCTTTAGGAAATCCACCGATGTTCGGGGTTTGAGCGGAAAGGTAAGCCAGCGCTCAGCGCCAAAATACTCATTAGAGCAAGGAATAGCAGCGCCAAAGCTTGATAGCTGATGTTTTTCTCGGGCAACTTCCTTACCAGTATTTTGCCTAAGTACCCTGCGACTGCTATCAGGACAAAGCTATAAACACTCGCACCAATAAGCAGAGCGATGAAGCAGCTTGCTACGAAAGTCAAAAGCGTTTGCACCGAATATCTCCTACAAACTCACCAGCATTGAAGATTATACATAGATGCACGAATAAATACTTAGTGTGAATAGCAACTATTTTCTGAGAAGATGAACAAATAAAAGGCGCGTTCTGCATGAACGCGCCTTCTCAAACTCGAATTGAAGTGGAAGCTCGCTTACCAGCCGCGCCCGGCGATGCGCTCCGCTTCGGGCATGTGGGCGGCGCTGATGCCGACCATCGCCTCGCCCAGCCCGCGACTCACGCGCGCCAGCACGTCGGCGTCTTCGAAGTGCGTGACCGCCTCGACAATCGCCTTGGCGCGCTTGGCGGGATCGCCGCTCTTGAAGATGCCCGACCCGACGAACACGCCATCGACGCCCAACTGCATCATCAGCGCGGCGTCGGCGGGAGTCGCCACGCCACCGGCGGCGAAGTTGACGACCGGCAGCCGACCGAGCTTCGCGGTCTCGACCACCAGATCGTAGGGCGCGCCGATATTCTTGGCGAAGGTGAACATCTCGTCCTCGTCCATCGACGTGAGCTGGCGGATTTCCTTGTTGACCGCGCGGGCGTGCCGCACCGCTTCGACCACGTCGCCGGTACCGGCTTCGCCCTTGGTGCGGATCATGGCCGCGCCTTCGTTGATGCGGCGCAGCGCTTCGCCCAAGTTGCGGCAGCCACAGACGAACGGCACTTTGAACTTGTGCTTGTTGATGTGGTTTTCTTCGTCGGCGGGCGTGAGCACTTCGCTTTCGTCGATGTAGTCAATGCCAATCGACTCCAGAATTTGCGCCTCGACGAAATGCCCGATGCGGACTTTCGCCATCACCGGGATGGTGACCGCCTTCATGATGCCTTCGATCAGGTCGGGATCGCTCATGCGGGCGACGCCGCCGTCCGCGCGAATGTCCGCCGGGATGCGCTCCAGCGCCATCACCGAGCACGCGCCCGCATCTTCGGCGATCTTCGCCTGCTCCGGCGTCACCACGTCCATGATCACGCCGCCCTTGAGCATTTGCGCTAACCCGCGTTTGAGCGAGACCGTCCCGGTCTCGCCGTTGCCGTTACCATTCATACAAACTCTCCTCGTTATCTAGTGCAATTGTGTTTTCAGCTTAATTCGCCGCCGATTGGCTCAGTAGTACCAGTTAAGTCCAATATGACCAAAGGTCAAAATCGGGGCACGTTTTGATATGCGCCCCGACGATGCGTTAGAATAAAACGTATGTACCTACAAAACTAGAGGGCTTTTGACAATATGGCACAGATGCCGGTCTTGGTCGTCCTTGCGGGCGGTTCGTCCTCACGGATGTGGCCCCTGCACGAAAAGCTGCTGCTGCGCTTCGGCACCGAGCCGCTGTTGGTGAGCCAACTCCGGCGCTTCGAAGCGCTCGGTTTGCAAGAGACGATTGTCATCGCCAGCCCCGACAACGTCGAGGACGTGAAGTCGTTGGTCGGTCACATGACGTCGATGTCGATCCGGGTGGTCGTTCAGCCGGAAGCGAAAGGCATGGGCGACGCCCTGCTCCAAGCCGTGCCCGCCCTACCCAGCCGACCGGGAACGGCGCTCTACGTCGTGCAAATCCACGACGTGACCGATGACGATCTGCACCGCGCCATGCTCGCCGCCTATCAAGAAGATCCAACTGCCACTTACCTCGCCGGTTACGAAATGGACGAGTATTTCCCCGGCGGCTACCTGATCGTCGATCCCGACGGGCGGATCAACGGCATCGTCGAGAAGCCCGGCGCAGCGAACCGACCGAGCAATCTGGTCAGCATCGTCGCCCACATCCACAGCAATGCCGAGGAACTGCTCGACGCGATCCGCGCCGAATATGCGGGCACCGTGCAAACCGACGATCACTACGAGCGGGCGATGGATACGCTGATGAAGGAGCGGGTTTACCGAGTCGTCACCTATAAGGGACCGTGGAAAGCGCTCAAGTATCCGTGGCAGGTGCTCGACCTGATGGAATATTTCCTGAGCAAAATCAAAGGACAGGTCGTTGCCGAAAGCGCCTATGTCGCCCCGACCGCTACGCTGATCGGCGACGTGTACATCGGCGAAAACGTCAAGATTTTCCCCGGCGCGTCAGTCGTCGGACCAGCTTACATCGGTGCAAACACGATCATCGGCAACAATGCGCTGGTGCGCCAGTCGATGGTGCTCAATGGCTGCAACGTCGGTTTCACCACCGAGGTCGCGCGCAGCTACGTCAGCGATCACGTCGATATGCACGCCTGTCGCGTGCTCGACTCGGTGTTCGCCTCCGGCGTGAACTTCTCGGCGGGCTGCACCACCGCCAACCTGCGGATCGATCACGGGCACGTGCCGACCATGGTCAAGGGTAGCAAGATCGACAGCGGGCGCGACAAATTCGGCGCGATCATCGGGCAGAACACGTTTATCTCGGTCGACGTGATGACCATGCCCGGCGTCAAGATCGGCGCACGGGCACAGGTGGGACCGGGCACTCACGTCCATCAAGACGTGCGCGATGGCGGGCGGATTTACGTGAAACAGGAATTGGTCGTCAAGGACGAATGACGAAGAGAAGTGCTGAGTACCTAGTACCGAGTACTGAGTGAAGTACAGTCACCCAAAGATGAGGGTCTCACGCTGTGATGAGTAGACAAAAGTGACATCACACCGCTAACCTTTCAACTCTGATTGGCGAGTTAGCTTTTCCTCAGCCCTCGGTACTCAGTACTCGGTACTGAATTGTCGGTACTGGAGCTTTTATGGCACAAATCGATGCGAAGCTGTTTAAGAAGTATGACCTTCGCGGCAGGGCTGAGGGCGACGACGCACCGCTCACGACTGACGCCGCCCGGCTGATCGGTCTCGCCTTCGGGACCTATCTGGATCGGGTCGCTGACGTGCAAACGGTGATCGTCGGGCGCGACAATCGTCGCTCGTCGCCGGAATTGGCGCAGGCGGCAATCGCGGGCTTGCAGGAGACCGGCGTCAAGGTGATCGACATCCGGCTCGCCTCGACGCCGATGGTCTACTGGCACGCCGTCCGGCAGGGCAACGTCGGCGGCATGATGATCACCGGCAGCCACCTCGCGCCGGAGCAAAACGGCTTCAAGCTCTGCATCGGCGCGCGCAACCTCTACGGCGAGGACTTGCAAGCGCTGCGCGAATTGATCCTCACGGGCGACTTCAACGGCGGCTACGTGCCAATCACCGTCAACGATCAGGCGCTGGTCGAGTACATCGTCGACATTGTGCCGCGCCTGCGCATGGCGCGATCGCTGCACGTGGTGGTCGATGGCGGTAACGGCACCGGCGGCGCATTCGGTCCGCGCTTGCTCAAGGCGTGGGGACATCGCGTCACCGAACTCTACTGCGAGCTTGACGGCAGCTACCCAAATCATCAGCCCGACCCGCAGGAAGCCGAGAACATGCACGCGCTGGCGCACAAAGTACGTGAGGTCGGCGCGGACGTGGGCATCGCCTTCGACGGCGACGCCGACCGGATGGGTGCGGTCGACGAGCAGGGCGAGATCATCGGTGCCGACCGGATTCTGACCTTGCTGGCAATCGACATGCTGCGGCGGCGTCCCGGCGCAAAGGTCGTCGCCGACGTGCTCAGCAGTCAGGTCTTGTTCGACGAGATCGCCAAAGCGGGCGGCACGCCGATCATGTGGGCGAGCGGGCACTCGCTGGTCAAGGCAAAGATGGCGGAAGTCGGCGCGCTGATCGGCGGCGAGGCGAGCGGGCATATCTTCCTCGGCGAAGATTTCTACGGCTACGATGACGCCTACCTCGCAGCAGGACGGCTGTTGCAGTTGGTGGCGGCGGCACAGGTGCCGCTCTCAGTGCTCGAACTCCCAAATCCCAACGCTCTACAGCACGCCGGAGTATCGCCCGCACTGCCCCGACGATCTCAAAGACGAGGTGATCGCGGCGGTCAAGGAGTCGCTGGAAGGACTCGGCGAGATCACCAGCATCGACGGCATTCGCGTGCGCTTCGAGCGCGGCTGGGGCTTGCTCCGTGCCAGCAACACCGAGCCGGTCTTGAGCCTGCGCTTCGAGGGAGAGACCGACGCCGACGCGCTCGACTACCGCGACCTATTCTTCACCGAACTGCGCAAGTTCCCACAGGTGGAATTGAAATACGAGGATTGAACAAACCAACCTCACCCCCCAGCCCCCTCTCCGTGTGGAGAGGGGGAGAAAAGCCGGTATTGGGGGAGTTTACGCGAGTTAGCAAAGCGCATACAGCCGACTGAAACTAGCCAGCTGTAGCTGGCTTGCTTTTCTTAGCTGGAGGCTTCGAGCCTCCAAGCGTGAACCCCCACGGACTCACCGTTCGGCATAATCCTCGACGAATTCGACATATAGCTGTAGCCCGGATGACAAATGATTTGCGCTCAACCGTAATCCAGCGAGTGGACTCGCATGGATCGCGGCTTGGCGGTTTAATCAGGGGACAAACCACTTGCGGACAACCATTCAGAGGTGATTATGAAGCTGGAAGCAACACTGACCAAGCCGTTGCGCATCCTCGTGATCGTGGCGCACCAAGATGACATCGAATTCGGCGCGGCGGGTAGTGTCGCCCGCTGGACCGACGCGGGCGCGACCGTGACTTACTGTATCGTCACCGACGGCGCGGCGGGCAGCAACGAACCCGACGTCGACCTCGCGGCGCTGGTCGAGCGCCGCAAGCAGGAGCAGATCGACGCGG
>CAVSGS010000029.1:0-127119 GCA_963727545.1 uncultured Chloroflexia bacterium
CGGCAGCGCAGCGTGAGAGTTGGAAAGCGGTTAGCTGACTCAACAATCAACCCTTGAATACGCCTTTCGGCTACCCGTAATCAACCGTTTCATCGCTTAAAGTGCAAACATCGAACGTAAGCGCAAGAGAGGAGTGGGATAGATGAACGATAATTCGCTCGTCATCGACACGCGCGGCTTGACCAAGACCTTCAAAGGAGTCAACGCGCTCCAGTCGCTCGACCTGAACGTGCCCAAGAATTCGATCTTCGGCTTTCTGGGACCCAATGGCGCGGGCAAGACGACCACCATCAAGCTGCTGCTGGGGCTGTCACGCCCGACAGGCGGCAGCGCCACCGTCTTCGGGCTGGACAGCGTCAAGGACAGCACTGAAATCCGGCAGCGTGTGGGCTATCTGGCGCAAGACCCGCGCTACTACGAGGGCATGACCGCCCGCGAGACGCTGCGCTATACCGCCCGCTTCTTCTACACCGGGTCGAAGCAAGCAATCGAGGAGCGCATCGACAACACGCTCGAACTGGTCGGCTTGGCGGACAAGGCGGACCGCTCGATCAAGGGCTTCTCCGGCGGCGAGCGCCAGCGGCTCGGCATCGCGCAGGCGCAGATCAACTTCCCCGACCTGCTGATCCTCGACGAGCCAGCCGCTGCGCTCGATCCGATGGGGCGTCACGACGTGCTGGAGGTGATGGAGCGTCTGCGCAAGCATACGACCATCTTCTACTCGACGCACATCCTCGCTGACGTGCAGCGAGTGAGCGATACCGTCGCGATCCTCAAGCACGGGCAGCTCGTCGCGCAGGCGCCGATTGAGACGCTGCTGGCGGGCGGCGAAGGCGTCGTCTACACCATCGGCGTTCAAGGGCAGCCCGAACGGAACGCAGTCACGGATCGCCAGCCAGGCGTGGGTGTCGGCGGTTAACCTCATCCCGAACAACAACGGGCACACAACGTGGCAGGTGAGCGTGACCGACGAAGCCGCCGCCGAAAACGACTGCTGCGGCTGGTGATGGACGACACTGCGCTGACCGTCACCGAGTTTGGGCGCAAGAAGCACGACCTCGAAGAAGTTTTCATGAGCATCGTAGGAGAAGAACAACATGTCCACTAATTCCAAGTTTCAAGTGGTCAGCGCGCGCGGCTGGCGCATGGGTTTCGCGCAACATCTTGCGCCATGAGAATGCGAAATGGTGGCGGACGCGGCGCTGGTTGATCAACATCCTGATCTGGACATTGCTCGTCAACGGCATCCTCCTCGCGAGCCTGATGTCGGAAGCGGCAGAAGCCGCTGGCATCTTCAGGACTCCTGAACAAAAGATGGCTGAAGCCATGATGATCTTCGCCGTCGCCAGTGGCTTGTTCGGAGCGATTGGCACGGTCATCGCCATGCAGGGTTCGCTGATTGACGAAAAGAAGAGCGGCACAGCGGCGTGGATCATGTCCAAGCCTGTGTCGCGCACCGCCTTCATTCTCGCCAAACTGGTCGCGAATGCGATTGCGCTGCCGCTGATCGTCGTGATTCTGCAAAGCGTCGGCGTCTACTTGCTGGTGAGCCTGAAGCTGGGAATTGAAATCCCGCTGGGTCAGTTCGCCGCCGGAGTGGGTCTGATCTGCCTGCACATGCTGTTCTATGTGACGTTCACGCTCATGCTAGGCGCATTCTTCTCCGAGCGCGGTCCTGTGATCGGCATCCCGATTGCGCTAGTCTTCTGCCCGATGCTGCTCGGGGGTCTGCTGGGGAAGATTGGCTACCTGACGCCGTGGCTACTCGTCCCGGCAGGCTCGATGGACAGCCTTTCCGTTCAGGCGCTGGTCGGCGCTCCGCTGACGACAACGGTCCCGATCTTCGCGACCATCATCTGGTGCGCGGTCTTTGTCGCAGCGGCAATATGGCGCTTCAAGCGTGATGAGTTCTAGTGCAGTATTCAGACGGGGCAGGCAAAACCTGCCCCATTCACTCCAAGATCGACTAATGCGTTACAGTATCTGTAATTCTAAGAAGCCATTTGAATATTAGGCTGTGTGGCGCTTGAGCAAGGAAAGAATGGAAGCGAAGTAGATCATCCCCTCGCTGCTGCGAACTGATTCTTCGTAATCCTTGCTCAAGCGTCGATAATGACCGAGCCAAGCGAAAGTCCTTTCTACGACCCAGCGTCTGGGCAAAACAGTAAATCCTTTCCGGGAAGGCGGCGGAGACACAATCTCCAGAACGGTTTTCAGCTCTTGCCAACACCAACCGATCAACGCCCCGCGATAGCCGCCATCCGCCCAGATTTTCAGCAACCGCAAGCGAAGCATGAGCGGCAAGGAAAGCAGCAGCAGTTTCGCGCCGTCCCGGTCTTGAATATCCGCCGTGTGAACGATGACTTTCAACAAATGTCCGACGGTATCGACCAGAATGTGGCGCTTACGCCCCTTGACCTTTTTGCCAGCGTCATAACCCCGTTCTCCTCCGACTTCGGTCGTTTTCACACTTTGACTATCGATAATCCCTGCGCTTGGATAAGGACAGCGCCCCTGTGCGTGTCGCGCTTCATAGATCAAGGCGCGGTTGACCTGCTCCCAAGTGCCATCGCGACACCATTTTCGGTAGTGATAATAGACACTCTGATAGTTAGGAAACTCCCCCGGCAAGTTTTCCCACTGACAGCCCGTTTTGTTTAGATACGCCATCGCATTCACCGCTTCGCGCATATCAATTTCAATAGGTCGTCCGGGTCCCTGTCGCTCCAGCGGCAACAACTCGCGGACTTTCTCCCACTGCTCATCGCTCAAATCACTGGTATAACGCTTAATCCTGTGACACACTTGGTTTATTCCTGTTCGGTTGTGTATGGTTTGGTTGACACCTCCATTCTACCGGACAGGAATATTCAAATGGCTTCTAAGAGGTAAACCGTGCCCGATATTTGGTGGCAATGATTAGTGGAGTTTCTTCTAAGGTGGACTTACCAGAATGCACTCTGACGAAACTTGATCAATAGATCGGTGATCACGGCAGCTTAGGTTGAATTCCACTCCATTAAGCTCGATTTGCCGGAATCGTGAGACAAGTTGACTATTTGTTCAAAAACCAATTCATCTACAGCCTCAATACTCCGCTAGAACAGAAACCCTACATACCAGTCGGTGTTCACCTAAGTGGAATTGCCCCGAAAAAGTGGAACCAAAGAAAGGTATAACGGTACACTGAAATAGGGGTAAATGAACTATGGCAAAGCAACGCAAATATACGAAGGAATTCAAGCTCGAAGCACTGCGGCTGTATGAGACGAGCCACAAGAGCATCACAGAAATCGAGCAAGACCTCGGGATCACGCCCGGCATGATGAACAAGTGGCGTCGACGTTACCAGACCGAAGGGGAACAAGCGTTTCGGGGTAAAGGACGCCAAGATGACAGCGCAGCTGAACTGCGACGGTTGCAGCGCGAGGTGGAAGTCCTGAGACAGGAGCGTGATATCTTAAAAAAAGCCATTCGGCTCTTCAGCAGGGACAAGTCATGAAATACCAGTTCATTGCGTCTCACCGGCATGAGTATGAGGTCAAGATCATGTGCCGGGTACTGGAGGTGAGTGTGAGCGGCTATTATGCCTGGGGGCATCGCGCACCGAATGGACGACAACAGGCAGATGCCGCATTGGTGGAACATATTCGTGACGTTCATGTACAGAGTTGGCGGACTACGGCAGTCCGCGCGTTCACGCGGCCCTACGGCTGATGGGCATCCGGTGTAGTCGCAAGCGGGTCGCACGCCTGATGCGGCGGCACGGTTTGCGGGGCTGTGACCGCCGTCGGTCTCGTCCTTGGGGAACGGATTCGCGGCACGACTATCCCGTAGCGAAGAATACCCTCGCCCGAGACTTCACGGCGAGTGCGCCGAACCAGAAGTGGCTCGCGGATATCAGTTACATCGATACGCAGGAAGGATTTCTCTATCTCGCTGCCCTCGAGGATGTCTGTTCGCGGAAAATCATTGGCTGGGCGATGGGTGTCCAGCCAACAGCGGTCCTCGTCGAGCAGGCGCTGGCGATGGCAGTCACTCGCCGGCAGCCATCCGCCGGAGTGCTGCATCACTCAGATCGTGGCAGCCAATATGCGAGTGAGACCTATCGTCGGCGGTTGACCGAACATCACCTGTCGAGGAGCATGAGCCGTACGGGAAACTGCTACGACAACGCCATGATGGAGAGCTTTTTCGCTACGCTCAAGACCGAGTGTGCGACGAGCGTCTTCCCATCCCTCGCAGCTGCCCGTACGGCTATCTTCGAATTTATTGAAGTGTTCTACAACCGCCAACGGCTGCACTCGGCCCTAGGCTATGTGAGTTCGGAGGCATTTGAGCGTCAGTTCGAGCGTACCTTTCTTTTGACTCCATATTGCTGGGGCAATTCCAGTGCTTCCCTCAGCATGAACGGTATGTAGGGTTTGAACGGTCTGAACGGTTTTTCAGCGGTTTTCGTTAACCATTGCGCACATCGTAGCGGCGCATCATATCGATCACGTCCAGCGGCTTAATCGCATAGGTCACGCCATCCATGCCGCGCTTGCGTCCCGCTTCATCCAGCAGGTGCAGCCGCTTGATGATGTGTCCGATCCACTGCGAGTCGCCCATCTTCTCGACCGGCTGACCGAGCAGCCGCGCCACTTTCTCGCGCAGCGCTGCCGCCTTGATCCAGACGACGCTGGTCTGTCCGCGCGTCAGCAGTTCGAGCGCCTGCAAGACGGCTTCCTCGCGCTCGCTGAGCGCCTTGCCCTGGCTGATCTGCTCATCCGTCTCCGCCGCTGAGGCAATCGCTTGCAGCAGCCCGGACACCTGCCCCTGCTCCTCGAAGAATGCCGCCAGCGCGACCAGCGGCGACCAGAGTTCGCTGGAGCGGTTGTGCAGGGTATGCAGCGCCGGACGCTCGAAATAGTTGGTGTAGAGATGCGGAAACGCCGTCAGCGCCAGCGTGTAAAGCTGGTGGCGAATAGCCGCGCCGTCGAAGTCCGGCGGGAAGCAGGGCATCTTCCTGTCGGTGCGGCGCATGGGGATGGCGATGCAGCGGCTGGCGAGGATGTCTTCCAGCCCGGCAATCGCCGCCAGAATCTTCGGCGAGTAGACGTCGAACGCCTGCGGTTTCATGTCTTCGCCGATCAGCCGGATGGCGGGCATCCCCTGCTTGTAGCCGCTGTTCAAGAGCTGGCGGATTTGCTGCATTCCGGGGTCTTTGGGATTGTGATAGCGCTCGGCTTCGTCGATGCCGACCGTGCAGCAGGTGTAGTGGATCAGGCGGAACATCGACGGGCCGGTCGGGTCGGAGGTGCTGACCATGTTGAACGCCAGCGGCTGCATCACGCGCATGACCGTGCTTTTGCCGCTGTTCTTCGGTCCGTTCAGCGCCAGATACGGGTAAGCGGGGAACATGGTGTAGAAATAGGTGCCAATCGTCCACAGCGCGAGGATGGCGCTCTCGACCTCCGAGCGGAAATCGACGTAGCGCGTGAACAGGTCATGCACGGTTTTGAAGACCTGACCGGCGTCAGCAGTCTCGCCCTGCAAGTAGCGCTGGATGTCGCTGAAGCGCCAGCGCATCAGGAAATCCGAGCCTTCCGGCAGCACCCGCAGCGCGATTTCCTTGCCATTGAGCGGGATGATCTGCGCGTCGCTCACCCGCACGAGTTCGCGCGACGACGTGACCAGATAGGGCTGGGTGTTCAGCCGGTTGTCTTTCGTCCGCTCGACCACCGAAATCGTCACCAGCGCGACGTCGCGCTGGAAGCCGAGCGCGGGCGACAGCAGCGGAATGTCGTCGCCGAGGATTTGCGGCATCTCGTCTGCCTCCTGCTTTGCTCGTTCGGTCTTCGCTCGCGCCGCCTTGAGCAGATCGTTGAAGGCGCGCCCTTTGATGCCGAGCTTCGCCAGCGCTGCGCGGAAGTCGCTCAGTTCCAGCTCGTCGAGATCGACGGCGTGCTGGAACAGGTCGCGCACCGCGTCCTTGCGTTCCAGTCCGACCAGAAAGGCGGCGCGTTCAATCTCGGTTTGCAGCCACGTTTTGGCTTTGTTGAGCGTTTCCTGCACCGCTTCGACGGTGCCGCCCTGCGTCAGCCAGTCGTTGGCATCCTTCACCCCCTCCGGCAGACGCGGGATGAAGGCGGTCGAGCCGAGTTTGCGGGCGATCTCGCGGCTTTTCTCCAGCGCCTCAGGCGTGTTGTCCAGCGCGACGAAGACCCGGCGATGCTGACGCAGCGCGGTGAGCAGTTCATCCGAGACGTGCATCCCGGCAATCGCCAGCGCCGGAATGCCCCACTCGCCGAAGGTGATGGCATCCGCCTGTCCTTCGACCAGCGCCACCTGTTCGGCATCAGCACTGTACAGATGATTGGAGTAGGGACGGCGCTCGCCGAGGATTTCACGCGGCGGATTGTAGTGCTGTTTGCCGGCGATGGAGCGTCCGCTCAGGTAGACCAAACGCCCCCGTTCCAGATGGATGTAGACCAGCATTCCCGATGGGAATTTGCCGACGACGGTTCGCCACTTGTCGGGCAGGTTGAGGTCTGCCAGCAGCGTCCGCTTGTCCTGCGGCATGAAGCCGAGCCGCGCCGCTTTGACGGTGGTAAGCTGCCAGCCGCGTGTTTGGGTCGCGTACTCCAGCGCGGCAGGCGTGTTGAGCAGCGCCTCGTGCAGCCTTTGCACCAGCTGGCGTTCCGCCCACGCCGATGACTTGTGAAAGTCGTTCTCCGTCTCAAGGTCGATCCCGGCGCGCTGCGCCAGATAGCGCACCGCTTCCAGGAACATCGCCGCGTCGCGGTTGTTCCAGCCTTGACCGTAGTTCAGCAGATGCCGTCCGGCGAAGTCGAAGGCGTCGCCGTATTCGCCTCGGGAGTTCCAGAAATACTGTCCGGTCTGCGGGGTGACGACCAGACTATCATGTTCCACGCCGACGAAGCGCGTCCCCTGACGCTTCAGGGCGAATTTCTCGCCGACGACCTGTTCAATCGGATTGGCGGAGCGAATCTGCTCCAGATCGATACTCATGAAAGCTCTCTCCTTGCGCTGTGCGCGGGCAGTGTTGAAGACAACCGGTGTCGAAAAAACACGGTTTGAGCGGGATATCGAGTTGCACCGGGAGAGAGGTTGTGATACATTGTGAGTGTCGAGTTCACGATGTACCCCAGCCCGCCGCCCATGTGCCTTCCAGCTATGGGCTTTTTCTTTTCTAGGGCGGTGAGTCGCGTTTTCGTCATCATGGTTTCAATCCTCAAAATTGTTAACGCGCGTGAACATTTCATTCAGCGCTCAGATAGCGTTCGGCTTCGCTGAGCAGCTTTCGCATTGCCTGAAGCCGCGCCCGTGCAATCGCTGGCATCACCTTCCTGCTGCATCAATGCCCGTGCCAATTCTTGCGGCGTCGTGGTGCTGATCGTCTGCGTCACTTTTGCCATCTTCATCGCAGAAGGCGAAATGTCTTCCGTGGATCGTCCTTGCGGTGTTCGATCCATCGCCTTCGCACAATTCCTTGACTTGTTTGGCTGATAGATTGAAGTCAATGATTTGGCGAACAATTTCAGCATGATACTCAGGTGCAGACGCAGATGACGTAGCGCAAGCTTGTACTTCCTCGATCGCATAGCGATCTGCCAGTTCCAGCGCTTCATCAGACAGGCGCAGCAGTGCTTTGATATGGCTGAACTGCGTCCGCTTGATACCGCCCATCGCGCTGAGAACTGCATCTGTGTACTCGCGCTTGCCGCGCAGGTCGAGTTCGAGCGCCTGACGGTAGAAGTCATTTTCGACGGCATAGGCGGGGATTTCGTAGCCGTGAACGGTGAGCAGCAGCAGTGCCGCCTGTCGCGCCAGCGCCACCGCTGTTAGCCCGGAGCGCGCCGTGTTCTCTTTCGCCTGACGAAAGACCGAGGAGCGGTTCGCGGGAATGATGATGCACGGGATCATGCCGTCGCCGGTGTAGTTGGGGAGGAAGTCGCGCAGCAGCCACGTCGCCCAGTAGCGCCGCTCGCCCGTCTCGATACGAAACAGCCGCGTCACGCCTTGACTGACGTCCACTACCGTCAGCGGATTGACCTGTCCATCGTCCCGGATCGTGATCGCCAGATTGACCAGATCGCGCAGAAGCTGTTCTTCCGGCGTCAGGTTGACAGCGGGTTCGTCCTCGCGCTCATCATCCGCATTCGGCAGCAGTTCCAGCAGGCTGTTGAACGGTCGTCCACGATGCCGCGCCGCAAGCTGGACGATCTGCACCAGTTCGCGCAACGCCTGCGTCGGCGTGATCTGGTTTTGGTGAAAGCGCACGTGGATGGTTTCCGGCAGCACCCGGCGCGGCTGCACCGGATCGGGACGCACCATCTCCAGCAGGATGCGCTCGACGTGGATCGTGTTGTCGACCAGATTCTGCGGCAGGTCGCCGAGCAGGTCGCTGGTGACCGACGCCAGCAGATCATCCATGCGGCTGCGTGTCGTGGTTTGGGCGCGCCATTAGTCGCCGCCCTTGAGCAGATAGCGCACCAGCGACGCGACCACCTGCATGTAGGCTTTGCTCGCCGCTGCAGTGGGGCTGTAGGTGAACAGGCTCTGATGGCTGCTGTGGGCATACGAGACCGCTTCATTGGCGGGGATGACGCCGAGCAGCAGCTTGCCCAGGACTGGATGCGCTTTGACTTCCGCCAGCAGGTGATTATGCCCGCGAATGCGGCTGTCCATCTTGGTCACGAGCAGCCCGCTCACGCGCAGGTCGGATGCCGCCAGCCTTCGCGGATGTCGTTGATCTTCTCGATCACGCTGGTCAAGCCGACCGTTTCCAGATAGCGCGGCTCGACCGGCACAATCGCGTCGGTCGCGGCGAGCAGCGCCATCTCGGTCAGCAGACTGAAGGAGGGGCGGGTGTCGATGATGATCGCCGCATACTGATTGGCGATCTTGCCGACCGGATCGGCCAGGCGATACGGCGCGCCTGCCACGCCCATCAGTTCGCGTTCCGCGCCTTCGAGCATCGGTGAGGCGGGCAGGATGTGCAGGTCAGCATCCCACTGGCTCGGCACGATGCAGTTGAGCAGCGTTTGCGCCGCATTCTGGCGATCCGCCAGCAGCACGCTGTACAAACTGTCGTCTGCGCCGTAGTCCTTGCGTCCGGTCGTGACCAGCGACGCATGTGCCTGCGAGTCGGTGTCGATGAGCAGGACACGCGGATTGGACGCATTGGCGCGGCGCAGCAGTGCACCATGCCGAGCGCGATGTTGGTGGCGGAAGTCGATTTGCCGACGCCCCCTTTATGATTGGTAAATACGAACGAACGAGTCATTGCCATATCTCCTCAGAACCCAACAACTGTCGAATTCGCTGCGACTGGCAAAGACTTCGCGGAGATATGGTAAAGTGACTTCCGGGAGTCTTGCTGGCACGGGCAGCGAGCTTCAAGGTGAGTGGGGGAGGCGGCACCTCTCCCTTTCACCGCAAAAGCCGATTTAGTTGGAGTTCATCGTGGAGTAGCGTATACAGTACTCACGCTGTGGGAAGGTAATGACTTGGAAGAACTGGGCAACCTGTTCCCCGTTGTCTTGTTCGAGTTTTATCCAGTCGGTGGAGTTGGAGAGAAGAGAAGCCCTTTCAGGTCTGAAAGGGCTTTTTTCTTGCGTGGTAAGGTTCGAATCCAAACTGCGGGAGTACCACTTGGGGTGGCTCTTTGACGTAATGCGTCTTTGTTACGATGGGGTTTTCACCCTCTATTGTTTGAGCAGATCGGTTCGAATCTCATCAGAGCTATTGCTCACCCAAATTTAAAACCCAAGTGGACAGGGAGCGAGCCAATCTGGAAATCAAGCTCTTCCGCTGTTCGAATCCTATCCCCCGCTTGAGCCTTCAACGGCGATTCTACACTTGACCAACCCAACGATCATTGCGGCTGGAAACAATGCTCAGCGTGGTAAGTTCAAAAGTATGCACATCAACTACCAGCGAAAGAGCGTTCCTAGTTGGTCCAGAGACGCTTCTTTTCTATGCGGCGAAACATGAATCCAACTGAAACGTTATGCGCCTTACCGATGTAAGAAGCTTCAGCTATCGGGAGTGGGAAATCCATCAGATCTGTGTTATACTGATTGTTAGGTGCATGTCCTGTGCATTGTTGAATTTCTACCCAAGTGAGTTCCCACACTCGGAAATCCGAGTCCGCTATCAGCCTGATCCAGTTACTAAACAAAATCCACCATTTATGGCGGATGTTCTCGCGTAGCTAGCGCATAAATATGCCCTCAAAGCTGCTCTAAATGCTCAAAGTGAGGCATGATCATGGAAAAAGTCGTGTTAGCTCAAATCGCATATCGCGCTTATGGCGACTGGACCGAGTGGAAAACACCTCTCGGAAGACCGCTGCCGAGTTGGAACGAACTGCCCATGTACCTGCAGAACGCTTGGACAGCAGCGACAGAGACCGTTGCTATTCAGGTTCGCAAAGACGGACTCACGACCTCGGAACGCTCCGACTGACAGCGTTCCGTCAATTGAGCTGCGGTTTCGCGGGCAATGCCCCTAATCCATGCCTGCTGCTGTCACCCCATTTCCCTGAACGAGCAAACTTCGTCATTTACCGATCAATTACAAGGACGCTCTCATGGCTATTTATCACCCGATCCTATCGCCGATACTGCACTTGTTTCGGCTCACGCTCGAAGTCAGGGAAAGCTGTCGAATGCCTACTCGATGGGCGAAAGCGTCGAAGACGCATTTCAGCGTTATCTCGCACGTGTCATCAAGCTCGAAGAGAAAGCCGAAGACGTTGTATTTGTCGATGGCGATCTCGCTGACCCACACGCGCATCTGCATCAATAGAAATTGGGCAACACCATCGCACGATCAGGTCCCATCTGGCGAACCCTATCCGACTGTGACCATTCCGCCTGATCCAAAGGTTCAGATTGCTGACAATGTGAGCAAAATCTGAACTTTTGACTCCGGCCAATAAGCCACCCACAGACGGCGATATTGAGCCTTTCCTTACGAAGTGACGGTGTCATGAGCTATAAGCAAAGAGGGTTTCCGTAGGAGGAATCTATGTTGGATCACATCCTTGTTCCTTTAGATGGTTCGCCACTCGCCGAGTGCGTGCTGCCTCATGCCATTGCCATCGCCAAAACATTTAACGCGCAAGTATACCTTAGCCCATGTCCTGGAACAGCCTTCGGCATCGCTGAGATTGCCACAAGCCGATCCTCTGGACTGGTATCTCAAGAAATCGTCGGCTAGCCTATATCTAGCGACCGTGAAGCCCGGCTGAGAAGCGGATCATTTAACCGTCCAAACCATGCTCCTCGAAGGCAGAGCTGCCGAGAAAATCGTCGAACTGGCGCACGGCACACAAACGGATTTGCTGATCTTGAGCGGCTATGGTGAAACCGGGGACAATAATGGTGGCGTGAGCAGCATTGTCCAGCAAATCCTTGAGCGGGTACGGGCTTCAACCCTGATTGTTCGGACCAGCCAGACTGACCACTGCTTGCCACTGATGATCTGCGCTATCACCGATTGCTGGTGCCTGCTCGACGGATCCCAACGAGCAGGCTCGGTGCTGACGATGGCAGCGGCGCTTGCCGAGGCGTATCAGTCGGAGCTTTTGCTCGTCCATGTGGTCAGCAAGCCCGAAATGGCTCGTTATATGCCGCTGAGCGAAGAAGACCAGAAGCTTGATGAATCAAGTCATCGACCGCAACCAGGAGGAAGGCAGCAAATATCTGGAACAGACGCAGGCGCATTTGCCTGCCAATACCCAAACGCGCCTGTTGGTCAGCGACAACGTTGCCGCTGCGCTCCAGAGCGTGAGCGAACAGGAGCAGATTGACCTGCTGGTCCTGAGTGCTCATGGCTACTCTGGCGAGGCAAGATGGCCCTACGGGAGTATCACCAACCGATTTATCACCAATGGCACAACGCCGTTGCTGATCGTCCAGGATTTACGCCAGGAAATCATCCGAAGTCGCGCGCGTAGGAGCGGAAACCAGACAACCTATCCGCCAAACCGATGGCAATTAGTCCAACTGTAGGAGACGCTGCGCTGACGCAACTCAGTCGAAGAATCCGTCCAAGCGAAGATCCGCTGGAGCGGGCTGGCTCAGCGTTTGCGGCAGCGTATCGGCTGGCTGAGCCGGCCACCAGCAAACCACTGCTGCTAAATCGGCTGCTAGAACACGAACAGATCATCACCACGGCTTACCAGCAGTTCAGCGCGTGGTGATCAGGGCGAAATGCCACTCTCTTACGCCGCAGAATGGCTGCTGGACAACTTTTTCGTCGTGCAGCAGGCGATCCGCCAAGTTCAGGAAGACATGCCGCTCGGCTATTATCAACAACTGCCGAAACTGGGCAACTCGGAATGGGGAAGTATCCCGCGTGACTATGCCCTAGCTCACGAAATCATCGCCTATGCTCACGAGCAGCTTGACATTGAGCAGATTATCGACTTTCTGCAAGCCTTCCAAGCCGACGTTCCGTTGACAATGGGCGAGTTGTGGGCGTTTCCCACCATGCTGCGCTTGGGAATGCTGAGCAGTCTGGCGAATGCGCTTGCCGCGTTGATCCATGTCGACTGCGCCGCCACTCGCATCCGCCGTACCGGCGGTCGCCGGTGATGGTGCGGTGCGCTTTTGCATTACCAGTTTACGACTGCTCGCCGTTCAGGATTGGAAAGTCTTCTTTGAGCGTGTCAGCCTCGTCGATCAAATCCTGCGGCTCGATCCGGCGAATATTTATGCGGCGATGGATTTCGACACGCGCAACAGCTACCGCGCGGTGATTGAACGACTCGCCCGCCTGACGAAACAGTCTGAAGAAGACGTCACGCGGCAGGCGATCACCTTCAGCCAAGCAGCCGATGCTTCCGCGCAGCAGGCGCACGTCGGCTATTATCTGCTCGGCGAGGGCTATCAGCAGCTAGAGGACTGGTTTCAGTATCGCCCGTCAGGGCGGCTTGCGTTGCGCCGCTGGCTGCTTGCGCACCCGACTCTCGATCTATCTCAGCAGTATGGGTTTACTCACCTTTCTGCTCATGCTGTTCTTCGCCCGTTACATGGCGTCCACGAGCGACAGCCTCCTGCAAATCCTCGGCGTTGGCTTGCTCACCTTCCTGCCCGCCACCGCGATTGCGAGCGCTTTGGTCAACTGGGCGGTCACCAGTCACGTCGCGCCGCGTCTCTTACCCCGGATGGATTTCGAGCAGGGTATCCCGACCGAGTACCAGACCATGATCGTGATCCCAACGCTTGCTGACCGATGCCGCCGAGATTGATTCGCTGCTGCAACAGTTGGAACTGCATTACTTGCGCAATGCCGACTCCGCTTTGTTTTTCGCCCTGCTGACCGATTTTGCCGATGCGCCTCAACCAGCAGATGCCCGAAGACGAGGACTTGATCCGCCGCGCGCAGGCAGGGATTTCCGCGCTCAACGCCAAATATCGACTGGGCGCGCCGCCGTTTTACCTGTTTCACCGCGAACGCCAGTGGAATCCCGCCCAGAACAGTTGGATCGGCTGGGAGCGCAAGCGCGGCAAACTGGTGGAGTTCAACCACCTGCTCCGAGGGCGATCAGACGACTTCCTACACGGTGCAGTTCGGCGATCTGAGCGTCCTGCCGAACATCAAATACGTGATCACGTTGGATGCGGATACCATCCTGCCGGAAGGGGGCGCGCGGCGTCTGGTCGGTACGCTGGCGCATCCGCTCAATCGCGCCGAGTACGATCCGGACAGCGGCAAAGTCGTTTCCGGTTATTCGATTCTGCAACCACGCATCGAGATCAAACCCGCCAGCGCCAACCGCACCCGCTTTACCCAGATTTTCGCCGGTGACATCGGCTTGGATTTGTACACCCACGCCGTCTCCGACGTTTATCAGGATTTGTTTGGCGAAGGCAGCTATGTCGGCAAGGGGATCTACGACGTCGATGTGCTTGAGGCGTGCCTTGCCAATCGCATCCCCGAAAATACGCTCCTAAGCCACGATCTGTTTGAGGGAATTCACGCGCGCGTCGCGCTCGTGAGCGACATTATGCTGCTTGAGGAGTATCCGGCGGGCTATCTCGCGCATACCCGCCGCTTGCATCGCTGGATACGGGGCGATTGGCAGCTGCTGCCTTGGCTGCTGCCGCGCATTCCCACTGGGCAGGCGGGCGAGACGCTGCCGAATACCTTCTCGACGCTGGATCGCTGGAAAATCTTCGACAATTTGCGGCGCAGTTTGGTCATGCCCGCCTTGTTCGTGCTCTTGATCATGGCGTGGTTAGGGCTGATCGGTTCGCCGCTGTTTTGGACGTTGACCGCGCTGGCAGCGCTCGGTTTCCCGCTCTTCCTGTCGCTTTCAGCGGGCTGCGCGCCGTTCGCCCACCGAATCGGTGCGCGCCGTGCTGCGCTCGCGCCGACATTGATGCGCTGCGCTGGCTGCTTGCACTGGTTTTTCTCCCTTACGAAGCGCTGCTCACCGCTGAGCGCGATCAGCACCACCCTCGTGCGCGTGTTCGTCACGCGGACGCGACTGCTGCAATGGACGACGGCTGCCCAGACCGCTCAGTTCTTCGGCGCGGAGCGGGGTTCAGAATCCACTTGGCGCGAGATGCTTCCGGTTCCGGTGCTTCGCTGGCGCGCTCGGCTTTGCTGATCGTCGTGGTGAATGCCGCCGCTCTGCCCTTCGCTTTGCCGATCCTTGTCTCTATGGTTCGTTTCGCCGCAGGTCGCCTACTGGATCAGCCTGCCGACCAATCCGCACCGAACCGGCGCTCTCGGTCGATCAGGCGGTCGCCTTACGCCGCCTCGCCCGGCAGACGTGGCTCTTTTTCGAGCAAATGGTCGGACCTGAAGACCATTGGCTGCCGCCCGATCATTTCCAAGAAGCGCCGAGCCTGACCGCCCATCGCACCTCCCCGACCAATATCGGCTTGCTGCTCACGTCGACGCTTGGCGGCTTACGACTTGGGCTATACCGGGCAGCTCGACCTCATCACGCGATTGCAAGCGACCTTCGATACGCTTGACCAACTAGAGCACTATCGGGGGCATCTGCTCAATTGGTACGATACCGAGAGCCTAGCTGGCGCTGGCACCCCGCTACGTTTCGACCGTGGACAGCGGTAATTTGGCGGGATGCTTGCTGGTGGTTGAGCAGGCTTGTCTCGCCTTGCCCGACTCGCCTGTGATTCGCCCGGAGCGCTGGCAGGGCTTGCTCGACACGCTTGGACTGCTGGAAGCAAGCCTCGATGAACTGTACAGCACGCGCCTTGACGCGCCGGTCGCGGCGCTGCGGGCGTTCGTCATTGGGCTGCGCCAGCAAATTCAGGTCGTGCCGCAGCACCCCCAGCAGTGGGCAGCGCTGATCGCAGCCTTGAATCAGGAGGCGTGGGGTGAACTCTCCCACCTGATTGTCGCCGTTTTCGAGTCCGAGACTCGCTGCGCCGAATGCCGAAACGCTGAGCGATTTGCGCATCATTTCCGAACGATTTCATCACCATTTGACCAGTATGCAGCGTGACATCGATTTGCTGCTGCCGTGGCTGCTGCCGATCAGCCAGCCGCCCGCGTTGTTTGTTCAGGCAGACGTTGATTCGCCGATGGGGCGCACGTGGCAAGATTTGCTGGCAGCCGCCGCAGATTCACCACGTTTGGTCGACCTGACAGCGATCTGCGAGATGGTGAATACGCACTTAAGTGACCTCAAGAGCCATTTACAGGAGGGAGCCGGTACGCCGGATCAGCTACGAGCGGCGCGCGTCTGGTGCGCTGAGCTAGAAGCAGCGGCTACAGATCACCCAAGCGCAGGCAACAGCTTACTGATAGGCTATCGGGAATTGGCGACCCGTGCCGAGACCCGCTTTCAGGCGATGGACTTCGGTTTCTATTCGACCCCCAGCGCAAGGTGTTTCACATTGGCTACAACGTCACCGGCGATAAGCTCGACGATAACTTCTACGATTTGCTGGCTTCTGAAGCACGCCTCGCCAGTTTTCTGGCGATTGCCAAGCGCGAAGTCCCGCCGAGTCACTGGCTGCATTTAGGACGACCCGCCGCACGGGTGAACAACGCCCTCACCCTGCTTTCGTGGAGCGGGACGATGTTTGAATACCTGATGCCGACGCTGTTCATGCAAAGTTACGAGCAGACTTTCCTCACCCAAAGCTGCCGCTCCGCCGTCGATGACCAGATCGCTTATGCTCAAGCGAAGCAGGTGCCCTGGGGCATCTCCGAGTCCTCGTTCTACGCTTTCGACAGCAGTATGACCTATCAGTACCATGCTTTTGGCGTGCCGGAACTGGGATTTAAGCGCGGTCTCGCCGAAGATTTGGTCATCACCCCGTATGCCTCGCTGCTGGCGCTGCGCCTGCGCCCGCAGGCAGTCCGCCAGAATATGGATCAGCTTGACGCGCTCAAAATGCGCGGACTCTACGGCTTTTACGAAGCGGTGGACTATACGCCGTCTCGAATGCCGCTGCGCCAGGATCACGCGATTATCCGATCGTACATGGCGCATCATCAGGGCATGATCCTCACGTCGCTGACCAACTCCCTGCTGCACGATCTGATGATCCAGCGCTTTCATACCGATCCGCGCGTGCAGAGCTTTGCGCTGCTGCTGCAAGAAAAAATCCCGACCCAAATCCCTATCGAAGACCCGCATCCAATTGAAGCGGTCGCGCGCGTCCTGCCGTCCGCGCAGGTGAACATTGCGCCTTGGCGCGTTCCCGATGACACGACCGTACCGCAGGTGCATACCCTCTCCAACGGGCGCTTCAGCACCCTGATCACCAATGCAGGCAGCGGCTACAGCCAGTGGCAGGGCTTGTCGCTGACCCGTTGGGAAGCGGACAGCACACTCGACAATTGGGGAAACTGGATTTATCTGCAAGATCGGGACAGCGGCGATCTCTGGTCAGCAGGCTACTCAACCGACGACCGTCCCCCGCGATTACCAGCACGTCGCCTTTTATCCCCATCAAGCCGAGTTCCAGCGCCGCGACCATGACATCACAGTCAATATGCAGGTGACCATCGCCGCCGATGACGACGTGGAAATCCGGCAGATCAACCTGATCAATCACGGCGATCAAGTCCGCCATTTGCGCGTGACCAGTTATGGCGAAGTGCTGCTTGCCGCTCAGTCTGATCGCCATCCCGCCTTCAATAAGCTGTTCATCGAGAGCGAATACCTGCCCGAAAGCAATCTGCTGCTCTTTCACCGCCGTCCGCGCGCCCCGATGAGGAGCCGGTCTATCTGGGGCATCTGCTGATCACGCGCCCCGGCACGCCGATCACGGGGGAGTATGAAGGGGATCGGCTGCCTTTTCTCGGCAGAGGGCGCACGCTCCGGTCGCCCGCCGTATTTCCGATGGCACCGAGCTTTCCAAGACCGTCGGCGTGACGCTCGATCCGATCATGGCGCTGGCTCAGGAAGTCGAGCTGGAACCCTACGCCAGAGTCAGCCTCGCCTATTTGACCCTGGCGACTCGATCTCGCCCCGAAGCGCTGGCGCTCGCCGACCGTTATCAAGATTGGGTCGTGCTGGAGCGCGCGGTCGAGCTTGCCCGTCGCCAGAGCGAACTGACCCTCACCCGGCTTGAGCTGGATACGCCGGAGTTAGCGCGAATGCAGCAGGTACTTTCCCTGCTGCTCTATCCTCACGCCAGCTTGCGCGCTTCAGCGGACGTTTTGCGCGCGAATACGAAGGGACAGCCCGGCTTGTGGGCTTACGGGATTTCCGGCGATCTGCCGATTCTGCTGGTGCGCGTCAGCGACGTGGCGGAACTGCCGCTGGTGCTCGAACTGCTGCGCGCGCACACCTATTGGCGCGACCAGCAGGTGAGCATCGATCTGGTGATCCTCAATCTCAAAGACAGCAGCTATTCGCAGGAACTTCAGGGGCAGCTTCACCGCCTGATCGCGCGCGCCAACAGCAGCAGTTGGCTGAACCGGCGCGGCGGTATCTTTGTGGTCAATGCCGATCAAATGCGGCAGGCGGACCGAACCTTGATCGAAACGGTTGCGCGCGTCATCCTGGACGGACAGCAAGGTTCAGTCGCCGACCAACTGCCGAACATGTCGGCGCAGCGCGGTCTCGCTGCCGATTTTCACGCCGTCGCTGTCGAATCTGGGCGAGTCAGAGGCGACTCCGCCGCTGACCCGTCCGACCGATCTCCAGTTTGACAACGGCTGGGGCGGCTTCAGCGCCGATGGCAAGGAATACGTCATCTATCTTGAAGTCCGGGCAATCGACACCCGCGCCCTGGGTCAACGTGATCGCCAACGAGCAGTTTGGCTTTCTGGTTTCCGAGTCCGGAGCGGGCTACACGTGGGCGGAAAATAGCAGCGAAAACCGGCTGACCCCGTGGCGCAATGATCCGGTTGGTGATGCGCCCGGCGAAGCGCTCTACCTGCGCGACGAGGAGACGGCACAGGTTTGGTCACCGCTGCCACTGCCCAGCCGAGACGCCGAACCGTATCTGGTGCGGCACGGCGCGGGCTATTCGCAGTTCGAGCATCACAGTCAGGGACTCAAGCAGACCACTCGGTTATTTGCCGCAGCCGATGCCCCGGTCAAGATCATCAAACTGCGGCTGGAAAACCTGTGGGATCGTCCACGCCGTGTGACCGTCACCTACTACGCTGAATGGGTGCTCGGCGTCAACCGGAGCGCCACGCAAGCCTATATCGTCCCGGAATATGACCCCAACAGCGGCGCATTGCTGGCATCCAACCGCTACAACACCGAATTCGGCGAGCGCGTCGCTTTTCTTGCGGCGAACAAAGCTCCGCACGGCTTGACGACGGATCGTGCCGAATTTCTGGGGCGCATGGGCGATCTCAGCCACCCGGCGGCGCTCAACCGGATTGGCTTGTCGAGCACGGTTGAAGCCGGGGCTTGATCCCTGTGCCGCGCTTCAACTTCACGTCGATTTGCCGGTCGGCGGCAGTGAAGAGGTCTTCTTCTCTGATGGGCGAAGGCGGCAATCGGGAACAGGCTTTGCAGATCATTCAGGCGTATCAGAATCCTGAGCAAGTCGCAGCGGCAGAGCAAGCCGTCAACCAGTTCTGGGATCGCATTTTGGGGACGGTCAGCGTCCAAACGCCCGATCCGGCGATGAACTTGATGTTGAACCGCTGGCTGCTCTATCAGGCGCTTTCCTGCCGCATCTGGGGGCGATCCGGCTTCTATCAATCGAGCGGAGCGTTCGGCTTCCGCGACCAGTTGCAGGACGTGATGGCGTTGATCTGGGCTGCGCCGGAAATCGCGCATGACCACATCCTGCGCGCCGCTCAGCATCAATTTGAAGCGGGCGACGTGCTCCATTGGTGGCATCCGCCGAGCGGACGCGGCGTGCGCACGCGCATCTCCGACGATCTGCTCTGGCTGCCGTTCGTGGTCGCCCAGTACGTCGAGGCGACCGGCGACACGGCGATCTTGGATGAAAGCGTTCCGTTCTTGCGCGGCGATCCGCTGAAAGCGGGCGAAGAAGAACACTACGGGCAGTACGAAACCACAACCGAAACCTACTCGCTTTACGAACACTGTCTGCGCGCCATCGAGCGCGGCTCGACCGCTGGCGTTCACGGTCTGCCCTTGATGGGTGCCGGCGATTGGAACGACGGCATGAACCGCGTCGGCAGTCAGGGGCGCGGCGAAAGTGTCTGGTTAGGCTGGTTTCTCTACAGCGTGCTCAAGCGCTTTGCGCCGCTTTGCCAGCAGCGAGACGGAGTCTGAACAGGCCAGTGCTTACGAACAGCAAGCAGACGTCTACAGGCGGCCTGGAAGCCAGCGGTTGGGATGGCGCGTGGTATCGGCGCGCCTATTACGACGATGGAACGCCGCTCGGATCAGCCGCAAAACGCGGAGTGCCAGATCGACTCGATTGCCCAGTCGTGGGCGGTGCTGTCCGGGGCAGGCGATCCGCAACGCGCGGCGCAAGCGCCATGGCTGCCGTCAGCGAGCGACTGGTTCGCCCTGAAGATCAACTGCTGCTGCTTCTTCACGCCGCCGTTTGACACGACCGCCCGCGATCCCGGTTACATCAAAGGTTATCCGCCCGGCATCCGCGAGAACGGCGGGCAGTATACCCACGCCGCGATCTGGGCGGTCATGGGCTTTTGCTCAATTGGGGCAAGGGGATCAAGCAGGCGACCTGTTCCGGCTGCTGAACCCGATCACGCACAGCGACACGCCCGAAAAAGCCGAACAGTACAAGGTCGAACCCTACGTGGTCGCTGCCGACGTCTACAGCGTCGCGCCGCAAGTCGGGCGGGGCGGTTGGACGTGGTACACCGGCTCGGCAAGCTGGATGTATCGGCTCGGTATCGAGGCGATATTAGGCTTAACGCGCCAGGGCGACCAGTTGACGATCGACCCCTGCATCCCCGGCGATTGGCTGAGCTATGAAGCCACCTATCGAGACGGCGAAACGGTCTACAACATCCATGTCCGCAATCCGCAAGCGGTGAACCGAGGCGTCATCAAGATCATGCTCGACGGCAGTATCCTCGCTGAAGGTTACGTGCCCTTACGCCAGGACGGTGGGCAGCATGAGGTGCATATCGAGTTTGGCATGAAGTGAGGTTGTGTGTTTTCGAATTCGGCAATCGCTATAGCAAAGGTGAATGATGAACCAGAATGATTTCCCCTCCATTGACAACGTACCCCTCTCCGCCTCGGACAGCAGCTTGATCGAGACGCTGAATGAGGCGAATCACGATCCAGCAGACCGGGCGGCACTCCAAGCATCGCTGACAATGCTGCTCAAACAGCGAAATATGCTCGCTTACCGAGTTAGTGAGCTGCTCCACACGCAGACCTCCGTGCAGAGCGAACTGCTCTGGAAAGCGACGAATTTGCAGTGTCAATTAGACAAAGCGAATGCGGCGGTTGAATGGCAGTATCGAGCATCGCTTGTGAAAGATGCACAAGCGGATGGCTTAGCAGTGGCGGGTTCGAAGTAAGCATGGTATAGTTTGCTAAATCTCGACATTTTCCACAATAGTCGGGGTTTGCCTCCATTACGAAGCCCGTTCGTTGTGCGCGCGCTTCTTTCCCAACCTCTGTAGCCAAGCACACTTTCCCGCGATGCGTGCTGCCTCGCGCACCCCCATGATTTACATCTCGCTGAAATAAGCTTCAAACAAGTCCGCTGTTCGGCTGAAGCGGAAAAGGTAAAACTCATGGAATCGCAATCCGCTTCGATCGATACAGTGACCTATTATTAGTCTATATTGAGCTAATAAGAAATGACAGCCCGCAAGCCGCCGCCGCTATCGAGCAGATTTACAGCAGCATAGGCGGTCAAGCGGCATTACGCGCAGCCCTGATCATGACGATATTGAGAATGGAAATTCGCCAGAACCAGTGGATACCGGACATCAGTGTCCATGCCTATTTGATTCGCGCTTACCCGGAAGCGATTCCCTTGTTGGAATACGCGATGGGGTGCTGCCTGCAAGCATGGGGTATCCACGATCTCGAACTCGCTCAACTGAAAATGAGCCACCCGCGGGCGCTGAAGCGCCCACCGGATCATCGCATCAATAGGGAAGAGGACAAGTCCGATGGAAGCTGGTTCCGGCTCATACGACGACGTCGTGGCAACTTATATCCACGTGATCAAACGGGACAGCCCAGAGGCGGCGGGCACTGTCGAGCAGATTCTCGCCGTCTATGGTTCTCGCGCCGCTTTGCGCGCTACGCTTGTGCTTACCCTTTTGAAAATGGAAGTCCAGAAAAATCACGCGGTCGGCAACATCGACGTCCAGACGCATCTGATCAAGGAGTTCCCGGCAGCACTTCCGTTACTGAATCGCGCCATCGCCTACTGCTTGCTGGCTTGGGGCGTTCCGCTGGTGGAGCCATTTACGCAAGCAATCGACGTTCCGACAAGCACCGACGAGGATGCTCCCCCAATCCCGCCCGTTTAGAAGCATGAGCATGGAACTCAACCAGCCGAGCTTTGACCAGTTTGCCGAATAACTGTTCTTGGTGGCGACATGAGGGGGTTGAAGGAGTATAATGATGATAGACCTGATGTTTCATCGATACACTCAGGATTTTTACCCCTCACCTAATTGCGAAGCGCGTTCGTTGTGCGCATGCCTCTTGCTCCCGGATTGCAGCCAACACACTTTCCCCTTCCAGTGCGCATTATCCATTGGATCGCCAGTTCTTAACCGAGTCACTTTCCACAAGTCATCATCCTAGCCCGCACTGCATCATTGAGTGGAAAAGATACGTTTATGGAAACCGCTTCGCATCCCTATGAAGACGTCGTTCTCGTCTACATCCGCTTAATCCGGCAAGTGAGCGAAGCCGCTGCTGCCGCTATCGAACAAATTCAGACTGACTTTGGTTCACATGCTGCCCTCCGGGCCGCGCTGATCATCACGATCATGAAAATGGAAGTTCAGCAAAACCATTGGCTGCCGAACATCAGTCTTTATGGAGATCTACTCGGCGATTACCCCGATGCGCTTAGGGTTGACCAAGTATGCGATCACCTGCTGCTTGCAGCACTGGGCTGGTTCTGAAGC
The DNA here is from genome assembly GCA_963727545.1 of uncultured Chloroflexia bacterium. Taxonomy (GTDB): domain Bacteria; phylum Chloroflexota; class Anaerolineae; order Aggregatilineales; family Phototrophicaceae; genus Flexifilum. Next base: position 22,528 of record CAVSGS010000029.1, read on the forward strand.
TGAAGTCGCTGAACCGAAACCTTGCGCCGCCTGACTCTGGCGTGTAGAAATCCGCGTCACCGTAACTCTAGTAATTATTTGTGCTCATAAAATTACAAATAATGTTTCTTTCGAGTGATTTTGCTGGATTTGAACCGATCTCCCTTGAAGTTTTTCCCTCACCTAAATGTGGGTGAGATATTGGGAGTACATCATGATCGATTTAGTACAGGAATTACGCAAGCTGACGGAAAAATGGCGCGTGACGGGTCAGAAAACACGAGACGCTGCGGTCGAGATACCCAACCTGCTCGCGCGGGGACACATGCATGGCATGAGCGATGGACTCGACGTTGCTGCCGATGATGTCGATACGCTGCTGGATACACCCAATACCTCCGAACTGCCAATTGAGCCTCCGCAAAATGGTGCGTGAGGCGCAGCTCATCGGAATAAAATAGGGACAGGGTGCTTGCCTCGCAAGCCAACCCCTGCCCCTACGGTGGTTACGTCAGAACCGATTGCGCTTAGTACTGCGGCATCGGCATCGCTGCCGGAGCACCTTGCTTCTCCGGCACGTCAGTGATCAGGACTTCGGTCGTCAGGATCATCGAGGCAATCGACGCCGCGTTCTCGACCGCACCGCGCGTGACTTTCGCCGGGTCAGGGATGCCCGCCGCGATCATGTCGCCATAATCGTTGGTCAGCACGTTGTAGCCGATCTTGGTATTGTTCTGCTCTTCTTGCAGGCGGCGTACCTGCTGAATGACAACCGCGCCATTCACACCGGCATTGGCAGCCAGCTTCTTCATCGGCACTTCCAGCGCGCGGCGCATAATCTGCACGCCGGTTTGCTCGTCCTCATATTCCATGTGCACTCCATCCAGCGCACAGATGGCATTGAGCAGCGCCACGCCGCCACCGGGGACGATGCCTTCTTCCACCGCAGCGCGGGTCGCGCTCAGCGCGTCCTCGACGCGATGCTTCTTTTCCTTGAGTTCGGTCTCGGTCGCCGCGCCGACGCGAATGATCGCCACGCCGCCGCTGAGTTTGGCGAGCCGTTCCTGAAGCTTCTCGCTGTCGTAGTCGCTGGTGCTGAGTTCGATCTCTTTGCGGATTTCTTCGATCCGCCCCTTGATCGCCTGCTCATCACCGGCACCGTCCACGATCACGGTATCATCTTTGGTCGAAGTGACCTTCGCCGCGCGACCGAGGTCTTGCAGCGTGACGGTCTCCAGCTTGCGCCCGGTCTCTTCGCTGATGACCGTCGCGCCGGTCAGGATGGCAATATCTTGCAGCATCGCCTTGCGACGATCCCCGAAGCCGGGGGCTTTGACCGCCAGCACGTTGAGCATCCCGCGCAGCTTGTTGAGCACGAGGGTCGCCAGCGCTTCACTGTCCACGTCCTCAGCAATGATGACGATGTCGCGCTTGCCGGTCTGCACCAGCTTTTCCAGCAGCGGGACGATGTCCTGCGCCATGCTGATTTTCTTGGAGTAGATCAGGATGTAGGGTTCTTCAATCGAGACTTCCATCGCTTCAGCGCTGGTGATGAAATAGGCGCTGATGTAACCCCGGTCGAACTGCATCCCGTCGACGTACTCGGTCTCGAATTCCAGACCCTTGCTCTCCTCGACCGTGACGACGCCGTCCTTGCCGACTTTGTCCATCACTTCGGCGATCAAGTTGCCGATTTCGTCATCCTGCGCCGAGACGCTGGCAACGCTGGCAATTTCCGCTTTGGTGCTAATCGGAATCGCCTGCTCGCCAATGTTCTTGGCAATCGCGTCAGCCGCTGCCATGATGCCGCGCTTGAGCAGCATCGGGTTCGCGCCAGCGGCGACGTTACGCAGCCCTTCGTTGACAATCGCTTGCGCCAGCACGGTCGCGGTGGTCGTGCCGTCACCGGCGATGTCGTTGGTCTTGGTCGCGGCTTCCTTGAGAAGCTGCGCGCCCATGTTTTCAAACGGGTCGTCGAGTTCGATCTCTTTGGCGACGGTTACGCCGTCGTGGGTCACGGTCGGCGCGCCGAACTTCTTGTCGAGCGCGACGTTGCGCCCCTTCGGTCCCAGCGTCGTCGCCACGGCGTCGGCGAGCTTATCCACGCCGCGCTGCAAACCACGACGGGCTTCATCACGGTACATCAATTGTTTTGCGGGCATCTTTGAATCTCCTATGATTGTCTACCGGGCGAGCACTAAAACTATTCGACAATTCCGAGGACGTCGCTTTCCTTCATGATCAGCAATTTCTTGCCGTTGAGCTTGATCTCGGTGCCGCCGTACTTGGCGAACAGCACCGTCATGCCGACTGCGACGTCCATCTCGACGCGCTTGCCATCCTCATCCCGACGCCCGGCGCCGACTGCCAGCACCGTACCCTGCTGCGGCTTCTCTTTAGCCGTTTCCGGCAGTACCAGCATCCCCCCGGCAATCGTTTCTTCCTTCTCAACCGGCTCGATGATGAGACGATCCCCTAACGGGCGAATATTGATGGTCATGCTTGTTGCCTCCTGAGTTGCTCTCTGAAAAACACTTTAATCTGTGCGGCGAACTGACGACTATTCTGCGGTTGGCGTGTCTTCGGGATCGTGACCGGCTTTTTTCCGCATCTTTTCCACCAAGCTGGCGCGCTTCTGCTTGATCTTCAGTTGTTCACGCTCACTTAGGCTCCCCCATTGCTGGTCGGTCTCGCCCTTGCTCTGCTTCAGCTTGCCCGCGATTTGTTCCGGGGTTTGTGGCATTGGAATCTCCTATCCGTTCGTTGTGACTTGTGGATTGCCTTGGGATCTCAGGCTCGAATTAGCGAGGGCAACTCAATGTCAGCCAGATGGCGCGACCAACCAGCCATGCCGCGATCGCATAAACGACCAGCGCGAACATCGTCGTGATTTCGAGCACGCCGGTGCCCAGTGTCGGGTTTTGCAGAAGATTGGCGAACAGTGCCACGAAGGGCGACGACAGCCCGTTCACGAAATTGGCAAAACTATTGTCGGGATTTGCGCTGATCAGGTGCAGGACGATGCGAAGCACCAGCAGCACTTCTAGCGCCCCGAACACGAGATAGACGAGGTTGACGATCCGTGCGACCGAGGAATTCTGATTTGCTGCCGCGATCCCGCGCGTTTTTTCGTGCAAATTCAGGTCTTGATGCTGTTCAATATTCCGGTCTACTTCTTGATCATGCCGGACCAATTCTTGATTACGCAGTTCATTCTGAGTCATTTAGGTTTGCCTTCTCATCGATGCAGCTTTATCGCTCGGACGATTCTCTAGGTCTAGCTCAGGCTGCTGACGCGGTCTTCGACGTTCTTGTGCAGCTCGTCGAAATCTTTCTCGATGCGCTTCACCATCGGTTCAACCGCGTCACGTCCATTCTGCCAACCGTCTTCGACGGTCTTGGTAAGCTCGGCGCGGATTTTCTTACCGGATGTGGGCGCAAAGAGCAGCGCCAGCACGCCGCCAATTCCCAGCCCAACCGTCAGGCACAGCACCGTTAACCCGATAATGACACGCATGGCGTGTTTTTCCGCGTCATGGCTGTAGTAAATTCGATCATTGTTCATCAGGGATAGCCTCAATTCAGCCAGCAGGGCGAAAATGTCAATGGAGAGGATATGGGCGATCTACCGCTCATATCCCGGTTGTAGAATGAACCAGAAACATGCTTCTCAGTTGAAGATGTGTCCTCGTCCGCGGTGGTTGAGCAAGCGGATCACCGCCAGCAGCACGACCGCCCCGACGAACGCGACGACGACGCTCCAAAGACTGAAGCCCGTCGTTCCCGTTAATCCGACCGCATTAAAGAGAAAGCCGCCGATAAATGCACCGACGATACCGACCACAATGTCGGTCAGAACACCGCCGCCGCTCTTCATCGCGATACCTGCCAGCCATCCGGCGATCCCGCCCACAATGATCCACGCGAGCAATCCCATTGGTTCCATAATCAGTTTTCCTTATCCTTATTGATGCTTTCACTCAAAATGAGTGCAGTCGCGGTGCGCTATCGTCACGGCGTAGACCATGCCGACATCAAAGTTCCCAGCTTCCCGACTATATCGAGGCAGAAGCATAGGGCATCTATATTTCGTGATCGTGAACTAGTCTTCGAGGCTGTGTCTGATAAACAGGGGATGGTTGAGTCCCGCGAAGACTATCGCGGAGGTTCAACGAGTTCTTATCAAACCTGAAGTTGTGGAGTAGAGTCTGGGTCAACAGTGGATGTTGAAGGAAATTCTATTCTTAATTTCAAGTGTACACTGGTTTTGCTTGAATGTAAAGCTACACTCCTTGAACGAGGCAGAAGCATAGAAGGGTCAACCTGATGCGCAAACGGATTACCGGTACTATTTCCCCAACAAACGCTCAAGCAACTGGTGCGGATTGGCTGCCGCTTGATCAAATTGCTGCGGTCGAGGTCAGTTCCGAAGAGTCCTCGTATCCCATCGAGGACGCCTTGCTGGATCGTGGAAAAAACGGTTGGCGGGCTGCCCAGTCGGGAGAGCAGACGATCCGGCTCGTCTTCGACCACCCGCGGCAAATCAAGCAGATTCGGTTGCTTTTCACCGAGCGTGACGTCGAGCGAGCGCAGGAGTTCGTCTTGCGCTGGTCACCCGACGATGGGCAGACGTTTCACGAGATCGTACGCCAGCAGTGGAACTTCAACCCGACCAACTCAGCCGAGGAGCTTGAGGACTACCACGTTGATCTGACTGGTGTGACTCAGCTTGAACTGAAAATCATTCCCGACCGAAGTGGCGGTGAGGCGCGCGCGACGCTCAGCGAGATGCGTCTTGCCTGAAGCGCAGCTCTCCGATTGCCCTCCGGAGTCAAACTGCAGCTCGCTAATCGATCAATTGCATGATACGCTGATCTGGCAATGTGGAAACATAGACAATCGTGTCTTCACCACATCGGCGCTGTGGTTAAGCGTCCATAAGACCTCGTCAGAGAATACAGAACCGTTGATCACTGCACTCCCTGTAAACTCGGCACGTACTGCGAAAGCTTCCTGAAATAATAGGGATAAACGTACAGCAGGCTATGGCAAACCCAATTATTCAGGAGTGAATAACATGGCAAATCGCGTCCAAGGTACTGTCAAATGGTTCAACGGCGAAAAAGGCTACGGCTTTATTACCCCGGTGGAAGGTCCCGACCTGTTCGTCCACTATTCGGAAATTCAGAGCAGCGGTTTCCGCTCGCTTGACGAAGGTGCGAAGGTCGAGTTCGAAATCACTGAAGGCAAAAAAGGCAAGCAGGCGAGCGCAGTGACACTCGTCAACAGCTAAGCCTTACTCACTTGCGAAGACGAGCCCGCTGCCAAACTTGGCGGCGGGCTTTTGATTCCGCAAGGCGAAGTCCATTGGGAGATTGCTATAGCAGTTGAACACAACTTCGCTATTTCGGGTCAAATAAGCTATACTTCTTGTTATTCTTCGTGTAACGACTGCCTTCCCAGCCAAAAGTCTGTCCGTTACTTCGCTTACGGATGCGCTCGATCTCCTGAGCGTCCAAGTCGTGCCTCTTCCAAACCGTCTCATCATCCTGACCGCGCCGAGATAAGCCAGCCCATTTCCGCAGTCATTCACACCTGCTCCATCAGTCACCCGAAGACCTAGAGACTCGTTTCAGACAACGTCTTCACTTTTCAAAGGGAAAGCTTATGAATGAGATTGATCGCATCCAGAAACTGCTGCGAGAAACAAGAGCGGGCGAAAAAGGCTGGCAAAAAGTGCTAACCCACGCTGAGGGGAGCTACTCCAGAACGCTCGCCGAGAAAAATCTCAGCCGCCTTGCTGTTTTGCACGAGACTCTCTTGGGTCAGTTGCGGATCGCTGATACGCGGCTCCAATCCACCATCGATCCGACCAAGCTGCATCAGCCAGCGTCGTCATGATCTGAACGAGCGCTGCCGTTTTGTTCCACCAGCGAATTTCGCTGACCCGTTATCATTCCCGTCGTTCGGTCTTTCGAGAGAAGCTACTCATGTCTGAAGTCCTCTACCTTCCCCACCTAGAATGGCAGGCACTGCTCGTTCTCTATCGCCAAAGAGATCAGGTATCCAGCCCCCTACGCTCGGTGGGTTTCAAAACGACCGCCTCTGCCCTCACAAGGCATGAGCCACCGCTAGCAGAGTGGATAGGTAAACCGGCAGACAACCAACTGCACATCACCGAAGCCGGTATCGTCCAGTACGGGGTCAAGGAGCATTCTCGCTGATGCCGCATCCGTGACGATCATGAGCACGGCAAATCCTTTCGACATTTTCTCGCCGGAGGCGCGTGGGAATCACGCGCTTTACGCGCGAATGCGGGTTGCCGATCCGGTGCATCAAGTGCTCGACGCGCGCACCGGCGAGAATGTCTGGTTTCTCACGCGCTATGATCACTGCGTGAACTTCATGAAAGACCAGCGCTTTAGCAAAGAGTTCCCCACACGCCTGCACCCCAACCCACTGAGTAATCCAGTAGCGGCGGCAACCCACCAGATCATCAACCGGCATATGCTCAATTTGGATGATCCGGATCACGCCCGGTTGAAGACACTCGTCCACAAAGCCTTTAGTCCCGCCCGGATGTCGACTTTGCGTCCCCGGCTTCAGGCGCTCGCCGACGGTTTGCTGGAAGCGGTCGATCATGATGTCGCCGACGGCGGCGAGTTTGACCTGACCGAACGCTATGCCGAAGTATTTCCCCTGTTGTCGATTATGGCGCTGTTGGGCTTCCCGTTGGAAGACTACCCGCAGTTTCGTACGTGGACGAAGACGATACTACGCTCACCAGATCAAGCCATTGTCCACACGGCGATTATCGAATTCTCCATGTACCTGCACCGGCAGATCGATCTACGGCATGAAAGCTCAACGACGACGGACGACGTGTTGACCGATCTCATCTTCGCTGAAGACGGCGGGAATCGCCTAACCCGGCAGGAACTACTGGCGATGGTTTTACTCTTGTTCGCCGCTGGCTACGAAACAGTCGCCAATTTCATCAGCAACGGCGTCCTGTCGCTGCTTGAGAATCCTGATCAAATGCAGTTGCTGCGCGATCATCTCGATGATCCGCTCGTGGTGCGGTCCGCAATCGAGGAAATGCTGCGCTACAAAGGACCGTCTTACATGACACTGCCCAGTTGGGCGCGTGAGGACGTCGATTTGGGTGGCAAAATCATTCGCAAGAGTGACGCGGTTCACGCGGTACTGTACGCCGCCAACCGTGATCCTGCTGTATTTGATCAGCCAGATAAATTCGACATTCTGCGCTATCCCAATAAGCACATTGCCTTCAGTCAAGGCGTTCATCACTGCCTTGGCGCGCCTTTGGCACGTCTGGAAGGCGCAATTGCGATCACAACACTGCTCCGCTGGATGCCAAATCTTTAGAAGCGTTTCACTGATCCACAGCGCCATTTGAGAGAGGCAGCACTACAGAAAATAACAGCTTATTTTACATTTCGAACTAAAGTGCTATAATGGATTATGAGGGTAATTTACATCAGCATTAATGATCCTCAGATTCTACTTCAGGTTTGGTGATGCCCGTTTATTCTCCGCTTCAGTCTAGGCGCGGTTTAGGCAGTCTCCTGCTCATCAAACAACCACTTGGACTCCATCTGCTCGCATAGCGCAAGGCTTTACTCGCTAGCTCCATTGACTGAGGTGCGGTCGATCATTTCGATCTCCCACAACACCTCGATAGAGCTTGTCAGTATCCTCACCTGCTCGTAAGCAGGTTCTGCGAATTTCATCAAGACCTCGACACGATTTCGATACCGAGATTGTGTTCAGCCTAGAGTCGCTGGTCAGCCTTACGCTTTCCGCAAGTCTATTAATGAATGGATTAAAAGAGCATGAAAGTCTACTTGAAAGTTATCCTCTCTTTGGTGGTAATCGTTGCAGTACTCCTTTGGGCGGTCGATTCCGTGCGCGCTGGTACCTACAGCGGAACCGATCTCAATGTGGAACTCGGAAAAGGAGCCGTGACCGTAACGAATCCCGACGCCGCTCCGGTTGACGTGCAGTTGGTCAGCGCTGGAACGCGCTCGTTCACGGTGTCCAGCTCGATTGACGGTGTATCGGGTTCCTCGACAACGCAGGGTGAAGGCACTGCTCGCACTCAGTTGTTCGAATTCGCTGCTCCCAGCGGTGCCAGCGAGTTCACGGTCACACGCAGTACGAATGTGAACTTGGTCTCGACCGCACCGCTTGATGTGTACGTCCAGCCACTCACGGAAAACGATACCCGGACAACCATCATTGCCGCCATCGTCGTCACTCTAGGCGCGCTTTATTACATTTCCCGAACGCTCAACCATCGCTGGATTGCCATGCTGCGCGGCAAGCCAATGCCTGAGAAGACCGCAGATCCGTCAGCAGTAAGTGCTGCAACCGGGCAAGGTGGCAGTACCCTCCGTGCCTATGGGGATAACCGCGCCGACATTTCAACACCATCCACACCTCTATAGCTATCGCGCTTGAATCGGACATCGATGCCTGTGCGAAAGTGCAGGCATTCGATTGCGCTGAGGAAATGCGACCGTAATTTCCATCGCTAGAACTAGCAGCGAGTCACTCGTAAATTTACAGTTCCGCGTGAAGACGATGACAGGAAACCAATGCCTACCATTGCAGTTGACCAGCAAAAACAGTTCAAACTGAGTGTCGTAGACGGTCTGCCCCAAGCCGCCGTCGAAATGATGGGCAAAGCCCGATGGGTGAAGTGTTGTCCGTTGTGCGGATGCACCCATCAGATTTTCGGTGTGGATGAGAGCATACCGTACACGCCGCTTTGTCAAACCCTCCCCGCCCTGTACAACGCCCAGCAAACGAGTTGGCACCACCTCCACCCGGACGTTTCGCAATATCTGACCCTGCACTTGGTTTGGGATACGAGCAAGGAGATCGCTCACGGGAAGACCAGTTAGATGGAGTCGGAGAGAAGAAAAGCCTTTGGAACAGTTCTCAAGGGCTTTTTTCTTGCCTATGTGGTGTTCGAATCCTATCCTCATGTTAGCAAGGATTCGAGAAGCTCATATCTAAAAGACTTTATCTTAATCACGAGACGGTGCTCGAGTCCACTATATATTCTGGCGAGAATCGTTGTTTCTTTATTGATAAACAAGGTTCAGCCTAGGCTGTCAATAACCGTTGGTTGATGTTCGAGTCTCGTCAAGACGATCAATCGCGTACTGAGAGAAAATCGGCGGAAGGTTCCGCCGATTATCGCGATCGACGGCTTGACCGCTGATGTCGTCGCAGGCGCGCACCAGGCAGGCATCGAGACGCAGGAAAAGTACGGCGTGAAATATCTGCGCTACTGGTTTGATGAAGCGACCGACAAAGTTTCTGCCTAGTCGAAGCGCCGAATAAGAAAGCAGCGATCGCAGTCCACCGCGAGGCACACGGATTGCTCGCCGACGAGATCATTGAAGTCTCAGAAGGCTCGTACCAAGCTAAAAATCCAAACTCCATCAGCTACAGGGATGCCAACTTGGGAGAGGTCATCATCGGCGTCGATCCTGATCCGGTCAACAACGAGCGCACCATCGCCGGGGCATAGGAGGCTTGGGAGGCGCTTATATCAACATGATTATGGAGGTGGGGCAGAAGCGGGTGCAAGCAGCCTATCGGGACAACTATGAGCGCCTTGCGAAAATCAAGGCGAAATACGACCCGACTAATCTGTTCTATGTCAATCAGAACATCTAGCCGAAACTATAAAATGGCTGATTTGGCGAACTGGTCCGCAGCCAACACTACCACAGAGATTCATGAAGGCGCAAGGAGAGCCAGACTTGTTGACATTCTCAAACGATGCGGATGCAACGGCTCTCCTTGCGCTAGTTCATTGCGAGGAGCCGAGATCGCGGCTGTGGTCAAAGAACGCCGCGCCTGCTGGCGAATAATGACCAGTGTGCCCGACCCGTTCAGCGCTGCAAGTGGCGCAGCGAGCGACGCTATCTATACTTGAGCGATGTCTACGCCCCTTATAGCGACTAAACTGTATGTCCCCCCACCTCGGACTAGGCTTGTCCCCCGCCTCCGTCTAACCGAGCGGCTGAACGAGGGGTTGCAGCGCAAGCTGACCCTCATCTCTGCCCCCGCCGGCTTTGGGAAAACCACACTGGTCAGCGAATGGGTCGCCGGTTGTGATCGACCAGCTTGGGCTGCATCCGTTGGTCGCCTTTGCGATTATCCTTGCTATCGGCGCGCTGTTCGGTGCGGGCATGGGCGCAATCGTCCATTACTTCAAGATTCCCGCGTTCATTGTCACGCTGGCGGGGATGTTTCTCGCGCGCGGTGGGGCGTTCGTCCTCAGCCAAGCGTCGATCCCGATTGAGCATCCCTTCTTCAGTCAGGTATCGGGGATCTACTACGTCTTCCCGGACAAAGGTCGCGTGACGGTCGTGGCGGTGCTGTTCGTCCTCGTGCTGCTGGCGGGCATCTTCATCGCGCACTTCACGCGTTTCGGGCGCAACGTCTACGCTATCGGCGGCAGTGACAGTGCTGCTTTGCTGCTCGGCGTGCCGGTTTCACGAACGATAGTCAGTGTCTACGCGCTGAGCAGCTTCTTGGCGACACTGGCAGGCATTGTCTACTCATTGTATACGCGGTCGGGTTACCCGCGCGCCGCGATTGGCTTGGAACTCGACGCGATCGCGGCGGTTGTCGTCGGGGGCACGCTGCTCACCGGTGGCGTTGGTTACGTCGCCGGAACGTTCATCGGCGTGCTGATTCAGGGCGTCATTCAGACCTACGTCACCTTCGATGGCACGCTCAACAGTTGGTGGACGAAGATCGTCATTGGCATGCTGCTGTTCTTCGCTATCGCGCTACAGAAGTTCCTGAGCAGTTACCACGGCGACTTGAGCCTAAAAAGGCTCATCGGCAGGCGACGATCGACACCCGCCGAGGCAGCAGGGTAGCTATCGGAACGGGGCATTGTCGGATGTCCACTCCTGCGTTGAAGCCCCGCTTATGGTGGAGAAATCTCCGCCCGGAGGATGTTGGTTTAGCGCCTACTCCCCAGTTCACGAGAAGAAGCGCCGTTTTAGGCGCGAAACAAAAAACCACCCGCTTAGCGAGTGGTCTTGACTTTTTAATCTTCTGGTCGAGCGTCATCCGTGAAATCAAGTCTCGAATGCCACCACCGACATAGCACCGGGCGGATTCAGCCGATGGCGGCGAAGGCTGCGCATCGCGCCGAGCCGTCTATTCCCCGCCGGAGCGCGTTGATGCACTTCCGGGCGGGGGTGTCCTAGGGTAAATCAGTACCGGGTTGCGTTACGTTAACTTTCACCTTTATTTGAGAGTAATTTTGAACGTGTAGGCATGATCACACGGGCGCTGTGCCGGCATTGAGACGTGAAGACCATCCGCGTCCTGCGACCACGTGAGCGTTTCCGACGCACCAAGCATCCCAATCGACTCGATTTGCGCGGCGTTGAGCGGCGAACCACTCCCCAGCGACTTAATCAGCGTGCTTTCGTTCTGCCAGCCAAGCGCGATCGCGTAAAGCACGCCATCCTTGCTGGTGAAACGAATGTCCTGCGCGGTGAACGGCTTATCCGTGAATTCCTGCATGTGTCCGCCGACCGTCGTGTCGCCTTCGCCGAAGATTTCCCAGTGGCGCGTGTCGTAAATCGCCTCGCCGTTGACGCGCAGCCAATCGCCCAGCCCCAGCAGCCGTTCGCGGGCTTCAGCCGGGATGGTGCCGTCGGGTTTGGGTCCGACGTTGAGCAGCAGATTGCCATTTTTGCTGACGATGTCCACGAGGTCATGCACCAGCGTGGTCACCGACTTAAAGTTATCGTCTTCGACGTAGCACCACGATTTGTAGCTGACCGAGGTATCGGTTTGCCAATACTCCTTGCGGATGTCGTTGAGCTTGCCGCGCTCGATATCGAGCAGCGCCGCGCCCACCGGGAAGGCTTCGAGCTTGTACTGAAGCACCGGGTCGGCGACGTGGTTGTAGTAATAGGCGGCGAACTTCTGCAGGTAGGGTTCGAAAACCGCTTGCTCGATCCACCAGTCGAACCAGAAGACCTGCGGCTGGAATTTATCGACGAGTTCGCAGCAGCGCGCCAGCCAATCGTCGAGGAATTTCGCGTCCGGGCGCGGACGCCAGTCCTTGTTCGACCATTGTTCCGAAGTGTGCTCTGCAGCGGGTGAGGCTTCGGCGGCGGGACCGTAGAAATCGTCATACTGCGGGTCTTGCACGTCCGACGGGAACTTGCGCCCGCCATCCATAAACCACCAGTGTTCAGCGCGATGGCTCGACACGCCGAGCTTCAACCCGTGCTGGTGGGCAGCAGCGGCGATTTCGGCGACGATGTCGCGCTTGGGTCCCATCTTCGCGGCGTTCCACTCGGAGAGCGCGGTGTCATACATCGCAAAACCGTCGTGATGCTCGGCGACCGGGACGACGTACTGCGCGCCTGCCTGCTTGAACAACTCGACCCATGCGTCCGCGTCGAAGTTTTCCGCTTTGAACAGGGGGATGAAGTCTTTGTAGCCGAACTGTGTTTGGTCGCCCCACGTCTCGCGATGATGTTGAAACTCAGGGCTGCCTTGCTGATACATGTTGCGGGCATACCATTCATTGGCGAAGGCAGGCACGCTGTAAACACCCCAGTGGATGAAGATGCCCAGTTTCGCAGCTTTGAACCACGGCGGCACAACATACTGTGCTAATGATTCTCGCGTTGGTTCGTACTGTTCTCGTTCATTTTGCGGCGGCATAATTTCCCTTTCATAAGCGTGTGGTACGGATGACTATTTTCGCCGGGGCATTCGACCGAATTTGTGCGCAAATTCGGCTATTTTCTAAGGCGTATTGGTCGCTTGCGACAACCGAATCGTCTCCGGGATTAATGTGCTGCGACGATAAAATACGGTAAATTGAGAATTTAAATGGATTTTAGGATAGTGCCTCAACGCACCTGTGCTTGGCTGCGCTGCTAGCGCTGCTGCGACTGCTGATCGGTGCCGCTCCAGCACGATCGGTAACATCCTTTAAGGTCATCAAAAATCTAAGGTTGTAATCATCTAGCTGTAGTGGAAAATGCTGTTTTTATTCTGCTAGTTGACTACTCCTGCGAGCTTGATTGGCGGCGAAAATGCCTGACTATGGTAAGCATACCATGTCGAATTTTTGCGTGCAAAGAGTCCAATGACGAGCCACAACCTTCAACGCTGATTGTGCTAATTTGATGCCTAAGCTCAGCAGTGATCAGTTAGCTGGGTAGATTACGCCTTGTCTCCAACCCATGCGCGGTTCAAGTTTGTTATAAGGTTGCCGCGTGTCTATATTGTTCCGGGAGGCGTTGTGCGTTAATATAAAATTTAGTTCTATTCCGCAATTGAAATCATAAAGTTAAATTCTGCACCGTGCAGGTGAGGTCTGAATCAATACCTCGTCGGTATTACATTGTATTCTCCCGGTTTGACGTTCCGATTCACCGATTTGTTGGCTGCACCATTGAAACCGTTCTAACCGCAGCGAAAGCTGCAGCAGCGGGCAGCACGATCAGCGGCACGTCGCTGCTGACGCTCACGGGCGGCAGCCTCGCCGCCGGAGCCAACTGCGTGATCACGGTGACGCTGCAAGTCCCCGGCGGAGCAGCGCCGCAATAGCTACAGCAACACGACCTCGACCGTCAGCGCGACGACCAACGGCTTGAGCACATCCGGGACTGCCGGATCGGACGATCTGGTCGTCAACGCCGCGCCCGCACCGGAGATCGATGTGTTGGACGGCGCAACCTCGATCCCCGACGGCACGGGGTCGGTGGACATCGGCACGACCACCGTCGGCACGCCGATCACCAAGACGCTGACCATCGACAACAGCGCGGGCACGGCGGCACTGACGCTGAGCACGCCCAGCTTCACGGGCGATTTCAGCTTGTCCGGCGCTTTCCCGTCGAGCATCGCGGCGGGCGCCAGCGATAGCTTCGACGTCCAGTGCGACGCGACCAGCGAAGCGGCAGCGTCCGGCACGATCTCGTTTGCCAACAACGACGCCGACGAGAACCCGTATAACTTCGCCCTCACCTGCACGGTCAATGCTGCGCCGGTGATGACGTTCGGCATCTCCGGCGGGACGTCCACCGCCGAAGGGAACAGCGGCACGCATACTGTCGACCTGACCGTCACCCGCGACGACACCAGCGTCGCCGGATCGGTCGACATCGCCTTCACGGGCACGGCGGACGGCAGCGATTACAGCGCGGCGATCAGCGGCACGGGCATCAGCTACAGCGCGCCGACGATCACCTTTGCTGCCGGAGCCAGCAGCGCCACCGTGACCCTCACGATCAACGGCGACACGATGCTGGAGCCGGACGAAACCGTGATCGCCACGCTCAGCAATCCCGAGCAGCAGCATCGACGTCGCGCTGGGCACCACTCAGCAGACGGCGACGATCACCAACGACGACAGCGCCGCGCTGACGGTCGGCAGCGTCGACCAAGCCGAAGGCAACAGCGGCACGTCGACCATGAGCTTCACCGTGACGCTGGATCACGCGGTTCAGGGCGGCTTCACGGTCAACTATGCCACGGCAAACGGCACGGCGACCAGCGGCAGCGACTACGTTGGCACGGCGGGATCGCTGACCTTCGCCGGGACCGCCAGCGAAACGCAGACCATCGACGTCACCATCAACGGCGATAACGTGGTCGAAGCTGACGAGACTTTCACCGTCAGCCTGTCCAACCCGTCGGTCAGCGCGATCGACGTCACCGATACGGCGACGGGCACGATCCACAACGACGACACCGCCGGGATCACCGTCAATCCGACCAGCGGACTAGTCACGACCGAAGCGGGCGGCACGGACAGCTTCACCGTCGTGCTCGACATCCAGCCGACCGCCGACGTGACCGTCAATTTGAGCAGCAGCAACAGCGCCGAAGGGACGATCGATAAATCGAGCCTGACCTTCACCGCGGCAACTGGGATCATACCGCAAACGGTCACGCTGACCGTAGCGGATAATTCGGTCGCCGACGGGACGCGCACGGCGACGATTACCCATACGGCGAGCAGCAGTGACAGTAATTACGACGGCATCACCGTCGGCGATTTCACTCTGACGATTGCCGATGACGACTCGCCCGGTCTGACGCTCGACCCGACGTCCGGCAGCGTCACCGAAGGCGGCAGCACGACTTACACCGTCGCCTTGAATACGCAGCCCGCCAATGACGTGACGGTGACGCTGAGTGCTGACCGGGGCGAGATCACGGTCAATCCGCCGACGCTGACCTTCACGTCCGGCGATTGGGATACGCCCCGGACCGTCACGCTCCCGGTTGCCGATAATGCCGCTTTCGACGGCAATCGTACCGGGATCGTCACGCACACGACCAGCAGCGTTGATACGAACTACGACGCGCTAACCGCCGATTTCACGCTGGCAATCGCTGACGACGACACCCCCGGCTCGACCACCACTCAGCCGACCGCCGCGCCATCGTCAGCGACTCCGACCGAGATTCTCCGGTTGCTGGGGCTGCCGGAATCCGGCGCTGCCGCGCTGCTGTTCCCCGGCTCGACGACGGTCTGGACGTTCACGATTCAGAACATCTCGACCATGGACGCCCATAACGTCACCGCGCTGGTGACCTATCCCGACGATGACATGGTGGGGGTCAGCGCGACCAGCGATCGCGGCAGCCAAGGGACGTTCCGGCACGGCAGCTTGCTGACCAGCTACAACCTCGGCACGCTGCATCCCGGCGAGATCGTCACGCTGACGATCACGACCCAACTGCCGGATCGCGGCGGGACGTTCGTCGGTACGCTGACGGCAACGGCGGACGGGATCGCGCAATCGAGTACGGCTACGCTGACGCGCGTCGCGGTCGGCGGACTGCCGAGCACCGGTGAAACGCCGTGGTGGCGTGACCTCGCGCCTGTCGCTGCCGGAGTCATCCTGCTCGCCGGAGCGAGCCTGTTCTCGCTGCAATTCTGGCGGCGCAAGCGCCAACTCCACTAGTTCGCTGTGCCGATGAAAGTCGATATTTGCTGGCGGAGAGAGCTTATGCTCTTTCCGCTGCTGATAAAGTCGGTTGCACACGTGAGTCTGAGCGGTCGATCTGCGTCGAAATCAACCTAATGTAGCAGATCGTCGTGCGGCGCGATCATTTACCGCTGGATGCTCGTTTCAGGCGTCAAAGCTTGCTAAAATCCGGCTATGTCGATACCGATCCTTGCCACTAAAATCCACATCCCACCGCCGCGCCCGGAACTCGTCCGCCGATCGCGTCTGCTCGACCAATTGGACAGTGGACTTGCCAGTAAGCTGACGCTGATCTCGGCGCCCGCCGGGTTTGGTAAGACCACCTTGCTCAGCACGTGGGCTGCCCAGAGCGGACGCCCGGTTGCGTGGTTGTCGTTGGATGAACGGGACAATGACCCGGTGCGTTTCCTGACCTACGTCGTGGCGGCGCTGCAAACGATCGATGCCAACTTGGGCTTGCTCGTCATCGACGCGCTGAACAGCGGCAAGCCATCAGCCGTGGAAACGCTGCTCACCTCGCTGCTCAACGACATTGCCGCGCTCACCGACGATTTCTTGCTGGTGCTCGACGACTATCACGCGCTCGAAGCGCCGGAGGTTGACCGCGCGCTGGTCTTTCTACTCGACCATCTGCCCGCGCCCATGCATCTGGTGATCGCCACCCGTGAGGACCCACAGTTGCCCCTCGCCCGGCTGCGCGTTCGCCATCAATTGAACGAGGTGCGCGGCGCGGATCTGCGGTTTACCGCTGAGGAAGCCGCCGACTTCCTCAATCTCGTTATGGGGCTGGCGCTCTCCGCCGAGGATGTCGCTGCCCTCGAAAACCGCACCGAAGGCTGGATCGCTGGTTTGCAGTTGGCGGCATTATCCTTGCAGGGGCGCGCCGATTCGCTGGACTTCATCCAAGCATTTACGGGCAGCCATCGTTTTGTCGTCGACTATCTGATCGAGGAAGTCCTGCACCGCCAGCCCGACGATATTCGCCGTTTTCTGCTGCACACGTCGATCTTGGATCGTCTGAGCAGCGATCTTTGCGATGCGGTGATGGCGAGCGCTGACAGCCAGCGAATGTTGGAGAAGTTGGAGCGGGGCAACCTGTTCGTCGTCGCCCTCGACGATGAGCGCCGTTGGTATCGCTATCACCATCTCTTTGCCGACGCGCTGCGCGACTACCTGCTCAATGAAGAAGCCGACATCATCCCGCGGCTGCACAGCCGCGCTGCCGGAGTTTATGCCGCTGCCGGTTGGTGGGACGAGGCGATTCAGCACGCGCTGTTGGCTGGCGAAGCCGACCGTGCCGCCGCGTGGGTTGCCCAGACAGCCCCTGACTCACTGCGTCGGGGCGATCTGTCTGCGCTGAACCAGCGGTTACGGAATTTGCCTGCTGCGACCATTCAGCAGGATTTGACGCTGTCCTTGATCGCGGCGTGGTCACAGGCGCTTTTGCCGCTGCCGTCGTCACCGGAAATTGACGTCGATGCCCTAGAGGATTCGATCAACTCCGCGCCCGATCTCTCCGACGAGCAGCGGCAGACCATGTGGGCAGAAATACAGGTGATCCGGGTATTAGCCAGCGCTGATGCTGAAGCCGCCCGGCGCGCCAGCGAGCAGATCTTAGCCCGGTTACCGCCTGCGCTGGAGCATTTGCGCCCGATCGTGATCAACCAGATCGCGCACATTCATCGTTATAACGGACACTACGGCAAGGCGCTCTCCGCCTATGAAAAGGTGATCCACAGCCCGTATACGGACGCGCTGACCCGCACCATCGCCTATGCCAATCTGGGACGGCTCTATCAACTGCAAAACCGCTTGACCGAGGCGCGGGCGCTGCTCGAACCGGCGATTCATGCGCCGAGAACCGCCGCAACTCCGCCGACCCTGCTCGGTTTTGTGCACGTGGCGCTGGCGTGGATCGAACTGGAACAGGGGCAGTTGGATGCAGCACTGGCGCAGATCGAGCTGGCGCTGCCGCTGTGCAAGCTGCTCAACTATACGGAAACGCTGCTGTACGCGGAATGGACGGCAGCGTTCATTCACCTGTTGCGCGGCGATCCCGCGCCCGTGCCGGTAGTCCCGCGAACCACGCCGGACTCGCCCAATGCCGACGTCACGATCACGGTGTTAGGGACGCATTTTGCCTTGCGCTTTGCCCGCTTGACCGGCGACGCTGCCCTGATGCAGCAGGCGCTCACCCCGGTCAGCGGGATGGCGCGGGTCAAGGACATCCGCTATGAGCTTGAGGTGGAACGGGCGCTGACCTACCTTGCGCTGAACGATCCCGACGCGGCGCAGGACAGCCTCGATCGGCTGCGCGCGACGACTTCGGCGGACGACGACCTGCTGCCCGTATACCGGGCGCTGATCCAGAGCGGCATCAACGACCTGCGCGGAGATACCCCTGCCGCGATCGCGGCGCTGCGCCAAGCGCTGGCATGGGCGCTGCCGCAAAACCATCGGCTGCCCTTTATGACCGGCGGCGATCCGCTCGCCGCTTTGCTGAAACGGAGCATCCCGGATTTGGACGCAGCGCAGCGCGCGTTCGTCGAGGGGGTATTAACCGCGCGCGCGGGCGCTAGTCCGCCGCAATCCGTCGGCTTGCTCGACCCGCTCAGCGACCGCGAGTTGGACGTGCTGCGGCTGCTCGGCACTGACCTCAGCGGTCCTGAAATCGCCGACGAGCTGATTATCTCGCTCAGCACCATGCGCACCCACACGCGCAGCATCTACAGCAAGCTGGACGTCAACAGCCGGCGCGCAGCGGTTCGGCGCGCCGAAGAAATCGGCTTGCTCTAGCTCACCGCATTTCCGCCCAACCAACCTTCAGCCATCCGATCATCACCTCTAATCATCACATGTGAGGACGACGTCTCATCACATCGTCGCCTATCCTTTGGTCAGATCGACCAACGAGCCAAAGGAGTGACGATACGAGGTGAATGATGAACGACAGACATGAACCCGGAACCTATACCATTCGCATCAAGGGACATTTAGGCAAGCGGTGGGCGGCGCGGTTTGGGGGGATGACGGTCGTCTTGACGGACGACGGCGAAACCCACCTGACCGGCGCCTTAGTCGACCAAGCCGCACTGCACGGCGTACTGAGAACCGTGCGCAACTCCGGGCTAGAACTCCTTTCCGTGACCCGCGTAGATGCCAAGGATACCTAAGTGAGTGGAGGGCAGCAGCATGACCAAGATCAGCGCGACTTTCCGGATCGCGGTTGCTGGAATCAGAGCAGGATTCTCTTTCGGAATCATCGTTCGGTACAAGTAACGCCAATCTATCAGAGTGGAGGACACCATGTCACAGCGGATTTCGAACCGCCGCCAGCCGTCGCTTAACGCGCCCTTCCGCGTCAAGAGCGCCGGAGTATCGCTGGTCATCATCCTGATCGTCGGGCTGTACTACCTCGCTAACGTGCTGCCCATGCTGTCCAGCGCCGCGACCGTGCCGGACGGCGCGCTGAGCCTCGTCGTGACCACCGTCGCGCTGGTCATTGGCATCGAGGTCGTGCTGCAAATCGTGCTCTTCATCGGCGCAGGACAGGTCGAAGATCGCACGGCAGGCGACGAGATCGTCACGGCGCGGGCGTCGCGCAACGCTTATTCGGTCTTGACGGTGGGGGTCTTTGCCACCTTCGGCAGCCTGTTCTTCGGCTACAGTCCGTTTCAGATGGGCAGTATCCTGCTGCTCGCCTTCGTGCTGGCAGAAGTCGTCAAATTCGGTTCGCAGATCGTGTACTACCGGCGCTCGGCATAAATCGAAACGCCACACCTGTTTAACGAAAACCTACCTAGCAAACGAGGAGAAATCCGCATGACCGCCATTGCACAAACGCAGCACAATGCCTTCGCCCGTACCGACAGCCGCCCCAATCGCTTGGGGCGAGCGGGTGGCACCGCCGGAATCGTCGCGGCGCTCACCTTTCTATTCGGCTTCGTCCTGTTCGTGACCGCCTTCGAGCCGCTGACGACCGGTGAATTGAGCGCTGCCGAAACGGTCGCCTTCTTGCGCGACAACCAGAGCATCTTCTACGTGTGGAACCTCGTGATCTACGTCCTGTTTGGCGTCGTTCAAGCGGTGCTGACACTGGCGCTGCACGACCGCCTGAAAGCTGCTGCGCCGGGCGCTTCGCAGATTGCCGCCGCGCTCGGTCTGATCTGGTCGGGGCTGGTGATCGCCAGCGGTATGGTTGCCAACGTCGGCGCGGCTGCCGTCATCGACCTGCATCCGGCAGATCCGACGACGGCGGGTACGGTCTGGTCGGCGATCGACAGCGTGTACAAGGGCATGGGCGGCGGCAACGAGATCATTGGCGGCTTGTGGCTGCTGCTGGTGAGCTGGATCGGGCTGCGCGGCGCGCTGCCGAAGGCGTTGGGCTACGCCGGGCTGCTGATCGGTGCGGCTGGGATCGTGACGCTCGTGCCGCCGCTGGCGGACGTCGGCGCGATTTTCGGACTGGGTATCATCGTCTGGTATCTCGGTGTCGGCGTCGCCTTGCTGCGCAGTCGCTAGGTACACGCGGGGCGGCGCTCAGCTAAGCATGAGCGCCGCCGCCTTATGCTGGATTTCCTAGGCGAGAAACGCCGGGAGCATGCCGTAAGCGCTTACGCTGGACTGCATCGTGTCGTCCCTGAGAGTAAGTGTAACGCATTTGATTACGCGGCTTGCTGCTCCGCCGAGGGTTTAAACCCTCGGCTAGGGAATCCGTCGCCGTGCGAAACTTCGTTTCGCCAGAAGGGGCGACTGAAAACGAGCTATGCCGATGCGACCCACGAAAGGGTCGCGGTTTGCGTTAGCGACGGATTTGAACCCGTCGCGGCACAGGTTGAAAGCATCATTCCTG
Source organism: uncultured Chloroflexia bacterium (assembly GCA_963727545.1). Classification (GTDB taxonomy): domain Bacteria; phylum Chloroflexota; class Anaerolineae; order Aggregatilineales; family Phototrophicaceae; genus Flexifilum. The sequence continues at coordinate 43,393 of CAVSGS010000029.1, forward strand.
TCTTTACGCCTACGCGCTTACCTGCTGCTTGAGCGGCGATTAGACGCCGCACAGATGCACTTGCAGCCCCAATGCGGCAAACATGGCTGCCTTCGCTGCCAAGGCGCGATCGGCGGCGGCGCCGTCGGGGGCATAAGCGACTTGGACGTGATTTGCTTTGTGCCGCCCCATCATCTGATCGCGCGTGACGCCATGCAGAACTGCGTGCATGATGGGCCACTGGGATGAGGTGAGCCGCCAGCGCCGTTCGGTCTCGGCTTGCGGAAGCTGAACGACCGTCGCGCGACCAAGGTCGGCGTGCAGTTGGTCCCCCATGATGTAGACCCGGCTCCACACGATCTCGCCGGGTTTGCTCACGCCTTTGAGCGTGCCACCCCCAAGCCGGAAATACATCGGCGGCTGGCGTTCGCTGATTGCACCGGCATAGCCGTCGATGAAATGCGACGCCGGAGCCGCGCCGGAAATCTGGAAAACCCACACGTAATCGTCAACGCCGTCGCCGCAGTAGTGCTCGCCCCAGCGGACGTCGTGCAGGGTCGTCGCCGGGTCGAAACCCATCGCCGTCCAGATGCGATTTGTGACCAGCGCATCAACCGCCGCCGCTTCGTCAACCTCGTTGAAATGCGGCAGTGGCGCTCCCGCGTAGAGTTCTGCACCCGTCGCTGGGTGATAGACCGGCGGACGCTCGACGTTGTTCAGCAGCCCTTCGGCGAGGTCGCTTGCCGGGACCATGTCTTTCAACCCTTGCTGATACTGAATGCCGATCACGTTGCAGCCGAACGAAGCGGCGATGCGCACGGCGGCGATGTACATCTTGCATTGTTCGAGAATTTGCGCGTCGGTGAGGTCCGTATCCGGGTTCGTCTCCGGTGACAAAGGTCACGCCGCGCCCGTCCAGCCAGCGCCGTACCGCTTGCGCTTCGTCGTCGGTCACCGTCCGCATCTCGGCGACCAATGCCGACTGGCTGAGACGTTCTTTGTAGATTCCCAGCGGGTTGAGCAGTTGGTCGTCGATGATGGCGTTGTACATGCCCATACAGCCCTCGTCGAAGACGCCGACGATGGCGTAGTTTTGCTGAAGCTGAGCGGCGAGCGCCTCACCGAGCTGGCGCTCTGCTTCCGGCAGGGTCGCGCTGTCGAGATCGCGGACGTGGCTGGTATCTTGGGTGATCTTGCCGGTCTTAAGCCACTCGCGGATACCCTGTATGAAATGCTCGTCGGTGAAGTCTTCACTCCAAATCGTGCTATAGGGGACCCCGGCTTTGGTCAGCGAGCCGTTCAAGTTGAGCATCCCGACGAGACCGGGCCACTCACCGCTCCAATTGGCGACGGTCAAGATCGGACCGCGATGCATTCGCAGCCCAGCCAAAACGTGATGGCTGTACTGCCACACGGCTTCGGCGACGATCAGCGGGGCGTCGGGGGGAATGTTGGCGAAGATGTCCATGCCCATGCGCTGGCTGCTGATGAACCCATGCCCCTCGACCGGATCGATTTTGTGGGCGCGCTTGACCGTGATCCCCTCGCGGGCGAAGGCAGCGGTGACTTGCTGCTCCATTGCGGCTTGCGTTGACCAGCACATCTGGTTCGCACTCAGGCGCAAGTCGCCACTTGCCACGAGATAGACGACGTTTGGCTCGCTCGCAGGCGGCGGCGAAAGTTTCGGTAGCGAATAAGCATCCATTTATTGCTCCTTAGATTTTTCCAATTAAGCCCATAAAACCACCCTAAAAATGACGACGCCTCAATGCTCCTTCCATAAGTTCAAAATGTAAGTTGGCTAGCTCGAACGTTTAGCTCCGCAAGATTCACGAACAATCAGGCGCGGTTGCAAAATCATTTTGCGGTAGGGGGCATCGCGGTCGCTGATGCGCTTGAGCAGCAGTTCGAGCGCCTGCTGTCCCATTTCGTAGCTGGGCTGCGCGATGACGGTCAGCGGTGGATTGAGGTCTTCCGCCCACGGCATGTCGTCGAAACCCACCAGTGCGACTTGATCCGGTATTTGTAGGTTGAGTTCGTGCAGCGCCCGCAAACAGCCCAGCGACATCATGTTGTTCGAGGTGAAAATCGCGTCGGGCGGGTTCGCCGACTGCATCAACTCGTAGGTGAGCGCATAACCGCTGTCGATTTTGAAGTTGCCAATTTTGATCAGGTTCTGGTCGATCGGAAGCCCGGCATCGGTGAGCGCTTCGGTATAGCCGCGCAGCCGTTCACGACCGGTGGTCAACGTTTGCGGTCCGGCGATGATGGCGATTCGGTGGTGTTTCGTTTTGATCAAGTGCGAAACGGCGAGCCGCGCGCCGTTGGCGTTGTCCACCAGCACCATATCCGCGTCGAGCCGAATTTCGCGGTCGATCAGGACGAGCGGGATGCCCGCCTCGCGTACCGTCGCCAACATGGGCGCATCCTTCGAGCTGGCGGGTACGACGAGCAGCCCCGCCGCGTGCTGTCCCTGCATAATCTCCAAATAGGAACGCTGCTTATCGGGGCTGTCGTCCGTATTGCACAGGATCATGTTCATCTCGCGCGCGTAAGCGAGATCCTCGACCGCGCGGACGAGCGACAGGAACAGCATGTTCTGAATGTCGGGGATGATTAAGCCGAGCAGGTCGCTCTGGTTGGCGCGCAAGCGTCGGGCGGCACGGTTCGGCTGGTAACCGAGCACGTCGACGGCGTTGAGCACCCGTTCGCGCACTTCCGCCGCCACATAATGTTGGTTGTTCAGCACGCGCGAAACGGTTGAACGGGAGACCCCGGCGTGTTCTGCGACGTCGTTAATGGTTACCTGCGCCATGAGAGAATCCTCGATAATAACGCCCAATACAGGTGTGTTCCTGAGAACGTTCCCAGATAATCCTATACTTTAAATGGATATTCTGCTACTGCCTTTTCTCAGGCTTCGTATATTTTACCCGAAGATCTGCGCTGAATCCAATTTGACTTGCTTGACGTGTCCTCATATTCACAGTACACTGCAAGCAAAATATGGGATCGTTGCCATATTAGGGCATAATTTTCTTGAGAAAATCGTTGAGCGGTCTGAATGCTCATCAAACTGACTTAAATCAATCCATCACAACTCAAGAAAATAATACAACTTCACACTCAGCGCGAATGTGCTTGATAGGGGAGTGTATCCGGTCTCCGTAGTGGGCAACCTAGCTCATCAACCTTGTGGTGCACTATCGCTAGCAGGGGGAGGTCTGTCCGATCGGGCTTTAGGTTACAAAAAGGACCTTCAATATTTCTCTAGTGCAGGAGGGGAGCATCGACAGAATTGACCATAGATTTAGCGAGTTCTACCGAGTCTAGTCAAACTAACGTTTAAGGAGTGAAGAATGCGGTTTAAATCTGCTGCGAAACTACTGGTTCTTTCCCTTTGTTTGGTCCTCTTGGTCACTGGCGCGGTCGTCGCACAGGATGAGGCACCGAGCGGGGATATCACCTTCGTTTTTTGGGATAACACTACCGAAACTCGCGCCGGTTGGGAGGCGCACGTCGCCCGCTTCAACGAGCAGTTCCCCGACATCAAGGTCAATTTGATCGGCGTCCCCGGCACCCTCTGGTCGGATTATCTGAACGGCACCGCCACGTTGATCGCCGGTGGTGAGCAGCCCGACATCATCTGGGTAGCGACTGAAGGCGTGCGTTTTCTGGTGAATCTGGGACTGATGCACCCGCTGAACGATCTGATCGCGCAAAATGAAGCGGAAATGCAGCCCTATTTTGATGACACCGCATCGTCGCTGCTGGACGGTTTCCGGATCGACGGCTCGCTGTACTTCCTGCCTTATTCGTGGAACGACATGGTCATCTACTACAACAAGGCGATGTTCGACGCGGCAGGGCTGGATTATCCGAGCGACACTTGGACTCGTGATGATTTCTTGAAAGCCGCCGAAACCCTATCGGTTGACCGCGACGGCGATGGCAACAACGATCAGTACGGATTTAGCGGCAGCGGCGGCTCGATGTTCTTCACCATGCCGTGGGTGTTTGCCAACGGCACCGACGTCCTGACCGACGATTACTGCTCGCCCAACCTGACCGACCCGGCAGTGTTGGACGCCATTCAGTTCATTTACGACATGGTCTACACCTATCACGTTGCGCCGGCTCCCGGCACGATCACCAACACCGAAGCCCAATTCATGAACGGCGATCTCGCCATGTTTGGCGCGGGACGTTGGGCAACCGGTTCGTTCTATCGTGAAGACTTCACCGACTACGACATCGCGCCGTGGCCCGGCAACCCCAACCAAACCGCCGAATTTGGCGTGGATGGTTTCGGTATTTTCCAATCCTCGCAGAACGTGCCGGCGGCTTGGGAATTCCTCAAGTACATGTCCAGCCAGACCGTTCAGCAAGGGCTGGTCGCCAGCGTGGATACCGGCAGTCCGTTGGGCAACATCCCCGCGTCGCGTACTATCGCCGAAGAACTCTCGCAGTTCCCGCCCGCGAATTACCAAGCCTTCTACGGCGCGCTGGACGGCAATGTGCGTCCGGTGACTGCTCCGCCGCGCTTCAACGAACTCGAAAGCATTTTCGTTCGCTATCTCGATCAGGTGATGGCGGATGAAATGTCGGTTGAAGACGCGATGAACGCCGCCCAAACTGAACTGATGAGCGTCGTTTCCTGCAACTAATTGACAATCTGCGTAACGGGAACCACTTCTCTCCAATGTCGGAGGGAAGTGGTTCTCTGCTTGACGAGCAGCGTATAGACACTACTAGCGAGGGACGTAAACGAGGGTGAGTTTTCGCCACAGGATTGGTTATGTCGAGTAAAGTTATGTCGTATAAAGCGATGAAGCGGCGGGAAATGTGGACTGCTTACGGCTTCATCTTGCCCACATTTATTGGCTTTGTCATTTTCATCGTTGGACCCATGCTGGCGAGCTTCGCCATCAGCTTATTTCAGTGGAATATGCTGACTCCACCTAAATTTATCGGCTTGGCAAACTTCCAACATCTTTTCAATGATCCGCGCATCGGCAACGTCTACCTGACGACTTTCAAGTTGGCATTCATGATCGTGCCGACGAACATGCTGCTCGGTCTCGGGCTGGCGGTGCTGCTCGACCGAAAAATGCCGAATTTGCTCCGCAATTTCTTCAAGGTCAGCTTTTTCTTTCCCTACGTGGTCTCGGCGGTGGCGGTCTCGATCATCTGGACGTTCATGTTCCACCGCGATCTTGGTCCCGTCAACTACTATCTAGGCTTTCTAGGGGCTAACCGGACTCCGTGGCTCAATTCCAGCCAGTATTCGCCTTTCGCGATCATGATCGCCGACGTTTGGCGCAACGTTGGTTTTTACGTGCTGGTGTTTTTGGGTGGTATGCAAGCGATCTCCAAAGACTTTTACGAAGCAGCCGAAGTGGACGGCGCGAGCGCGTGGAAGCAGTTCCGGCACATCACGCTGCCCTTGCTTTCGCCGACGATCCTCTTTCTCGCCGTCATCAGCGTGATCGGCGCGCTGCAAATCTTCGAACAGCCGCAGATTTTGACCAATGGCGGACCCGGCGATGCAACCCGTACCATCGTGTTGTATCTGTACGAGCAGGGTTTCCGCTTCTTCGACATGGGCTATGCCTCGGCGATTGCGATTACGCTGTTCGTGATCATTCTGATTTTCACCGCCGTGCAGCTGCGACTTAGCCGTCGTTGGGTCTTTTATCAATAAGAGGGAATGACGATGGCTGTCCAAGCACAAACTCAATCGCGAACCGCAGTTATTCCCCAGAAGCCGAAGCCATTTCCATGGGGGACGCTGCTCACCGTCCTCATTTTGGGGTTCGGGGCAGTGTTGATGATCGCCCCGTTTTTGTGGATTATTTCGGCGGCGTTCGGCAAGACCACCGACGTTTTCGTCCTGCCGCCGCGCTGGATTCCGCAAAATCCGAACCTTGAAAACTTCCAAGACGTTTTCGATCAGGTGCCTTACGCCCTGTTCATGTTCAACTCGATCAAGCTGGCGGTGATCGTCACCATCGGTCAGTTGATCACCTGCTCGATGGCAGCCTATGCCTTCGCGCGGCTGGAATTCCCGCGCAAGAATTTGCTGTTTATGCTGCTGCTGTCGTCGCTGATGATTCCGGGGCAGATCACGATCGTGCCGCTGTTCATTCTGGTGCGCAACTTGGGGCTGTATAACACCCACGCCGCACTGATTTTGCCCGCCTTGATCAATCCGTTTGGCGTTTTTCTGCTGCGGCAGTATTTCATCACCATCCCGACCGAGCTTGAAGATGCGGCGCGGGTGGACGGTGCCAACATCTTCACGATTTACTGGCGCATCATCCTGCCGTTGTCCGGTCCGGTGCTGACGACGCTGGCAATTCTGACCTTCGTCGGCATGTGGAATTCCTATTTCTTCCCGCTGATCATGATCAACTCGCCGGAATTGCAGGTGATCACGGTCGGGTTGACGCTGCTGCGTGGTCAGTATGGCGCGGGCGCGCTCGGTCCAATTGCGGCGGCGCTGACGATGGCGATCGTCCCGGTGCTGATCGTTTTCCTAGTGCTGCAGAAATACATCATCAAGAGTATCGTTTCGACCGGCTTGAAGACGTAATCGGCGATGCGTTTAGTCCAATCGCTTTCCGAAACCGCACTCGGTCGCGCCCTGATCGCCTATTTCTTCGATCTGCCGCGCTGGACGCTGGCGAACGCCTTGTTCGCGGTGGCGCTGCTGCCCGCTTACTTGGCGCTGACCAGCGGACTGCTGCTTGGCGTTGCCGCCGCGACGCTGCCCGCCGTCCTCGTCTTGAGCGGCATGATCAACATGGCGGCGCGCCAAGCCGCCGACGAAGCGCCGCGCCTGCGCGACGTCTGGGCGAATGCTTCCACCTTACTCACGGCGTTTGCGGTCTGGCTCGGATCGGTGATTTTGATGACGCCGGTATTGGCGGGCGTGCCGGTTCCGGTCGCCTTCGGGATCGGCATCATCCTGTTCTCGCTGCTAATGATCGGCGTGTTTGCGATCTTCCTGCCGTCTCAGTTAAAGGTGAGCGGGCGGCTCATCTGGCGAAATGCGCTGGTCTTGGCGGTCAGCAACCCGATTATCGCGCTCGGCTTGCTGATGCTCGGCGGCATCGGCGTCTGGGCGGTGTCGATCAGCAAAGGGGCGCTGATCATCGTGATTCCGGCGCTGTGGGTCTTGTTGGCGGCGTTCACCGTCGATGAGCGGATCAAGGCGATGCAGGCGGCACATTCGAATTAACCGGTGATGGTGCGTTCTTGTCGGGGCACGGCGTGCTGTGCTCAATCGCCCAAATCAGGAAAATGACGATTTAACCTATCAAAAATCAGGTTGTGAACTATGGAAACTAAGCGTTCATTCGATGCTTCGGCGACCGTGCTAGCGTTTCCGCTCGGCGGTCTTGGTACCGGCAACGTTTCCCTCGGCGCGCGCGGTGACCTGCGCGATTGGGAAATCTTCAACTCGGCGGCGAAGGGTAATCAACTGCCGAATACCTTCTTCGCCATCCGCGCGCAAGCCCCCGGTCAAGCGCCGGTGCTGCGCGTGCTGGAAGGCGCGCTGCAGCCGCCGTTCAATTTGTCGCATGGCTATCACCCGTCGCAGCATGGCGGCTTGCCCCGTTTTCGACAGGCGCAGTTCAGCGGCGAGTATCCGCTGGCGTGGGTCGAGCTAGAAGACCCGGACGTGCCGGTCAAGGTGGCGCTCGAAGCCTTCACCCCGATGATCCCGCTCAACCCGGACGACTCCGGTATTCCCTGCGCCTCGCTCACTTACAGCGTGACCAACGTTTCCGATCAACCGCTGGCGATCACGCTGGTCGGTTCGCTCTGCAACGCCGTCGGTACGGCGCAGTTCGACCCGTTCATGAACATCGCCCGCAGTCAGCAGGGTAAAACGCGCAATCAGTTCCGCGACGAAGGCGGGCTGCGCGGCATTTTCATGGATGCGGAAGACATCCCCGCCGACGACCTCATGTTCGGCAGTATGGGGCTGGTCACAACCTACGAGAACGTCACCGTCAAGCCGCAGTGGTTACGCAGCGGTTGGTGGGATTTCCTGCAAGAATTCTGGGACGATCTGGCGGATGACGGCTTGCTGACTGACCTCGGCTATGACGCAGCCTCGCCCGACGGCAAACCCGATACCGGATCGCTGGGCGTGGTCGATACGCTCCAGCCCGGCGAGACGCACAGCTATCCCTTCTGGATCACGTGGCATTTTCCCAATCGTCATAATAGCTGGCACGGTCCGCAAACGGTGGCACCCGGTGCCAAGCCGACGATCCGCAATCATTACGCCGTTCAGTTCGGCGATGCGTGGGAGGTGGCGCAGTACACGGTTCAGGAATGGGCGCGGCTTTCGACCGAGACACGCAAATTCCACGACGCTTTCTTTAGCAGCACGCTGCCCGATTACGTGCTCGACGCCGTCTCCGCCAACATCGTGCCGATGCGCAGCACCACCTGTTTCTGGCTCGAAGACGGGCGTTTCTATGGCTGGGAAGGCTGCTTCGACAACGCGGGCTGCTGCGCCGGAAGCTGCACCCACGTCTGGAGCTACGCCTACAGCATGGCGTATCTGTTCCCCTCGCTGGAACGAGAAATGCGCCGGATCGAGTTCGAGATCGAAACTGAAGATGACGGCTACATGACCTTCCGCAACCTGAAATCGTTGGGTGAAACGTTCATCTGGGCGTGGGCGGATCAGCCCAAAGCGGAACCGGCGGTCGATGGGCAGATGGGTACGATCTTACGCGCTTACCGCGAGTGGCAGTTGAGCGGCGACCGCGCATGGCTGCAAAGTATCTGGGGCGCGGTCAAACGCGCGCTCGACTTCGCCGGGATTCACTGGGATACCGACGGCGATTTCGTGCTCGACGGCAAGCAGCACAATACCTACGACATCGAATTCTACGGACCCAATCCGCTGAGCAACATTTACTATCTGGCGGCATTGCGCGCGGTCGAAGAGATGGCGAAGGAACTCGGCGAGCCGGAGATCGCGCAGCGCTGTCATCAAGCCTTCGAGCAGAGTTCGAGCAAGTTCGACGCACTCTGCTGGAACGGCGAATACTTCATTCAGCACCTCGACGACGTGGATGCCCATAAGTATCAGCACGGGCTGGGCTGCCTGTCGGATCAACTGCTGGGGCAGCTGCACGCCCACGCGCTCGGTCTCGGCGACCTGCTGCCGACCGATCACGTCCGCACGGCGATCAAGAGCATCTTCGACTACAACTTCCTTGAAGGCTTCGAAAATCACTCGAACTGCCAGCGTACCTATGTCCTCAACGACGAATCCGGCTTGCTGCTCTGCACGTGGCACAAGGGCGGGCGTCCGAAATTCCCGTTCGTCTATTCCGATGAAGTCTGGACCGGCGTCGAGTATCACGTCGCCGCCGAGTTGATCTACGACGGTTGGCTCGAAGACGGCTTGAAAGTGGTGGAAACGGTGCGCTCGCGGCACGACGGCACGCGCCGCAATCCGTGGGACGAGGTCGAGTGCGGGCATCATTACGCGCGCTCGATGTCGAGTTGGACGGTGCTGCTGGCGCTCAGCGGTCAGCACGCCGATCTGCCGACGGGGACGCTAACCTTTGCTCCGGCGTTCGACGCCAGTACCGACCCCGACCTGTTCCAGTGTTTCTGGTCGAACGGGAAAGCGTGGGGCGTTTTCCGCCAGCGCCGCGACAGTCAAACGCCGGAAGTCGAGGTGCTCGGCGGCAGTCTTGATAATGTCGCTGTGTCGGTCGGCACGAAAGCTTAGGGCTTGAAAGGACTGAATGTGCGCTTTCTGGGCATGGTTTTTTGTTTGACGTTGATAGCGATCGGTGGTGCAACGATGACCGTCGCTCAAGATGATGCTGTTCCGGTGCTAACCGGCGTTGCTGACGTTGAGTCCGTGGGGTGGGTCACCGGACCGGACTCGCCTAATCAAACTGACGTGAATTACGGCGTGCTCGGTACCGACTTGGGCAGCATGTTCGACTTGAACGGAACGGTCTACATCGCTTTTGGCGACACCTTCGGCTGCTGCCGTCCGGCGAGTGGCGGCGGGGGTGGCGGACAGTGGCGTTACAACGTGCTGGGCTATTCCACCGACCACGATCTCGAAGACGGCATGACGCTCGACGGCATGTTTATGGGCGACAACGGGCGGGCGCGCGCGGTGCTCAGCAAGCACTTCGAGGACTTCACGCTCATTCCCACGGCAGGAATCGCGGTCGGCGACCGGATGTTCCTGCATTATATGGCGGTGCATCAGTGGGGCGAACCGGGACACTGGACGCTCAACCGCTCCGGTTGGGGCTACTCCGACGATGGCGGCGAAACGTGGACGCAGCCGCCCGAATCAATCTGGCAGGGTGATACCAACTTCGGCATGACGGCGCTGCTGAAGCACGACGGCTACCTCTACGTCTTTGGCACGCCCGGCGGACGCTATGGCGGGGTCCAACTGGCGCGCGTCTCCGCCGAGCCGGACACCGTGCTTGACATGTCCGCCTATACCTATTGGAATGGCAGCGATTGGTCGAGTGACATGGCTGATGCCGTCGAAATTGTCGGTGCGCCGGTCGGCGAGTTGTCGGTCGCATGGAACGAATTTCTGGGACGCTGGATCATGATTTACCTCGACGAGCCGCGCCGGGGCATTGTGATCCGCGAGGCGCCCGAACTCACGGGGACGTGGAGCGAGCCGCAAATGCTGGTGGACTCGGCGGATTTCCCGTCGCTGTATGGATCGTATTTCCACCCGTGGGCGAGCGATGGCGAAGTGGTCTATTTCACCATGTCGCAGTGGGGTCCGTACAACGTCATGCTGATGCGCGCGCGCTTGGTCAAAGATCAGCCGGCGGCGAATTAGGCAGACCGCAACCGAATCTGATCCCACCTCGCCAGCCGTAAGCATGAAAAGCGTCTCGGAATTCTTCCGGGGCGCTTTTTCTTTCCGCTAGACGTGAGTAGCTCAATCTCTTTGAATTCGGCGCGGTGACCTTAACGGACAGTCAACTTATATTGTTCATTGTGAATAGTCGCTATTATACTTAAGCTAGCATTATTGCCGCCGGACTTAACATGCACAACAAATTAAAACCCACCCATAAACCGTTGTTTCTTTTTCTAGTGATTTGTATTTTTAATCTGATCGGCGCATCGTTGGGGTTGGCTCAATCCGGTGCGACGATTGACCTCGCTTCCCTAACCCTCTCTCCGGGCGAAACCGGTACTGTTGTCGCTCACGTCCACTGCGACAGCCAGTGCAGCTTGTTTTCGGTCACTTTCGGCTTCGATCCCTCCGTTATAGAGGTGGAAAGCGTCGAAGTCGGAACCTATTTGGGCGAAACGATGGTGGTCGAAAAGGCGATCGATAACGACGGCGGAACCGTGCATCTCACTGCGGTTGCTCTGGGAACGCCACCGCCACCTGAGAGCGACAACTTGTTTACCCTGCAAGTCCGCGCTGTCGCTTTCGGCACCTCACAATTTAACACTCTTGAAGCCCAACTGGGTGATTTAGCCTCAAATTCCCTGAATACCGCCGTAACCGGCGGATTGGTCGTGGTTCAGTCGCAAGCCAATGCTACTCCAACGCCGCCGGTGGAAGGTCCGACGGTGGCGGTGTCGCCGGATGAGCGCGTCGTGATCGGGGTGGCGTCCGGTCTGAGCGGCGAGGGCATTGCCCCGCTCGGCGTCGACATTCAGCGGGGCGCGGAACTGGCGCTGCAAGATCGCCCGACGGTGACGGTCGATGGCAGGACGTTCAACGTTACACTGAATGTGCAAGACGATCAGTGCTCCGCCGACGGGGGACAGGCAGTCGCGCATTACTTCAGTTCGGACAGCAGCATCGTCGGAGTTGTGGGTCCGATGTGCTCCAGTGCTTGCCGTGCCGCCGCCCCGATCTTTGATGCAGCGGATTACACCAGCATCAGCCCAAGCTGCACAGCGCCTGACCTGACGACCAGCGATCACCGTAGTTTCAATCGCACGGTGGTATCGGACTCGTTCCAAGGCGCGATCGCTGCTGAGTACATGTACAAGGTGTTGGGCGTGCGCTCGATTGCGACCATCCACGACGGCAGCACCTACGGTGAAGGCTTGGTCACGGTTGTGTCCGATCGCTTTAAAGCGTTGGGTGGCAAAGTGGTCTCGTCTGACGCGGTGAGCGTTGGCGATACCGATTTCCGTGGTCTGCTCGATGACATCGCGCAGACCGATCCGGAGTTGATCTACTTTGGCGGTTTTCCGGCAGAAGCAGCGCGCTTGATCGAGCAGCGGGCGGACGCCGGGCTGGAGAGCGTGCCGTTCATGGGGGCGGATGGCATTCAGGGCACGGAAGTGGTGAATTTGTCGGGTGCGGCGTCGGAAGGTGTGTATGCCACTGCCGCGATCCCGGCGGGCAGCCCAGCGCTGACTGATTTCGTGAGTCGCTACGTGACGACCTATGGCGAACAACCCCCGGCTCCCTACCACGCCAACAGCTATGACGGTGTCAACGTCCTGCTCGACGCGATCGAAGCCATCGGCTACGTCGATGCCAACGGCGATCTGGTCATCTCGCGTAACGCGATCTCAGCATACGTTCGCAGCCTGAACGATTTCCAAGGGCTGACCGGTGTGCTCAATGCCGACGGCACGGGGGATACCTCGGTTGCCGACATTGGTATTTTTCGGGTCGAGAACGGGGCGTTCGTTCAGGTCTACACCGGCAGCGTGGTCACTGGAAACGTCATCCTAGAGCCTTTTGAAATCGCGTTTGCGCGGCAATCTGCCGACTCTAGTGATGCGGCGATTTACCTTGCCCAAGCCGACGGATCTAACGTACGCCGACTAACAGGCACCGATACGCTTGCGATCCTGCCTGCTTGGTCCCCGGATGGAAGCCAGATCGCTTACACCGGAATCTCAGACCCCCAGTTTGACGACGCGGCAATTTACGTGATGCAAGCGGACGGTTCGAACGTTCGTCGCTTGACTCCTAGCGGGATGTTAACTATGGGGTGCGCGTGGTCCCCGGACGGGACCAAGATCGCTTTTACAGTTGCAAAACTGGCTACTAATGAAGCTGCCGTCTACGTGATTCAGGTAAACGGCGCCCAAATTCGACGCTTAACCGATGCCGCGACGCTCAGTGCATTCCCCACGTGGTCGCCCGACGGCAGTCAAATTGCGTTTATGGGTGGCGCAGACAGAACTTCGATTTACGTGATGCAAGCAGATGGTTCCAACGTTCGCCCGCTGACGAACAGCGATTTAAGTCCGGGGTTTTTGGCATGGTCGCCGGATGGAGCGCTAATCGCGTTTGAAGGCAGCTCAGCGAACGGTACCGCGATTTATGTGATGCAGGCAGATGGTTCCAACATTCGCCAATTGACGCATGACCTTGATGTGGTGACTTTCGCGCCGACATGGTCGCCGGATGGAATGCAAATCACCTTTGCTGTGTCGATAGGTGATAATCTGGATATTTACACGATGGATCGGGATGGGAGTAATCCTCGCCCGCTACTCAGCTTCCCGGAGAATGACAGTATGCCCGCTTGGCGTCCCTAAGCTTGAGGACGAACTGCGCCGAACTGAGGGGGTGCGCTCGTTTTTGTGCTACCGCACTATTTAGCTTCTGCTCAATCAGCTTGAGCATCGCCGCTTCTTATGGCTCCATGCCGTATTCAAACTTACTGGGGATGCGACCGGATTTTGCCGAAAAGAATACGTCGATCAGAATCATTAATTACGCAGGTGCTGAAATACTGTAGGATAAGAATAAGGTAACCAGAATTGCGCTAACGACGCTGAACAAAGTGCGTCGTCAAAGCGATCTCGGTTGCTGCCGCCGCTGAAATGTGGCGCTATTCCAACGAATTTGACCCGTCCGGTCTTATCGATCGACGATGTGGATAACGGAAGCTTCAAAACCAAGCTTCTCTAGTTTTTCGCAGCGCCATCACTGCCATCGAACAGGAGCATTGTAGACGACATGGGCTATTACAGCCTCAGCGGGCAGACCTTAGGTGAGTATGAAGTTCTGGAGTTAATTGGCTCCGGCGGCATGGCGCAGGTCTACCGCGCCCGACGAAAAATCGGGAGTGGAAGCCGAGCGCGCATTGTCGCCGTCAAGGTTCTCAACCCGAATTTCGCCGCGCAAGCCGACTACGCTAATCGCTTTGCGCGCGAAATCGAGATCGCTGCGACGCTGGAACATCCGAACATCGTCACGATCTACGACTGGGGCACGCAGAACAACGTCAACTATATCGTGATGCGCCTGTTGGATGGTGGCAACATCGAACAGCGTTTGGAATTCCGCAAGAACGATCAGAATCCGACGCCCTCGCTCGGCGAAGTTGCCGCTATTCTCCATGCCCTTTCCGGTGCGCTCGACTATGCTCACAGCCAAGGGATTTACCACCGCGACCTGAAGACCAACAACATCATGTTCGACAAGCGCGGAGTGCCCTACTTGGTCGACTTCGGCATTGCGCGCGTGGCTGACTCCACATCGTCCTTGAGCGCTACCGGCTTCGCGATGGGCACGGCTGCCTACATGAGTCCGGAGTTGTGGCGCGGCGAGCACGCAAATCAGCTGACCGATCAGTATGCGCTGGGGATCGTCATCTACACGCTTGTCACCGGACAGCGCCCCTTCGAAGGACCGACTCCGCTTGCTTTGATGACGAGGCACATCAACGATCAGCCCACACCTTCGCACACGATTCGCGTCGGTGTCCCTGAAGCGGTAACCGACGTGCTGAATCAGGCGATGGCGAAGGATCCACAAGATCGCTTTGAGACCATCCAAGCTTTCGCGACAGCATTCGAACGCGCCATTGCTGGGCAGCGAGGTGAGCCGACCAATTTTGCAACTTTCTCGCTACCAGCCAGCGCCAAGGGAGAGCCAACCCCCTCCTCGGCGCGGCTGCTACCACAACAGACCGAGACGAAGCGCAATTGGCTGCTGTTTGCGGCGATCGGAGGCGGGATCGCGGTTGTACTGCTGATTGTGCTGCTCGTCGTTCTGATGAGTAGAGGCAGCGGTGGAACTGACGTCGCGACAATCGTCACTGCTACACCGACCTCGCTGGTGCAAGCTCCGCCATCCAGTGGGGGCGGGGGTATTATACTTGTAAGTTCCAGATACGCCCACAAAGCTACCGATGAAGTGAGTGACACCACCGGTGGTGTCAAGCAGCCGATGGCGGTGAGAAATGACGCACTCAGACCGGGAGCATAAACAGTTTCTGCTCCGGTTGCACCGACACCCACGCCGACTGTCACCCCGACGATTGAGGCTGAACTGGCGACGCCGCTGCCGATGTCCTCCCCCATGCCGACCGATACGGAGACACCCGTGCCCAGTGACACGTTCACGCCGAGCTGGACGCCCACCGTCACTGCCTCTAATACCCTGACATGGACGCCGACTGTCACCGATACGCCTACGTCTTTGCCGACGAATACGCCGCTGCCTACGACAACGCCGACGCCGACCTTTACTTATACCTTCACGGCGATCCCTTCTGATACGCCTTCACCGACGCCGATGCCGACGGCAACGCTCACCAACTGTGAAATCGCCGACGTCAATCACAACGGCGCAGTTGACGTATTCGACGTGCGCATCGTGAGTGCTGCTGTGGGCAGCCAACAAGGTGACGCTGCTTACGATCCCGCCTTTGACTTCGACGGCGATGGCGACATCGACGTGTTCGATCTGCGTCACGTCGCTAGCCAATACGGTGAAACTTGTCAATGATCCGCGCGCGAAATTTAAGCAGGGCGATCCTATCGGGTATTTTGCTGCTCGCGGTGGTTGTGGTTGTTGGCGTCAGCGCGCAGCAGTCGGTCGCGGTGACCAGTGTGAGCCTGAATCTCACGGTTGGGCAGAGCAGCACTATTCCGGTCGATGTAGTTGGAGATCAAGGATGCTGCGGTGCCTTCGACATTACGCTAGCCTATGATCCCGGCATCATTCGTGTCATCGGGATTGACATGGGTGATTATCTCAAGGATCAGTATGGGCATCTTTTCATTGGCGACATGAGTGTCGATCCACAATCTGGGCGGATTCATGTTGCTGCCACAGCGTTAGGTAGCCCGCAAGTGCACTCAACCAGCCATTTATTTCTACTTACTGTGACTGGATTGGAAGCGGGAAACGCTCGTCTGCAAATTTCCGACTCTGTGATTGGCGATCTAAGTGGCGATCTTGTGCTAGCGCAGTACACGATTGGTGACGTACGGGTGGCATCTCCAACTGCCACCTTGCCCCCTCAAACTTGTGAATTGACTTCAAATTCGACACAAGCACAAGTTGTCATTACAAATCGAGCAACGATCCTGTCACGTCCATTGCTTGAAGCGGATGTCGGAGATATGGTCGGAACAATCTCGAACACCACCGCAAACGTGCGAGCCGTAATGAACGACAAATCGGGAGCAACATTTCTACAGATTTTCTGTAATGATCGAACTGGATGGATTCGCCTAACCGGCGATATGAATATGATTGGAACTTGGAATTGAGGAATTCCCAGGACGGTGGAACC
This sequence comes from uncultured Chloroflexia bacterium, assembly GCA_963727545.1. GTDB lineage: Bacteria > Chloroflexota > Anaerolineae > Aggregatilineales > Phototrophicaceae > Flexifilum. The sequence continues at coordinate 59,922 of CAVSGS010000029.1, forward strand.
AATCGCAACAGTCGCAGTCCAACTTCCGAAGCCGTTGTCATCAGCGACAGAGACGTCAATCTGCGAAGTGGTCCAAGCACAGATTACAGCACAGTCACTGTTGTGCAACCCCTGGCACGGGTTCGCGTGCTGAGCTTCAGTACAGACCGCGAATGGGTTCGAGTACAACTAGATAATGGTCAGCAGGGCTGGATTAGTGCAAGCCTGCTGACCATTGGAAACTAGAGCTAGCTTGGGGAGTAACTAGACCGAGAAAGATCCCAGATCGGTTTGTGCGGCGGCTTGCAGGTCGCGGACGCGCTGAGCTGTCGTCTTCAGGTCGTTGCCCATCTCGTTGACCTGATCGGAGACCGTCTGCATCTGGTGCAGGAGGGTGTCCATCTGGGCGTAGAAGGCGGATGCAGCCGCGCCTTGGAATGAGGCATTCAAGTTGTTGACATCATTCCGCATCCGCGTCAGCGTGTCCTGAATCGAGGAAGCGCAGTTCAGAAAATCAGCACCAGCGGAGTCGAGATCACTGGCATTTGCATGGAACAGGTCTTGGTTTGCCATTAGTTGGGTCCTTTGAAATCTTCAATACTTATGGATGCAGATAAGCTATTTATATTATACAAATGTTATCGTAGAACATCTATTGAGGTTGAAGCAAAAGTATCAGTGCCAAGATAAACATCAGCGCTAACGCTGCCCCGACGACCCCGATCCAGATTCGCGGACTGATCTGAATCCCGGTCCGCTCCGGCGGAACCTCGCCGACGATCTGGCGCAGTTCTTTGCCGAACTGATGTGCATTGCTCTGACGTTCGGCGGGATTTTTGCTGAGCGCCTTGTGCGCGGCAAGCGCGATCGCCGGGTGCAGTTCGCGGCGACGCTGGCTTAATGGCGTTGGTGTTTTTGTCAGGACGAGATGGCGCAGTTCGGAATCGGTCCGGTGATCGCGCTGGATGGCGGGTTCGCCGACGAGGATCTGATAGAGAATGAAGCCCAAGCTGTAAACGTCGGTTTGGTACAGGCAGGGATCGCCGCGCAGAACCTCCGGGGCGAGATGGCTCGGTGCATGACTGTTGCTGAGCCAGTCCGGTGCGCACTGACCGATCTCCAGCAGTGCCCCGAAGTCAAACAGCGTGGGGCGAAGAATGCCTTCAGCATCCTCGCGCACGAGCACCGAGTTCAGGCGCAGATTCAGGATCAGTTTACGCCGTTTGAGTGCTATCCGCGCCGCGATGTCGGCAAGCTGAACTAAAAACTGTGCCGCGGCGCGGGGTTCAAGCTGCAGACGATCGCCCAAATAAGTGTCGAGGAAACTGCCCGGCTCGTACTTAAAGAGCGTGAAGTATTTAAGCTCACCCTGCACCGACCACTTGCCGTACGGCTGCTCGCTGCGCGGCGCGATCAGGTGCGGGAGCGATGGATAGTCGCCGATGCTCTTCAGCAAGAGCGCCTCAGCCTTGAGGTAAGCGTGATAATTATTGTGGGCGATCTTCAGAAAAACCGCCTGACCACGATAAGTCGCCTTGTAGAGAGCGGACGTCGGGTAAACGCGCAGCAGCGAGAGAATTTTGGCTTCACCGAACGTCTCATCGGCGTCCAAGATGATCGAGAGCGTTCCGGGCGGACATTTCGATTTTTGATTTTGGCACCAATGGGTTCCCTCCGGCATCAACGAAAGGCATCTGGTACAAACGAGGTGCATGGCGCGGTCTCACCTTCACTGTTGTAGCATCCTTTTCACATTATAATCGAACTGTGCTACGTTAATATGCAGAAACAAACGACGTAGCCTCCTAAGAGACTTATCTATCAACGCAGATTCTTAGTAGCTAGATTGACCATGCCGCAGACTGATTTCTTTAACCGACCGCCTCGCATTCAACTTGAGTTCCCCGAAGGGGAAATCGACATCCCCAATCCGCCTTCCCGCAACGCCGGGATGGGGCGCTTGGGGCTGATTAGCCTCGGTATGCCTTTGATCATGTTGATCGGGTATGCGTTTATTGCGGCACGAGGCGGCAATCCGCTGTTCGTGCTGCCGCTGGGCATCACGGCGATCATTTCCAGCACAGTCGGCTACTTGACGTGGAAGCGCAACCAAGAGAACGAAGATCGCAAGCAAAACAGCTATACCGAAGTGCTCGCCCAGCTTGAAGCGAATATGGCGGCGGCTCACGAGCGCCAGCAGGATTTTTACAACCACAACTCGCCGCCGCCGGACTCGATCCTACAGATGGCGCAGAGTCGCAGCCCGCGGTTGTGGGAACGCCGGATCGAGGACGCCGATTTCGGGTCTGTACGCTTAGGAATCGGCGACGTGCCTTCGCACATGGTCTTCAATCCACCGGACAATAACGTCAACACGGATGCGCCGCAAATGAGCAAAGCGCTCAGGCTGGCGCGAGATTACGTGAACGTCCACAACGTACCGATCACTATTTCCTTGCGCGAGCAGCACGCGATCGGCTTGACCGGTTCGTCGGAGATCGTGCGCAATTTCGTGCGGGCGATGGTCGTCGATCTGACCGGCTTGCATTCGCCCAACGATCTGCGTCTGTATATCGTCGGCACGCCTGAATCAAAGCCGGAATGGTCGGGCTTGGGCTGGCTGCCGCATTCCGGTTTCTCGCGCCAGTCCGAACGATCGGAAAATCAGCAGTTTTGCTTTGAAACCAGCCAAATGCCGGGGTTTTGGGGATTCCTGCAAACCGAACTGGAACGACGGCAGACGCAAATCGAGAGCGAGCAGACTAGCCGCGATGCGCTGCCGCTGCTGGTCGTGATCGTGGACATCTTCACGAAGGCGGAGGTCAATTCGCTCTTCGATCAGGTCGTCGCGGAGACCGCCGTTTCGACCCTCCTCAATTTCGGTCACGATTTGAACACTTGCGTACTGTTTCTGCTGCCCACCGAGGAAGATGTTCCCGGCGAATGTCGGTCACTGATTCGTCTGGTGATGGAACCACAGAAGCAGCTCCCGTTGTTCGCTTATCTAGAAGTCGGCGTTAATTCGCCGCGTTTCAACGGTGTTGCCGATCAGCTCAGTGCGCAGGCTGCCGAAATAAACTTCGCCAAGAAGCTTTCGTCGTTGGCGATTCGCACCACCTATGGCGCGGATCTGCCGGTATCGCTGTCGCTGCTGGAACTGAATCGCGTCTCGACCGTCGACGAACTCCACATCTGGGAGCACTGGCAGCAGAGCGAACAGCCGAGCGATCAAGCGCCGAGCACCTTGCTGGGGATGATGCGCGGCGGTAAACCGCGCGAGATCATTTTCCATACCGAGCGCGACGGCGTGCACGGTTTGCTCGCCGGAACGACGGGTACTGGCAAAAGCGAACTGTTGATGTCGCTGATTCTGGGGTTGGCGATTCGCTATTCGCCGACGGCGGTCAATTTTGTACTGGTGGACTACAAGGGTGGCACCGCTTTCGAGGCATTTCGAGCGCTGCCGCATGTCGTGGACGTGATCACGAATTTACACGGACAGGCGGGCGTGCGCGCTTTCACGGCGATTCGCGCCGAATTGACCCGTCGCACCGCCTTACTTGCCCAGTCCCGCGCCGACGACATTGGCGTCTACCGCGCGCGCGGACTGCACCAGCAAGCGCCGCTGCCGTACCTGTTCGTGATCATCGACGAGTTCGCCGAGATGATCAAGGAGCGCCCCGAATTTCGACCACAGCTTGAAAGTATCGCCCGGTTGGGGCGGGCGCCCGGCGTGCATCTGCTGCTGGCGACGCAGCGACCGAGCGGTCTGGTGAGCGATCAGATCCGCGCCAACACCAAGTTGAAAATCTGCCTGCGGGTGGAAACGGTTGACGACAGTCGGGAACTGCTCGACCGCGCCGACGCTGCCTTCTTGCCGCCCAACATCGCCGGACGTGCTTACCTTCAGGTCGGCAAAGATCGCGTCGACTTGATTCAAGTGGCGCGGGCGCGCGCTCCGCACCGGCGTTCACGACAGGACGTCGCCCCGGCAACCGCCCCGTCGGTGATCTGGACCAAACGCCAGAAACAAAAGACCAATGTCGAGGCAGTTCAATCGCAGTCCAACACGATCGCCTCGACGCTGCTGGATTACATGGTGCAGCTGGCGAAAGATCGTCGGGTTCCGGTGCAGGTCAAGCCGTGGCACGATCCGCTCCCGGAGCAGCTAGATTTGGGTGATATGGAGTTGAACCCGGCGGTGAGTGCTTGGTTCAATGGGCGAAATGCGTGGCAAGGTATCGACTGGGCGCACAAATCGAGCATGTGCGCGCCCGTCGGTCTGGTCGATCAGCCGTTGGAGGCGCAGCAATTTCCGCTCGTGTTCGATTTCAACGTCGGTCACTACATCGTCTTCGGGACGTCAGGATCAGGCAAGACGATGCTTCTACGCACGACCGTTTTAGCGCTGGCAGCGACCCACTCGCCGGCGGAACTGCAAATCTACGCGCTTGATTTCGGCGGACGCGGACTTTCGGCACTGAAGAATTTTCCTCACATTGGCAGCATCATCCTGCTGAGTGAAGAAGAAAAAGTGCGGCGACTGCTCAGGAAGTTATCGGCGGAAATCGAGCAGCGCAAAGCGCTCTTTAGCGCGGCGCAGGTCAATGATTTGGCGGAATACAACAGCAGCGGCGAGGTGCTGCCCGCTATCCTCTGCTTGCTCGATAACTTCGCCGCCTTCCGCGAGAATTACGCCGAAGCTGTCGACTTGTTCAACGTCATCGCGCGGGAGGGGCGCGCCTTTGGCGTGCATCTGCTGCTCACGGCGGAACAGGCGAACTCGGTGCCGGGGCGAACCGTCAGCTTGTTCAGCGAGCGACTCGCGCTGCAGCTTGCCGATCCCTCGGAATACTCGACGATTGTCGGGCGAACCAGCGCTGAAATCGAAGATATACCCGGTCGCGGCGTGATGCGCTTCGAGCGGACAGCGTTGGAATTCCAGATCGCGCTGCCCCTTGCGCTGCCGCAATCCGACGATCACAGCCCGCAGTTGGGCGACGAGAGCCGGTCGCTGGACGAAGTCGCCGTTCGCATGAGTGCGGCGTGGCAGGGAAAAACGCCCGACGACATCGCCGTGCTCTCCGCTGCGGTTTCGTGGCGCAGCTTGCCCGTCCCGCAGCCGAGCCGGGGGATCACAGTCGCGCTCGGCTTGCAAGATTCTGACCTCCAACCGTTTGAAGTCACGCTGACCCGAAATCCCCATTTTGCGATCATCGGACCGCCGCTGAGTGGCAAAACGGTCGCTTTGCAGACGTGGGTGATCGCGCTGGCACGCCGCTATACCCCGGAGCAGGTGCAGATCTGGCTGGTCGATTTTCAGCAGCGCAAGATCGCCGAATACGGCGGCGATCGGCGCTTGTCGGAACTGCCGCACGTGCGGCAGACGGTGGCGGAGGTCGCGGAGTTAGAAGCGATGATCGCCACGCTTCAGACGAGCCTAGAAGCCCCCGATAAATCGGCGGCGGAGATCTTTGTGCTGATCGACAATTACGACGATCTGACACAGGCGGTCATTTCCGCCGGAAAACGCGATCTGTATACGAAGCTGACCAATCTCGGACGGCAGTATAGTTCCGACGGGCTGCATTTCATCGTGGCGGGATCGCGGAACATCGCCAACATGGGCGACGAGTTTGTCAAGCTGGTGACTGCCCGGCATTTCGGGCTGGGTTTGGACGGCTACGACTCGCCGTTGGCTCTAGGGGGACGCCTGCGGAGCAGTTCGGCGGAATTCCCGCCCGGACGGGGTTACGTCGTGAACTCTGGTCGAGTTGCCTTGATTCAGGTCGCCACGCCGCAGGATGAAAACGCCGAACTCGAAAGCTCGCTGGATCGATGGGTAAGAGAAATTACTGAGCCGGAAGCAGTCGAAGCGGCGGAGTGACGAAGTAAGCGGCATTACTGTTCGGGGGGAAGGCTATGCATGTCACCGTGGTGTCGGAGTTATTTGGAGCTGATGCCGATCAACCCGCCATCGTCAGCGATCAGCTTACGGTTGGCGAGCTGCTCCGCGAAATTCAACTGGAGTTTGAACTGCCGTCGGCAGATTATCAACTGCGGTTGGCGCGCACCGGCGCGACCTTGCTCGCCGATCAGACGCTGATGGCGCAGGCGGTGCAGCCGGACGATCAACTGCTGCTGCAAGTCGCTGATGGCGCAGCGTCCCCGGCACCGGCAGCCGCGCCGCTGCTCGACGTCAATTTGATTTATGCGCTGCTGCGCGCCGCTGGGGGGCAGGAGTTCCCGATCATCCGTTCCTTGACGGTCATCGGGCGTCCGAATCGCCAGCGTTCGATCTCGCCTGACATCGATCTGAGCGATCTCGATCCCGAATTGACGGTTTCGCGCCCGCACGCCCACATCATCCGTGAGGCGGCGGCGTATTTCGTGGTTAGTCAGAAGCCGGACAACCCGGTGATTCTCAATGACGCGCCCGTCCCAGCCGGCGATCGCCAGCCCTTGCACGATGGTGATTGGCTGCGCTTGGGGAACGTCAAGCTTCAGTTTGTCCTGCGTATGCCTGCTAATCGATGATTCCCTTATGCACGATGAAGTGAGTTGACCTCATGCCCAATCGGATTTTTCTCCTCTTTGCCGCTATCTTGATGGCATTGTCCGTGCAAATTTCCTTCGCTCAAGGCAGCGCGCGCGTGCTCATCAATTATCCTGAGCTTGCCGACTCCGGTGGCGATCAAGCGCCGACACTTGGTTTGTACTTTAACCTGCTTGACGGTGACGGTCACCCACTCACGAACGCGGCTCCGCGCAGCGCAACCATCATTCTGGACGACGGCAATCGCTACAACGCCAGCATCACCCGCCCGGATACGCCTTTCTTCATCGTCTTGGCGCTCGATGCCAGCGGCAGCATGGGCGGCGTTTCCACTGCCATGCAGAGCGCGGCGGTCAATTTGGTGCAGAACGCCCCCGCTGAAGTCAGTTTTCGGGTGATTCGGTTCAACGACGCGATCGACGAGAGCCTGATGAGCGGGTTTACGACCGACCGCAGCGCGACGATCAACGCCATTGCTGAAGTCAACGCCGTCCCGAATGCGGGCACTTGTCTGTTTGACGTGGCATATCGATCCGTGCAGATTTTGTCGAATGCGCCTGCCGGACGTCGCGCGTTGATCCTTTTCACCGATGGGGTCGATCAAGTATTGAGTGGCGAGCGCTGCAGCCAACATTCATCCGAAGACGTTATCTCCGCCGCGAATCAGCCGAACGCCCGCGTGCCGATCCATACTATCGGGCTGCGCGGCGGGCAGCCGGTTGACGAAGTGGGCTTGCAAGCCCTCTCGCAATCGACCGGTGGGGTATCGGTCGTCGGTAATCAAGCCCAACTCGGTGAGCTGTTCAGCATCGTCGCCAATTCGGTGCAGGCGCAGTGGTTGGCGAGCAGCCCGATCTACCCGCAGCAGGGCGTCCGGTCGGCGACCTTGATCGTATCGCTGGCGAACAACCTGCTGGTGCAGCCGGATGCGGTCATTTTCAACGCTCCCCGCGCGGTTGCTGTGCCGGTGAATCTGCCCGCGGCGGAGCAATCCGCGTCGAACATCACGACCAGTCCGTCACCGGGACAAATCCGAATTGATTCGGTGCAAGCGGACGCCGACGGTCAGAACATCGCTGCGCGCGTGACCGTCGATCCGTCGATGCCGGCTGCCGAGTATCGTTTCAACCTCGTGAATGCCCGTACCAATCTGTTGATCGGTGAGTATCCGTTCGTCGCGCCGCTCCCGAACCCGGTCATGATCCCGGCGGGCAACCTGCCCAATGGCGATTACGTGCTTTCGATCAGCGCTTTTGCGGCGGATGGACGGTTTATCGCTCACTCGGACGATCAGCGCTTCACGATCGCCTTCCCGACCGCGACGCCATCGCCGACCAACACGCCCGAACCGCCGGTCGTCATACTGGAAAGTATCGCTTACGACGCCGATCAGGATCTCGTCAGCCTGCACGTCAGCTATGCGGCGACGGCATCGGTCGGCAGCGTGCGGGTGGAATTGTTCAACCGGCAGACGAATCTGCTGGTGGGCACGTATACCTTTAGCCCGGAAGCCGTGCTCCAAGTTGGCGCGGATGGACTGCCCGGCGGCAATTACACGGTCGTCCTCGCGGCACAGGACAACACTGGACAGGTGCTGAGTCAGGTGACCAAAGATTTCAGCTTCACGCCGAGTACGCCGACGCCAAGGGCATCCGTTGGCATGATTAATAGTGTATCGTTTGATGCGCAGACCGGAGAAATCGTCGTCAATTTGAGCCTGCCGCCGGACAACTCGATTGCGAACTTGCGCGCCAACCTGATCGACAATCGCAGCGGCTTACAAGTCGGCACGTTCAGTTTCACGTCGCAGCCGGAACTCCGCATGAATGCGCGGAATGTTGCCTCAGGCGATTACCGGCTGGAAATTGTGGCGGAAGATGTCACCGGGCAAACGCTGAATCGAGAATCCTATACCTTTGCCGTGCCCACGGCGACGCCGACCATGACGTTCACGCCGACGGCGACCGTCACCGCGACAGAGACACCCGTTGCCGCGATTATCATCATCGATGCGGCGGAACTGAACGACGACCGTACTGAGGTTTTGCTCCACGTTCTGGTGGAAAACCCCCAGTTGATCACCACTTACGAGTTGTCGGTATTTGACGAGAATACCGGCTTGCGGGTAACCAACTTTGGCGTTGCGCCGGTGAATAACGAGGTGCGCCTCCCGCTGGATGACATCGCCAACGGGCGCTATCGGATTGAGTTGGTTGGTCACGACAGCGCCCAGCGGACGGTGGCGCAAGTCTCGCGCGTGATCGTCATCGATTTGCCAGCAGCAACGCCGACCTTTACTCCGACCGCCATCCCTGAGGGGATCGCTGCGGATTCGCCGTCGGGACCCGACAGTCGCCTGATCCCGCTCATTGTGATCGGTGTCATCAGTCTAGTGCTCGTGGGGATTCTGATTTTGATCGTGCGGCGTTCGCGCAAGCCTAAAGCCACCGGTGATTCAGGCTTCGCTGAGGGACTTACCGGAATCTTTGAGGCTGCCGCCGCGCCGGTCGCTTATACGCCGGTCGAGCCGTCCGACGATCCCTACAGCACCAGCGCGCAGCCGATCCAAGATCCGGGGCTGACCTCCGCCGTCCCGATCATGAAGCCACCAGCGTCGAAGCTGACCGTCCGCGATTCGCGCGATCAGGATCAGGTCGGTCAGGTGTTCCCGATCAGCAAGACGCCGTTCGTGATCGGTCGCTTTGATCCGAGCACCGGCAAGGGCTGCGACCTCAATTTCGACAAGGACAACAACGTCTCGCGCCGGCACGCCGAAATTCGTTACGCGAACGGTGAGTTCTTGATCACGGATATTGGCAGCAATCACGGGACGGAAGTCGATGGCATGACGATCGCACAGCACGCGCCGGTTCCCTTGAATAATGGCAGCACGATCGTGCTCGGCAAGACGACCGTGCTCGGCTTTGAAACTGAATACGATGCTGACCAGACCCGGCTCAAGAACTGAGATAGGCGGCGCATGTCCAACATTCTAAGCGACCTCGATTATGCGGGACTAACCGACATCGGTCTGGAACGTCCGCGCAATGAAGACTACCTGACGATTTTAGTGCCGCCGGACGGCGCGCCTCAGTTTGCCGCCGGGGCTTTGTTCATCGTCGCCGATGGCATGGGAGGCTTTGGCGGTGGCGAGGTCGCCAGCCGCTCGGCGACGGAGGAACTCGTGCGGCGCTTCTACGCCCCGGAGCGCGCGGGCGAGGACCGTGTTACCCGGCTGCAAAGCGCGGTCGAAGCTGCGAACGTCTACGTGCGTAATCGCGCGGGCGAGATCGGACTGCCGGTGATCGGTTCGACGCTGGCGGGCGTGGCGGTGGATGCCACCGGCGAGGCGATCGTCTTCAACGTGGGCGACAGCCGCGTCTATCGCCTGCGAGGGAGCGCCATCGAGCGCTTGAGCCGGGATCAAAGTGTGATGGAGGACCTCCGCGCGAGTGGTCGCGCCTCGGAAGACGACGAACGATCGGACAATAATCTGACTGCGTTCGTCGGGCAATCAACCCTGCTGACGGCGGTAGTCCGGCGCGTCACGCTGCAAAAAGGCGACATCCTCATTCTATGCACGGATGGAGTCTGGGAGAAGCTGGAGAACGCCCAGCTTGTGGACGCCGTCAAAGACGTCGGGGCGAAGACTGCCGCCCAACGCCTGATCAGCCGCGCGCGCCAGAGTAAACGCGGCGGCAAGTCGGATAACCTGACCGCGCTCGTCATCCGTTACGGCGCGCCCGCCCGCTCGCGCCGGTTCTGGGCGGCGGCGGTTGTGGTCGGTCTCGTGGTCGTGATTTTGGCGGGGATTTTGCTCACGCGATTTTCGGCGGCGGAGAATGCCGCTACCCCAACGCCGACGACGGAAGCCGCGCCGACGGAGATCATCGCCACGCTGACGGCGCTCCCGACTGCCGCGGAAGCCGAGACCAGCGCCGTCAGCATTATGCTCGAACCAACTGAAACCGATACACCGTCGCCCACCTCGACGCCGACCGCGACGTTCACGCCCACCAGCACGGCGACACCTTCGCCGATCGCTTCACTGACGGCAGCGCCAACGCTTCCGCCCTCCGAGACGGCAGCCCCGGCGATTCGGGCGACGCTGCCGCCGACGGCGACCTTCACCTCAACTGCGATTCCGGCGACGCTGACTGCTACGCCAAGCCCAAGTCCTACGCCCTCGCCGATCCCGGTCGTGCTCAGCACGAATACACTCGCAGCGACGGCGACGGCTTTGCCCACCGTGACGCCCTCGCTTACTCCAACAATGATGACCACGCTGAGCGATGATGCGCTGACTTTGCTGGCTCCGCTTTCGGTAAATCCAACTCAATCGGCGCCGACCGGGGAAGCACCGCCTAATGTGACCAGCGATGAGGCGATCATTGCGCAGGGCAAGCTGAGAGCCGCTCGTCAGTATGGCGTCGTTTTGCCCAAAGATACCGTAATCTGTACGCTGGCTGGCGGTTATCCGATCCCGTACTTCCTCGCCGAGAACAGTACGGTCGAGATCACGCGCGAGCAAGGCTCATGCGCCGCGCTGGGGTCGGGAGTTTGGTGGAGCGCACACGTACCTCTGCCGACGTACTTTACAGGGGCATTTGTGCGCGCGGAAGATGTCGCCAAGGCTGCCCCGCCAATGCCGGTGCTGATCGTTTTGGTGCACTCGCTGCCGGTCGCTGGCTCTGCCGCGCTACCACGCGGCGCGATTGTGCCGATCGTCGGGAAAAGTCCGGCAGGCGATCAAATTCAGATTCAGCCACCGAATAGCAGCATCCCGCTCTGGGTCATCAATAGTGCCGATCAGGGCTTTGTCTGGGGCGACCTCAACTCGGTTCCGGTCCTCAATGAAACAGTACCGCTCAATTCGCCGAACTCGTAAATCACCCGATTTTTCGGGTAAACGGAATCTTTGATCATGACTGACTACATCCATCTCCAATTTTCCCAAGGCGAGCAAACCGGACAAGCGATCTGCGCTCATGCCGCCGCCTTGACGAATGACCTGAACCGGATCCGTTCCAGCGTCAATGTGTTATATGCGACCGGTCTTCAGGGCACGTTTCTCGACGCGCTCACGAATCAGTTGGATACCCTAAGCCAGAGCTTGGATCGACTGTGCGTCAATCACGATACAGCCGGGCGAAAACTGCTCTCGACGGTCGATCAGTTCCGCCAGCTTGATGCTGAGTTGGCGGCTATGTTTGCCGGCACACCGGCACAGCGACTCGCCGCTTCGCTCGGCATCGAATTACCGGTCCGGCAAGATATGGTTTTTGCCAGCGGGCAGGTCTTGGGCGCATCGACGACCACGCTCGATGGATTGGATTTGAACCCAGCGAATTATCCATATGATTATCAGCGGCGGATCATTGACCAGATTTTGCAGAAACAGCAGGGGCTCGACTATCCCGACTATTTGCGGCGGGTGCTGGCAGACGATCAGGCTTTTCTCGCGGAAATTCGAGCGCGCTTGAATGGCAACGTCTTCACTCAAGCGGTCGATTGGGTCGCTGGCGTGCGGGACGATTACGAGCGCATTGCCGCCGAAACCGAGCAGCGGATTGCTCGCTGGCAAACCATGCTCACCGATGCCGAAAATCGGGTTCCCGAACTCCAAAATGAAATTGCCGACCTCACACAAAAGCTGACCGCGCCCGGTAATCCTGACGTGTGGATGCAGTATCGCAGCGCATCCGTTGACGATAAGAACTTGACTCGTTATGCCGGTTGTACGGCATACGTTGCCTCGCGAACGTACATTCCCGAATGGACCAATCAGAATGGGTATCCCGGATCGGCTAGCCAATGGGCGGATAATGCCCGGCGCTGGGCAGAGCAGCATCCCGAACAGGGTATTCAGGTCAATACGACCCCCGAAGTTGGTTCGATTGCGGTTTGGAAGTGGAACCACGTTGCCCAAATCGTGCAAGTTGACCCCAACAATCCGAACCGCGTCCTGATTGCCGAAGCCGATACGAGCAAAGATGCCAGCGGACAATACAATCAGGACTGGGGAACGTGGACGAATGGGCGTGAAAGCTGGATCGACCTCTCGTCGAGTACCTACCAGAACGCAGAATACATCCACTTGCCTTGGAGCGAAGAACAGTGGAGCGGTATAAAGTGAACCCGTTCCCTAGACGAGTCGTTTTTGGCGTGCTGGTGGTGACTCTTTTGCTCGGAGGAATGGCAGTATCAAAATCCGCTGTATCTGCTCAAACCGGCGGCAGAGTCAGTTTGTCGGGCTTGCTGTTGAATGTGGGACAAAGCGGAGTCGTCGAAGCACGGATTGACTGCGGCGGAGAAATCTGCAGTCTTTTCGACGTCGTGATTGACTTCGACACGACTCGCCTCTATGTCGACAGCGCCGAAATCGGGACATATCTCGGCGATATGAATAAGGGACAAGTCTTCATCGCGCAGAATGAGGTTGATAATGACGCGGGGCGAGTGCATCTTGCGGCAGTCAGTTTGGGAAACCTGTCGGCGGTACCGGATAATCTGCTCTTTAGCCTCAATGTCACGGCACTCAGCGCGGGCATGTCTACCTTGCACGTTTCTAGCGTGCAGTTGGGCAATGCGTCCGGTGAGCCGCTGAACGCGAGTGCTATCGATGGTGCGGTGTCGGTTTTCTCTTTGCCAGCGACTACCCTTAAGTCCACTTCCCAACCGCATCTTATCAGTTCACCCACTCCTCGACCGACTTCGACACGCCGAAGTCCGATGCCGACATCCGCTCCCCAGACAGTAGCGGTAGTGAACGTCTCGTCTGCTAATCTGCGTGAGGGTCCGGGTACTGATTTCTCCAATATAACGGTGGGCTACCGAGGCGATCGCTTCTCCATCCTTGCCCGGTCACCCAATCTATCGACGCCTTGGTATCTCGTTCGGCTGAATGACGGTCGCACGGCATGGATCTACTCCGGGGCGGTCACAGTCAGCCCCAGTTCCGTAACGGTGCAAAACATTCGCATCGCCGCGACGATCCCGGCACCGCTCGCTACCCCAACACCGGATTTGGGACCACGCATCGACAGCATTCGCCATGAGGGTACGTGCCAATCGTTCACCTACTACATCGCTTGGAGTGATCCCGACGGCAATGCGACGACCTTGCGGCGGACTCTGAACGATGGGACCAATGACGATCATTCTGTTTCCGGCTCATCAGGTGTTTGGCAAGGGAACAACTGGAACTGCTCATCCAATAGTTGTACGGATCGATGGGTTATTATTGATGCGGCAGGTAATCGTTCCCGGGTTCAGACCTTTAACATTAGCTGCCAGTAGTCATGGAACCGTTAGCCGGAATCCGCTACTTGTATCGATAACCGATCACTGCTGTGAAGTTCTATTTGAGTTTGCCCGATGTCAATTTCAACGCTCACCCTAAATTCCCCCTTCAGTTAGCGATCATCTGCCTGATCGTTGGGATGATCGTGCCGGTGCCGGTGTTCGCACAGTCGCGGGCAGTGATTACATTTCCGACTCTAACGCTCGCGGTCGGCGAAACCGGTACGATTGATGCCTATGTGGACTGCGGCGCGGAGATGTGTACCACTTTCGACATTCAGATCGAATACGATCCGGCACTGCTGGAAGTAGATGGATTGGAATTAGGGTCTTATCTGGGCAGCGATGTGCTCACGCTGAGCAACGATTATCAGACACCGGGCGAGATCCGACTATCGGCGGCGGCGTTGGGCAGCATTAAGCCAATGGTCGATGAGGCGCTCTTTACGATCGAGGTCACTGCTATCGCTGCCGGGCAAACGCAGCTCGAAGTGACCGAATTGAAGATCGGCGACCGTGCGCCGCTGCGCGCGAGCATTCATGGCGGTATCGTGCGCGCCACGGCTGTCGATGCGACGCCGACAACCACTCCGCGAGCTACGCTTACCCCAACCGCAACCCCAACGACGGAAGCTACCGAAGCGATCAGCATGACCTGCCCGGAGGCTTTACCTTCGCGCCTGATCGTGGGTGAACGCGGGCGGGTGCTGCCCGGCGATTCGAATAACTTGCGCGCTGCTGCTGCAGTCGCCGCCGATCGCGTTGGGCGCATTCCGCCAAATGGCAGTTTCACGGTACTGGATGGACCGGAATGTCATGACGGTTACGCTTGGTGGCGCGTCAACTACAACGGCGCGGTCGGTTGGACGGCTGAGGGTAATCAAGATGGTTATTGGCTGGGACCGCTTGAGCCGGACAGCGGGGCGGAGCCGACCGTCGAACACGTCCAAGCCGCCTTTCAGACGTTTGAGCATGGTTACATGATCTGGCTGGAGTCAAACGATCAGATTTATGTCTTTTTCAGCGATCATCACTATGAGGTGTTTGGGGATGACTTTGTAGTTGGGCAGAATGGTGATCTAAATCTCCATCCGCCAGCGGGCTATTTTGAGCCGGTCAACGGCTTTGCCCTGACTTGGACGAGCGATGCTTCGATTGGAAAAGCGCTCGGCTGGGGACTACATCATGAAGTCGGATACACCGCCACCGTCACGTACTATCCGGATACGGATCAAATCAGGGTGACCGGTCCGGAACAGCAGCTATTTATATTGAATGGGGATAAAACGTGGCGCAGTGGTTAAAGGTTTGTGCGCGTCTGCTGGTGATCGCTCTCATAATCGCCGGGTTGGTCCAGCCGGTGGCGGCACAGTCACGCAGTATAGTGACTATCGCCGCTCCGGTGTTAAGCGCAGGCGATACCGGAATAGTGGAAGCCCATATCGACTGCGGCGATATGCAATGCAGCGTGTTTGCGATCACGTTGAAGTTTGATCCGACACAATTACAGGTCAATGATGTTGAACTCGGACTCTATCTCGGTTCAGTAGCGGATGGCTTGGTAGTGATCATCGAGAATCATTGTAGACAGTGATCTTGGTGAAATTCGTCTCGCAGCGACTTCGCTTGGGATGCCGCCACCGCCGAAGAATGATGTGCTATTCCGTCTTAATGTAACCGCAGTCACTGCGGGTATTCCTCACTTCGACGTGACTCGCTTGGAAATCGGTGATCAAGGTGCAAATCCCGTGAGCGCATTGACGATCATAGAGACGATTGTCGAGCCAACTCACGTACCAACGGTATCAATTACAGCAACACCTGTCATAGTCGTGACGCGATTGGTGACTGCTGAGCCAGTACGCGCTCCGCTGGCGACGAGCATTCCGTCGGTTCACGTGCTGAGCTATGCAATCGTCAACACCCGCTTTGGCGAGACACTTAACCTGCGTGAGCGTACTTCAACGAATGCTTCGATACTTGAGGAACTGCCCATTGGTGCCGTTGTGAGTGTAATTGGAGGACCCGTAGATCAGGGAGGATTTCGCTGGTGGAACCTGCTCTCTCCGACAGGAGTCACTGGTTGGGCGGTCGAGTCTGCTGATGGAGTAACCACGCTCCAATTCTCCAGTAATTTGACACCGTCGCTCGTGGTAGGAATCGCTCCTGATCCGCCGCGTTTCCGCTACGGACAGTGGTTGTACGGACTCGCAGGCGGAGATGTCTGGACGCGCCCGGATCCCGATCGCGGACGTGTCATCGAACAGCTATCTCGTTCGATGGAAGTAGAAGTTAGCGGGATGGTTTTCGCTGGTCATTTGCTGAATGGAACGCCAACATGGTGGTATCTGGTGCGCGTACCGGGCGAAATTGAAGCGCGCGGACTGGATGACTGAACACCAACTCATGGAGAGGTAAAGAAGTTCGCGTTATGGTTTTTTCGATAGCTCACATCAAGTCTTATTTGAAGTTGGCGGTGACTTGCGCGATTGTGGTAATAGCTGCGCCGATATTGGCACAGTCACGGGCGGTGATCACGTTTTCTGCGCTCACGCTCGCGGTGGGCGAAACCGGCACGATTGAAGCCTATGTGGACTGCGGCTCGATTGTCTGTACTGTTTTCGACATTCAGATCGAATATGATCCTTCGTTAGTACAGGTCGATGGGCTGGAATTGGGTTCGTACCTCGGCGACGGCGCGATCACCTTACAGAGCGATTTCACCGATTCGGGCGTACTGCGCTTATCGGCGACGGCACTCGGCATGCCCCACCTAATAGTCGATGATCCCCTCTTCACGATTGACGTCACTGCTATTGCCGTAGGGCAAATGCAACTGACGGTGAGTGATTTGCAAATCGGCGACAGCGAACCGCTCCCCGCCAGCATACACGGCGGCATCATTCAAGTTACGCCACCTGAAATTTCGTCATCGGTGGCACCATCAGCTACGGCGAACCCGATAGTCGCGCCCAGCGCTACTGAGGCGGTGACCATGACTTGTCCCGGTGCATTGCCGTCTCGTCTTGTTGCTGGCGAACAGGGACAAGTAACGCCGGGTGCGGCGAACAGCCTCCGTGATGCGCCCTCGGTGGACTCCAATCGAGTGGGGCAAATCCCGGCGGGTGCTGCCGTTCGCATTCTCGCCGGTCCTGAATGTCGAGGTGGCTACGCATGGTGGCAAGTGAACTATAACGGCAGCATCGGCTGGACAGTCGAGGGCGACGAAAATTCCTATTGGCTGAGTCCAATCGGGACAGCCGATGCGAGCGCTGAGCAAGTTCATGCAGCTCTGCCAGCTTCCTCACTTAACTCAAACCTGTCCGGTTGGACAATTCGCGGGGATGGCGGCACTTGGAGTGCTGGCAATGCTGGTCTCGTTGCCGGCGCCGACCGGGGCGTGGATTCGTTCTATGTCGCCGAGAACAACTACGCCGATTTTAACTATGAGGTGACGTTCACGATCACGGCTGGTGCGGCTCCGGCTGCCGCCGGCGTGATCTTCCGCTCGCAGCCCGATCCGCTGCAGGGGAGTTATATGGTGCGTGTCAGTGCCTACAGCGGCGGAGAAATCAGCTTGACCAAGTTTTTCCCGGTTAGGCAGTACCAGCAGCTTGCGCGCCGTAATCTGCCGATCAGCTTACATTCGACTTACACGCTGCGCGTGACCGCCGTTGGCACCCAAATATCCATCTACCTCAACGGACAGCTCGTATTACAGAGCAGTGACAGTTCATACCAGCAGGGAGCTGTCGGGCTAAACGTCAACAGCAGCACTACGCTTTTTACGAGCGCCAATGTTGAAAATCGCTAGTTCTTTTCGCTTTATTCAGGTTTGCCTTTTCGTCTGCGCGGTTGTGTTGGTTGCTGCTGCGCCGGTCGTAGCACAGTCGCGCGCCGTGCTCACCTTGTCGTCAACGACTATTTTGGTCGGCGAAAGCGCCACCATCGAGGCACAGCTCGACTGTGGCGTCGTTCGCTGCACGAGCTTCTCTATCACGCTCCAATATGATCCCGAATTGCTCCACGTCAACGATCTCGTGCTCGGCGAGTATCTTGGCGACGCTGCCGTCGTCACCAGTGCCGTTGACAACGAAATCGGAGTTCTCCGATTCGCGGCGGTTACGCTTGGTCTGCCGCAGCCGGTCACAAGCGACCTGCTGTTTCAAATAGACGTCACGGCGTTGGCGGCTGGCTCGGTGCAAATCACGGCGTCTGAACTGACAATCGGAGATCTTGAGTCGCTCCCTGCCAGCCTGAACGGTGGAATCATTGGACTGCGGATGCCGATCCCGACGGCACTTCCCCCTACTTTAGTGCAAGCCACATCGCTGCCTGAGCCAACTGCCACGCTCCCCTCGGTCGATTATGCTGACCTGCGGATTGCCTACACCCACTCACTCGATTTGTATCTCTGGGAATCTGCTGCGCAAAACTCGCAGCTATTGAGTTCCAATGGCGATAGCTACGAACCGGATATCTTTCAGAATCAAGTCGTGTTTCCGTCCGCTCGCGATGGTAATCGCCTCGACATCTATTCAATCGACCTTCTGTCTCGGGCTGAACGTCGCTTAACCGCCGATCCCGCTCAAGATCGTCACCCGGTTTTCAGCCCAGACGGTACAAAGATCGCCTTCACGTCTGATCGCTCTGGCAACTGGGAGATTTACGTGATGAACGCGGACGGCTCCAACGTCATCGACGTCACCAATTCGCCCGCGCAAGAGTATTTCCCCTCGTGGAGCAGTGATGGTCGGCAGTTGGTCTTCCAGTCGGATCGGAGCGGGAAATACGAATACGAGCAGGTCGACTTGCAAAGCGGCAACCGATCGCAACTGACGCACAGTGACGTCAATCTGGTCGCGCCTTCACTCTCGCCGGATGGACAATGGATCGTCGGCTATGCGAACGTCGATCCGATCTATTGGGTGTTGGTGCGGGTGAGCGACGGGACGATCACGCCGGGGCAGGCGGGGACGCCCACCGACTGGCTCGACGCGCAGACCTTTGTCTATCACCGGAAAGCCGACAATGATCCCAATACGTACAATGTTTACGCTCACAACATCGTGACCGACGCTGAATCGATCCTCGTTCCCAATGGAACATGGGCAGCCGTCGATTAACTGAGTGCGCCTTAGAATTAAAGCGTAAAAGATGTTCTTTCAAATTTCTTATTCTAGAAATTTATCGATATAATCGGAATAGTTGACTAGCTTCTTTACGGTGCCGACCTATGAGCGACCAAATCATCATTGCCTTTTCTGAAACTGAGCGCGTGGCACAGTCGTTAACGCAAGCGGGCGACAATTTGTTTGCCACTCACGAACGCTTGGCGAGCAGCATCGAAACCCTTTACGCGAGTGGTCTTCAAGGTGCGTTCCTCGATCTCTTTGTGAATAACAATCGAATGCTTTTGAACACCCTCAACACGCTGGCGGCTGAGACGCTGGAGTCGGGCACTGACTTATTGCGGACGGTGACTAACTTCCGCGCGCTCGATGCCGAGTGCGCCGCCATGTTCGCGTCCTATGGTCTGACTGGCTTCAGCGGCGGGGGTGGGGGCGGTGGAGGTGGCGGTAGCTGGGGTGCTGATTTCGCTGATGTCGATTGGTCGAGATTCCCGGAGAAGCTGTTATATGGCTCGCGGCTTGATCTCTATACCGGTTTTCGAGTTGGCAATATGTCGGTGAAAGAGATTGCCAAATACTTGATGAAGGATCCCTTCGCGCATGGTATTGGTGATTACGTTGACGCTAAGGGGACGCTTTATCAACGAACCGAAATCGGATCAACGGCGCTGTCGGACAGCATGTCCGCTGGAGAGTTGGGAACGCTCCAACGCAGTCTCGGCTGGATTGAGGGGCGTACTGACAATTGGGTCGGCATTGACGAGCATGGATTCGGCTATAGCTCAAAGGTTGGCGTTGAGGCGAGCGCCGCGCGATGGGTGGCTACTTCACGGTTGGGCGACTATGACGTGCAGGGGACGGCATCGCTGGTGGGCGCGGAAGCGTGGGAGAAATCAAATATTGCGATTGGGCTGGATGGTGTGGACATCGGTTCTGATACCCACGCTGGGGTCTACCTCGCCAAAGGACAAGCGAACGTCCACAACGGCGCCTTTGATGCCGCCATTCAGGGTGAACTCAGTGCGAGTGTTGACACGTCAATGCACACGACAATCGATCCTTTCACTGGCAACGTGTCGGCAAAGGCGAATGTAGAATATTTCGCGGGTGCGCGCGTTCAATCTCAACAAACTTGGGATGCCGGGTTATTCAAAATCGGACTCCAAGAGCAAGCGAGTGCGGGGGTCGGCGCGGGTGGTAACGCGAATTTTGGCATTACCGATGGTATTTTCCACGCCGATTTGGGAGCTTTCGCTACCGCCGGTGTCGGCGCTGGCGCTGGAGTTGTATTTGACCTCGACCTCGTGGCGACGGGTCAGGCAGTTGGAAACATCGCTGAACAAGGCGTAGATTTGCTGTTTGCCTCATAGTAGCTTGAAGGATTTGCCGATGGCGTATATGAATTTTCAGGGACCGGGCTTCACGCTTGAGATTCCAACGGATTGGTATATCACATCCTCGCCTCAATTTCAGGCGATTTTCTTGGGCACCTCCACCACTGAAGGTGTGCGTCCGAACCTCTCGATAGCGATTCGTCCGGTTGAAGCTGACGTTACACCGGAGGCAGTTGCTGCCGAATCACTGCGAATTCAGCAAGCGCAGTATAGCGAATACGAAGTCCTTGAAGAAATCGACTTTAGCGAACAGGGTGGCTCCGGTTTTTGGCGTCGCTATCAGTGGCTCAACGATAGTCACAACATGAAGATTGTGCAGATTCAGGTCTTCTTGGTGAACGATTCGCTGCTTCACACGCTGACAGCGACCACTACCCAAACTTACTATGATGAGATCCAAGCGACCCTCGTTCACATGCTGACATCGTTTCGCTTTGTGAACTAGACAGTATCGATGAATTCTGACATTGCTGGCGGCTAGAACTGTCATGATCCGGAACTGACGGATCGCAGGTGTCGCCGGTTATTTCTACCAGCCGCTCTCGGCGAATTGTCAGGCTGGTTCTCGCTATCGGCTCCACCTACCAGATGCGCGATCATGCTGGGGCGTAAGCCTCACTTCTGCCCGATGTTTGTCGTCAGGATCACAAAGCCAAAGATGGCTCAAATGAAGGCGAAGACGGGAAAGCGGTAGCGAGATACCTTGCTGCCGCTTTCCTGTTCTAGGGCAAAATAGCGCTAAGACCAAGCTCGGAGCGATGGAGTCACCTGAAGTGATGGAGTCATCGAAAAAGCGCTAAACTGGAGAGAAGAGCGCGCGGCTGAACAATGAAAGCCAGTTTCTTCGCTGCGCTTGGTCACCTTAGTCCGCTGCAATTCGAGCAGCAGTTTGCACTGTCTTTTCTTTGACTCCACCAAACCGGGGCAGATCCAGTTTGTGCTTGCGCCGATTTCGAGTGAATTTATTCTGATGGGCAATTTGACTCTGGAAAGGATCGTTGATTCGATGCTCAAAACAAACTTGACTCATCCCGGCATTCTCGCTGCGCTGGGAAGTATGGGGCATGGCAGTAAAGTGCTGATCGCGGACGGAAACTACCCGTTTAGCACCAACTCGAACCCCAGCGCCGCCCACGTCTACCTCAATTTGCGACCGGGGTTGGTTTCGGCGACCGATGCGCTTGAAGCGGTGGTCAGCGCGATTCCGGTCGAAGCCGCCCACGTGATGCAGCCGAACGATGGCAGCACACCGGACATTTTCGGGGAATTCAACGCGTTGCTGCCGGGGCAAGAACTTCAGCGAGTTGAACGTTTCGCCTTCTACGAACTCGCGCGTCAATCGGACGTAGGGCTGGTGATCGCTACCGGCGAGCAGCGGATTTACGCTAACATCATGCTGACGATTGGCGTGGTCTCCTAACACTTACAAATAGGATCGCGCTCATCCCCTTTGGGGGTAATTTTGCTACTTGAAAAAGGATACACAGATTATGTCTGAACCAACTTTGTCGCACTCGACCACAACGCCCGTTTACCGAGATCCTGCCCGTCCGACTGCCGAACGGGTTCAAGACCTGATTTCCCGCCTGACACTTGAAGAAAAAATCGGGCAAATGTGCAACGTGACCGAGGCGATCCCGCGCTTGGGCATTCCCGCCTACGACTATTGGAGCGAGGCGCTGCACGGCGTCGCCGGGAATGGACGCGCGACCGTCTTCCCTCAAGCGATCGGTATGGCGGCGACGTGGGACCCGGCACTGATCGAGCAAGTCGCCTCGGCGGTCGGCGACGAAGCCCGCGCCAAGCATCACGCGGCGCTGCGGCGTAAGGGGGAAACCGGCATGTTCCAAGGGCTGACTGTCTGGTCGCCCAATATCAACATTTTCCGCGATCCGCGTTGGGGGCGCGGTCAAGAGACGTGGGGCGAAGACCCATTCCTGACCGGCGAGTTGGGTTCTGCCTACGTGCGCGGTCTGCAAGGCGACGATCCGAAGTATCTCAAGACGGCAGCCTGCGCCAAGCATTTCGCCGTCCACAGTGGACCGGAAAAGCTGCGCCACGAATTCAACGCTGAGGCGTCGCTCCGCGATCTGTACGCGACTTATCTCCCGGCGTTCGAGAAGCTGGTCACGGAAGCCGGGGTCGAGTCGGTCATGGGCGCGTACAACCGCACCAACGGCGAACCCTGCTGCGCGAGTGACTTCCTGCTGGTCAAGACGCTGCGCGGCGACTGGGGTTTTCAGGGGCACGTCGTCTCGGACTGCGCCGCGATCACCGACATTGATCAAGGACACAAAGTGACCAAGGACGTCGTCGAAAGTTCGGCGCTGGCGGTCAAGGCGGGCTGTGACATGAGCTGCATCTGCGCCTATTCGTCTTTGGGCGAGGCGATCGAGCGTGGCTTGATCACCGAGGCAGAGATCGACATCTCGCTGGCGCGCACGCTGACCACCCGCTTCAAGCTCGGCATGTTCGACCCGCCGGAAGTTGTCCCCTATGCGTCGATCCCCGTCAGCGTCATCGGCAGCGACGCGCATCGCCAGCTTGCTTACCAAGCGGCGGCGGAGTCGATCGTGCTGCTGAAGAACAAGGACAACATCCTGCCGCTGCGTGAGGACGCTCGCAAAATCATGGTGATTGGACCGAACGCCGTCAACGTGGACGTGCTGTTGGCGAATTACAACGGTCTCAACGACTCGATGGTGACGCTGATTGAAGGGATTGTCGGTCGCGCGCCGGAAGGTATCGCCCTGCAATTTAACCAAGCCTGTTTGCTCACCCAGCCGACGCCGATGACCGAGTGGCTGGTGGGTTCGGCGGCTGCTTGTGACGTGGTGGTCGCTTGCATGGGCATCTCGCCGATGCTGGAAGGCGAAGAAGGTCAGGCGCTCCTCTCCACCGAAAACGGCGACCGTGCGGAGATCATGCTGCCGGAAGTACAGGTCGACACGCTCAGAAAGATTGCGCAGGGCGGCGCGAAAGTTGTGCTGGTGCTGACCGGCGGCAGCCCGATCGCGCTCGGCGATCTCGAGGACCTGATGGCAGCGATCGTCTACGTCTGGTATCCCGGTCAGGAAGGCGGCAAAGCCGTCGCCGACGTGCTCTTTGGCGACGTCGCGCCGTCGGGCAAGCTGCCGCTGACCTTCCCCAAGTCGCTGGATCAACTGCCGCCGTTCGAAGACTACGCCATGACCGGTCGCACCTATCGTTACGCGACCGAGGAACCGCTGTTCCCCTTCGGCTTCGGGCTGAGCTACACCGATTTCAGCTACAGCGATCTAAAACTCGACCAGACGACCGTCCCGGCGGGCGAGTCGCTGACGATCAAATGCACGCTGACCAACAGCGGCGCGGTAGCAGCGGAAGAAGTCGCCCAGATTTACCTGAGCGACCTCGAAGCCTCGACCGTCGTCCCGCTGAACAGCCTGATCGGTTTCCAGCGCGTGCAGCTTCAACCGGGCGCGAGCACCGAGATCGCCTTCACGGTCACACCGGAAATGATGAAGCTGGTCAACGACGCCGGTGAGCGCGTGCTGGAACCCGGCGAGTTCCGGGTGACGGTCGGCGGCTGCTCGCCGAGCGAGCGCGGCGCGGCGTTGGGCGCGGCGGCACCGGTCAGCGCGACTTTTGTGGTCGCCTAAGCCGGTTCTGAATGAGTTCAGGTAATTGACTAAACTGTCACGCTGGAAAGGTTAGCGATGCAAGTTCGTGTTTCTACCGAGAACAATACCCTCTATTGGCGTTTGAAGGGGGAAATTCTGAAGGTTGAACCGTGGGGAGCGGATGGCGTGCGCGTGCGCGCGACCAATCTGCTGGACTTCCCCGCCATGCCCGGCGCGCTGATCGACACTCTCCCCGATCAGCCGGTAGCCGTCACCGTCGAGGACGGTCAGGGCGTCTTGATCAATGGAAAACTGCGGGCGGAGATTTGGGCGGATGGCACGCTCCATTTTTTCAATGCTGCCACCGGCGCTGTGCTGCTGCAAGAACCGGAACCGATCTTCAATAAGCCGCCGGCACGCTGGTATCGTCCGCAGCCGAGCAACCTGTCGAAAGTCGACGTCCATTTCCGCGCCAACGAGGGCGAGCGGATCTTTGGTTTGGGGCAGCACCAGCACGGTCTGCTTGATAACAAGGGCAGCGTGATCGATCTGGAGCAGCGCAACACCGAAGTCTGCATTCCCTTCTACATCTCCAGTTTGGGCTATGGTTTCCTCTGGAACAACCCCGGCGTGGGACGGGTCGAGTTGGGCACGAACATGACCCGTTGGGTCATGGAGGCGACGCGCGGCATCGACTACTACATCGTCGCCGGAGACACGCCCGCTGAAATTCTCGAAAAATACATCGACGCGACCGGTCACCCGCCGCTGCTGCCCGATTTCGCGCTCGGATTCTGGCAGTGCAAGCTGCGTTATCGCACCCAAGAAGAACTGCTGGATGTTGTCCGCGCGTACAAAAAACGCGATCTGCCGCTGGCGGTGATCGTGTCGGACTATTTCCACTGGCACATGATGGGCGATTGGGCGATGGATCCCCGTGACTGGTCCGATCCGGCGGGGATGATGAAAGAACTCAAAGAGCTGGGCGTCGAATTGATGGTCTCGATCTGGCCCACCGTCAACCCGACCAATCCGGTTTATCAGGAAATGGCGGAGCGCGGGCTGTTGGCGCAGACCGTTCACGGCGTCCAAGCGCATACCTCAATTGCGGACACGACTCCTGAGGGCATGTCTGCGGTCGCTTACTACGACGCGACCAACCCCGAAGCGCGCAGCTTCGTCTGGGAGCGGGTGAAGCAGAATTATCTCGACTACGGCGTGCGCGTCTTCTGGCTCGATGCCGATGAGCCGGAACTGATGCCGATGCACGCCGAGAATATCCGCTATGCGTTGGGCAACGGCTTGGAGGTCACCAACATCTATCCGCTGCTGCACCAAAAGGGTTTCTACGAGGGGATGCTGGCGGATGGTCAGACTGAAGTGATCAACCTCTCGCGCTCGGCGTGGGCGGGCACGCAGCGCTATGGCGCGGCGGTCTGGTCAGGCGACATTCGCTCGCGCTTCGACGTTTTGAAAGCGCAAATTCCCGCCGGACTGAATATCGCCATGAGCGGCATCCCGTGGTGGACGACTGACATCGGCGGCTTCATGGATGGCGACATCCGCACCGACTATTTCAAAGAGCTGGTCGTGCGCTGGTTCCAGTACGGGGTTTTCTGCCCGCTGTTCCGGTCTGCATGGGGTGCGGCTGCCGCTCAATGGGCTGTACGGCGCGCAGTCGAGCGGAGCGGACAACGAAATCTGGTCGTTCGGCGAACAAGCTTACGCGATCATCCGCAACCTGCTGTTCCTGCGCGAAAAACTCAAGCCCTATCTGCGCGATCTGAACCAAGCGGCGCACGATCGGGGTACGCCGCCGATGCGTCCGCTCTACTACGATTTCCCGGCGGACGCGGCTGCTGCCAATCTCGCCGACGAATTTATGCTCGGTCCTGATCTGCTGGTCGCGCCGGTGGTGGATCAAGGCGCGACTTCCCGGACCGTGTATCTACCCGCCGGAGCGACGTGGGTCAATGCTTGGACGGGACAGGAATACGAAGGCGGGCAGCAGTTCGAAGCTGACGCGCCGCTGGAGTGGATTCCGGTCTACTGGCGCAAGGGTAGCCCATCCGCGTTTCAGTTTAGCGAGTAAGTGTTCTGAGCAATAAAATCTCAAAAACGACGGGCTTCAACCCGTCGTTTTTCGATTAGAAGCTCGCCGGACAAGCGCCGGCGCTTCACTCCTAAATCGGGATCTTTACGGTGATGGCGGTCCCTACGTCGAGTTGGCTTTCGAGCTTGACGCTGCCGCCGTGCAGATCGGCTGCCTGTTTGACGATCATCAGCCCTAACCCCGTCCCGGCAATGTCGCCGACGTTGGAGGCGCGTTGAAATGCCGTAAACAAGTTCTTCTGATCGGCTTCTGGAATGCCGATGCCTTGATCGCTGATGTTCAGTGTCAACCATCCGTCCCGGCAATTGACGGATACCTGCACGTCGCTGCCCGGTGGTGAATACTTGATGGCATTCGAGAGCAGGTTCGACGCGATCTGGCGCAGCAGGCGCGCGTCGATCCGGCTGTGTCCGTCGCATTGGCTTTCGTAGATGACCCGGTGGGTCTCGCTGTGGATGATTTGGAACTCGCCCACGATTTCCTTCAGGTACTCATCCACGTCGAGCGGCTGCGGCTGGCAGTTGAGCTTGCCTGCTTCCATCTGCGAGAGGATCAACATGTCGTCTAACATCTGCAAGAGCTGTCGCACCGAGGCTTCCGCGCGATCCAAATGGTGCCGGCGACGGTCGACGTCCATGCGATCGCCGTAGTCGCGCACGAGGCTGATCGACGACATAATCGCCGCCAGCGGATTGCGGAAGTCGTGTGAAAACATCGCTACGAGCCGCGCCTTGAACTGCCGCTGCTCGCGTTCCTGTTCCAGCGCCTGTTTCCACTGCTCAACTTCCAGTTGACTCTGCGCTTCGAGCGCGACTTTTTTCTCCAGCCGGGTCTGGATAGCTTGAAGCAGTTCCAAGCGGGAGAACGGTTTGGTGATGTAGTCGTCTGCGCCTAAATCCATACCGCGGCGCATGTCGCCGTGAGAAGCGCGTGCCGTCAGAAAGATGAATGGCGTATCCATCGTCAGCGCGTTGGCGCGCAGTTCCAAGAGCACGCCATACCCGTCGAGGCGGGGCATCGTGATGTCGCAGACGATCAAGTCCGGCTGGCATTGAAATGCTTGGTTGATTCCGGCAATGCCATCGACTGCGCCGCACGCCTCATAGCCTTCGAGGGTGAGCCACTCGACGATCTCGTCGCGCAAAATCGCTTCATCTTCAATTACCAGAATTTTCATGATTCTGAATTCTTTCTACTGCGACGGTGGGAATGCGCACGGCGAACGTGGTGCCAAGGTCGACCTGACTCTCGACCTCGATCGTGCCGCCATGTAGATCAACCGCCTCTTTAGTGATCACCAACCCCAGCCCGGTGCCCGAAATGGTTCCGACGTTCGCCGCTCGGTGGAATGGCTCAAATAAATGCGCGAGGTCCGCTTCGGGAATGCCGATGCCTTGATCGCTGACCTTGATCTGCACCTCTGCATCAGTGCAGTCGAGGTTGACCGTGACGATCTTGTCCTCCGGTGAGTATTTGATGGCATTTGACACCAGATTGACGATGATTTGCCGCATCAGCTTGCGGTCGAGCATGACCTCACGACCGACGACGTTGCTTTGGAAGTCCAAGCGCGAGCGGATCTCCGGCAAGCTCTGGAATTCGTCGAGGATGCTGCGGGATAGCCCATCCAGATCGACTTTGGTTGGGCTAAACTCGGACCGCCGCGACTGCATCCGTGCCAGCAGCAGGACGTCTTCCATGATGTCTTTCAGGTGACCGATTTGCGCCTTGATCTTGTCGAAACGCTGGTCGATCTGCTCTTCCGGCAGTTTGTGACGGTAGGCGCTGAGGGTTTCGACCAGCGCGAGAATGGTCGCCAACGGGGTGCGGAATTCGTGCGACGCCATCGAAACGAAGCGCGTCTTCAGGTCGCCTAATTCCTTCTCTTTTGCCAGTGCTTGTTTCAGGGCGGCTTCCGCCTGTTTGCGCTCGGTGACGTCGACGATTGAACTCAGCACCAGCGGTTCGTCATAGAGGTCGATGTAGCTCAACTGAATGTCCGCCGGAAAGGTGCTGCCGTCTTGGCGTAGGGCGGGTGCTTCGACCGCATGGGCGCGCCGTTCGATGGTGCCGGAGAGATACTGCGTCCGGTGATCTACGTGAAGTTCGCGCAGATCGAGCGGGACCAGCTCCTCGACTGGTTTGCCGAGCAGTTCAGCCTCTTGATAGCCGAAGGTCAGTTCCGCCTCATGATTGAACAGGATAATGGCACCATCCTTGTCCGTCACCAGCGTTGCGATGGGGGCGGACTGGATGAACAGCCGGAAACGCTCCTCGCTGTCGCGCAGGGTTTCTTCGGCGCGTTTGCGTTCGCTAATGTCCCGGATCACCTCGATCCGTTCCAGTACCTCATTGGTAACCGGGTCACGAACCAGACTGACCGTCACCTCAACCCAGATGTAATGACCGTCCTTATGGGGCACTCGCTGCACGAAAACTGCGGACGATTTTCCGGTCTGCGTCGCTGCTTGGATGGTGCGAGCGACTTGGGCAAAGTCATCGGGGTGCGTAAATTGACTGGTCGGGCGACCGATCATCTCATCCGGCGTCACGCCGTAGATGCGATAGCACGAGGGGGTGACATACGTGAAAATCGAAGCGGTGCTGACGCGGACGATCACATCGCTGACGCGATCGGCGAGCAGCCGATAACGGGCTTCGCTTTCGCTAATCGTCTGCTGTGCTTGCCGCAGTTCGCTGATGTCGAACAGGGTTGACCGGCTCTGGATATACTGACCAGCCTCGTCGTAGATCGCCGTGCCGTTCAAGAGGATGTGAAAGCTGCTGCCATCTTTGCGCACGATGTCGAATTCAAGATCGCTGATCCATCCCCGCTGCTTGAAGATGGGGAAGTTCTCGCGGAAGGTTGCTGCGCTCTCCGGCGTGAAGAGATCGCTGATTTTGAGCTTGTTGACCACTTCTTCCCGGCTGTAGCCGAGCCAGTTCAGTTCGGTATCGTTGATTTGGACGATCGTGCCGTCCTTATCGATCGAGTGGTAGCCGCAAGGCGCCTTGTTGTAGAGGTCGTGAATCTCGGCTGCCGATTGCTGAAGGGCTTCCTCGACCCGCTTGCGCTGGGTGATGTCACGATTGATCGCTACGATCCCAAACGGTGTACCGTCTTCATCTTTGATCAGCGTGATTGAGCCGAGTATGGTGAGCGGCGTGCCGTCTTTGTGATGCTGCGTAACTTCACGCTGCCACCAAGACGCTTCTTGTAACTGCCGGAATCCCTCCGCTCGTTCCTCCGAGGTAAGCTCGCTCCGCAAAAGCTCGGCGGAGTTTTTCCCGATGATCTCCTGTGCTGTCCATCCGTAGATGCGTTCTGCCGCCGCGTTCCAGCTCTGGATGTGCAGCTCAAGGTCGGTGACGATCACGGCGTCGCTGACGTTTTGCTGCAAGGTTGCCTGATAGCGGAGTTGTAGTTCTTGGGCTTTGCGCTCGCTGATGTCGCGGACGAGGCAGACTAAGCCTTCGCCTTTGATCAGACCGGCGCTGAGTTCCGCCTCGAACGTGCTGCCGTCCTTGCATAAGGCGCGGACTTCGACGCGCTGCCCCGGCTGGTTGTCGCTGATCGCTTGGATCATCCCGGCGACGCTTGCGCCATCGTCCGGGTGGATCAGCGTGAGCAGCGAGGCGCCGAATGATTTATCCGGTATATAACCGAAAATGCGGTCGAATGAGGCGTTGGTCTGCTGGATGGTGAGGTCAGGATGAATCAGCAGGATACCATCCGGGCTGTTGTTCAAAATCGCTTCGACGCGCGCTTTTTCCGCCAGTAAATCGGTTGTGCGTTCTTCGACGCGCAGTTCGAGCGTGTCGCGCGATTCGCGCAGCGCCGCCTCCGCTTGCTTGAGCGACGTGATGTCAACCGCGTTGACCAGCGCGGCGGTCACCTTGCCCGAAGCGCTGCGAACTGGCTGGACGCTGGTTCGATACCAGCGCTGCTCCCCTCCGTAGACCGGTAGGAGTGCCTCCTCGACGCTCCCTTCACCGGTTTGGATGATCCGTCGAATGCCGTCAATCTGAAATTGTGTGATCGCGGGCGGGAACAGCGCGCTCATATGCTTGCCGATGGCGGTTTCCGGCGTCATCGAAACTGCCGCTGCTGCAATCGAGTTGGCGTAAAGCATGATCCCGTCGGCATCGAATACGGAGATCGCCGCGTCGGAACTGTCGATCAGGCTGCGATATTTTTCTTCGCTGGCGCGTAAGTCGTCTTCCGCCTGCTGGCGTTCCTTTTCCTTTTCGGCAAATTCCATCGCGTAGGCAATGTCTCCCGCCATTTCATCCAGCAAACGGAGTTCGGCATCGTCGAAGAAATCGCGCTGATCGGCGTAGAGGGTAAGCGCGCCGAGAACTTCACCCATGACCACGAGCGGAAATGCTGCTGCGGAACCGTAACCAAGCTGGAGCGCCTGCTCGTGCGAGACCGCCATTAGCGGATCGTGTTCGATGTCGTTACAAACGACGTGCTGTCCGGCGCTGAGGAGGGTGATAATCGGGTTTTGCTCCTCCGGCGTGTTCTGCGGGTCGTCCCCGAACTTATCGAAATTGAGACCCACTACGCCCGCCTGAGCAACCGGGTGGAGGGTTTGACCACTTGGCTCCAGCAGCCCAATCCACACCATCGGGTAGCCGCCCTTTTCCACCGCGATCTGGCAGACTTCCTCGAACAGCGCCGGAATTGAGCGCGTGCGCACGATGGTTTGGTTGACGTCGCTCAGAACGCTGAGGGTGCGGTTCAGCTTGCGGATATTGTCTTCCGAGCGTTTGCGCTCGGTGATAACTTCCGAGAAGATGAAAATGCCGCCGATTTCGCCTTCGGCATTCCGCCAAGGTCGGGTTTCCCAGCGCACCCAGTCGAGGGTTCCATCGGCGCGCGGGAACGGATCCGCCTCGCTGCCTTCTACCGCTCCCTGCAAGCAGCGTTCGTTCGTTGCCTTCCATTTTTCGGAGAGGTCGGGGAAGATCTCGCTATGCGAGCGCCCGATGACATTGGACTCATTCAGCCGATAATCCGTCAGCCAGCGTTCGCTGACCAACACGTAGCGCAGATCCCGATCGAGCATGGCAATCGCTGCCGGTGCGTGCTCGATGAACAGGCGGAGCCGCTGTTCGCTTTCGTGCAGCGCATCTTCGGCGAGTTTGTGCTCGGTCACGTCTCGACCGACGCCCTGATACTCAATGATGTTCCCCGCCTCGTCGAGTAGGGCGCGATCCGTCCATTGAAACCAACGGATCGTACCGTCGGGCAGGATCGATCGGTGCTCGGATGAGGCGACCGGATGCTGCGGCGTCAGCGACTTGACGTAGGCGATCGCGCGTTCCCGATCTGCCGGGGGGATCTTGTTCAGAAAGGACTGCCCCAGCATGGCTTCCGGTTCCATGCCATACGCCTGAGCATAGGTGTGATTGACGAAGGTGAGCTTGAGATCGGCATCGTAACGGCAGATCAGTTCGGTTTGGTCCTCGACGACGCGGCGATAGCGCGCCTCGCTCTGCTTTTGCTTAACCTCCGCTTGGGAGCGCGCCCGCTCCGCACGATAGACCCCGAAGCCGATCCCGCTAAAGAAGATGATCGCACTCAACAGCGTCCAGCGAAAGACGGTTTCGAGCGTTTGCGCCTGCTCGTTGAGGCTGGCGAGCGTCTCTCGATCCAGCGTCTCCGTGTGGTTTTCCAGATGGTTGAAGGCGACCCACAGCGAAACCCACGTCTGCGGATCGCCTTGACCGGCGGGCAGCGCATCGATGGTGCTCCGAAACGCAGCTAGATCGTTGCGGAACTGGGTGACTTCAGCCTCAGACCGTCCCAACTGGATCACCTGCTGCTGAAAGGCGGTGAGCGCTTGATCGAGCAGCGCTAACCCCTGCTCTCGATCAAAGGGCGTGTTTTCGTTGGGTGACAAGACGACCCGGATAAAGCCTTTGGACAGATCAAGCTGGGCTTGACGAAAACTATCCAGATGCGCCACCGTCTGGTCGAGCGTCTGCAATTCATGAAAATGCAGCCAAGCGATCGTGCCGCAAACCAGCCCCGCCAGCAAAAACACGGCGATTGTCCACGCTGAGACTTGGCGAAATCGACCGATGGCAGCGTTGGCGGATTGCTGAGGAGATTCGTTTTTCATCGTTCTAACACCATATCAGTTGTCATATTACCGGGCAGCTCGTCGACCGTGAACCCGAATTGGCTGATGAGCTGGATGTGCTCCGGGCTGCCGATCAATGTCGCCATGGCGGCATTCCAGGCATCGACGAGTTGAGTATCTTCCGGGCGGAAAGCGAAGCCGCCATAGCCTCCCGCGGAGTTGAGTGGGGCGGCGGTAAAGGGATCGGCGACTTCGGTTGCTTTGACCGGATCATTTGCTGCGATCCAGCGTACCGTCACGGACGTCAAAGCCAGTCCGTCAGCCAGACCGGAGGTTACAGCGGTTTGTCCGGTGATCGCGTCCGGGACGATCACCAGTTGATCCGCGCTGGCTCCGGCGGCGTGCAGGTCATTTTCCTCGACCGCGCCGGCGATCACCGCGACTTTTGCCGAGGGATTGTTCACGATGTCGGCGTAGCTGTGAAGCTGGAGCGGGTTGCCCGTTCGCACGAGTAAACCGGGCTGAGCGTGAAAATCGGGATTGGAGAACCGGACGGATTGTGCGCGCTCCGGCGTGATGTACATCCCTGCCACGATCACGTCGTAACGGTGATCCAGCAGCCCGTTGATCAGCAGGTTGAAGTCGGTCTGAACCCATTCGATCCGCGTGATGCCCAGCGCTGCTACCAAGACTTTGGCGACTTCCGGCGCTTCGCCGGTGACCGCGCCGTCGCTCCCCAGATAGGCGTAAGGCGCTTCGATCGCATAGCCGAGGCGAATAAGATTCTGCTGCTGTAACTGCGTAAGGGACGAATCGCGGTGGAGAACAGCAAAATAAAGGACAACAAGGCTGGCGATGATGACGATCAGCGGCGGAATTACTCGACGCGGATAACGCATGACGCCACTAGCTATTCACTTGATGGGGATCACATCGATTGTCAGTCATGGCATTTAGGGACACGCACTCATGTGAATTCCGTAACGGTTGGTGTTCTTTCAGGCGTCGATCAACAAACTCCGATCAGTAAACGCAGCGGCTGCTTAGTGACACCGGTGAGATTGCAGCTGACTCGCTTTGATGCCGGTGCCCGGCGCACAGTTTGGACAGGTACTGCTAGATATTTCTAGGATAATACTACTTTTTATTTCTGTACCGTAACGTTTTTTCGTCAGTGCTTACCCGCACGCTTTCTGCGGCGGCGAGCGCCAGCGGATCGGCATCGCTCCGCGCTCGCGCCGGAGCCGCGCCTCGTGATCGCCGACGTGCCGGATCGCTTGCTGGCTGCGCTGCATAACGGCTAGCTTCGGCGGGCGAAAGCAACGCTGGCTTTGACGCTGAGTGTGTGAGCGCCTCTAGATTCATCTAGAGGCGCTCACTGTTTTTATGCGAAATTACGGCTGCGGCGGGAAAAAGGTCAGACTCTGATACATCTGCTGGATGATGGTATTAGCGTCGTCGATCTGCGCGTCCGGCGCATCGACGTCGAAGGTGTAGGTCGCGTTGTTCTCCTCCGACCACACCACAATCACCGCACCATCCCGCAAGCTGCCGTCGTCGCCGGTATAGGTGTAGGTGATCCACTGCCCCTGCTGCGGATCGTCTTCCAGAGGCACCGGATCGTCGACCTGCGCGTCGGGCAGCGCCGCCTCGGTGTCGATGATCGCCTGCACCGCCGTGTCGATGTCTTCGTCGCGCATGGCGACGTAGATCGACATCGCACCGTCGGGGCTGTCGATGACCAATTGATCGACCTGTCCGCTGTCGTCGGCGAGCTGCGTCGGGTCAGTCCAGCCCCACGGGTAGAGGAAGTTGATGCCGAAGCCAACGTCCTTGAAACCGCGCCAGTTGGGATCGAGACCGGTGTTGTCCACGGTCAAATTCGCCGAAGAAAGTGGTACTATTGCCCGCCAAATCCTGAATGATCATCGTCAGGGTGTAGCTGCCGGACACTGCCGGGACGTAGCTGTAGCTGAACGGTTGCAGCCCGTAGACGAGGAAATCGGTCGAGGCGTTGGCGGTCAGTCCATCGCTGGTGTTGCTGTACCAGTTGGGGAAGAATTTATCGCCGGGTCGAGTTTGAATTTCGTAGGGCGAACCCTGATCGTCGGTGCCGAAGGTGCTGAGCGCCGTCTGCGTATCGGTGTTCACAACCACACTCGCCGGCGTTTCCTTGCCATCTTGCTGGGAAACGTAGGTTCCGCTGATGACGCCTTGCGGCGTGCCGGGATTGTTGATGAACAGCAGCGATTGAACTTGGGTCGTGCCGTCGCTGAGCATCAGCATCTCGACGTTCCACGCGAAGTTGTTACCCGTGCTTTCGCCGCTGGGGAACGTATTGATGGTGCGCCCATCCGGCATCACGCTCTCGAAGACCAACGGCGAATAATCGACCATGATCTGGCTGCCGTCGTCGAGGTTCAGCGCCGCTGTAAAGGCGAGGTTGGCGATCCCCTGCCCGTCGGTGTCGAAGATCGCGACCGGCGGATCGTAGATGCTGGCGGATTGGCTGTCCGGCAGCACCTGCGTGATGGCGATCTTCAGCTTGTCCGGCGTCAGCGCGGTGTCGATGGTGTTGTGGAAGGTGGTCAGGAAGGTCGATCCACGCACTCATATCCGGCAGCGCATCGGGATACGGAGTCAAGTTGTCGGCAAAGCTGGAAATTGCGTTGGCGAACAGTGTGTTGGTCGGGAAGTAAATCGCCATACCGTGCGCGTCGGGCAGATAGGTGTCCGCTGCGCCGTAGGTGACTGCTGCTTGGGCGGCATCGGATACGGCAAAGGCGGCATCCGCCAGATCGGGGTCGATGTCCGGCTGCCCGCCGATCAGTTCCATCAAGCTGCTGAGATCGACCGAGGCAATGACGTTGGCAGTGTTCAACGGGCTGAGCGCGTCGCCTGCTTCATTCCCGAAGGACTGCGCGTTGATCCG
Organism: uncultured Chloroflexia bacterium; assembly: GCA_963727545.1. Taxonomy (GTDB): domain Bacteria; phylum Chloroflexota; class Anaerolineae; order Aggregatilineales; family Phototrophicaceae; genus Flexifilum. Next base: position 95,024 of record CAVSGS010000029.1, read on the forward strand.
GGCGACACCCAGCGCCGAGAGCTTGTCCAGTACATCCTGATCGGCAGCGGCAGCGAAAGTGCTCAGCGCGTCGAGGACTGCCGGAATCTTGCTGGTATCGACGAGGTGCAGGTCAACTTTAGTGCGCTCGCCCGGTCCCGCATAATAAGCCATGTAATCGTCGATGATATTGGTGCCGAACTGCTCGGCGCTCATGGTGGGGTCGGCGACGAGTTGGCTGAAGGGGGTGGTGTATTCCCAGCCATTACCGGGGATCAGTTCCTCTGAAGCGAGCACATAGTGCGTATAGGGCGCGAGCGCTTGGTAAACCTCAAGCTGTGCCATCAAGCAGGCGTCAAAGCCGATGAAGTCCAACTGGTCGACGCCGGTTGCCGCTTGAACTTGCTGGAGCGCCGCTGTGATCTCCGGCAGTTGCAGCTGATCCTTGCTATCGGTTTCGTCGGGACCGTTGCCGATCCAGCCCGCGCCGTGCGAACTGATCACTAGCGCGTAATGTTTCGCCGGATAATTCTGGATCGCCCACGTGACGAAGTCGGCGAGGGTTTGAGAATCGCCCATGTCAAGTTCGCCCATATCCTCGACCGGCACGGTGTCGAACTGCTCGCCTAATCCTCTCGCCGAAACGACTTTGTCAATCAGCGCCGTGTCGTCCGGGCTGAAGCCCGCATCGCTGATCAGGCTGGCATACTTTGCCGGATCAGTATCATGGATTTGGCGAAGCTGTTGGCGCAGGTCTTCGGGGTCGGTATTGGGCTGGGCGTAAACCAGCATCAGGACTTCTTCGATTTTCTGCTCTTGGGTCAGCTGCGGCTGCTCTTGATGCTGCAGCAGAAAACGGCGCGTGTCCGTCCAATCGCCGAAGCGGTTTTCGTAGCCGGGGATGCGGTCCACCTGTGCGACGATGTTGACCTGATCGCTGCTGCCGACCGCCTGAAGCTCGGTGAGATCGTTGTACAGATTGGATTCGAGGTTGTTGTCCATCGCGAAGTACTGCATGTAAGTCCAGTCGGCGATGCCGTCCTGTCCCTGTACCGGGGACAGCGCGACGAGCAGCACGAGCAGGCATAGCGGAAAGACCATCAATGACCGGCGCATAGAGTTTAACCCTTCCAAACTAGAAGATTAAAATGAATTTTCTGTGGCGTAACAAAATCATAGGACCGATTTACAGGCGCTTACATTAGAAAGCGTCGGTTGGAGAGGAATGTGCCGCTTCAGAAAAATTACGGCTCAAAATTCAGATTCTCAGCGTACAATCAACTAGGACTTATGTCCTAGAATGGTTGCCGCAGACGATTGAACGCCTAGAAGTGGGCGAGTAGCTTATTGTAGGTAGGTATTGGCAATGGCGATGGACAAGCGAATTTCCGAATACAAGGCGGCTGCCGAGCAGCTTAAGCAAGGGCATTATGACGTTGACGTCTCGCTCTTACCGGCGGATGAGTTAAGCGATCTGGGGCGAGCACTGCGCGATCTGGCGAAGACGTTGGAAGCGCGCTATCAGGAAACCCACCAACTCAGCGAGATCACGACGCAAATCAACGCCGGGCTGATGCTCGACGAGATTCTGGCAGCGGTTTATCACGAGTTTCGTGCCTTCATCCCTTACAACCGGATCGGTTTTTCGCTGATCGACAGCAACGGCGAGCGCGTGCGCGCGCGGTGGGCAAAAACGGATCAATCAACTGTCAAGCTGCGGGTCGGCTACAGCGCGCTCTTGAAAGGGAGCAGCCTCGAAATGATCATGCGGAGCGGACAGCCGCGGATTATCAACGACCTGCTCGCTTACCTAGAGCAAAAACCGACTTCTGAATCGACGCGGTTGATCGTCGATGAGGGGATCCGCTCGTCACTGACCTGCCCGCTGATCGCCAACGGCGTGCCCGTCGGTTTCATGTTTTTCTCTAGCATTCATCCTAATACCTATGCCGATGCCCACATCGAGATTTTTCAGCGCATCGCCAACCAGCTTTCGGTCATTGTCGAAAAGGGGCGGTTGGTTTCGCAGTTGGCAGTCCAGAAAAAATCAATCGAGCAGCAGAACGAAGAACTGCGCCACCTCAACGACCTGAAGAACACATTTCTCGGAATGGCAACCCACGACCTGCGCAACCCGCTGATCAATATTCAGATGGCGCTGGCTTTGCTGAGCGAGAGTGATGGCGACTGGACTGAGGAAACGCGGCAAATGTTGTTGAAACAGTCGTTAGGGCAGACGGAGTACATGCTCCAACTACTCAACAATTTGCTCGACGTCTCCCACATTGAGGCGGGCACGCTGACGCTCAACCCGGTTCCGACTGACATCGAGCCGTTTTTGCAAGCAATCGTGCGCTGGCATCAACAGCTTGCCCAGACCAAGGCGATCCGAATTGCGCTGGACGTGCAGTCGGTGGGCATCATCCAAGCTGACCCGATCCGGCTGCGTCAGGTGATCGATAACTTGATCTCGAATGCGGTCAAGTTCTCTCCTGCCGGAACAACAGTTTATGTTCGGGCGAAGCTCATCGAGGCGGGCTGGTATTTGGAAGTTCAGGATGAAGGTCCGGGACTTTCAGACGAGGACAAAGGGCGTCTATTTCAACATTTCGTGCGCCTATCCGCGGTCCCGACCGGGGGCGAAAAGAGCACCGGGCTGGGGCTGGCGATCACCCGGCAGATTGTCGATGTTCATGGCGGCGAAATCGGCGTCGATTCGACGCTTGGAAACGGCGCGACCTTCTGGGTGAAACTGCCGATCAAACTCGATTCCGCTAAAGGATAAACCCGGCTCAGGCGATTTGCCCGTCAGCGAATGGGAAAGGTGACGGTGAAGGTCGTGCCGAGTCCCTCGACGCTTTCGAAACTGATCGTGCCGTTGTGCGCTTCGACGGCGCGCTTGGTGATCGCTAGACCAAGACCGGTACCCGCCACCAAACCGACATTCCCGGCTCGATGGAACGCTTCGAACAGATGCACCTGATCATCTTCGGGGATGCCGATGCCCTCGTCGCGGACGTAAAGGGTCGCCTGATCCGCCTCACAATGCAGCCCGATGTAGACTTTACTGCCCACCGGCGAGTACTTGACCGCATTCGTGAGCAGGTTCAAAAGGATGTGCCGCAGGAGTTTCTCGTCGGCGCGGACTGAACTACATTCATTGGCTGAAAGCAGCAGCGTGTGCGAAGCGCCGGTCGTCTCTTGCACCTGCTTGATGCAGGTTTGGCAAAACGCCGTCAAGTCGAGCGGGGCAGGGCTAAAGGCAAAGCCGACGTTATCCGCCTTCCCGATCAGTAAAATGTCATTCATCAATTCGGTTAGGTGCTGAACCTGCTGCTGAATGGCGCTGAGATGCTGGACCTTGCGCGCCTCACTCATGCGATCGCTGTAGTTCGCCATGAGATCGGCTGCCGAGAGGATGGACGCCAACGGGTTGCGGAACTCGTGCGAGACGATGGAAACAAAGCGCGTCTTCAATTCCCCCAGTTCGCGCTCTTTCTCCAGCGCGATCCGCAAATCATCTTGCATCCGTTTGCGCTCCGTGATGTCATGGAGCGCGCACACGACACCGGAGAGGATGTCATCCTCACTGATCACCGGCGATAACATCATGTCGGCGTCAAAGGTGCTGCCATCGCTGCGACGGATTGTGATGTCGATGCGCTGCAGTTGCTTGCTATCGAGCACTGCTTGGAAGGCTTGCTCTGCGCTGGAAACGTGTTCGGGGATGATTAAGCTGGAGAGATGGCGGTCGGCTGCGCGGTCGGCTGCGCTTTCGGAATCGTTGTCGGCATTGCTGTCGAGCAGCTCGTGGGAAGCCCGGTTCGCCTGAATGATCGTCTCATCGATCCGGCACAGGATGATGGGATCGCTGCTGCTGTTGAGAATTCCTTCCACCCGTTTCATGGCGCTCACGTACTGCGCCGTGCGCTCGATGACGCGCGCTTCGAGTTCGGTGTTGAGCGCGCGAATAGCATTCTCTGCCAGTCGGCGTTCCGTCACGTTGACGTGGGCGACGACGACGCGACGCGGTGCGGGTTCCGGGAAGGGCGTCACTCGCAGCATGAACCAGCGCTTTTCCGTCGGGCTGTGGCAGGCGTACTCAAGGTAGAAATCGTCTCGCTTTCCGGCGATCACCGTTCGAATTCCGGCAGCCACCGCCGGTGCTTCGTCAGACCACAAGCCGACTGCCGTATCACACACCGTCAGATAATTTGCGCCGAGATAGTATGTGGCGGAGTTCGCCCCGTTCTCAATGGCGAACTGCTCCCAAGCCGCATTCGTGTTGATGATGACGCCATCGGGATCGAGCACTGCGGTGTGGGCGGGGAAGGCATCCAGCGTGGTTTGGAGGAACAGGTGCATTTCTTCGACTGCCTGCGCGTGCAGTTTTAGCTCCTGTTCCGCTTTGGTGCGCTGTGCTTCCTGTTCGGCGAACTCCATGGCGAAGGAGATGTCGGCTGCCATTTCGTTGAGTAGCTGGATTTCCTGTTCGTCGAAGAAATCCGGCTTGTCGGCATAGAGGTTGAGCACGCCGCGAATTTCATCACCGACCCGGAGCGGAAAACTCGCCGACGCCCGGTAGCCGAGCTGCAAAGCGTCGGTACGCCATGGTGCCATGCGATCATCATGCCCGATGTCGTTGGCGATTATCGCTTCGCCGGTGCGGATCGCGGTGGCGGTCGGTCCGCGTCCGCGTGTCTCATCGTCCAGCGAGATGTTCAACTTTTCGAGGTAGTCCGTGGTGATGCCGGCAGCAGCGACCGGATTCACCTGCCTTGTTTCCGGGTCGAGCAGTCCAATCCATGCCATGTGAAAGCTGCCGAGATCGACCGCGATGCGACAGACCCGGTCGTATAACTCCGAGGCGACGCGAATGCGGACAATCGCCTGATTGACGTCACTGAGCACGGCAAGAATGCGGTTCAACTTGGCGAGGCGTAGTTCAGTCTGCTTGCGCTCGGTGATATCGATCGATACGCCGATCATGCCGATCTGCACGCCGGATTCATCGATAATCGGCGTGCTCATGACGAGGGCTGGGAAGGTTACGCCACTCCGGTTCAGCACCATAAGCTCGCCGCTCCAATTCTTGCCCGACTGCAAGCGGGTCAAGATTCGCTGCGCCAGCTTTCGCGATCGGTTGGTCGGAGCCAAGTCAATGATGTTGCTGCCGATAATTTCCTCAGCCGACCAGCCGTAGAGCGTTTCAGCGAAGTGATTCCAGTAGGTGATGGTGCCATCCAGATCGGTCGCGATCACCGACTCGGCAACCGTATTGAGCAATTTTGCTTGGAACGTGATCGCTTCCTGAGCTTGTTTGCGCTCAGTGATGTCGTGCCCGACCCCGACAATCCCGGTCACGCTGCCGAGCGGATCGCGTAAAGGTACTTTGGTGGTCAGCAGCCAGCGGGTGCTGCCATCCGCATCCGTCGTCGTTTCTTCATAGTCGATCAACGCCTGCCCGGACTCGATGACCTGCTGATCATCCGCCGCGTAGCGTGCGGCTACTTCGGGCGAATAATAGTCAAAATCGGTCTTGCCGACGGCTTCCTCGGTCGATGCCAACCCCATTGAGTGACTCCACTGGGCATTGCGCAGCAAATACCGACCCTCGCGGTCTTTGGCATAGATGAAATCGGGAATGTTGTTGATGACGAGATCGAGTAAGTTGCGCTCTTGAGCGAGCGCTTCTTCGATGTGCTTCCGTTCGGTGATGTCCGTCCCGTAGAGGTTGAAATAGCCCTCGCCCTGAATCGGCGCGATGTAGAATGCCCATATTTTATCGCGATGGCGGAACTCAAAGATCATATCGGATGCGCGAGTCATGATGTTCGTGATCACATGGTGCCAGCCCGCCGGGACTGGTTCGCCGACCGCGCTGCCCAAATCTGCCAGCAGCGCTCGCCCGGAGTTATTGGTAAAAAGCACCATGCCATCGGTGCTGATGCGCAAGATTGGGTTCGGATTTTCGGAAGGGAACTTCGCCAAGCTTTTGATTTGTTCCTCGGCGCGCTTTCGCTCGCTGATGTCGCGGATGTTGCATTGAATGACGGTGATGCCGTTTGCCAGATAGAGGTTGGAGACGAACTCAACCGGGATAATCCTGCCATCACTGGTCTGAAGCGGGAGATCATCGTAGCGGGTGTAACCCGTTTCGACCAGCTGCTTGAAGGCATCCTGTGAGGCAACGAGATCGTGGAATGCCCCAATTTCCCAAAGGTACTTACTGATAAACTCGTCGTGGGTATAGCCGAGCCGGTTCACGAGATAGGGGTTAACGTCGATGATTTTGCCGGTCCCCGCGTCGAGGATCAGAATGCCGTCCTGCGCCGCTTCGAACAACCGCCGGTAGCGTAGTTCGGACGCGCGCATGGCGGCTTGCACTTGCCGATTTTCCTGCCGGAGACGCTGATCTTCCAGCGCTTTCGTCACCGCCTGCCCTAAACGCGCCAGCCGATCTTTAAGTAGATAGTCGGCGGCTCCCTGCTTCATGCACTCGACTGCTTTTTCTTCGCCCACTGTACCGCTGACCATGATGAATGGGATGTCCAAGTCGAGCGCTTGCAGCGCGCGCAGGGCGCTCGGCGCATCCCACTGGGGCAGGCTGTAATCGGAAATGATAATGTCCACGGCGGGATCAAGCTGGGCGAGGTAGTCGGCTTCATTGTCGACCACCGTCGACTCTAGCTCGAAGCCGGCTTGGCGCAGTTCATCCACCATCAGCTCTGCGTCGGCGGGATGATCTTCGAGGATCAAAACACGGAGTGGTATTGGAGTGGGCACGTCGCTTCGACTCACTGAAGTAATCAGTTCAGACTTGAGGCGGTTCGTTCAGGAGCAGCCAATAGAACCCGATCTCACGTACTGCTGCTGTGAACTGTTCGAAATCGACCGGCTTAACGATGTAACTGTTGACGTGCAGCCGGTAACTCTCGACGATGTCGCGTTCCTCGCGCGACGAGGTCAAGACCGTCACTGGAATAGCTTTGGTTTCATCATTTTCGCGGATGCGCGCGAGCACTTCCAACCCGTTGATTTTGGGCAGCTTCAGGTCAAGCAGGATGAGTTTGGGTTGATGATTGGGTCGGTCGGCGTAAACGCCTTCGCGGAAAAGAAAATCGAGCGCTTCCGCGCCGTCGCTGACGACCTGAATGTGGTTGGCGAGCTTGGCTTCACGCAAAGCGTCGAGCGCCAGTTCCGCGTCGTTCGGGTTATCTTCCACCAGTAAGATTTCGATGTTATTGACAACCATTCTTAACTCTCCTTTCCCAAGGTGAAGTAGAACGTAGCACCTTGATCTACTTTAGCCTCAGCCCAAACCCGACCCGCATGCCGGTAGATGATGCGCTGGACAATCGCCAAACCGACACCGGTGCCTTCGAAATCCTCAGCCCGGTGCAAGCGCTGGAACACGCCGAACAGCTTATCAGCGTAGCGCATGTCGAAACCGGCGCCGTTGTCTTTGACGAAATAAACCGTCTCACCATTCTCTTCATGATACCCGATTTCGATTCGTGCTGCGTCAACCTTCCGGGTGAATTTCATGGCATTGGCGAGCAAGTTGACCATGACCTGCTTGAGCAGTGCCGGGTCAGCTTGGCAGAGTGGCAGCGGGTCGATGACCAGTTCGACCGGATGGCTTTTCTCCTGATGGCGTAAGGTATCCATCACTTGAGCCGCCAACTCCGCCAGATCGAGCGGCTCACGGTTGAGCGGCTGCCGGTTCAAGCGCGAAAACGCCAGCAAATCGTCGATCAACTGCCCCATTTGCTGGGCATTCTCGCGCACGACGCCCAGCCGCCGCTGTCCGTCTTCGGGCAGTATTTCGAGATAGTCGCGCAGGAGCATCCGCGAAAAACCGTCGATGGCGCGCAGCGGCGCCCGCAGGTCATGAGAAACGGAGTAGGTGAAGGCTTCCAACTCTTTGTTAGCGGCTTCTAATTCGGCGGTACGCATCTGCACGCGCTGCTCTAGGTCGTCGGCGTGGCGCTGCACCTGCTCGTATAAGTCGGCTTTCCGAATCGCAATGCTGAGTTGGTCGGCGATCGTCATCAGGATCGCTTGAACATCTTCGGAAAAGGCGTTTGGCTCCCGGCTGGCAATCGCCAGCACGCCCAAGACCCGCCCCTCGACGATCAGCGGCAGCAGCAGCCGCGAGCGGATGCCGTCGCGCTTGAGCTGCTCGGACTCGGACCAGATGCTCTGCTCATTCAGTTCGGTTTCTAGCAGCGGAGCATGATTTTCAACCAGCCGCTCAATCGCCGATCCCTGAATCGGACTCCATTGGTTAGACTGCGTTGGCGGCTGGTTCTCGCTCCACTGGCGCGCAATCTGCCCCTGATCGCCCGCTTGGTTCAGCCGTATAAGTGAGGCGCGGTCGAATGGTACTAATTGGCGCAGTTCCGCGATGAAGTCGTCATAGACCTCGATGATGTCGACGTTAGCGGCGATGATCAGGTCGAGATGATTGATTGCCGTCAGCCGTTCGGTATAGCGCTGCTGGGCTGCTTCCGCCTGCTTGCGTTCGCTGATGTCGCGTATGATTTTGGAGGCGGCGACAACCTGCCCCTGCTCGTCGAAGATCGCCGACTGCGTGACCGACACGTCGATTGGGCTGCCGTCTTTTTTCAAGCGGACGGTGTCGTAATTGCGTACCGTTTTGCCCGCTAGGATGGTCTGAAGGAAGCGTTTTTCCTCATTGATGCGATCCGGCGGGATCAAGCAGTCGATCGACTGCCCGATGATCTCGTCGGCGCGGTAGCCGAAGAGTCGTTCTGACGCGGGATTCCAACTGGTGATAATTCCGTCCAGTGTTTTCGAAAGAATCACATCGTCTGATGACTTGACCAAGGCGGTGAAGTGTGCCTGCCTTACTTGGATCTGCTTTCGCCGCGAGATGTCGTGGAAGTAGACACCCAGCCCGCTTTCGGTCGGATACGCCTCGACTTCAATCCAAGCTTGCAGAAAATCGGAATAGGTCTCAAAGCGAATGGTATGCTGCTCCGCCATTGCCCGATGAAGTTCAACATACGCTTGCGTATGAATGCTTTGCGGAAATGCTTCCCAGATGTTCGTGCCGAGGAGTTGTTCGCGCGTTTTGCCCCAGAGCGTTTCGGCTTTGCGGTTGAGATAGGTGAAGCGCCACTGGCGGTCAAGACCATAAAAGACGTCGTTGCTGTTTTCGAGCAGCTCCATCACTTGTTGAAGCTGCGTGGATAGCTCGCTCGGTTCAGGATTAGGTCGATTCTCGCTGTTCACGGTATTTTTCACCTCAGCACGATGCCGAACGACAAATAAAACAGTCCGGTTACGGACGGATTGTCGAATGAATTGGGATGACCTTCGCTCTGAAAGATTCTGCTTGATTGAAGATCACGATTTAGCAATATGCGAACTAAGAGGGCAAATTCAGGATTGCCAACCAGCTCTACATCGGCATCAAAAATAGTTCAGGAATAATTGCCCGCTGTTTCTGATCGGGCATACAACGATCATATAATTGATTGCTTCCGAAAAGCACAATGAATTCCGCCAAACCCGCAGAAATATGCAAGCGACCATTACTAAATTGGTAAGCTGAGCTTATTCGCTGCCGAAATGCGCCGACATGATCGCGGGGAGTACGAAGGCAAAACGCACGCCGTCGGGAGCCGTTTCCGCCCACATCCTGCCGCCGTGCAGTTCGACCAACTGCTTGCAGATCGCCAAGCCTAGCCCGCTGCCACCGCGATCGCGTTCGCGGGCGGCGTCGGCGCGCCAGAAGGGTTGAAAGACCTGCGCCGCGTCGATCTGGCTCAAGTCGCTGCCGCTATTCGTCACGCTGAAGCGCACGCCTTCGCGCTCCGCGATCACCTGAACCCGGATTTCGCCTTCGGCGGGCGTGTGGCGGAGGGCGTTGGTCAAGAGGTTGGATAAGACTTGGCGGATCCGCGTGACGTCGGCGCTGAGCGTGGGCAGATCGGGCGCGATCGCGCGGACGAGGTGGATCTGCGCGTCGAGGATCAGCGGCTCGAAGGCTTCGAGCATCTGGTCCACGAGGGCTGCCGGGTCGAGCGCCGCGCGTTCGAGCGGCAGCCGTTTGGCTTCCGCCAGCGTCAGGACGCGCAGGTCTTCGACCAAGCGGGCGAGGTGGAGGGTTTGATCGTGGGCGACGGCGACGTGGGCGCTGTCGAGCGGGTAGACGCCGTCGAGCATGGCTTCCAACTGACCGCGCAGCACGCTCACCGGCGTGCGCAGTTCGTGGGCGACGTCGGCTGCCATGCGCTGGCGCAGCGCTTCGGCGTCCGCCAGCGCGGTCGACATGGTGTTGAACTCGGAGGCGAGCGCGTCGATTTCGACCATGCCGTCGACGCTGACCTGTCGCCCCAACTGCCCGACGGTCAGGTCGCGGGCGGCTTTGCTCAACTCGCGCAGCGGGCGCGCCAGCGTCCACGCCAGCGCGACGCCGACGATCACCGCCAGCGCCGACCCGCCCAACCCGGCGAGGGTCAGCCAGCGGTTGGCTTCGTCGAGAAAGGACACTTCCGCCGCGCCGAGCGCTTGAATTCCCGGCGATTGCCGCGACAGCCAACCGACCTGTGCGCCGTCAACGCTGATCGGTTGGGCGGCTGCCAGCGACTCGGCGCTCAAGGGCGTGCCGGTCAGCGTGCTGTCGGTCGAAGCGGCGATCACGCCGTCCATGTTCGCAATCGAGATGATCGCGCCGCGCCCGCTGCCACTGCCGCCGCCTGATGCGGCATTGCGTCCGCCGATCACCGCCTCTGCGCCAGCCCACGATCCGTTGGCGGCGTAGTAATCCGCCAAGCCGCGCGACCTGCTCCGGGTTGGTCTCGCTGTCGCGCAGGGTGACGTAGTTGCGAAAGCCGGTGTCGAGCGTGCGCTGGACGACCAGCACCATCGCGCCAATCCCGATCCATGCCGAGATCAGAAATGCCAGCGTGAGCCGTACCGATAAGCGATTCACACGTCCTCCCGCATTCGATAGCCGACACCGAAGACCGTTTCGATGTACTGCGGATCGTGCGGGTCGGGTTCGAGCTTGGCGCGCAAATTCTTGACGTGCACGTCGATGGCGCGCTCGAAGGCGGCGAAGCTCTGCCCCTGCAAGCGATCCAGCAGTTCGAGCCGGGTGAAGACCCGCCCCGGTCGCGCGATCAGCGTTGCCAGCAGTTCGAACTCGGTCGGCGTGAGGTCGATTCGCGCCGCGCCGCGGGTGACGGTGCGGGTCTCGCTGTTGACTTCCAAATCGCCGACGCGCCAGACCGAGGCGGCTGTCCCTAATTCGCCATAAGTCCGACGCAGCAGCGCCCGGACGTGAGCGACCAGCACGCGCGGGCTGAAGGGTTTGGTCAGGTATTCGTCCGCGCCGATCTCCAGCCCGGTCACGTGGTCGATGTCGTCGACGCGGGCGGTCAGGAACAGCAGCGGCACTTGGCTCTCCCTGCGGATCTGCCGGGCGGCGTCCCAACCGTCCATTTCCGGCATCATCACGTCGAGGATCACGAGGGCGGGCTGTTCGTGGCGGAAAGCGTAGACCGCCTCGCGCCCGTTGCGCGCCGTGACGACCTGCAGCCCCGCCTCGATCAAGTAGGCGCGTACCGTGTCCACGATGGCTTGCTCGTCGTCCGCGACCAGAATTTTGTGTGCCATGTCACCGCCCTCCTTTCCGTGAATTATATGCCACCGGCTACGAAATGCCCGCTCATCGATTTCGCCCCTTGTCCCCCCTCTCTACGCAGTGGAGAGGGGGAGGCTTCCGAAGGAAGCTAGGGGGTGAGGTAAATGTGTCCTACGGCTGCGCCGGGGCGACAATCGGCGCGGTCGCTTCCAAGCTGCGCAGGTAGGCGGTGATCGCGCCGATGTCGGCGTCGGTCAAGTAGCCGCCCCACGAGGGCATGGCGGTCCCGGTCACGCCGCCGGCGATGATCTGCATGATGGCGGCGTCGGGCGTCTGGCTCAGGAAGGTCTGGTTATTGAGCGCCGGGGCAATCCGCGAGCCGTAGCCGTCGATGCCGTGACACTGGGTGCAGAGCAGGCTGAACAAGCGCTGTCCGTTGGCGACCGCTTCCGGGCTGGTATCGAGCGGCGCGCTCTCGATCACCGGCAGTTCGATTCCGGCGCTGCTGAGTTCACCCCACCGGCTGATCAGCGCGGCGACGCTGGTTTTCTGGTCGGCGTCGAGCGCGCTCGCCCACGACGCCATCAGCGTCCCCGGCACGCCTTGCTCGACGATGCGCAGGATGTCGGCTTCGTTCAAGCGGACGCGCAGTTCGTCGGTGTTGAGCGCCGGGGCGAGCGTCGAGCCTTCGCCGTTCGCGCCGTGACAGGCGGCGCAGTTTTCGGCGTAGACCGTCAATCCGGCGGAGAGTGCCGCGCCGTCCGGCAGCGATTCGACCAGCGCAGCGTCTCGGCGGGGATCTCGGCGACGACGATCTCCGGCGGCGTCAAGCCGAGCGCGTCAACCCGCGTCGCGACCGTAGTCCCACGTATCGGCTTGCAGCATGACGACGATGCTGTCGATCTGCATCCCGGTCAGGATGCCGCCGTCGTTCACGCCGAAGGCTGCCATCGCCGTGTTGTAGCGTCCGCGCTCGATGGTGTTGGCGAGCGTCTGCGCGTCCAGCGCGGCGGCGGTGGTCAGCGGCGGATAGGCGGCGATGCCTTCGCCGCTTGCGCCGTGACAGGCAACGCAGTTTTCGGCGTACAAATCGGTGCCTTCGGTCACCATCGCCGTGTGCAAACTGGCGGCGGCGTCGGCTTGGCGTGCCGGTTCGCCGCTCAGGGCGATCCCCAACGCGGCGACGATCATCAGTGTGCCCAACAGGGCGAGTAAGCTCATCCGCTGCGTCATGCTGCGCTCACCTCCGCATAGACCAGATCGTCCGGGCTGGTGCGGTCGCGCTGGATCGGCGTGCCGGTATCGACGGTCACGATGCCGTCGGCGATGGTCACGGCGAAGCGATCCAGCGGGCGCGGCGCGGGCGCGTTGACCAACTCGCCGTCAATTTGGAAGGCGGAAGCGTGGCACGGGCAGATGAACTGCTGCTCCGCCGGATTCCACGGCACGGCGCAGCCGAGATGCGTACATTTGCGATACAGGGCGATGAACCCGCCGTCCGGCATCCGCACCAGATAAAAGCGCCCTTGCGTGAACGGGGTCACGCTGCCGGGAGCGAACGAGTCGACCGTGCCCGCCTCGATCAGCCCGCCGAATTCGCCTTCGACCACGCGCGGCGAGAAGAAGTTGAGGACGACGCCGCCGGTCTCGACCAACGCCAGCGCGCCCGCCGCGCCCCACGCGACCTTGAGGAAGTCGCGCCGCGATGTTTTGGTGTCAAGCTTGGCTTGAACCATTAGATTGCCTCCCAAGGCAGCACCAGCGCCATGCCCTCGCCGCGAAAGGCGATGCCGACGATGGTCAGGACGATGAAGCTGGTCACCAGCAGGACGAACACGCTCTGGCGCGTCTCGCAGGCGGACGCCTTGAACAGCCGCTTGATCCCCTCGTAGAAGCCGATCAGCAGGAGCAGCAGCGCCGCCAGCGGGATCCAGCCGTTGCTGATGAGGGTCGGCAGGCTGGGCATCAGGGCGGGCAGGTCGATCACGTATTCGTCGAGCACGATCAGCAGCGGCACGGCGATCAGCGCGCTGACGACCGCGACCAGCGCCATCCAGCGCCCTTTCGCCGAGCGGAACCAGACGCCTTCCGCGCTCAGGTCAAAGCGTTGATAGGGCAGCAAGACCAGCGCGCCCAAGCCCAGCGCCGGGATGATGATCGCGCCGAAGACCGGGTGAAAGTGGAGCAGCAGTTCTTGCAATCCCATGAAGTACCACGCCGCTTTCGCCGGGTTGGGGCTGTGATCGGGGTTGGCGGCGGCTTCCAGCGGCGCGTTGACCCAGACCGACCAGAACAGGATCGCCCCGGTCATGATCAGCGCGAAGACCAGTTCGCGCGAGACCAGATGCGGCAGGGTGGTGACCTTCTCGATCTGCTTGCCGTCGCCGCCATCGACCGAGCCATCCAGCTTGTGCGGGATGCTCAGGCTGTCTTTGCGGACGCGCCAGATGTGGAACGAGACGATCGCCATCAGCGTCAGCGGGATAATGGCGACGTGCAGCCCGTAGAAGTTGGTCAGCGTCGCCGCGCCGACTTCGGGACCGCCGAGCAGGAAATTGCGCAGCGGCTCGCCGATCAGCGGAAGGTAGCTCAACAAGCTCGACCCGACCGTCACCGCCCAGTACGCCAGTTGATCCCACGGCAGCAGGTAGCCGGTGAAGTTCGCGCCGACGACCAGCAGCAGCAAAACCAGACCGAGGATCCAGTTGAATTCGCGCGGAGTGCGAAAGCCGCCGGTGAAGAACACGCGCAGCAGATGCAGGAAGGCGACGACCACCAGCAGATTGCCGCTCCAGTGGTGCAGGTTGCGGATCAACTGCCCGAAAGCGACCTCGGTTTGCAGGCTGAGCATGTCGAGGTAGGCGGTTTCCGGCGCGGGCGTGTAGACGAACATCAGCATGACGCCGGTCACGACCAGCACCGCGATCAAGAGCAGCCCCAGCCCGCCCAAGCCCCACGTGTAGGTGAATTTGAGCGTCGGCTTGGCGACTTTGCTCGGATGCAGGTGCAGCACGAGATTGTTCATCACCACGCGCATCCGCCCGCGGTCGTCACGCGGTGGGAGTTCATCCCGCTGGATCGACTCCACCACGCGCTGTTTCAGGTCTTCGGGTCGGGGATCGAGTTCATTATTCATTCGAATTAGCTCCTGACTGGCGGCGATTGGGCTGCTCGGCGCTTAATAGGCGGGCGTGGGCGTTGGCGTCGCTGTCAGGTTGTACTGCTGCTGACCGTTGCCATTGCCCCGGTTGCTGTTCCCGCGGTTGCCATTGCTGCTGCCGCGACCGCCATTCCCATTGCCGTTGCCCTGATTACCATTCCCTTGACCGCCATTCCCTTGACCGTTATTACCCTGATTGCCGTTGCCTTGATTGCCGTTACCCTGATTGCCATTGCCCTGAGCGCTGCTAACACTGCGCTGGCTGCTGGTGCTCACCGGCTTGTTGTTGGCTTGGCTGCTGGCGGTTGCCTGATTGGTTGTGCTGCTGCTCGACTGCCCGCTGGATCCGTTGCCGTTGCCCTGTCCGCGTCCGGGACCCGCCCACAAGGGGCGTCCGTTCGGGTCGCGCAGGAGGATGCGCTCGCCGGTCGCCGTCTTGGTCACCTGACCGGCGCTGAATTGATCGCCCTGCCAGAAGCCGAGCATCGAAATCTCGTCGCCGGTCGCAAAAGTGACTGCCTGCGACTGCCAGAAGTCGGCGCGCCCGAAGGAGACGGTCAGCGTTTGCGCGTCGGTGGTGCGGATAACCAAGCCGTTGTTGGTCAGCGCCGTGACCGCGCCTTCGACCGTCACCCACTGATCCGCCGGGATTTGCACCTCGCCTTGACCGCCGTTCGCGCCCGCGCTGGCATTGCTGCCACCCGACCACAACGGCTGACCGTTCTCGTCGCGGACGGCGATGGTGGCGCCATTGGCGGTAACGGTTCGTGCATGGTAATTGTCGCCATTGAAGAAGCCTTCGACGGCGACGGCATCACCGGCGTTGAGCGTCAAGCCCTGCGCCTGCCAAAAATCCTGCGGACCGAGTTCGACGTAGACCTCGCTGCCGTCGTCCAGCGCCAGCGTCATGCCGACGGTGCTGACTTCAAGCAGCGTACCGCTGCCGCTCCACGCATCGCCGACGTTGTTGATCGACGCTTGCACCTGCTGCGTGCCCTGAGCCGCCGGAGTTGACTGGGTGTTGGCTTGTCCGCTGCCGCCGTTCCCATTGCCGTTGCCTTGCTGATTCGTGATCGCGGTTGGCGTTGCCGTCGCGGTGACGACGGCGGTCACTGTGGTTTGATTGTCGGTGAGTGCGTACACCGCGCTGCCGATGACGGTGATCAACAGCAGCCCGATGATGATTTTCTTAAACATGAGATTCACTCCTACAACATACGTTTTGACTTGCCCCCATAGTGCCGGGAAGTTGTGTAGGAGTTATGAAGATGCTGTTTCGGGGGGATGTAGGAACGCGGCGGCTTAGTCGTCGATCAAGCGGTGGTTAAATGGTGACTTAGCGACCGGAAAACAACTTTCGGATCGCGCGGTTTCGTGCTACCTTCACGGTAGGGAGAAATCGAGGCATGAGCGACCCGCATTGCGTTCACACCTTCCCGTGAGCAGTCTTTATCCAGAGCAGCGATGAAAGATCGATAACATGGCAGATCAGCGGGAAACCAAAGCCCCAGCGCGCGACCCATCGACCGGGGAGAGTCAAGCCGCCCGCCGACGCATCCTACTGTTGGGCGTCGCCGGTTTAGTGGTGGTGTTGTTCGCCGCCGGAGTACTGGTCGGCAGCCAGATCGCCGGGGGCGGGGGAAATGCCACCCCCGTGCCGCCGACGGTCGCAAGCTCTCCGACCGATACCGCTACCGCTACCAGTGCGGCGACCGTTGGCGCGGTGGCGGCAACCCTCGACCCGGAAGCCCTGCTGACGGCAGTCCCGGTCACGCTAACCGCCGGGGCGCAGCAGCTTCGCGCGGGCGAAGCGCAAATCGAATCGATGCGCTTGGCGGCTGCCGCCAGCAGCGTCTTGGATGATCCGAGGGGAAATCCCGAAACTGCTGCGCTGCTCGGCATTCGCGCCCTGCGCTTCGCTTACACGGAACAGGCGGATGACGCGCTGCTGCGCGCGCTCGACCGGCTGTATACCCGGCGCGCCTTCCCCGGCTTTCTGGCGGTTGCTTTCAGCCCGGACGGTCGCTACGTCTTAACCGAGGGCAGCAGAAACACGGCTGTCTTGTACGACGCCCTCAGCGGTGAGGAGATCCAGCGGTTCTCTGGGCACACCCGCCCGCTGAGTACGCTCGCCTTCAACGCCGACGGCAGCCGGGTTTTGACGGCGAGCTGGGATCAGACCGCGCGGGTCTGGGATGCGGCGACCGGCGAGCAACTGCAGATGGTCAAGTTTTCGTCCAAACTCGCCCTGACTGACGTCGATTTCAGCGCCGATGGTCGCTACGTCCTCGCCGACGACGGCGATCTGACCGAACTTTGGGATCTGACTACCGGCGAGCGTGTCTACAGCTTGGATCTGCATCATGGGTTACACACCAGCGCCTTCAGCCCGGATGGGCAAAGCTTCATCACGGCAGGGCTGGATCGGCAGGTTCACTTCTGGGATTTGGCGAGCGGCACGCTGCTGCGATCGTTTCCCATTCCCAGCCTGTTCGTCTTCACCATCAACTTCAGCCCGGATGGACGCTACATCGTTACCGGCGGCGCTAATGATACAGCGACCACGCTCTGGGATGCCGCCACCGGCGAGCAACTGCGGACGTACACCGATCCAAGTATTGATGTGGACGTCGCCGTTTTCAGCCCGGATGGCGCCAGCATTTTGACCACTCGAAGCGATATCGCTCAATTGTGGGATACCGAGACCGGCGATCTTTTGCGCACGTTCGCCGGACATACGTCGATCGTGAATGACGCCGTCTTCAGCCCCGATGGACAGTCGATCCTGACGGCGAGCAGTGATCAGGATGCTCGCTTGTGGAATGTGACCGACGAGCCGCTGGCGCGCACACCTACCCGCGACGAAGGCGGCGTGCTCGCTATCTACAGCCCGGATGGGCGCTACCTGCTCACTGCCGATAAGGATCTGACGCTGCGCCTGCGCGACGCTGCGACCGGCGAGGTGCTGCGCGAGTTTGCCGGGCATCGCGGGACGGTGCTCGACATGGCTTTCAGCGCTGATGGTCAGCGGATTTTGAGCATGGCGCTTGACAATACGGCGCGCCTGTGGGACGCGGAAACCGGCGCGCTGCTGCGTATCTTCAAACCGGAGGGTCAGCTTGCCGCTACCGCACTCAGCGCTGATGGCAGCTTAGTCGCCACCGGCGATTACGATAACGTGGCGATGCTCTGGGACGTGGCGAGCGGTGAACCGCTGCGGCAGTTCGTCGGACACACCGACGCCGTTGAAGCGGTCGCTATCAGCCCCGATAATCGTTTCGTGCTGACCGGGAGTCGGGATAAGTCAGCGATCTTGTGGGACGCCGCGACCGGCGAGGTGCTGTTCAAACTGACTGGTCATACCGCTGCGCTGATGGATGTCACGTTCAGTCCGGATGGTCGTTCCTTCGCGACGGCGAGTGAAGATCATACCGTCCGGATTTGGGCGACGGCGACCGGTGAACTCGTGCGGACGCTGAGCCAGCACGGGGACACGGTGATCAACGTCACCTACAGCGCGGACGGTCGCTTCCTGCTGACGACTAGCTATGACGGACTGCTGCGCTGGTGGGATGCGGCAACTGGTGCGTTGGTGCGCGCGGTTCCCGGTTACGTCATCTCAGCTTCGCCGGGTGACTTCAGCCCGGATGGTCGTTTGATCATGGGCTGGCGGCGTGTGGACCACACGATCCGGATTTGGGATACCGACCCGCGCGATTTCATTAGTTACGCTTGCTCGCGTGTCTTCCGCGACTTTGCCTACGGCACCACCAGCCTCTATCCCAACGAGCGCGAACTCTACCAGATCGGCGATTACGAAGCGACCTGTCCGCAGTTTGGGGTGATGTCGGGGGCGCTGCCGTTCCCGTCGACCTCGACACCCGCGCCAACCGCGACCATTCCGGTGTGGACACCGATCGCCTCGCCGACGGCGTCCAACACGCCCACGCTCACCCCGTCGCGGACGCCGACCGCCACGTTACTACCGTCGGCGACGCCGAGCAGCAGCAACGTCGCCCACGTCGGCGAAAATCGCGGCGAGATCCCGCTCGGCGGCGGGCAGATGTGGACGTTCACGCGCCCGGCGGACGAGCGCGTGACGATCACGGTTTACGCCGATAAGCCCGCCAACACGGCTGAGGATCGCACCGGCTTGCTCGATACCTACCTGCTGATCTACGCGCCGGACGGCAGCCTGTTCACCGACGTAGACGACATTGATCCCGGTGTCGTCACCGACTCGCAGATTCAAAATCTCTGGTTCCCGGTTGCCGGCGATTTCCAGATCGAGGTGCGCAGCTTCGATAACTCCGGTGGGGGTGGTTATACGCTCGTCATCGAGACTAAGAAGATCGAGAATCCCGGTCCCCCATAAGTTGGTCTTGATTTCTCGCTCACCGTGCGGATTCCGCCAGCGCCGCGCGATTAAGTCCATGCTTGCCAATTTGGATGGGTGCCGGTTGCAAAATTGAGCAGCCCCTATGTATAGTCACGGCTCTGTAGGGCGTCGGAACTCAGCGATTGCCCCCAATAGGAAAGGCATTTGTTTAAGATGAAAACCATTCAAATCCGGGATACCGACCTCAACGTCGCGGAAATTGCTTTAGGCTGTATGCGCATCTCGTCGATGAGCAATCAGGACATCGCCAATTTGATCCACACGGCGCTAGACGTGGGCATCAACTTCTTCGACCACGCCGACGTGTATGGCGGCGGACAATCCGAGGCGAAGTTCGCTGAAGCGCTGGTCATGACGCCCAAGCTGCGCGAATCGATGGTGCTGCAGACGAAGTGCGGCATCCGCCAAGGCTCGTTTGACTTCTCCAAGGCGCACATCCTCGAAGCAGTTGACGGCAGCTTGAAGCGGCTGCAAACCGATTATCTCGACGTCCTGCTGCTGCACCGACCGGATACGCTGGTCGAGCCGGAAGAGGTCGCCGAAGCCTTCACCATTCTGGAAGACAGCGGCAAGGTCCGGCATTTCGGCGTCAGCAACCAGAACCCGATGCAGATCGAACTGCTGACCAAGTTCGTCAAGCAGCCGATTCTGTTCAACCAGCTTCAGCTCAGCATTACCAACACCACCATGATCGACGCCGGGATCAACGTCAACATGGAAGACGACTTCGCCATCAACCGCGACGGCAGCATTTTGGATTACTGCCGCCTGAAGGACATTACCATTCAGCCGTGGTCGCCCTTCCAATACGGCTTCTTCGAAGGCGTTTTCTTGGATAACGAGAAGTTCCCGGAACTCAACGCGAAAATTGACGAGCTGGCAGCCGCTAAGGGCGTCGCCAACACTGCCATCGCCATTGCGTGGATTCTGCGCCACCCCGCGCGGATGCAGCCGATCGTCGGCACGACCAACGCCGAGCGGGTCAAAGCCATCGCCAAGGCGTCGGACATCACGATCTCGCGCGAAGAGTGGTACGCGATCTATCTGGCGGCGGGCAATCGCCTGCCCTGATCGGCATTTGTGGCACAATAGAACAGTGACTTTTGCGGGTGGTTCCGGTATCGACCGATAAGGATGCAGCGATGGATCGCTCCTCGTTAACGCGGTTTGCTTGGCTGTCGATTGCGGCGGCGGTGACGACGATTGGTTTAAAAGCCGCCGCTTATTTCCTGACCGGCTCGGTCGGGCTGCTCTCCGACGCGCTGGAGTCGGGGGTGAACCTGATCGCGGCGGTCGTGGCACTGATCGCCTTGACGCTGGTCTCGCGCTCGCCCAGTCAGGAGCATAACTACGGTTATGACAAAGCTGAGTATTTTTCTAGCGGGGTCGAAGGTGCGCTGATCCTCGTCGCCGCCTTGAGCATCATCGTCACCGCTATTCCGCGTCTGCTCAAACCGGAGCCGATTGAGCAGGCGGGGATCGGCTTAGCTGTTTCGATCTTGGCGTCGGTGGTCAATTTTGGCGTGGCACGCGTTCTGCTGCGCGCCGGGAAAGCCCACAACTCGATCACGCTCGAAGCCGACTCACAGCATTTGATGACCGACGTTTGGACGTCGGTCGGGGTGGTCGGCGGCGTGATCGCCGTGATCTTGACCGGCTGGCTTTGGCTCGACCCGGTGATCGCGCTGCTCGTGGCGCTCAACATCATCGTGGCGGGCGCTGAACTGCTGCGGCGATCCTTCCTCGGTTTGATGGATACGGCGCTGCCGCAGGTCGAGCGGGAACGGATTCAGACCATCTTTGACCAGTATCGCGAGCGGGGAATCGAGACGCACGCGCTGCGGACTCGCCAATCTGGTTCGCGCCGCTTCCTGACCGTGCACGTGCTGGTTCCCGGTGAGTGGACGGTGCAGCGGGGGCACGATCTGGTCGAGCAGTTTGAACGCGACTTGCATCAAACTGTGGCGCACCTTACCCTGACGACTCATCTGGAACCGCTCGGTGATCCGCGCGCCCAGAACGACACCTCGCTCGATCAGGACGATCCCGCTCCCTGAAGCCGAGAAATCAACCTCACCCCCCAACCCCCTCTCCATGAAATGGAGAGGGGGAGTCACGCGAAGCGTGGCGGGGGTGAGGTTTGTAAGGGCGCAGCGCGCTGCGCCCCTACGGTGCTTTTTCTCCCTCGCTCGCCGTATCGCGCGTCAGTTGGTAAATGCCGCCCTTGTAGTCGAGCAGGTAGAGTTCGCCATCGTTGTCTTCGGCGAAAGCGGACATGTTGAAGCCGGTGCTCATGAACAGGTGATTCTGCCACTGACCGGCGGCGTCGCGCTCCAAAATCCAGACCGTGCCGTAGATGTAATCGCCGTAGATGTACTTGCCGTTCAACTCCGGTAGGGCTTTGCCGCGATACACGTAGCCGCCGATGATGCACTGCCCGACGTCGTGCGGGTATTCGAGGACGGGCCACGTCGGATCGCCCAATACAGGCTGATCGGTCAAGTAGGTGTGGAAGCCCTCGTAGCTGCTCCAACCGTAGTTCTCGCCGCCGTGACTGCTGGCGGGCTGGAAGTCGAGTTCCTCGTAGAGCCACTGACCCACGTCGCCGATGTAGAGGTCGCCGGTCTGACTATCGAAGCCGAAGCGCCATGGATTGCGCAAGCCGAGCGCCCAGATTTCCGGCAGATACGCCGGGTTGCCGACGTAAGGATTATCCGGTGGGATGCTGTAGCTCGGCGCGTCGGTGTCGCTGACGTCCAGCCGCAGCAGCTTGCCCAGATAACTTTGCGGATTCTGCGAGCGGTAGTTGGGGATCGCCGGGTCGCCGCCGTCGCCGAAACCGGCGTAGAGGTAGCCGTCCGGTCCAAACGTGATCTGCCCGCCTTTGTGATCCTGATACGGTTGGGCGAACTTGAGCAGGATCACGCCGCTGTTCGGGTCGGCGCGGTCGGGCTGATCGGGCAGCACGCGATAGCGGGCGATGATGCTGTTCATGTCCACGTCGTTGTAGGAGACGTAGAAGACGCCGTTGGTGGCGAAATCAGGGTCGAACGCCAAGCCGAGCAAGCCTTGCTCGGTGTACATGCCGCTGTAAACCCGCTGCGACAGCAGTTCGGAGATGTCCAAGAACGGCGTCTCGTCGATCTTGCCGTCCTTGATGATGTAGACCTGCCCGACCTGCTCGACGACGAACAGCCGCCCGCTGTTATCCGGCGAAAACGTCATGTAGATCGGGCTGTCGAAGTGCTCGGAAGCGATCTGTGTCCAGCGATAGCTGACGCCGTTGAACTCCCCGACCGGGCTTTGCGCCGTGTTGGACTGCGCCCCGGCGTTCAGGTTGACCGTGCCTTTGTTCAGTTCGCGCAGGTAGGCGATCACGTTGCGCAGGTCGTTGTCGGTCAGGCTGGCGTTGCCGCCGCGCGCGGGCATGGCGTAGCCGGTCACGTTGACCGGATCGGTCGCCGTGCGCCCTTCCTTCAAGAAGGTCAGCAGTTGATCGTCGGTCGACTGCTGGATGAAGGCGTTATCGACCAGATTCTTGCCGATGGCGTGGCTGGTCGCGCCGGTCGCGCTCAAGGTGTGGCAGGAGATACAGGTGCTGCGGAAGATATCCCAGCCCGCGCTGACCGTCGCCAGCGGTGCTGACAGCGCGGCGACGTCGAACTGCTGATCGACCGGCGGGACTTCGGTCGGGACGAGGTTTTCCGCTGCCAGCGTCGCCTGCACGCTGCGCCACGATCCCTGCTGGATCAGCGTCACCAAGTCGTCGATCTCCGGGTTGCTGAGCGCGCCGCCTTCGCTGACGCCGTAGGCGATCATGGCGGTGTTGAGCCGCCCGCGCTCAATCGTCTTGAACAGATCGTCGTAAGCCTGCTGGCGGACGGCGGTCGTATTGAGCGCGCCGTTCTGGTTCAGCCCCTCGCCGAACGCGCCGTGACACTCGACGCAGTTCGCGGCGTAAAGCTGCGTCGCCCGGTCGATGGCGGCGCTGCGCTGCGCGTCTTGAGCGGCGCGCTCGCGCAGCGGCTCGCGCAGGATGCCGAACGAGAGGATCGCCACGATCACGACCGCCGCCGCCGCGCCGATCAGCGTCAGCCGCGATACCGCCTTTGTTTGAGGATGAAGTCCTATCGTGTTCATTCACGAGGGTGCTTATAACCTCTCATTACCCTATAAATCTCGCCGATAACGACCTGCTCAGGCGAAACGGACGATGTACGCTCCCCTCCCTGAAGTCGGGGAGGGGCTGGGGGTGGGGTCAGAATCATAGCCCCTTACCTTAACTGCCCGCCGTCGGCTCGGCGGTCGATTGGGCGGCTTGCTCGGCTTGCTCCGACGGATAGACCAGCGCGCTGTCGTCGACCACGTCGCGGGCAATCGCTTTGCGCGTATCGACCAGCACGCGACCATCGTCTTCAATCGTGAGCGGGAAATAGTCGAGCGGGCGCGGCGCGGGCGGGTTGATGACGTGACCATCTTCGCCGAAGATCGAGCCGTGACAGGGACAGGCGAACTCGTGCTTGTCCGCCTCCCAGCCGACAATACAGGCGAGGTGCGTGCAGCGGCTGTAGAGGGCGAGAAAGCCGCCCGCCTCCGCCCGCAGCAAGAAGAAGCGCGCCTCGTTGAAGGGCGTGACCGTCCCCGGCTGAAAGTCGCTGACCAGACCGGCGGTCACGATCTCGCCGGTGCTGCTGGCGGGCTTGCGCGAGGCGAGAAAGCTCAAGCCGAGGTATGCCGCCTCGCCGCCGACCACGATCCCCAGTCCGCGCCAGAACAGCCGCAGAAAATTGCGCCGCGAGACTTCTTGCTCGACTGCTTCGACTTGATCAGTCACTTGATCGGACATCTTGCTAAGTGCTCCAAAATCGCTTAAAGCTTAGCGCTTGAAAAATCGGTCGTTTGGGCGCACCGCCGTGCGCCCCTACCAAGGCGCTTGCCCTTCCTTTGCGTCTTTGCTGCTTTGCGCCTTTGCGTTAAATCTTTTCTTCTTCGTCTTGATCCTACCACGGCAAGGTCAGCGCCATATTCTCGCCGCGAAAGAAGTTGCCGATCGCGGTCAGAGTCAGGAAAACGGTAAACAAGAGTGTGAACAGCGCCAGATTGCGCTCGCTGGTGGTGCAGCCGCGCGCCCGCAGGATCAGCCAGTAAGCGACCAGCGCGATCAGGATCAGCGACAGGGGCAGCAGCCCGGTGGCGACGAAGGACGGCAGCGACGGCATCAGCGCGGCGTGGCGCGTCGCTTCATCGACCACCACCCAGATCGCCGTCGCGACGACTCCGGCGACGGCGTTCAGGATCGCTAAGCGGCGTCCCCGGCGCGAGCGAAACCAGATGCCGACCGTATCCGGCTCGTGCAGTTCGTCGAAATCCAGATAGGGCAGCAGCAGGATCGCCAGCGCGACCAAGCTGGGGATGATCACCGTCACGACCACCGGATGGAAGTGCAGCAGCAGTTCTTGAAAGCCGAGGAAATACCACGCCGCTTTCGCCGGGTTGGGCGGATGAACGGCGTTCGCTGCTGCGCCGAGCGGCGCGTTAACGCCGGTCGCCCACGCGATCAGCAGCGCCAGCACCACCAGCCCGACCACCAGTTCCAGATCGACCAGATGCGGGATCGTCGTCACGCGCACCAGCTTGTGCGGGTTGGCGGGCGGATCGTCGAGGTCGCGCGGGATGGTGAAGGTGTCCTTGCGAATCCGCCACGAGTGATAGGACAGCAGCACGCCCATCGCCAGCGGGAAGATGACCACGTGCAGGGCGAAGAACGTCCGCAGCGTCACCGCGCCGATCTCCGGTCCGCCGAGCAGCCACGTCTGGATGCTCTCGCCGATCACCGGGATATAGCCGAGCATCCCGGTGACGATGGTCGTCGCCCAGTACGCCAGTTGATCCCACGGCAGCAGGTAGCCGGTGAAGTTCGACAGCGCCACCAGCAGCAGCATCCCCCAGCCGATCAGCCAGTTGAATTCGCGCGGGGTGTGGAAGGCGGCGGTGTAGTAGACCCGCAGCATGTGCAGCGCCGCCAGAATCAGCAGCAGATTGGCGCTCCAGTGATGCAGGTTGCGCACGAACTGACCCATCCAGATGTCGGTTTGCAGCCGTTGGATGCTCAGGTAAGCCTCGGCGGGCGTCGGCGTGTAGACGAACATCAGCAGCACGCCGGTGCTGATCAGCACGAGGAACGCCAAGACGCTCAGCCCGCCCAAGCCGAAGCCGTAGGTCAGCTTGAGCGTGCGCTCCGGCAATTTGGTCGGGTGCAGGTGCAGCACCAGATCGTTGAGTACCTGCCGGACGTGCGAGCGGTCGTCGTCGGTCAGCGGTTCGCGCCAGATCGAGCGGCGGACGCGGGTCAAGAACGATGGACGCTTGAGCGGGTGGTTGAGTCACGGATTCTTTAGGCAACTAGCTGTCATCTTTCGCACAGCGGAAACCGACGAACCAGTCGCGCGCGGACGGATCATTGCGGAAGCGTTTGGCGGCGCTGGTGCCCTCGCTGATGTAGCTGCCCATGCCGCCGCGATAGACGCGCCGCTCGGTCGTGTTGTCGGGGTCTTCCCGACCATCCCCGGCTTGATAGGGATAGGGGCGGTACAAACTGCTGACCCACTCCCACGCATTGCCCGCCAGATCCTCCGCGCCGACCCACGATACGCCGTCCGGTCGGCTGCCGACGTCGGATAGCTGCCCGCCGAAATTGGCGTCGTAGACCAGATTATCGGCATTGAACTGGTCGCCCCACGGATAGAGCAGGCTGTCGGGACCGCGCGCGGCGTACTCCCACTCGGCTTCGGTCGGCAGACGAGCAGCCCGCGAAGCGCAGTAGTCGCGCGCCTCGAACCACGTCACGTTAGTGCGCGGCTTATCCGCTCCGGCGAACGGACCATCGGAGCCGTACTGCGCATTCGTGACCTCGTAGCGGTCGATCCAGTAGGGCTGATCGAAGCAGACCTGTGTCACTGGCTGCTCGTCGCGGCGTCCGCTGGCGCTCCCCATCGTGAAACACCCGGTCGGCACTTCGACCATCTCGACGTTGTCGAACGTCTTGGTGACCGGCTGCCAAGCGGTGTTTCCCGGTACGTAAGTCGGTTTTTCCAAGTCTGAGTAGAGCGAACTACAACCGGAAATCAGCAGAGCGATACTAAGCCAGAGGGCGATCTCAACGCGAATGATCATGGACATATTTGGTGCGCGTCGGTCACGATTTGCCGGAAACGGTGGCGACCAACGCTAATCTCAACGAGCGACATTATAACCTAACCTTCGCATCGAGTTGGAAAACGGTATACTCGACGCGATGACTTTTCAGACTTTCACGAGCGGGCACAGCGCGCTGTGCCCCTACATGGACGAATAATACCGCAACTTAGCCATCAGAATGAAGATGCATAAACGACATTTCAGCCTCTCCCTGCTCAGTTTGCTGACCCTCGTGATTGCCGTCAGCCTCAGCGCTGCGCCGCTCCACGCTCAAGCCGACACCGCGTCACCTCCCGATCTGATCTTCTCGACCGGGCAGGTGACTCCGGATGGCTTGCCGCAAGCGCATAACGTGCTGGCGCGCCTCGACGTCGCGACCGGACAGGTCAGCCCATTTTACACCGACGAATCCGCCGTCTATCTGAAAGCGCTCAGTTGGTCGCCGGACGGCGAGCGCTTGGCGGTGTCTGCGCGTCCAGTTCGACGGCAGGAATTACGCCGATCAGCTTTGCCTGCTGGATCGATCCGGCGCGGCGCAGGGCTGTTTCGCCGACGCGCCGGTCGGTTACACGGCGGTCTTCGACAATAACGCGATTACGTGGTCGGCGGATGGGAGCAAGCTGTATTTCGTCGGCGGCGACGCGAACACGCGGCGGCTGCTCGAAGCCGACGTGCAAACCCGTGCAACGCTGCGCAGCTTGTACGAGTATGCGCTGCCGCCGCGCGAATTGGATCACCCGCCGGTGCTGGCGTGGACCGACGATCTCGCTTACCTGACGCTCGGTCTGGGCGATCAGACTCGCATCCAGCAGGGGATGCCCGCCCAGTTGATCGACCTGAACAGCGGCGAAGCCGTCGATTTGACCCACATCCCCGGCGCGCAGGGCGCGAGCCTGTTCGTGACCTGTCCCTACTTCTCGCCGCAGGGGACGTACCTGACCGCCTACAACTTCGACGTGCCGGAAACGCCGAGCCAGCCGCAGTTTCTGCTCTTGAGCACGGAAGGAACCATCGCTTCAACGATTGAAGCCGTGTCGCCGCTCAATGCGCTGCCGACCGGCTGTCCCGCTTGGCGATCAGACGAAACGGCGCTGTATTTCCCGGTCACTCTGGGGACGCAGCAGTCGAGCAGCTTGAGCATTGTCAAGTACACGCTGGCTGATAGTCAATTCTCAATCGCCTATGCCTCCGGCGAACGCGATAATCTGGCGGCGGCGACGGTCATCTCGCGGCTGAGCCTGTCGCCTGACGATCAGTTCTTAGCCTTCGACTCGCCCTTCAACCCGGACGTGAATCCGGGCACGCAGGTTAGCGTTATCGCGCTGACAGCATCGCCTCCGACTCTGCAACGCTACCGCGCGCCCTATCCATTCTCGGCTGATCCGCTGTGGAGTCCTAACCCCTCATCCCCCTGACCCCTTCTCCCACACAAGTGGGGAGAAGGGGAGGACACGCCCCTCGCCACGTGGCTTCATTTGCTTGACTATCTTCACGAGCTGTTCCGGCGCGAAATCTCGGCTCAGGGGCGGTTTATGGGTATAATCTGCGGGCAATTTCCCTTTATCCTTCACGCAAATAACCCATGGATATTATGTATAGACCAGTCGAACTAACGGACCTCGCCTTACCTGATTTTGGACTGCCTACCGTCCAACCGATCATCCCTGCCGACCTCTACCGCGATCGCCTGAACCGGCTCGTCGCCCGCGCGCGTGACCAAGGTGACGACGTGTTTGTCGTCTACGGCGACCGCGAGCATTTCCCCAACCTGACCTACCTGACCGGCTACGATCCCCGTTTCGAGGAATCGCTGCTGGTGATCGACCTCGCGCGCTACCCGGAGCAGAAACCGCTGATCCTCGTCGGCAACGAGGGCATTGGCTACGTCAACGTCAGCCCGATCGTGGACGATCTCGAAGTCGTCCTGTTCCAGTCGGTGAGCTTGCTCAGCCAGCCGCGCGGCGCGAGCAAAGCGCTTGCCGAGATTTTCGCCTCTGCCGGAGTCGCGGCGGGTAAAAAGGTCGGCGTCGCCGGATGGAAGTATTTCGGCGCGGGCGATGACGCGGACGGCAGCCAGTGGATCGAAATCCCCGCCTACGTCGTCGATACCCTGCGCGGACTGGTCGGGGAGAGCGGCAGCGTCCACAACGCCGGACACCTGTTCATGGACGCGACCACCGGCTTGCGCGCCATCAACGAAGTCGAGCAGTTGGCGGTCTTCGAGTTCGCGGCGACCTACGCTTCGCAGTCGGTGCGTAACGTCGTCTTCGGCGTCCAACCGGGCATGACCGAACTCGAAGCGGGCGAACTGATGCACATCAACGGGCTGCCGCTGGCGGCGCACGTCTTTCTGGCGGCGGGACCGCGCGCCTTCTTGGGCATGGCGAGTCCCAGCCTGAATCGCATCCAGCTCGGCGATCCCTTCACCGTCTGCTATGCGCCGTGGGGCGGGCTGACCAGTCGCGCCGGGTTCGTCGTCGAAGCCGCCGATCAACTGCCGACGGACATTCAGGACTACGTCGAAAAAGTCGTCGCGCCTTACTATCAAGCGATTGTCGCGTGGTACGAGACGATCGGCATCGGCGTCAGCGGCGGCGAACTCTACAAGGTGATCCACGACCGCATCGGCGACCCGTTCTACGGCGTCAAGCTCAACCCCGGTCACTTGATCCACTTGGACGAGTGGCTGCACTCGCCGGTCTACAAGGATTCGACCGAGCAGTTGAAATCCGGCATGGCGTTCCAAGTCGACGTGATCCCCGGCACGGGCACGCGCTATTACACCTCGAACATCGAGGACGGCATCGCCCTCGCCGACGAAGCGCTGCGCGAGGCTTTCGCCGCCCGGTATCCCGAAGCGTGGGGACGCATCCAAGCCCGCCGCGCCTTCATGCGCGATGCGCTCGGCATCACGCTCAAGCCGGAAGTGCTGCCCTTCTCGAACATCCCGGCGTATCTGCCGCCGTTCGTGCTCGCGCCGCAGCGGGCAATGCGCGCGCTGTAGTTCGTGATGCGTATTGCCATTGGCGGTCTGCACATCGAGTGCTGCTCCTTCTCGCCGCTGCCCACCAGCAGCGGCGACGTGACTCAGTTGCGCGGCGAAGTCGCTGCGCGAGCTTTATCCGTTCCTGACCGCATTTCCCCGATGTCGAATTCGTGCCGATCATTCGCGGGCGCGCCACTCCCGGCGGACCGTTGGAACCGGCGGTCTACGATCAGATCAAGGCGGAGTTTCTCGACGGGCTGCGCGATCAGCACTGGGATGGCGTCTATCTGGATATGCACGGCGCGCTCTACGTGCTCGGCAGGGAGGACGCCGAGGGCGACTGGACGCAAGCCGTCCGCGCGGTCGTCGGCGACGACTGCCTGATCGCCGCCAGCTATGACCTGCATGGCAACGTCTCGCCGCGCGTGCTGGCGAATGTCGATCTGCTGACCGCCTATCGCACCGCGCCGCACCGCGACGTGGAGGAAACCCGCGAGCGTGCCGTTCGCCTGTTGATCGACTGCCTCAGGCGCAGCATCCGTCCGGCGAAAGCCTTCATCCCGGTGCCGGTGCTCTATCCCGGCGAGAAGTCGATGACCACCGCCGAGCCAGCCGGGAGTCTCTACGCCCGCATCCCCGGCGTGATCGAGCAGTACGGCTTGCTCGACCTCTCGATCCTGATCGGCTACGTCTGGGTCGATGAGCCGCGCGCCACTGCCAGCGTGATCGCGTTCGGTGAAGACGCGGACAAGGCGCAAGCTGCCGCCGCCGACCTCGCCCGCGATTTCTGGTCACGGCGCGAAGGCTTCCGCTTCGGGATGCCGACCGGCACAGTCGACGAGTGTATCGAGCAGCGCCGCCGCGCTGCCGGAGAAGCCGGTGTTCATCAGCGACGCGGGTGACAACATCACCGGCGGCGGCATCGGCGACGTGCCTTTCGTGCTCGGTCGCTTGATCGCGCACGGCGTGAGTAACGCGCTCTATGCGGCGTTGGTCGATGCGGCGGCGGTGAGCGCTTGCTTCGCCGCCGGAGTCGGCGCGGCGGTCGATCTGTCGCTCGGCGGCAAGCTCGACCCGGCGCACGGGACGCCGCTTGCCGTCCGCGCGACCGTCGGCACGCTGAACGACGCGACGCCGACTAATCGCCAAGCCGTGATCGAGGTCACAGGGGTTCAGGTGATCCTGACCGAACGGCGCACTGCCTTCACGACCGTCGCCCAGTTCGACGCGCTCGGCATCGACCCGACCCGCTGCGATTTGGTTGTCATCAAGTTGGGTTATCTGTTCCCGGAGATCGCGCCGCTGGCGCAGCACGCGATCCTCGCGCTCAGCCCCGGCGCGATCGATCCCGACGTGGCGAATCTGCCTTATCAGCGCATCCAGCGCCCGAAATATCCGCTTGATCCTGAGATGACGTGGGAGCCGTAAAACCTCACCGTGATAGGAAGGCGTAGTGTAGGGGCACGATATATCGTGCCCCTACAGGGGATGCGCTTCTAGGTGATTTGCCCGCTGCCGATAGTGAGGTCGACCCACCACTGCTGCGCTGATCCCGGCGCGAGCGTCATGACGCGCTGATTCTGCCACGCTCGCGCCAGACTGTCGTAGTAGCCGGTCGAGGGTTCGAGGGCGGCGGTCGATGCCGGGTTATAGCTGCCTTCATCGACCCAAATGCCCAGATAGGGGATCGCGCTGGCATCCCACGAGAGCCGCAGCCATGCGCCCGCCTCGCCTTGCTGCAAACCTGCCCACGCAGCCGGTTGATCCGGCGGCAGATAGAGTTTGCGATGCGCCCGCGCGCTGGCTGGACGGATCCGGTCGAGTTGGAGCGGTGCTCCGGCGGGTGTCGTCGCCGCTGTCCAGTCGAGTGGCTGCCCGACGACCGGGAGTTCGTTGGTCGCCTGCACGCTGACGACTCTGCGTCACCTCGGCGGGCAGCATGATCCGCGTGGCTTCGTCCGCCGCGAACTGAGGGTGCGCCGCCCAAAGCAGACTCAGCGGCTCGCTCCCGGCGTTGATGACCTCGTAACTTAAGCGCAGGGTGCGTTCGTCGCTGAACCGGAGTTCTCTGGAGAGGATATAGGGTAGGGTGCGCCCGGTGACGCTCAGGCAAATGGCGCTGCGGCTGCTCTCGTCGACCTGCCACGGCAGCGCCCAAACCTCGCCGTGATCGGGGAGGTTGGCATCGAAATAAGCCCCTCTCAGCGGATAGCGGCAGCGATCAATCGTCGGGAACATCTCATCCCAGCCGCTCATGTCTTGCTCGACAAAGACCGCGCCATAGACGGGTTGGGGAAAGTGCCCGTTCTTCGGCGGCAGCAGCCATTCATGCCCGGTGCTGCGATCGAAAACCGAGACGATTTTCGCGCCTTTCTCCGGCACGGTGATCACCCGCATGGCGGGCGTTTCCAGTACCAGCGCAGGCGTCAAGAACCACTCCGTCGAGTAACGGCGCGTCACTTCACTGATCAGTTTTTCTTCAGGCATGAATTGAACTCGACGTGGAACTGTCGGG
Organism: uncultured Chloroflexia bacterium; assembly: GCA_963727545.1. Lineage (GTDB taxonomy): Bacteria > Chloroflexota > Anaerolineae > Aggregatilineales > Phototrophicaceae > Flexifilum. The sequence continues at coordinate 126,880 of CAVSGS010000029.1, forward strand.
AGTTTCATGCCACGCGCGATGCACGACCGCGCCCAGATGATCGGGCTGCTGCGCCAGCACCACGTCAAATTCGCGCTGCGCCCCGGCTCGATCACCGCTGCCGAGCAAGCCCAAGCCGATCATGAAATGGCAGTGCAGCCGGTTGCGCTCGCGCAAGTCGGTGTCGAAGACGAGAAAATCGGGCAGCGAGACGGCGAAGTAGTCCATCTGCACGTCGTCGTCCATGTGATCGCGTCCGTA
>CAVSGS010000030.1:0-22039 GCA_963727545.1 uncultured Chloroflexia bacterium
CCGCAACGTCGTGCTCTCGCGTGACCTGATCCTGACCAAAGTCTGGGGCTATGATTATTTCGTGGACAAGCGTACAGTCGATGTCCATATTCGCTGGCTCCGCGAGAAAATCGAGGACGATCCGTCGAATCCGAAGCGGATCGTCACCGTGCGCGGGGTCGGGTATCGCTTTGAAGGTTAGCGCATAAATAAGGAGCCAGCTTTTGGCTTTGACAAATACGGCTGAACACGAACACAAGCTCGAACAGCTTCGCCAAACGATGGTTGAGCGCGAGCGTGAACTCCAAGGGTTGCAGCGCACGCTGAGCGAACAGGAGCGGGCACTCAGCTCGCTGAAAGGCGAGGTCGCTCAGCGCGAGTTGGCATTGACCACGCTGCAGCAATCGCTCGAACTTCAAGACGACACCCTGTTAGCGCTGAAACAGGCGATTGCCGAGCACGAAAACGCTCTCGAAACCTTGCGGGCTGCCGAGCAAAGCGAACTGTTCGACGACGATCAACGCCCCCCGGAATATAAGATCGCGCTGGCGCTGACGCTGGCGAACGCTGCCTACGAAGCGCTGATTGTGGTTGATGCCGAGACGCGCGTGATCGCCAGCAACGCCAGCGCCGAGTCGCTGTTTGGCTCGCCTAGTTTAGTCGGTCAACTGCTCACCGACGTGACCGGCATCCCGGAACTGGAAACGATGGTCGTCGATGCGCTGGCGAACGAGGAGGAATCCTACGAGGAGCAGCTCACCTTCGACAAGCATTTTTATCGCGTGCGCACGCAGGTGATCCGTCGGGATGGAAACTTATTCATCGGGCTGGCGCTGCAAGACGTGACCGAACTGGTGCGGCTCAACCGCGCCCGACGCGACATGGTCGCCAATATCTCGCACGAACTGCGGACGCCGATCGCCAACATCCGGCTGATTATCGACAGCCTGTTTCACGAACAGGACAAGCCGAAGCGCAAGCAGAGTACCTCGGCGCTGCGGGCGATTGCCCGCGAAACCGACTCGCTGCTGTGGCTGGTGCAGGAACTACTCGACCTCTCGATGATCGAGTTGGGGCAGGCGATCCTGCGCATGATCGAGATGCCGATCACGGACATCGTGACCGAGTTGATCGAGCGAGTCGAAGACCAGAGCGACGCCAAAGAGATCGAGATCATCAACGAAACACCGGCTGATTTGCAGGTGCTCGCCGATGGTGATCAAGTCCGGCGCGTGCTGATTAACCTGATCCACAACGCGATCAAGTGGTCGCCGCCGGGTGAAAAGATCCGCGTGCGCGCCGAAAGCAGCGGCGATGAGGTGGTCGTCAGCGTGCTGGACAGCGGACCGGGCGTACCGGAGGAATTCCGCGAACGCATCTTCGAGCGCTTCTACCAGCTCGATCCGTCGCGCTCGGTGGGCGAGGGGACCGGCTTAGGCTTGGCGATCTGTCGCCACATCACCGAGGCGCATGGCGGGCGCATCTGGGTCGAGAACAACGACGAAGGCAAAGACGGCACCGGTGGCTGCTTCAAGTTCACGCTGCCCGCCGCCGAACCGGTTGTCGAGTAATCTACTGCTCATGAACCGCCAAGACGCCGTGCAAGCTTCGGTTGCCAGCGCCAAGGCGGTTCAATTGTTTTCCTGCTAGAGTCCAATTGAGTCCTCATCCCCCTCGCTTTTGAATCGTGCTATAATTACGGCATAACTGAACAAGCAACCTTCGGGGCAGGGTGAAATTCCCGATCGGCGGTGGGGTGGCGTGCAATCAGAGATTGCCCGTCGCCAAGCCCGCTACCCGTGTCATCGATCTAGTGATCCGCTCGACGGGTCGGTCGATGCGTCATAGGCGCTATGCCTGTGCCGGTGGATCTGGTCAAATTCCAGAGCCGACAGTGATAGTCTGGATGGAAGAAGGGATGCAGCAGCAGTCGCGGGCTGGATGGTAAATCCAGCGGTCAAGTTTGCGTTACGTGCTGCTGACATCGGCTTGATGGCGAGACGACGTTCGCGTCCGAGGATGCGACGTCCGTTTTTGCTATCTATCCAAGCGCCCCGTTGGTCTAGGTATGCAATGGGGTGATTTTCAATGCAGGCAAACGTGATCTATCGAAATCTACGACAGCAGGTGCAGCAGCGCACGCCGTCCGTTCGTACTGTCGCACCAATTTTAGTCATGCTGCTGCTGCTCGCGCTGTGGCAGGGTGTGACGATGCTGAACCTCTACCCGGAGTTCATCATCCCGACGCCGCGCTCGGTGATCGAGCGTTTCTTCACCGTGTTGGGCGATGGTCGGCTGCTGCTGCATACGTGGACGACGACTTCGCAAATGCTGGTGGGACTCGCGCTCGGCTTGAGTATCGGGATCCTGCTCGGCTACGCGATGGCGAAAAGCCGCGTCTTGGAGGATGCGCTGTCGCCGCTGGTGCTGGCGTTCCAATCGACGCCGGTGGTCGCTTACGCGCCGCTGCTGGTGATCTGGTTCGGCAGCGGTCCGACCAGCAAAGTGATCACCAGCGCGCTGATCGTCTTTTTCCCGATGCTGATGAACACGATTGTCGGTATTCGCACGGTGCCCGTGTCGCTGCGCGAACTGATGCGCTCGCTGCAAGCCTCGCGCTGGCAGACCTTCGCTCAGTTGGAAGTCCCAGCGGCGCTGCCGGTACTGTTCGGCGGCTTGAAAGTGAGCGTCGTGCTGGCGGTGATCGGTGCGGTGGTGGGCGAGTTCGTCAGTTCCGACGCGGGACTCGGCTACCTGATCAATCGGGCGCGCTACGACTACGATACGCCGCTGGTGGTGGTAGCGATTTTGATGCTGGCGCTGATCGCGCGGGTGATGTACGGGATCGTCGCGCTGCTGGAGCGGCGGACGCTCCGGTGGCAGCTGCGCCAGCGCAAGTGGTAAATCAACAAACCCGTAGGGGCGAGGCATGCCTCGCCCCTACATGTGCGTTCCAGATGGCTTAAATTCGCACTCTCAAGAGAGGATAAGACATGGCTCGTAAATTTGTGTTGGTGATCGCGCTGCTGCTGTTGGGCGTGGTCGGCGCGCAGGCGCAGACCGCGGCGCACGACATCACGTTCTTCCTGACCTACATCCCGAACATCCAGTTCTCGCCGGTTTACGCTGCCATCGAGCAGGGCTACTTCGCCGACGCGGGCATCAACGTGACGCTCCAAAGCGGCGACGAGCCGGACGGCATCAACTTGATCGCGGCGAACCAACTGCAATTCGGACTAGCGAGCGGTGAGCAGGTGATCGCGGCGCGGGCGCAGGGGCGTCCGGTCGAGTTCGTCTACGAGTGGTTCCAGCAATATCCGGTGGGCGTCGTCGTTACCGACGACAGCGGCATCAAAACGCCCGCCGACCTCAAGGGACAGAAGATCGGCATCCCCGGCTTGTTCGGCGCTTCCTACACCGGCGTGATCGCGCTGCTGGCTGCCAACGGCTTAACCGAGCGCGACGTGCAGTTGGATACCATCGGTTTCAATGCGCCGCAGGTCGTCTGCGTGGGCGCGGTCAAAGCAGCCGTGATCTACGTGAACAACGAGCCGCTGCAAATCCAGAACTTGATTGACAGCGGTGACTGCGGCAGCGTGACCGGCATCACGGTGTTTCCGGTCGCCGCCGCCGCCGATATGGTCTCAAATGGCATCGTCACTAACGAGGCGACCATCAACGCTGATCCTCAACTGGTGCGCGATTTCGTCGCCGCCTTCGATCACGGGCTGCGCGACGTGATCGACAATCCGGCGCAAGCCTATCTGCTCAGCGCGCCGTATATCGAGGGGCTGCCGCTGCCGGATGATTTCAAGGCAGCGCTGACCCGCGAGGCGGAAGCGACGGCGAGCTTCTGGTACGCCGACCCGCATCCGACGCGCGAGTCGATGCAGCAGTCGCGGGCTGAACTGCTCGACCGCTTGAAGCAGAATTTCGACTCGGCGACGCTGCTGCAATTCGAGGTGCTGCTGAGTTCGATCGACATGTGGGACGCCGATCAACTGGGTTATACCGATCCGCAGTCGTGGCAGGTGACAGCGGACACGCTGGTGCAGATGGGGTCGCTCGACGCTACGCCCGACCTGAGCGGTGCCTACACCAACGACTTCTTGCCGGCTGCAACACCTGCACCATGAGCGCGCGAATCGGCGTTCGCGGCGTGACGGTCGTCCAGACCGCGCCGGATGGCAGCGCGCTGCCGGTGCTCGGTCCGGCGACCTTCACCCTTGAAGCGGGGCAGTTCGTCTGTCTGGTGGGGCAGAGCGGCGGCGGCAAGAGCACGCTGATCCGCGTGCTGGCGGGGCTGATCGCGCCGACGCGCGGCGAGGCGTTGCTCGACGATGAGCCGGTGCGCGAACCGTCGCGGCGGGTGGCGCTAATGTTTCAGGACGCCAACCTGATGCCATGGCGTACCGTGCTCGACAACATCGCGCTGCCGCTCGAATTGGCGGGCGTGGCGGCGGATCAGCGGCATGAGGCGGCGAGCCAACTGCTGCCCCGGCTCGGCTTGGCGGAATTCGCGCTGGCGTATCCCGGCGAGCTTTCCGGCGGGATGGCACAGCGGGTGGCGCTCGGTCGCGTGCTGATTCAGCACCCGGACGTGCTGCTGCTCGACGAGCCGTTCGGCGCGCTCGATGCGATGACGCGCGAGCAGGTCAGCATGGACTTGCTCAAGCTGTGGGAGCAGGAACGGCAAACCGTGCTAATGGTTACGCACGACATCAATGAAGCGGTCTGGCTGGCGGATCGCGTGCTGGTGATGAGCCGCCGTCCGGGGCAGATCGTCGCCGACGTGAGCGTCGAACTGCCGCGCCCGCGCCAACTCAGCGATACTTACAGCGACCAGTTCGGACAGATCGCCCAGCAGGTGCGCGCCAATATCGCGCGGGCGTAGGGTAAACACCAAGATTTAACGCAAAGACGCAAAGGAACAAAGGCGCAAAGAAAAACAAGCATAATCTGTTTAGCATCTTGCTTTTTCACTTGCGTCTTTGCGTTGTGCGCTTGTCTCATTTATGGACTTCGTCACGCCGTGCGATTTGCGTTAGTATCCCCGGCGACTTAGCGAGACAGGACAAGGATGCTCACGATGTTCGACGTGGAAGCAGTACGCGCGCAGTTCCCGGCACTGCAGCGGGTGGTCGATGGCGCTCACCCGATCTATTTTGACAACCCTGCCGGGACGCAAGTTCCCCAGCGCGTGATCGACGCGGTGACGAACTATTTCGTTACGATGAACGCCAATCACGGCGGCGTGTTCCCGACCAGCGAGGCGAACGATGCGATGGTGGAGGCGACACGGGAGAAGCTCCAGCACTTCTTAAATGCGCCACGCGCCGACGAGATCGTGATCGGCGCGAACACGACGACCAACAACTTCGCCTTGAGCCGCGCGCTGGCGCAGACCTTACAGCCCGGTGACGAGATCGCTCTGACGCGGATGGATCACGATGCGAACGTGTCGCCGTGGCTGCGAATTGCCGAGGATCGCGGCTTGGTGGTGCGCTGGGTGGACATCGTCGAGCCTGCCTGTATGCTCGACCTGAACAGCCTCGAAGCCGCGCTGACCGACCGCACTAAGATCGTGGCGACGGTCCACGCCTCGAACGCAGTCGGCACGATCAACCCGGTCGCGCAGATCGCGGAGATGGCGCACGCTGCCGGAGCGCTGTACGTCGTCGACGCGGTGCAGAGCACGCCGCATATTCCGATCGACGTGCAGGCGATCGGCTGTGACTTCTTGCTCTGTTCGGCGTATAAGTTCTTCGGTCCGCATCAGGGCATTATGTGGGGGCGTTACGATCTGCTGGCAAGCCTGCCCGCCTACAAAGTCCGCCCGGCGGATGACGTGCCGCCGCATCGCTGGGAGACCGGGACGGCGGCGTTTGAACTGATCGCCGGGGTCGGAGCGGCAGTCGATTACCTCGCCAGCCTCGGCGGGACGGCGGCGCTGGTTCCCTACGAGCGCGAGTTAGTCGCCCACTTGATCGAGGTGCTGCAAGGTTTCGACGACGTGGCGATCAGCGGCATCACTGACCCAACGCAGTACGTCAATCGCGTACCGACGGTCGTCTTCAGTCACGCGCGCTATACGCCGACGCAGGTCGCGGAGCGGCTGGCAGCGGAGAACATCTACGTTTGGAATGGCGACTACTACGCCGTCGAGATCATGCGGCGGTTGAACAAGCCGGACGGCATGGTGCGGGTCGGCTTGGCGCACTACAACACCCACGCCGAGATCGAGCGCTTCGCGGCGGCGATGAAAAAGCTATGAAAGTGCGTGATATTATTAGGTTGCTGGAGAAGGATGGTTGGTATCTTGTGAGAACATGAGGTAGCCATCGTCAATTCAAGCACGAGCACAAATTAGGCGTTGTCACCGTTGCTGGTAAGCCGTCACAAGATGTACCAAAAGGCACGGCGAATAACATCTTGAAGCAGGCTAATTTGAAAGACCCGTCAGGCAGAGATGAAGAGTGACGAATATGCGCTATGCGGTTGTGGTTGAGCACGATCTCGAAACGGGCAGCTATGGAGCATATATACCCGACTTACCGGGCTTGGGCGTGGCGGGAGAAAGCTACGAAGACGTGATGCAGTTGATTCAGGAAGCGGTCGAACTGCATTTACTTGGGCTGCGCGAAGAAGGACTCCCGATTCCTGAACCCATTACGGCGGTCGAGTACGTCGAAGCACCGCAGGCATAGTTGACTAGCCTTTTGACACGACCGAGGCAAGCTGCGCGCTGATCAGTTCGAGCAGCATGACCTGCTGCTGAGTGATGGTCCCCGGCTGATCGTTGCAGGCGGCGATCACGCCGTAGCGACTGGTCGTGCCGACCGGAACGCAGACCACCGCGCCGAGCCGCCCGCGTTTGACCAGCGGGTGATTGGGTTCGTCGCTGGGCGCGGCGATTTTGCTCTGTCCGGTCTTGGCGACCCAGCCGATCAGGTCTTCCTCGGTGGCGGTGTGCGGCGCGACCGCTTGAATCGCTGCCGGACCTTCCTGCGCTTTGAGCGTGAGCTGGACCGGCTCTAGGCTGTCGAGGCGATAGAAGGCGACGTAATCGTAGCCAAGGTCTAGGCAAGCGCTGACGGCGGTTTCCAACTTGCCGATTTCTCCGGCGGCTTTGCGCAGCTTTTTGGCGACTTCGCGGACGGGCGGCATCACGTCGGCGCGCAGCGTCTCCAAACGCCGGTCGGACATCAGACGGTTGATCCGGCGGGCGAGGTCATCCTCACTAAACGGGTCGGTGCTGATGTCGTCGGCTTGACCGGGTAGGGCGAAATCCGCCTCCTCATCGACCAGCACGATCAGCAGGCGCGGGTAGCTCAGCCGTAACTGACTGACCAGATTGAGCACCCCATCAAAAGCGTTGTCGAGCACGAGCAGATCGACGTGCTGGTCCGGGTCGGCGAGCAGCGCTTGCGCATCGGCGGGCGTCGTGGTCACGTTGAGGCGAAATTCCTCGTGCGTTGAAAGCTGACTGAAATAGCGGCGTGCTTTGTCCGGGCACACAGTGATTAGGATGTCGGTGTAAGCCAAGTGCCTAAACTCCTATTCGCGGACGATCTTCAAGAGCATTGTAGCAGATCAATCGATGCCGTTGGCGGTCGCCAGCGTCAGCAGGATCAATTGACGGATGCCGGACGCGACCGGACTCACTTCGATAAATTCGTCGAGGCGATGGGCATTGCCGCCGTAAGTGATGCCGACGGTCACGGTCGGGCAGCCCTCCGAGAGCGGCACGTTGCCGTCAGTGCTGCCGATTTCGAGCGTGCCGTGCAGCCCGATCTGCCGGAGCACTGCCAGCGCGCGCTTGACCAGCGGGTGATCCGGCGAAATGTAGCCCGCCGGTCGATCGCCCACCACGTCGATGCTGAAGGCGACTTCCTTGCTGCTGACGGCGTCGATCTCGCGGCGGACGTACTGCTCGAAGGTGGCGAGCGCACTGCGTTCCACCGAGCGCATGTCCAGCCACATCGACGCCGACGTCGCAATCGAGTTGATCGACTGCCCGCCTTCGATCAAGCCAATGTTGTAAGTTGTGCGCGGCGTTTGCGGCGTCGGCAGCGCCGTGATCCGCGCGCCAAGCTGGATCAGGCTGTGGATCGCGCTGGGGCGACCAAAATGCAGCCAACTGTGCCCACCGGCGGTCTGCGCCGTGATCTTCAAGCGACGCACGGCGATCCCGGCGTGGTAGACGTGCCCCAGCGCCAAGCCTTCGACGTTGATCACGCTGTCGATGTGGGGCTTGAGGCGGGCGAAAGCGGCGCGCATCCCGCCGAGGTCGCCGAGTCCTTCTTCGCGGACCGGCGCGACGATCCACACGTCATGGTCGGGCGTGATCCCGGCGCGTTTCAAACCGGAGACCAATGCCAGCAGCCCGGCGACGGCGACACTGTTATCGCCCAAGCCTGCGCCGCAAATCTGATCGCCGTCGCGGTGGATGCTCAAATCGGTTTCAGCAGGAAAGACGGTATCGGTGTGTGCCGAGACCATCACGCCCGGTTGCTCGCGCTGGCGTCCCGGCAGCAGTCCATAAACGTTGTGCAGGTGGTCGATTTCGACCTGCTGGAGATCGAGCGCGCGGAATGCGGCGGCGACATGTTCGGCGCGGAGACCTTCGGCGAAGGTTGGGGCGGGGATCTGCTGAATGGCAATTGCCTGTTCCACCGTCCACGCCGCGAGGTCGGTGAGCCACGTCCATTGGATACTTTGGTCAAGTTTTTCGATCAAGCGGGTTGCCCCTGAATTCATTGATGCAGACTTTATATTGCCGAGAGATTACCTCAAGATGAGCAGTTTGGGCAGGGCGACGTGTTAAGAACGCTTGCTCTACCCTTAAACAAGGCTATAATGTCCACTTCGGAGCATTGTTTTCGAAGCATCATTCGGTTGTCAGGGGGAACAGCGTGGCGCGTATATTGATCATAGAACGCACCGGGGCATTTTCGGATGCTCTCAAGAAGCGCTACGACGTGACGACCGTTTCGAGCGGCAAACAGGCGTTGGCGCTCAACCCGAATGGCGATCATGCGGTGGTGGTGCTCGACGCGATCTCGATGCGAACGCCCGGTGAGCGGATCGCGCGGCAGTTGAAAGAGGGCATGGCAACCACCCCCTTGATCCATCTGCATCCCGGTCCCAAAGACAAAGCCGACAGCCCGGCAGACGTCATTCTGTTTCTGCCGTTTACCTCACGTAAGATCAGCAACAGCATTCGGCGTTTGTTACAGCGCGTCGGCGACGATCAAGTCGTGGTTTGTGGTCCGTTTTCAGTGAATTTGTCGCGGCGGGTGCTGGTCGCCAACGGGCAAGAGACTTCCTTGACGCCGAAGCTGGTCCAACTGGTCGAGACCTTCTTTCGGCATCCCGGCGAGACGCTGGATCGCAAGCTGTTGATGGAGCGCGTCTGGAATACCTCGTATCTGGGCGATACCCGGACACTCGACGTTCATATTCGCTGGATTCGCCGTGCCATCGAGGAAAATCCGAGCAAGCCGCACTTTCTCAAGACGGTGCGCGGCGTCGGCTACCGGTTGGAGTTAACCGCGCCGGAGCCAGCCGTAGAAGGCTCCCCGCAAACATTACAAGAAGCGTAAAACCTTAATCACAACAAAAAGCCAGCTTAACAAGCTGGCTCTGGTATTAACACGTAAGGACTGCGTTTACTGAGCGGTCTTGAGGGCGTGAAGCTGCTTCATCAAGCGGCTCTTGCGACGGGCGGCGTTACGCGGGTGAATGACGCCCCGGCTAGCAGCCTTGTCGAGGTCGATGATCGCCTCGCGCGTAGCGACTTCAGCCGCCTGCAGATTACCACCGTCGATGGTTGTGCGTGCCTTCTTGACGAAGGTGCGGGCGCGGCTGCGGAAAGCGCGATTGTAGTCGCGGCGTTTGTTGGTTTGGCGGATGCGCTTGAGCGCAGATTTGTGATTTGCCATAACTTGTCGGCGGCGACCAGCGCCGCTTACTCCTCTCGTAAAACGGTCTTATGGAATAGTGCGTTATTCTAGCATACGCTAGGGTGACCTGTCTAGCTTGGATCACGCTAAGATAGCGAACATCACCAAGCTGCTAACGCCGATGTTGAGCAGGATCAGCACGATCAGGGCAAGCGTGAGCAGAATCGGCGTGCGTTCGCGCGTACCGGGGAGCCGCGTCGGGGTGATCTCCGGTGGAATGTAGCCGAACAAGCCGTCTTCGCTCTCTGCATCTTCGAAGTAGGCTTCGTCGCTCTCGTCGTTGTAGGTTGGCTCCGGTTCACGGGGCGCGCGACGGGGCGGCGGCGGAGGCGAAGATCGCCGGGATGAGCCGGTGCGGGATCGATTCGGTGCGGGTGCGGGCGCATCGGGTTCGATTGCCGAGGCGCTGAAGGGTCCGCCAGCGAACAGATCCTCGTCGACGTCGAAATCGCCAAAGGGCGCGCCACCGAAGGGCGAGGAAGTCGCATCCGCCGTGAAATCGCCCGGCGTTTGGTGGGTGTCGGTTGACGGCAGGTTGAGATTGCTCACCCAGTCGTCGAGCACGTCGGAAGACGGCTCGGCGGGGGGCGGCGGAGTCCAAGCTGGCGGCGACGTCGGCGTCGAATCAGGCATTCCCCATTCGACGCTGGTCGGAGCCGATGGCGCGATCCCCGGTGGTGCGGTCGAGGGCGGTGCTGACGGTGGGGGCGTCGCGGCGCTGAAGGGCGAGACGTTACCGTAGGAGGTCTGTCCGGTCAGGTAAGCGAGACCCTGCTTGGCGCGCTCGTTGTTCGGGTTGATCGCCAGCACATTTTCGAGACAGGTACGCTGATCGGCGACGCCGTCCATGAGTCCGCTGAGCCACAGCCATGCCTGCTCGTTATACGGATCAAGCTCGGTTGCCTTGAGCAGCAGCGCGTGCGCTTCATCTTTGCGCCCGCTCTTAAAAGCGTTGACTCCCTCGCGTACCATCGCTTCTACATTGGCAGACATCCACACTCCCCGTAGGTTTATCCGAGCCAATGATCGTATGATAGCACACTGCCGCCAATGCGAAAATAAATGCCCAACCGGAGATTTTCCGGCTGGGTTTTTGGTGGGGCGGACGATGCTCATACAGTTCACAGGCGGTGCTGACGACCGTCTTACGCGGCTGCGCTATAATGCTGGTTACCGTATTGCTACAAGGCGCGAGGACGAGTGATGAGCCAAGAAATTGCGACTCTCGCCGGAGGCTGCTTCTGGTGTTTAGAGGCGGTTTACGACGACTTGATCGGCGTCGAGGACGTCGTTTCCGGTTACGCGGGCGGTTCGAAGCCCAACCCATCTTACGAACAGGTCTGTACGGGAAAAACCGGTCATGCTGAAGTTGTCCAGATCACGTTTGACAACGAAATCGTCAGCTTCCGCCAACTGCTCGACGTATTTTTCACCATCCACGACCCGACGACCTTGAACCGGCAAGGCGCGGACGTCGGCACTCAATATCGCTCGGCGGTCTTCTACCACTCGCTGGAGCAAAAGGCGACTGCTGAAGCGGCGATCGCGGAACTAGAAGCGGATCATCTGTGGGACAATCCGATCGTCACCGAAGTCGTGCCGCTTGATACGTTCTATCCGGCGGAGGATTATCATCAGGAGTACTTCGTCAAGCACCCGGACCAAGGTTACTGCCGGGTCGTGATCGCCCCGAAGGTCGCCAAGTTCCGCCAGCATTACCTGAGTCAGCTTAAGCGTTAAGCAAGCTAGCGCGAAGTAGGGGAGGGCACAATCGGTCACCGGTTGTGCCCTGCTCGATTTGTCCCCGCTTGGACACGGCACAAATTGTCGAAATGACATCCCCGTGCCGGGTATGTATGTGAAATTCCGCACATGTCATTGATCATACGCAAGTTGTGAAATTATTCACCAGTTGAATTCCTTCGTTTATTCAATAATCCAGATAAACGAAGGGAAGGCACTTGTGGATAGCCAGCTCATTGCCGAAATCGATATGCTTCACGACCGAGTGTGCACCGCTTTAGGTGATTCGAAGCGGGTCATGCTGCTTTACGTCCTCGATGGAAAGCCGCGCAACGTCACCGAACTCGCCGCCGAACTCGACATTCCTCAACCGACGCTCTCGCGCCATCTGTCCATTCTTCGCGAGCGTTCGCTGGTGAAGACCCAGCGCGAGGGAACCTCGATCTACTACTCGCTGACCGATCACCGCGTGATTGAAGCACTCGATTTGCTGCGTGCCCTCGTGCGCGACCGCGTTCTGGCGCAGGCACAACTCGCGGATTTCTCCGCGTTGGATGCTCAGCGGATGCAGTCGGACGAGGCATGAACCGCAGCCGGAGATCGACTCCGCGTTGATCCGATGAACTGGACCCTAAGTGCTCATCCAATTAGAAAAGCCATTATAGGAGTTGAGTAAATGAAAAAACTGATTTACATCGTCCTCGCTATGCTGTTTGCCTTCCCCATGCTGATGGTCTCGGCGCAAGACAACGTCGTCACGCGCGTGGAAGACTACGGCAACAATCTCCCGCGCGGCTACGGCTTGATCAGCGCCTCTGACCTGTCGGGATTGCTTTCCGTTCAAGATACCGTCCTGCTCGACGTGCGCGAGACCCAAGAATTCGAGGGCGGGCATCTCGCCAACTCGTTCAACGTTCCGCTCCGCACCGTGAGCCAGAATCTGGATCTGCTGCCTGACCTGAACGCGAGCATCGTCGTGATTTGCAAGAGCGGCGGTCGTGCGACTTTGGCGGCGACCTCGCTCGAAATTCTGGGCTACACCAACGTCAAGATCCTCAAGGGAGGCTACGACGCTTGGGTGGGCGAAGACCTGCCCTCGACGACCGACATTTTTGAAGCGCCGGTCGGGCGTTGCCCCCGATTTCGATCCGGCGGTTTTTGCGGCGGTCGATAATTACCTGACCAATCTGCCCGATGGTTTCGCCATGATCTCGGCGCCGAACCTGATGGCGGAAGTCGCCCGTCAAGCGCCGGTTCTGATCGACGTTCGTAGTGACGACGAATGGGCAACCGGCTACATCACCGGCGCGGAACACATCTGGATCAACGATTTCGTCAACCAACTCGACAAGCTGCCCGCCGACAAGAGTACGCCGATCGTGGTTTACTGCCAGTCGGGGTATCGCGGTGGTATGGCTGCCGTGATCATGAACGTGCTCGGCTACACCAACGTGCTTAACCTTGCCGGTGGTCTGAACTCGTGGAACGCCGCTGGGCTGCCGCTCGAAGGTGTGCCGCTGGACCTGCAAACAGTGGCGGCGGATTTCGTCAGCGCGCTGCCGGCTGACCTCGACGGCATCGCCCCGGCTGACCTCGCGGCTGAACTGGAAACTGACGCCGCACCGCTGCTGGTTGACGTGCGGACGGTCGATGAAGTCGCCGAAGGGTTTATCGACGGCTCGATCAACATCCCCATGACTGAACTGACGCAGCATCTCGACCTGCTGCCCAACCTCGATCAGAACATCGTGGTTTACTGCGGCAGCGGCTATCGCTCGGCGATTTCGATGACGGCGCTGCGGCTGCTCGGCTACACCCACGTTCGCAGTATGCTCGGCGGCTTTGGCTCATGGGCTGCCGCTGAACTCCCGGTCAGCACGACCCCGACCGAAGTCACGACGGGAACCGCTCCGACGATTGACCCGGCGCTGTTCGATGCCGTGAATAACTTCATGACCAACATCCCGGCGGGCTTCTACACCGTCAAGGCGCTGGATCTCACCGCTGAGATGGCGCGCAATCCGCTGACCTTGATCGACGTGCGCACCGACGAAGCTTGGGCTGCCGGTCACATCGACGGCGCAATCCACTTAGCGCTGACCAGCCTGTTCGCTCAACCGGATCAACTGCCGCAAGACATGGCAGCGTCGGTTGTCGTCTACGGTGCTTCCAGCCATGACAGCGCCATTGCCATGACACTGCTGCGTGTGGTCGGTTATGAAAACGTTCGCGCGCTGTCTGGCGGCGCGGGCGGATGGGAAAAAGCCGGGTTCGCCCTCGCTAACTAGACTAACTTCGCTCCAACCATCAAAAATGGGACACGATCATGCGTGTCCCATTTTTGTTTTCTGGACGTGAGTGGGCGGGAAGTTGCGTTGTGTCTGCGATCTCGTTAATAGTGACGAAAATCACAATAATTTTGTGCGCTTTCAATGCCGGTATGGAGCACCTTGACGTTACAATTCAAGATATACTGCCGAGGTGAATCATGATGCGATTGCGCTCTTCTAAGCTCATAGTCTGGTTGGCAGCCGCGCTGCTGCTCTTATTTCCGTCGCTTGCGACTGCGCAGCAACCGGTCGTTTACGGAGTCTTCTTCTTTTCGCCGACTTGCCCGCACTGCATTGACGTGCTGACCAATCACTGGCCCGGTATCCGGAATGAATTCGGGGATCAGCTGCAAGTGCTGTTCGTCGATGCGACCAGCGAACAGGGTGGGCAGCTGATGATGACCGCGTTGGACGCGATGGGCATTCCGTCTTCCGGCGTGCCGATGCTGATCATCGGCGACAACGTGCTGGTCGGTTCGAGCGACATCCCCCAGCGCGCGGCGACGATCATCCGCGACGGCTTAGCGTCAGGTGGAATCGCTTTGCCGCCGATTCCCGGAATCGATGCGATCTATCAAGCGGCGATAGCGCAGACCGATCAACAAGGTAATGCTGTTCATACCAATACGAGTGCGACTCCCGCGCCGACCGAAGTCGAGGCGGTGATTGATACGAATATATTCACGGAGCCGGAGCATACGCCCACGTTAGCCGAGCAGCTCGCGGCTGATCCGGTGGCGAACGGGCTGGCGATTGTAATCCTTGTGCTGCTGGCGCTGAGTTTCCTCGCCGCGCTGCCGTCGATTCTGCCGGTCGCTGGCGAAACGCCGCGCATTCCGCTGCGATTGCAGCCGGTGGCGCTGGCGCTCGTGTCGCTGATCGGCTTGGGATTGACGCTGTCGCTGCTGGCGGGGGCAGGGAGCGAGCCGCTGGTGTTGGCGTTGGCGGCGGCGGAGTTGATCGTTTTTATCATTATCGGCGGCGCGATCGTGTCGGCTTGGCGCAAATCAGCGTTTCCAACGTGGCTGGTACCGCTGGCAGCGATCAGCGGCTTAGCCGTCGCCGGATACCTTGCTTACGTCGAACTGACGCTCAGCGAGGCGGTCTGCGGCGTGGTGGGCAACTGCAACACGGTTCAACAGAGTATGTACGCGCAGATCTTCGGCATCCCGATCGGCGTCGTTGGCATTGCCGGGTATTTGCTGATTCTCGTGGTGTGGCTGCTGGGGCGGACGGGCAATCGCCCAATTGCGGCGACCAAAATCTTACGGACGCTAGCGCTGGTTGGCGTCGCCTTTTCGATTTACTTGACGTTCCTTGAACCGTTCGTGATCGGCGCGACGTGTGTTTGGTGCTTGACCTCCGCCGTGATCATGCTGCTGCTCCTGTGGCTGGTCATGTCGCCGGAGCCGGAACCGATGCGCTCCCAATCTAAGCGGCTGGCGTGACATATGTCATCTATTTAATCGACAAATGTCATTCTTGTTGATCTAAGGACGAAAGCCCCGGCTGCTGCAGACCGTCTAAGTAAACAGGTTCGCAGGCACGAAAAGGGAAAATCAGATGGGGCTTATTCAGTTTCTTGCTAGTTCAACCGGGCGCTGGGTCCGGATTATCGCCGGGGTCATCTTGGTCGCGTTGGGCTTGTTCGTCGTCAAGGACACCGGCGGCATCATCATTGCGGTGATCGGTTTGGTTCCGCTGCTGGCAGGCATCTTCGACTTCTGTGTGTTTGCACCGCTGTTCGGTCAGCCGTTCGCCGGTCCGAAGATTCGCAGCGGCAAGTAAGTTTTGGTTCGGCTAGTCCTTCGACCGATTCAGGTCAGGTAAATTAAGGGCTCAACGGTAAAACAAGTGCAATCCTGAGGGCGCACAGCCGTGCGCCCCTAGAAAAGCGCACAACTTCTACCGTAGAGTCAAATTAAAGACGATCCGGTGGTGTGGATGATCATCCATGCCGCCGGATCGTTTTGTTTTTCGGGGTGTTCGATGCTGCGTCACGCCATCAAGCGATCGCGCGGATCGGTGGGGTAGTTGCGCCTGATGATAAGCTGCCCGGCGTCGTCCAGTTCAACGTAGAGGAAGCGCAGCGCCGACGGGGCGGGCGATCCGGCTGCCGGTTCGCCGGTTGCTGTGAACCGGCTCCGATGGCAAGGACAGATGAAGCCATCGCCGTCCGGACGGACGATGCAGCCGAGGTGCGGGCAGTGCGCGTCAATCGCGTAGAAACCCACGTCGTCACGGCACAGCCATGCGCGCGCATCCTCGACCAGTACGTGCATACCTGCTCGATATTGACGCGGCGATCCGGCGGTAGGTACAGCGGTGATGTGCTCGATGGAGTCGGTTTCCTCTGGTGGGAAATCCTGACGGCGTCTTTGAGCAGATCACGACGGTTCACGGTGCTGCCTCTCGATCTACGCTGTGGCATTGGTGACACGACGCACTAGATTGATTGTTCACGTCCTGCGTGCAGGCGGAGCCTTGCACCAGCGGCACGACATAACTTTCTCCGGTCGCTTTGCCGGTGAGGATCCATTCGCCATCGACTAACCGGACGTTGTAGAGCGGCTCGCTGCGTTCGGTCGACATAATCGTGTCGCCGACCGCCAGATCGACCAGCGGGTTAACGTTGGCGAGCGTCATGGCGAGATCAGCGTCACTCTGGACGACCGTCTGCTGGGGCAGCTCGTCGAGCGTCCCGTGACAGGTTTTGCACTGGGTGTACTGCGCCTCGCTCTTGTTGTTGTAGAGGATGCCGTCGCCCATGACTTCCTGCTGGGTATGACAATCGATGCAGTCGAGTTCGTACTCACATTTGGTGAACTGCCCGATGGGTTGGTAGTAGTCGTGCAGCCGCAGCGCGTCTCCGGTCAGCGGCGGGTCGGCGGGCATATCGGTGCGCGGCAGAAAAGTCATTGACCGTAGGTCGTAGTTGCCCTGATTGTGGCAGTGATTGCACTGGGTATAGGGGATCGCGGTCGTGAAGGTGTGGGTCTGCCCGTGCCCCGCTTCGGTCTTCGAGATAGTGGGGTCGCCGCCTTCATAGAGTCCGTTCTCGTTGTAGAGTACGTGACAGGTCGCGCAGCCGGTGCTGCGGTAGTAGTACTGGATCTGCTGCGATTCAGCCGACGTGTGACAGCTCATGCAGTTGTCGTAGAAGTCGTGGACTGGCTGCGGATCGGTCGGGGCTGGGTCGAAAGTTTTCAGATCGCCGATCGCTTCAGCGGCGTACTCCGCCTCGCCGGTCGGCTGCAAGCCGAAGGCGCGGCGAATCAGGGCGATTGCCCCGGCGTAAGTCTTCATGATGCTGCGATCCGCCATCAGCACTTGACCGGCGTGACAGTCGCCGCAGTACTGCTGGGCATAATCGAAGCTCGACGGGTTGGTCACCATATCGGTGTGGGCGGCGGTCTCCTCGACCGCCAAGCCGTTCCCCCCATGACAAGAGACACAACCGAACTCCTCGGTGGGGTGCGATGCGCTGATTGCTTCGATCCCGTCGTGGCAGGTCAGGCAGCGCTCGGTTTCTCCGGTGAGCGTCGGCGTAATCTCGATCAGCTTCGGCTGCTGCAATTTCAGGGCGGTGACGATGACGATCAAGAGAATGCCGAAGCCCGCTATCGAGAGGACGGCAAGCTCGGCTCGTCCTCTTTCAGTACCCAATCTGCTGCGCATGGTTGGTTCAGTTCAGCCGTTCTTCTCGGTAATCATCGCTTGGCGGCGCAGTCGGTCGCGCAGGACGTCACGCATCAGTTCGAGCGCCTGCATGACGCGTTGATCGGTCAAGGTGTAGTAGACCGCCGGACCATCGCGCCGGGCGGCGATCAGCCCGCGTTCGCGGAGAACTTTCAGATGCCGAGAGACCGTCGGCTGCGGCAAGTTGAGTTCTTCCGCGAGGTCAGTGACGTAACGCGGTTGCTCGCTCAAGGCATAGAAGATCATCAGCCGGATCGGACTTCCGAGTGCATTACAAACTTGTTCGTGTAACAGATTTAGTTCGTTGACGAGTTCGCCATCCATATGCGGCAGCTCCAGCACGTTTACCTATTCACATTGTCGAATAGGTGACTGATTTTCAACAAGGCTTTTCTACACCGTCTGTCGCTGCTATTTGTCACTTCCGCAACCTGCTCGGCTGGAATTTGCCAAGCTTGTGACAAAATGCACTTATCCTATATGACGTGCCGTACTACCCGCGTTTCTCACAACATTTTAATCTATGAATATAGGCTTATGCGTATAAGCGCATAAGCAGACACAGTAGTCACTCGTGATAGCAGAAACAGCGCTTGTAAAAGCGCGACGGAACAATACTTATTTTCGATGTTTGGGCTGTTGTCCTGACTGAACTTTCTCAAGGAGAAAGGCATGCTACACAAACGAATATCGTTCCTTTTGTCTCTTAGCGGGCTGCTGCTGGTGCTGAGCGCCGCCACCCTGTGGGCACCCGCTGTGCAAGCACAGTGTGGGTCGGAAGCCTCGACCTGCAAGGATTGTCACGAAGTTCAGGGACAAGACCCGGTCAACAACGACGGTACGAGTTGGCACGAAGCGCACGCTTTCGGCGATTTCTGCTATATCTGCCACGCCGGGAATCAACAGGCGACGACTGCCGATGCCGCGCATGAAGGCATGGTGCCGCCGCTCTCTGACATCAAGGCGTCGTGCCAAGCCTGTCACCCCAACGATTTGATGGATCGCGCGCAGGTCTACGCGACTACGCTGGGCGTTTCCTTAGACGACGGTACCAGCGTTCAAATTCAGCCGACGGCGACGACCCCGGTCAGCGATACGGCTCCGGCTGCGGCGTCCACTGAGCAGGCTGTCGCGGCGGCACCGGTGGCATCCGCCTCGACCGATTGTGTGGCAACCGACACGCAGGTGGTGGTCGACGGCGGCAACGTGGTCGATTACGTCCAGCGCTATAACGAAACCGTGCTGCACGAAACCCCGGTCAACTGGGGCAATGCCATTCTGGTGGGCTTGATCGGTCTGGTCGCGTTGGGTGGCGGCGGCTTCATCGTCGTCAATGAAGTGCGTCGTGGTCGCACCACAACCGCGACGATCGAGGGCGAGTATCCGGCAGACGTGATCGAAATGCTGCCCGAACTGACGAACCTGAAAGCCAAGAGCCGCAAAGCGCTCGAACGCATCCTGAAAGATCCGGAAAAGACGGAAAAGGTTCTTGACCTGCTCAACGCGGTCGTCGACGAAGACGACAAGGCGGAGGAGTAACCATCGTGAGCCATATTGTAAATTACATCCGCAAGGATGAATGGTCGCCCTATATCGCCGGTACACTGCTGGGCATCGTCGGAATCCTCGCCGTTTGGCTGAGCAGCAGCACGCTGGGCGCGTCGGGCGCGTTTGAGAACGTCACCGGAATGATCGGTCAAGCGGTCGCGCCGGGGCTGTTCAGTAACATGTACTTCAACTACATCATGCCGCCGGAAATCACGTGGAACGTGATCCTGCTGGTGGGCGTGTTCTTCGGTGGGCTGCTCGGCGCGGCGACCAGCGGGACGCTCAAGTGGGGCAAGAAAGACTCGGCGAACAGTGATGCGCAGTGGAAAAGCGTGTTCGGACCGCAGGTCTGGAAGCGCTGGCTGCTGGCATTCGTGGGCGCGATCATTCTGGAATATGCCGCCGGGATCGCCGGGGGCTGCACCAGCGGCTTAGCCATCTCCGGTGGAATGCTGCTCGCTCCCTCCGCCTTCCTGTTCATCGCCGGGATGTTCGCCTCCGGCATCGTCACCGCGATGATCATCTACCGCAAGAGGTATTAAACCATGTCTCAATTTCTGATCGCGTTCATTCTTGGCATCGGTTTCGGCTTTGCGCTCAACAAAGCGGGCATGACCAAGTATCACAAGATCGTCAACGTCTTCCGCCTGACCGATTTGGCGGTGCTCAAGTTCATGATGACCACCCTCGTGGTCTCGATGTCCGGTCTGTTTCTCCTGCGCGGCTTGGGCTTGGTGACTTTCCCGACGCCCCCGGCGACCTACGTCGTCGGCAACATCGTCGGCGGGCTGATTTTCGGCGTCGGCATGGCGCTGAGCGGTTACTGTCCCGGTACCTGCGCTGCTGGCGCGGGCGAAGGCAAGCTCGACTACTTGATCCCCGGCGTGCTCGGCTTTCTGGTCGGCGCAGGGGTCTACGGCTTGACCTATCAATCGGTCTTCCCGAAGATCTCGGAAATTGCTAATTCCGGTAACGTGGTGATTCCCGACCTGTGGAATCTCAGCCCCTTCTTGACCGTCGTCCTGTTCGCGCTGCTAGCGGTGTTCCTGTTCTACCTGATCGACCGGGCAGGGCTGCATCGCAACAGCAAGGATTAGGGGGCACTGATGAGAGATTTATCGAGACGAAACTTTCTACAAGCGAGCGCGACTGCTGCGGGTGCGCTGGCGGTGGGGCAGTTGGTCCCGCCCTTCGTGGCGCAAGCCGCGCGTGACGCCGGAATGCTCAACGCGGCGGGCGATGGCTACATTCACAGCATGTGCGAAATGTGCGTCTGGCGCTGCGGCTTGATCGCCAAAGTGAAGGACGGGCGGGTCGTCAAGCTGGACGGCAATCCCGAACATCCGCATTCGCGCGGACACCTGTGCGTGCGCGGTCAGTCGGGCTTGATGAACACTTATGATCCCGACCGCGTGCTCTCCCCACTGATCCGCGTGGGCAAGCGCGGCGAAGGTCGCTTCCGCAAGGCATCGTGGGACGAAGCGCTGGATCTGGTCGCCAGCAAGATGCTCGACATCAAGCAGAAGTATGGTCCAGAGGCGATGGTCTTTTCGTCCACGCACAACCTGAGCCAACCGCAGTTCGAGAACTTGCTCTACGCTTTCGGGTCGCCCAACTACGGCACGCAGCGCAGCTTGTGCTTCAACGCCATGATCGTCGCTAACCTGATGACCTACGGCATGGAAGAACCGGATCGCATCTACGACGATCAACTGCAATACATCATCCTGACCGGGCGTAACTTGATGGAAGCCATCTCCACCTCGGAGACCGGCGAACTGAGCGCGGCGATCACGCGCGGCGTCAAGGTCGTTTACCTCGATCCGCGCTTCACCAAGACGGCCGCCAAAGCGACCGAGTATCTGCCGATCAAGCCGGGACGGATCTAGCCTTCCATCTGGCGCTGCTGAACGTGATCGTCGGCGGGTTGCCGAACAATGCCGATTTCGTCGCCAATCACACCACCGGATTTGATCAGCTGGTGGCGGAAGTGGCGCAGTACACGCCGGAATGGGCGGCGGCGCTGACCGAAATTCCCGCCGAGACCATCCGCCGATCGCGCGCGAGTTCGCGGCGGCGGCGCCGCACGCGCTGGCGCACAACGGCTGGCGCACGTCCAACTTTATTAACTCGTTCCAGACCGAGCGGGCGATTGCCATCTTGAACGCGCTGGTCGGCAACGGGAACGTCCACATGAGCGCAAGCGCCGGTGAAGGCAGCGGCTCGCTCGGCAAACCGGCACAGCCACCGTATCCGCGCGTTTCGGCGCAGCGGTTGGACGGCGTGCCTTCGAAATACCCGGTCGTGCCGCTGAAGATCGGCGTGTTCCAAGAACTGCGCGACAACATCGTCACCGGGCAGCCGTATCAGGCGCATGGCTGGTTCATCTCGCGGCAAAACCCGATCATGTCGCTGCCGGATCGCGGTCGGACGCTGGCAGCGTTCGAGAAAATGGATTTCATCTTCGTCACCGTCGACATTCTCGTCAACGACACGGCGTGGTTCTCGGACGTGGTGCTGCCGGAAGCGTCGTACTTAGAGCGTTACGATCCGCTGAATATCGTCGGCAACCGTGCTTATCTGCGCCAGCCGGTGATCGAGCCGCAAGGCGAGGCGAAGTCCGGCGCTGTGGATTTACAAGCAGTTAGGCGAGCGGCTCGGCTTGGGCGACTTTTTCCAGTACGAAGACGAAGAAGATTATCTGCGCCAGCAGCTCGCGCCGCTCGGCGTCTCGCTGGAAGACGTTGAGTCACGCGGCTACGCCGAAATTCCGTC
>CAVSGS010000031.1:0-34765 GCA_963727545.1 uncultured Chloroflexia bacterium
CGGGGCGCAGTTCGCTGCGCCTTGCTCCGCTTGGTTGGGAAATAACAGCCTTGCATGAGCAACGGCGTTCGAGTATACTGACCGCGTAAATCGGGGCATGGCGCAGACTGGTAGCGCGCTTGCATGGGGTGCAAGAGGTCGTGGGTTCAAATCCCGCTGCCCCGACAGCTTAAAGCCTTTCACACAGTCCGTGAAAGGCTTTTTTGTTGGATTTTGCAACATTCGCAGACCATAATGAAAGAAGGAAACTAGAAATTTTATTAAATTCCAGTTAGAATATCTGCCACGGCAATTTCTCCGCCGGCGTTGAACCTTCTGTCCAAGCGCTGAGTAATAGTAATGGACGAGCGAGTACAGTCGGTTCTCGCAATGTATGGTTTTTTTCTTTAGTGAGATAGGAGTGAAGTACGCATGAATAGAGTGGTCAAGCTCTTGACACTCGGCATTGCGGTGGGTCTGCTCGCAGCCCTCGCCGTAATCCCTGCCGCTGCCCAAGACGAATGCTGTCAGGGTGGCATCATCATTGAGGGCAACCTCGGTGGCGACGTTGCAACGATGAACCCCATTCTCTCCAGCGACACCGCCAGCCAGCGGATCGTTGGCCTGACCAACATCGGGCTGCTGGGTGTGGACCCGGACAAAGCGCTGATCGCGCCGAGCCAACCGGGCGCGCTCGCCGATAGCTGGGACGTTTCTGATGATGGTCTGACCTACACCTTCCATCTGCGTCAAGACCTGAAGTGGACGGATGGTAGCCCGATCACCTCCGCCGACGTCATGTACTCGTGGGAAGCGATCAAGGCTGGTGCAGCAGGAACTATCGACGTTCCGGCAGCTTACGTCATCGACCCGACCGGCGCGAGCGGCATTCTTGACGTGACCGCCCCCGATGACTACACCGTGGTCGTCACCTTCGCCAACGCGGAATGCACGGCGCTCAACTACGCCGGCAGCCTCGTCCCCGTTCCGGTGCAGGCGATGCCCCAAGACGTCAGCCAATTGATGGACTCTCCCTATAACTTGGACCCGACCGTCACCAGTGGTCCGTTCATGTTCAGCGAACTGCGTCCGGGTGAGCAGACCAGCTTGGTCGGCAGCCCCTCCTACACCGATGCGATCGATGGTATGGTCAAGCCCGCCGGTTACATTTACAAGAACGTGCCGGATCAGACCGTCATCATCGAGCAGTTCCTCGCTGGCGAACTGAACCTGATCGACAACCCGGCAGTGGCTCGTCGTGAAGACATCCGCAACAGCGACGCGCAGGTTTACAGCTATCCCGGCAACTCATGGGACTACATGGCTTTCAACCTCGCCGACCCGAACAACCCGCAGAACGCATTCGACGATGCCGGCAACCCGATCGATCAGGGTCACCACCCGATCTTCGGTGATGTCGCCGTCCGTCAGGCGATCGCCCGTGCAGTTGACGTCAACTCGATCATTCAGGCTGCGGTCTTCAATGAAGGCACCCGCATGTCCTCCTTCCTGATCCCGGCGTCGTGGGCGTATGACCAAAGCCTCGCCCCGCTGCCGTTCGACCCCGAAGCCGCCAAGCAAATGCTGACGGATGCCGGTTGGACCGACGAAAATGGCGATGGCGTGCGTGAAGCGCACAGCGCGATGTATGCTGAAGACGGCACGCCGCTTCAGTTCACGCTCTACACCAACGAAGGCAACACCCGCCGTGAAGCTATCGGCACCCTGATTCAGGACGAGCTGTCGCAGGTCGGTATCAAGGTTGACTTCCAGACCATCGACTTCAACACCCTGCTCGACATCATGGACAGCCAGACCTTCGACGCGATCATCCTCGGTTGGCGCAATGGCTACCCGGATGACCCGGATGCGACCCAGTTGTTCACGCCCGCTAGCGACGTGATCGGCAGCGGCAGCAACTTCACTTCCTACAACAACCCTGAGTTCACTAAGCTGAACGAACAGGCGAAGACCGTCCCCGGTTGCGACCCGGCGGACCGTACCCCGCTCTATGCGCAGATGCAGCAGATCATGCAGCAAGACCTGCCCTATCTGTGGCTGTTCGCTCAGAACGGTATGTACGCTGCGGGTCCGAACGTCGAGGGCTTCGATCCTCGTCCGTCCAACCTGCTGTGGAACGTGGATGCGTGGTCGGTTTCTACTCCGTGAGCGTCTCCTAAGGCTTTAGTTTGGGGGCGTTCGCGTCCCTAAAGCATTACCCCGGTCGCCCCCTCGATCATTGAGGGGGCGACCTGCAAGACCCGTCCCAACTGTCTCTAGCGCGACTGCCGCGCCGGAGCAACTTATTGGTAGCCGGATTTTCAGCGCGGCATGGCTAGAACTGCCAAAGCCCGCTTTCGCCTCTCGCCGACGGCGAGGGTATTGTGCGGGGAAGCACGATGATTAAGTACACTCTTCGTCGCCTAATTCAGGCGATACCCACTTTCTTCGGGATTACGGTCCTGTCTTACATGTTAATGTCAGCAGCGCCCGGGGGACCGGTTGCTGCACTGAGCTTCGGACCGAGCGTCCCGCAGTATCAAAAGGAACGTTTGGCGGCACAGCTCGGTGTCAACGATCCGCTGCCGATTCAATACTTGCGCTGGCTGGCTGGCGATGACTGGATGCGCTGGGATGCTAACGGCGATGGCATCGCCGATCACAGTTTTCTGCTCCCGCTGACCGACGCCAGTGGTGATCCACTGCCAGTTGGCACCAACAAAGGCATATTACGCGGTGATTTCGGGCGGTCGTTCTTCTACAAGCGCCCGGTCGCCGATATGATTGGCGAGCGCGTCATGGCAACACTCGAACTCGGCGCGACCTCGCTGCTGCTTGGTCTCGTCGTCGGCGTGCCAATTGGCATTCTTGCCGCCGTTCGCAAGAGCGGCTGGTTTGACAACGCGACGCGCGTTCTTGCGGTTGTTTTCAACGCGATACCGGTCTTTTGGCTCGGTCTCATGTTGATCCTTGTTTTCGGGTCATGGCTGCACGTCTTACCCATGGGAAGTAGGTGCTCGGCGCTCTCGATCGGTGGCTGTCCGCCCATCTGGGGACGGATCAACTACTTAATTCTGCCGACATTCGTGCTGGCAACCGGCGCTATCGCCGTTTACTCGCGTTACATGCGCGCCTCCATGCTCGACGTGATGGGTCAAGATTACATGCGTACGGCTGAATCCAAGGGCTTATCGGGACGCTCCGTTTGGTTCCGCCACGGCGCGCGCAATGCTTTGATCCCGCTGGCGACCTTCCTTGGACCCGCAATCACGGGTTTGCTGAGTGGTGCTGCCATCACCGAGAAAATCTTCTCGTGGCCCGGCTTGGGACGCTTTGCCGTTGACGCAGTAACCGCCCAAGACTATCCGGTTGTGATGACCGTCGTCATTATCAGCTCGGTCGCAACCATCCTCGGTTACATCCTTTCCGACGTCCTCTACGCGCTGATCGACCCGCGTATTCGGTTCGACTAAGGAGGGCTAGAATATGACAACTACAGTAGCAAAACTCAACGTCAAACGCGAGAAGCCCGAAGTCGGTCAATCCCTGACTCAATTGGCGTTACGCCGGCTGCGTCACGACAAACTCACCTTACTTGCGCTGAGCATCGTCGTGATTATGACCTTGCTGGCGGTGTTCGCCCCGACGATCACTGGCGCACTTGGAGTCAGCTCAACACGCACCGATCCGCAGAACACTTTCCTACCACCCGGTGCTCCGGGGCATATCCTCGGCACCGATGACCTCGGTCGAGATCACCTTGCGCGGTTGCTGTACGCCGGGCAAGTCTCCCTGAGCGTCGGCTTTATCGCCGCCGGTCTCGCTCTGACGATTGGCGTCAGCCTCGGCATCATCACCGGCTACTATGGCGGTATCATCGACGACTTCATCAACTGGGTCATTGCGACGCTGAACTCGATACCCTCGCTCTTTCTCTTGTTGATTGTCGCGGCAGTGCTGCAACCTTCGCCCTCAACGCTGATCATCGTGCTCGGCTTGCTGGGCTGGACGACGACCACCCGGCTGGTGCGCGGCGAATCGCTATCGATCCGTGAGCGTGAATACATCATCAGCGCGCGAGCGTCAGGCGCAACACCAATGCGGATCATGTTCGTGCATATTCTGCCGAACCTGTTCTCGATCATCGTGATCACGCTTGCCATCGACATCGGCAACCTGATTCTGGTCGAAGCAGCGCTCAGCTTCCTCGGTCTGGGCATCAAGCCGCCGACGCCGAGTTGGGGCAACATGCTCACCGGTGCGCAAAGCTTCTTCACCAAAGGACCGTTCCTCGTGGTCGCGCCCGGTCTGCTGATCTTCATCACTGTGCTCTGCCTCTACGTGATCGGCGACGGAATGCGTGACGCTTTCGACCCGACCAGCAAGGATTAGCGGGCGCCCCTGCTCCATCCACGCGGACTGCCCAACCAACGCAATTGATGTTATCCTCTCCGCATTCGATATGCGGAGAGGATAATTTTTGGTGAACGACGACTTCTTGCAGCAGCAAATTGATTACTACCGGGCGCGCTCCAGCGAGTATGACGAGTGGTTCTACCGCCAGAATCGCTACGACCGGGGACCAAGCCCAGCAGCGCCAATGGTTTGACGAGGTACGAGTGCTTCGGCGCGCGCTGTCCGCGCTCGGTCAGGTCGAGTCGGCGCTTGAACTCGCCTGCGGCACCGGCATTTGGACGCAGGAACTCTGCCGCATCGCCACGCAAGTCACCGCGATCGACGCTTCCGAGGAGATGATCGCGATCAATCGCGCGAAGGTCGCCGCTGCCAAGGTCACCTATCAGCAGGCGGATTTATTCGCGTGGCAGCCAGATCGTCAGTACGATCTGGTGTTCTTCGGCTTCTGGCTCTCGCATGTCCCGGCGGATCGACTGGACCAGTTTTTATCGGCGGTCGGTGCAGCCGTAAAACCCGGCGGGTATATCTTCATCATCGACTCGCGGTTGGAGCCAACTTCGACGGCTGCCGACAATCCTCTGCGCGACGACGAGCACATCATCCGCACTCGCAAACTCAACGACGGGCGCGAGTTCAAGGTCGTTAAGGTCTTTTACGAACCTGCCGACCTCCGCGCGCACTTGAAGCGAGCTGGTTTCAGCGCCGACGTACAGACAACTGACCATTATTTTATTTACGCAAAGGGCGTAAAGGAGTAGTTTTCTGATGCAGTACCGCGACTTTGGACGTACCGGCTGGAAAGTCTCCGAAATCAGCTTCGGCGCGTGGGCGATCGGTGGATCGTGGGGCGATGTCGCCGACGCTGACGCGCTAGCTGCGCTGCACAAAGCCATCGACTTAGGCATCAACTTGATCGACACCGCCGACGTGTACGGCGACGGACGCAGCGAACGCCTGATCGCTCAGGTGCGCAGGGAACGCAGCGAGGATTTCCACGTCATCACGAAAGCAGGACGGCGACTCGATCCGCACAGCGCCGACGGCTACAACAAGGCGAATCTGACCCGTTTCGTCGAGCGCAGCCTGACCAATCTGGAAACCGACTGTCTCGACCTCGTGCAGCTTCACTGCCCCCCGACTGAGGTTTACTATCGCCCCGAAGTATTCGGCGCGCTTGACGACCTCGTTCAGGCGGGCAAAATCCACTATTACGGCGTCAGCGTCGAAAAAGTCGAAGAAGCGATCAAGGCGACGGAGTATCCCGGCGTGCAGTCGGTGCAGATCATCTTCAACATGTTCCGCCACCGTCCGGCTTCGCTGTTCTTCCCCATCGCTCAGCGCCGCGGGGTGGGAATTCTAGCGCGGGTGCCGCTCGCGAGCGGGCTGCTCACCGGCAAGATGACGCGCGACACCGCCTTTGCCGCCGACGATCACCGCAGCTTCAACCGGCATGGCGAAGCCTTCGATCAAGGCGAGACCTTCTCCGGCGTCGAGTACGAGACCGGACTGGATGCGGTCGAGCGGCTGCGCAAGCTCGTGCCGCCGGACGCAACCATGGCACAGCTCGCGCTGCGCTGGATCCTGATGTTCGATGCGGTTTCCTGCGCCATCCCCGGAGCCAAACGACCATCGCAGGTCGAGGACAACGTTCGCGCCGCGACTCTGCCGCCGCTGAGCAACGCCGAGATGGACGAGATCGAGAACATCTACGACGAGTTCATCCGCGAGCAAGTTCACCAGCGCTGGTAACGAGCAGCATTCAGCGAGCAGCGGTTAGCAATCAGCATGGAATCAAAAACGGGGTGGCACATGAGCCACCCCGTTTAGTTGTCAACCATCAACCACCGGCGGCGGGATTTGGATCGACCGGCAGAACGCCCTGCACACTGCACGAGTTGTAGCTGCTGCCGATGACCACTTCGTAATCATAGGTGCGGTTCGGGTCCGGCTCGGACTGGACATTTTGCGGCTGGATGTTGAGCGCCTGCTCGATGTCCCCGATCCGGCTGCCTTTGCTCCGTCCGGTGTGGTCGATCAGGATCGTATCGGTGTAGGTGGTATTGTCGGCAGCGCCGAGCGCAATCGCATTGAAACCACCCCACCCCAACCGATCCGCCGCCACCCGATCCCAGTTCGCGTTCGTCGTCCCGTTGCGCACACCGATCGACGGCGCATCAGCAACCAACTGGTTCGAAGTCGGCGGCGTGTAGAAGTCTTGCAGCGTTTGGCGAATCGGCTCGTAATTGGGCAGTTGAACGTAGCTGCCATCCGGCGGCTGCCACGGCGTCGTGTGATAGGTGCGGACCAGCGTGAAATTCTCAATCCGGCTCGGATCGATGCTCAGCGCCAGCGGCACAAGACCGAGTACGTCTTCCAGCGTCATGTTCGTCTGTACGTACTGGCTGCCCTCGTTCCACAACTGGATCACGTTGTTGAGCAAGCCCGTGTCTTTCGCCTTGCGCCAGACCGCCCGCAAGACTTGCTGCTGACGACGCCCCCGGTCAAAGTCGGTGCTGCTCTCGCGCGACCGGGCGTACCACAACGCCTCCGCGCCAGTCATCGAGTAGTAACCGACCGGAAGGACGTAATGCCCCGCATCATCAGCGCGATACGCGCCATTCGGTACTTCCGCCTCTTTGAGCGGTAAGTCCTCAATCGCGCAATCGACGGCAAGGTCAACACCGCCGACCGCATCGACGACCGCTTTGAAGCCGGTCAGGTTGACCATTGCATAGTAATGCACGTTCAGCCCGAAATTGTAGAGCAGCGTTTGGCGCAGCAGCCCAAAACCGCCATCCGTCCAACCGACCAACTCGCCGTGAATGTAAGCGAGATTGAGCCGCTGCATCGTCCAACCGGGGATGTAGACGTACAGGTCGCGCGGGAGGCTGAGCATCGCGACCGTTCCGGCGGTGCGATTGATCGAGACGACGATCATCGTATCGGTACGGATGAAGCCGTCGTCGGTCAATTCGCCATCGTTGCCGAGCAAAAGAATGTTCAGCAAATCATCACCATGCCGATCCAGCGTCGGGACGACCGTCGGGATCGCTGTTCCACCGGCGCTTTCCGCTTCGGGACCGGAGTAGACAAACACAGTCGGCAGCGGACGCGGCGTCAGCGCGGGCAGCGTCGCTGCGGGCGGGGCGACCGGCGGAGGCGTCGGCGTTTCTACCGGCGCAAAAGGCGTGTTCGTTTCAAACTGAAGCGCGAGATCGCGCGAATGATAGGCTGCCAGCACGACGCTGGAATTGGAGTTCGCGGCGGGAGTTGCTGGCGGCTGCGCGAGCGCGGTCGCCGTCGCTGCATACTCTGGCTGACGGCTCGCGGCTTGGCTTTGCTCGCCGACGCGCCGTGCTAATCCCTGCGCCACCTGATAGCCGGTCCAGACGATCCCGACCAGCAGCAGCAGCGGGACTAAGCGGAACGCGAGCAGCTCAAACAGACGACGCAAGCGTGATGATTTTTGCACAATCAGTTTCTCCATTCAAATGTCGGGGGAACTATAGCCGATCCCTGTGTTCCGCGCGAAGATCAGCGGAAAAGCACAGGGATCGCGCAGGATTCGACCGAGGTGCCGCGCTGATCCAACACCGTGAGCCGTAACCAATGCCAGCCATCGCCAAATAGGTCGCTGTTGATCTGCGCCAGCACGCCGCCAACCACCGCCTGATCGCTGCGGCTGTAGGCAGTGTACTCAGTCGCCGTACTGGGACGCAGTTCGATCAGATATGATCCACCGGCGGGCAGCGCAGCCGCCCCGACCAAGGCGAAAGTACCGGTGATTTCCTGTCCTGCTTCCGGCGCAATGATCCGCACGCCGGGAGCGGTACAGCCCTCAGGAACAGGGACAGTCACCGTCCCGGTGGCGACCGGCGCACTGGTGGCAACCGGCGCACTGGGTGCAGTGGGAACAAACACGTTCAAGCCGGGGCGAATGTTCTCACTGTCACCGAGGCAGTTCGCTTCGCGCAGCGCTTCGACCGAACTATCGACAGCAATGGCGATCGCATAGAGGGTATCGCCGTCTTGCGCTGCGTAGGTCGTCCAACCATCCGGGATGACGCAGTCGCGCCGCTCAACTGTTGGTAAAGCCAAACCGGTCGGCAGCAGCAGCGCCGTCGGGAGGATTTGCGGCGGCTCAGTCGGTGATGGCGTGAACGTCGGCGTCGCGGTTGGTGTCAGCGATGGCGTAAAGGTCAGTGTAGGGGAAGGCGTAAACGTCGCCGTATCGGTTGCCGTCGGCGGAACTGGCGTTGCTGTATTCGTGGGCGTATTGGTCACCGTCGGTGGTACAGGCGTCGCGGTATCGGTTGCCGTCGGCGGGATTGGCGTCGCGGTATCGGTTGCCGTCGGCGGGACTGGCGTCGCCGTATCGGTTGCCGTCGGCGGGATTGGCGTCGCGGTATCGGTTGCTGTCGGCGGGATCGGTGTCGCTGTATCCGTTGCTGTCGGTGGAACTGGCGTCGCCGTATCCGTTGCTGTCGGCGGGACTGGCGTCGCCGTATCGGTTGCTGTCGGTGGAACTGGCGTCGCCGTATCGCGTTGCTGTTGGCGGAACTGGCGTCGCCGTATCCGTTGCCGTCGGTGGGACTGGCGTCGCCGTATCGGTTGCTGTTGGCGGAACAGACGTCGCCGTATCGGTTGCCGTCGGCGGAATCGGCGTCGCGGTGTCCTCAGGCGTGTCCGTAGCCACCGCCAGCACCGCCGCCGCTTCGGTCACCGTCGCCGTATGGGTGTCAGTCGGCAGCGGTGTAAACGTAAACGTTGCGGTTGGTGGAATTGGTGAGGCGGTATCGGTCGCTGTCGGCGGAATTAGCGTTGCCGTATCAGTCGGCGTTGCTGGGATTGGTGACGGCGTATCGGTTACCGTCGGCGGGATCAAGGTTGCGGTTGGCGGGATTGGTGAGGCGGTATCGGTCGCCGTCGGCGGAATCACGGTCGCAGTGAAGGTCGCACTGGGCGGAATGGGAGTCGGCAAAGGGGTGTTGCTCGGCGCGGGCGTCAAGGTGAGTGTCGCTGGTGGGACGGCGGTAGCGACGGCGGTGTTCGTCGCCGTCGGGACGTCCGCAACCGCCTGAGTCGGCGCAGTGCTCGGCGTATCGCTCGGCTCCAATACCGACGCTGAAGGCGTCTGGTTGGAGAGCGTCAACACGATGCCGAACATCAAGGCGAACGCCAACACACCCACCGCAACGATGGCGACAATCACTTCGTTGCCGAAATCACGTCGCATCTAGTGCTCCATCTCCGGAGCGGTTTCGAGCGGCAGCGTGAAACTGAAGGTGCTGCCAGTCCCTAACCGCGATTCCAACCAAATTTCGCCGCCGTGCGCCTCCACCAATGCCTTGGCGATTGCCAAGCCGACACCGGTATCGCCCAAGCCCTGAATCAGCGGATTTTCGGCTTTGTACTTGCGAACGAACACGCGCGCCTGATCTTCCGGCGCGATACCACCACCGCGATCCCCAATTGAGATGAGGATCTTAGCTGGCGAGTGTTCGTCGGCACTTGCTTGCCTGTGCGCGGTGACGGTCATTTCGCTGCCGGGCGGTGACGCAAGATAGGCGTTGGTCAGAAGCTGACCAATGATCTGGCTGATGGCATCGCGGTCAGCCCGAATCGGCGTAATATCATCATCCAGATCCAACTGCACCGTGAGACCTTTCTCGCGCAGTTGGGTGCTCGCGCCGGTGATCGCATCCTCGATCAAGCCGATCACGTCGACCGGTTCGGGAGTCAGCGTGAAACGTCCGGCATCCAAGAAGGTGATTTGCGCTAAGTCCTCGATCATCGCCGCCAAGCGCGTGATGTTCGCCGAGACGCGCTGCAAGAACTTGCGCTGCATCTCACCTAGAATGCCCGCCGATTCATTCAGCATCAAATCGACGTAGCCGACAATCGAGGTCATCGGCGTGCGGAGTTCTTGCACCATGCCGAGCATCAAATCAGGATTATCCGGGCGCAGAACCACCTGCGGTTGATTGGCAGCCGAGCGCTTCTGCAACGCTTGGAGCTGCTCATCGGCAGCAGCGAGCGCTGTCTGAGTTTCGTGAAGCTGACGTTCGAGATCGCTGCGCTGGGTCGACAAATCGTCGATCACCCCCATCAGCGAGCCAACGCCGTCCGTTCCCAACTGTTGTAAGCGTTCCCGATCACCTTCGGTACGCGCCAACAGTTGATCGCGCTCCGTTTCGATACCCAGCAGCCGCGCCGACAGTCGATCGCGATCGCGCAGCAAGTCGCGACGCTCGGCGCTGAGCTGCTGAATCTGCTCGCGCAGCGCCCGCTCGTCGTCGCGGACTTCCAGTAATTCCTGCTCGTACCCGGCGATCTCCGCCATGAGCCTCGCCTGCTGTTCGCGCAAGGTGCTCTGGCGCGTGATCATGTCCTCGCGATCGGTCCGCAGCTTATCACGCTGTTTCGTCACCGCTTCGCGGTCGGCAGCTAAGTGCAGCACCTCGGCTTGCAGCGTATCAAGCTGCTTATCGCGTTCCTTCTCGTGCGTAATCGCGTCTTCGAACTGCGACCGTTCCGCTAGCAGCGCCTCGCGTTCGCGCTTCATCATCTCGTTCTTCGCTTGCAGAGATGCCCGCTGCTCGTACAACTGCCCGATCAACTGCGTGACTCCCGCCGCGCCTTCCTCAATCCCCAGCGCGCGCAGTTGCAGTTCGATATCAGTGAGCTTGGTGCTCAATTCGTCGCGCTCTAGTTCGAGCCGCGACCGCTCCTGACTCATCCGCTCAAGCATGTCGCGCACGATCTGCGGCATGGGCGCACTCGCGCGAATCTCGTCGAGCTGCGCCTGCAAGCGTTCACGCTGTTCGAGCAGTTCGTCTTTCTCGCGACGCAGAACGTCAACGATACTCTTGAACATCGCTTCGTTATCGGTCGCCACCGCACCGACCAGCGCGGTTTCCGCCTCGCGCAAGCGCGCAGCAAGCCGATCGCGGTCTTCGAGCAGCCGCTGATGATCCTCGTTGAGCGCAACGATGCGCTGCGAAATTGACTTGTTCTCAGCGGTATCGTCCAGCGCCGAGGTCACCCGGCTGCGCTCGTCATCCAGCTCGATTTTGAGTTGAGTAATCTGTCCCGAAAGCTGGGCGATTTGGTTGTGCGCGGCTTCGAGTTCTGAACTAATGCCCTGCCAGACTTCGATGATCCGGTCGTTGCCAAGGTTGCTGAGCGTTGCGCCCTGCTTCAACGCCTCGATCATGACATCACCGGCATTGGCATCCTGCGCCGCACGGCTTAGTGCCAGCAGCCGCGACGCGATAATCCCGATGCCCTTCAGCAGTTCCTTTTCCGCTGCGCTCAGTTCCCGACCGGAATACGGCAGCCCAACCACCAGCACCGCTAACAGATCGTCATCCGCGACCAACGGTTGAAAATAAGTCGGACCAATCGGCTCGATGTCCAGCCGCGAATAGAGATCGTGGAGTTCATCACCATTCCGGTCGACGTAAAGCGGGCGCTGCTGCCGCCGTTCAATCGCGTTGATCAGCGTCGGCTGCTCGTCGAGGTTGAGCGACAGGCTGGTGATCGAGCGATCCATCACCTTATCGCGCCCCCACGAGATGTCGGCATAGCTCGCCGTCTTGATGGTCAGCAATGCGCCTACGTCAACTTTGAGCGCTTCCATCGCGGCGAGCACAATCTGTTCAGGGATGGTCGCGGGCGTCGCGTGTTCGAGAATATCGCCCAACGCCTTCAGCAGCAGCGCCAACTCGCGCTCAGCGGTGATGCCGGGCAGCGGCGTCGGCGCGACTTCGATGCGGGTCAGCGGCAGCGAACCGCTGCTCTCCTCAACCACCACCTCAATCTCGGCTTCGAGCGTCCCGACAATAATCCGGTAAATCAGCGCGGGTACGATCATCAGCGAGGCGACGAAAGCCAGCCAAATCGCGCCCGAATAGTCGCCGATGATATTGCCCTGCGCCGTCTGGATCAGCGTTCCAGCGTAGCCGAGCAGCAGGACGGCAAAATAGACCAGCTTCAACGGCGCGTCTACGACGACCCGGAAGTAGAAGATCGTCAGCATTAAGCCGAAGACGGTCAGCACCGCGGGGATGAACGTCCACGCGACTCCGTACACACTCAGGTTGAAGTCGGTACGCGCGTAGATGCCCGCCCAGTTCACGCCGGTGATCACATAGCCGATCACGACAATCGCCAGCAGCAGCAGCGCAACAAAATTGGGCACGCGCCCCCAACGTTCGTGATCGGCGGTCAGGAACGACCACGCCAGCAGGATGATCGTCACCACCTGCGCGACCCGCTCCAGCGGCGGCAGAATCGCATCGGCTGGCTGATTCGAGAACAGGGCAAACATCGCCCCGATCATCAGCATCGCCCACGCGATCACGGATCCGATCGTCGCAATCGCGTAGCGTCCCGATACCCGATCATTGGGGCGGCGCAGTCGCTGACCAAGCGCCATGAAGAAACCCGCTTGCCCCAGCGCGATCACGGTGAGGTAATAGAGTAAATCGCCCGGCGGGCGAACAAACAGACTGGTGAAATCAATCGGCGTTTGTGGCAATGGGACAACCTATGACGAAAAAATAAAGCTGTCTTAAGGAAGTATAGCATAAACAGGCAAACACGTATGTAAAATTTCCGCGAAAGCGACAGCGCGCGGTTGACGCTCTCCCCCGCCTTCGCTACACTGATGAGGTTCTTTAAAATTCGCTGGATGCGCATGGCGATCTCAAAACGGCAGGTTGCCGCCATAGTAAAACGTTTCCCACTGGTCTTGAGCGTGATGCACAGCGTTTGGCGCTTCACCCGCCCACGTTTTTCAGCCGGGGTTATCGGTGTGCTCTGCAATCCTCAAGGCGAAGTGCTGATCGTCGAGCACGTTTATCACCATTACCCGCAATGGGGACTGCCCGGCGGCTACGTCGACCGGGGCGAAGACCCGCGCGACGCGCTCGTGCGCGAGTTCGGCGAGGAGTTGGGGCTGCGGATCGAAGTCGTCGCACCAATCGCCGTACAGCGCCCAACCGACGTCGGCAGCGATCACCTCGACCTCGTCTTCCTGTGCCGCGCCAACGATCATCAGGTGGGCACACTCTGCAATGAACTGCTCGACTATCGTTGGGTCGCTCCGGAGCAGCTACCGGAAATCCATCACTTTCAGCGTTATGCAATTTCCCAAGCCATCGATTTAATGGAACTGCACCATGTCAACCAGTCTTAGTGGTCTCGGTACCCGTCACACTCGACGCCGACTGCCTATTCTCCCGGTTTTCTCTTGGCTGTTCATCTCGTTAGCCCTTGGTCTGCTGCTGCTAGAGCTGATCCGCTTCAGTCAGCAGGTCGAACGCTACCCCGCTGACGTCGTGGTCGCCGGGGTCGACGTCGGCGGGCTAACCACCAACGAAGCCGCCAGCAAGCTCGAACAAGCCTATGCCGCACCAATTACGCTGTGGTACAACGACAGCCCGATCCAGCTCGATCCGTCGTCGGTGGGCTTTCGCACCAACCGCGAGGCGATGCTCGCGGCAGCGCGATCCGGCGGCACAGGAAATTCAACCTTCTGGACGCGCTTCGTCAATTACCTCACCGGCAGGCAGGCGCAGCAGGTCTTGAATGTCGATCTTCGTGCCGATTATCAGCAAAATCTCCTACGCCAGTTCATCGAAGACATCGCCGCCCGTTATGACCAACCCCCCGGCGACGCCAGCTACGACGTCCAGACGCTCACCTTCCGCGCGGGCAGCCCCGGCTATGTGCTCAACGTAGATCAGGCGGTCACGGCGGTCGACGCGGCGCTTCACGACCCGACCAATCGTCAAGTCATTCTGCCAATCGCCGGCACGGATGGTTCGAGCATCAACATCAACGCCCTGCACGATCTGATCATCGCTTATCTCAACTCGCAAGGCTTCATCTACGACGGGCAATCGACCATCGCATCGGTGTTCGTGATGGACTTGAAGACCGGCGCTGAGGTCAACATCCTCAGCGACGTGGCGATGTCCGCCGCCAGCACGGTCAAGGTCTCGATCCTGATCGACTACTTCAAGCATTTGCTGTTCGCGCCCAACGACGACGAAGCTTTCCTGATGGCGCAATCGCTGTTGTGCAGCAACAACAGTTCATCGAACCTGATCATGCAGATCATTGGTGGGGGTGATGACGTCTTCGCCGGTATTGCCGATGTGACTAGCACTCAGCAGTATCTCGGCGCGCGGAATACCTACATTTCCGCGCCGCTCGACCTCGGCACCGCCGATCAGATCCTCGGCTCGATCCCGGCGCCCCGCACGACGCCCAACCAGACTTTTAAGACCGACGCCGATCCCTATAATCAGACAACGACTGAAGACCTCGGTACTCTGTTCAGCATGATCTACGACTGCGCAAATTTCGGGTCGGGGCTGATGGCAGCTTATCCCGACGATTTCACCCAACACGAATGCCAGCAGATGATCAACCTGATGAGCGCGAACGATCTCGGTCGGCTGCTGCAGGGTGGCATTCCAGCGGGCACGAAGATCGCGCACAAGAACGGCTGGCTTTCCGACGTTCACGGCGACGCGGGGATCGTCTTTCCGCCCAACGGCAACAACTACGTGATCGCGGTGTTCGTCTGGAAGAATACCGATTTCTTCAGCTATGCCGAAGCTTGGCCCCTGATCGAGGGGATTTCGCGGGCGACGTGGAATTACTTCAGCCCGGAAACGCCGCTGATCACCCCGCGTACCGATCTGCCCCCACAAGCCGAGGAGTGTGCCAAGTTTGCCCCACCCTACGGCGAGGTCAATCTCGACGACATTAACAGTTGGCGCGCGACCGCGACCGATGAAGCGCCGGTTGCGCCGGCGGCGACGCCCGACACTTCAGCGACTGACGCGAATACCGACACCGGCGGAACCGGAACGGGCGGATTGAAATAAGGGGATTTGAGTCGGCGGCAGATCTATTTGACTTTCGCCGCGAGATAGGTACGGGCTTGATCGGCGGTTTCCGTGATCGTGAAGACGAGATCAAGCCCGATGATTTCGAGGACCTCACGCACACGCGGATTGAGCGCTGCCAGCGCCAGATCGCCTTTTTGAGCGCGGATGCGCTGCCACATGCTAACCAGCATCTTTAGCCCCACACTAGAGATGTAATCCACGTCGCTCAAGTCAAGGATCAGCCAGCGGTTGCCCAGTTCCAACTGACGCATCAGCAGCGTTTCGACGAGATCGGCTTGCGCTGCATTGAGCTTGCCGGTCGGCGTGACCAGCCAGACTTTCTCGGAAACGCGCGTCGCGTCGACCGCCAAATACGTAACCGAGTGCTTGAGCGGTGCGACTGCATGTTTGTCGGCACGCTTCACCATCCTCAGCCGGTTACGACCATCGTCGAGCGAATAGGTCACGCTGTCCATTAATTTCTTGATGAAAAAAATCCCCCAGCCGCCCGGCTCACGCTCCGTGATCGGCGTCCGCGGATCGGGGTCGGGGCGCAGCAGCGGATCGAAGGCAGCGCTATCGTCGATGATCGTGATCGCCAACCCCTCGACGTTTGGCTCACAGATCACGTCGATCACGCAACCACCGCAATCCACGCCGTACCCATGCTCGACAATGTTAGTGCAAGCTTCATCAACCGCCAGATAACAGTGATGCACGGCGCGTTCGTCGAGTCCGGCAGCACGCGCCTGCTCAACGACGAAATCACAAGCAGCAGACACTTGATCCAGAACGCCGGCAATCCGCAACTGACGTTCTCCAGCGGTCATAAGCGCTTCCGATTCACCTAATAACTGCCAACAGCACCTAATTAAGTCGAGAAAATCTGGAAAATGGTGTCCAAGCCCGACATCTCCAAGATGTCCTGAACGCGCGATGACGGCTGAGCCAGCCGTAGATCGCCGGAAAGGTTGTGCAGCTTGTTATAGGCAGCAACGAGTTCGCGCAAGCCAGCACTGCTCATGTAAGTCACTTGAGATAAATCGAGCACAATCTGTCGACCTCCACGCTCGATTTCACTCGCCAGCGCTTCGCCTAAATCACCGGCATTCATGCTATCGACGCGCCCGATCACCTCGACGAGCGTCACGGATAGACGATCGTGTTGCAGTTCAGAGACGTGAAAATCGACCATAAAATCGCTGCTCCAGCACTTGCACTCTGCGTATCCCCATCCTAATTATACCGTCAAACTAAACTCAAGCAGGAATACCTAGACCATTCCGGCGGCAGAGCGGTAAAATGACGCTAGTACTAGCGCACGAGGACAAAACCGTTGGACGTTGGCATTCTGATCTTATTGACCATTTTCATCAGCGTAATGATCCTGATCGTCCAGCGCGCCGAGGCGAAACGTCGATTGTTGGTGATCGTGGCGATGCTGATCGTCGGTGAAATGATCCGCCGCTACATCTTCTTCCGCAGCGAGACAGCGTTGATCCCACCGTTCACGGATCTGCTGCTCAGGATTTATCCGCACTACCTGCTGCGCCACTCGATTCACCGCGAGGCGTGGATCGCGCTGGGGATAGCGCTGTTCCTGAATGGAAGTTACTGGATACTGATCGGTCGCTATAACCCGGTCGGCAGCAGCGACGAAATTCAAGTGATCGGCATGGATGATTAAATAATGGGGGAAATCGGGGCAGATTTGAAATCTGCCCCTACAGCAGAATCGCGGATTTACCCGATGACGTTCAGAGGAATGACGTCGGTGTCTTGCAGCAGCACGACGCTCACCCGTGCCGCGACCGTTTCCGCCAGCGTGTGGAACGCCTGCCCTGCCGGGCTGTCCGGGTCAGTGATCACGATCGGACGACCGTAGTCGCCACCCTTGCGCACGTCGGCATCCAGCGGGATACGTCCCAAGAAAGGAACGCCCCGCGCCTGCGCCAGCTTCTCGCCGCCACCGGAACCGAAGAAATCGCCCGCCATGTTCTCGACAATGCCGAGCACCGGCACGTTGAGCGTGTCGAACATCGCCGCGCCCCGAATCGCGTCGGAGATGGCTACATCTTGCGGCTGTGTCACAATGATCACGCCGGTGAGCGGGAACGACTGCGCCAGCGAGAGCGGCGCGTCACCAGTTCCCGGCGGCAGGTCGACGATCATGTAATCGAGTTCGCCCCAATCGACATCCATGAAGAATTGGCGAATCGCGCTGTGGAGCATCGGTCCGCGCATAATCATCGGCTTATTGGGGTCAGTCAGGAAGCCGGTGCTCATTACCTTGACGCCGTAAGCTTCAATCGGCATCATCTTGTCGTTCGTAACCTGAGGACGCCCATTACCGACGCCGACCATCATCGGCAGGTTCGGGTTCAGGATGTCGGCATCCATCAAGCCGACGCGCGCTCCGGCTGCCGCCAGCGACACGGCGAGATTGGTTGACACCGTGCTCTTGCCGACGCCGCCCTTGCCGGACGCGACGGCGATAATGCTCCGCATCGGCACGGACTGACGCCCCATCAAGTTGCGATCCGTCGGCACCTGCGCGTCCCATTTGACCTGCACATGGTTGATCCCCGCCACTCTGCCGACCAGCGCCTGATCGATGCTGCGCTGAAACACGTCTTTCAACGGGCAGGCGGGCGTCGTCAGGACGAGCGTCATTTTTACGGTATCGCCCTCAATCGAGAGATCGCGCACCATATTCAAGCTAACAATGTCACGGTGCAGCTCAGGATCAATAACCGTACTGAGCGCTGCCATGACCTGTGCATTCAAGTCACTCATGCTGTCTCCCTACATCAAAATTCACAACATCTCAGGAAAAAGTATAACCTAGATCATAAAAATTGGCAGTGACATTTGTTACCCGAACATCATTGCACCAGCCATATACCTAAATAGCTTTGCATCAGCGCGGCAAAGCAAACCGGGTATACTAAAGCATAAGTGGTTAAGCAGGAGTTAGTGGGCTTGGAAGACCTTCAAATCGACATCACCATCATGAGCGGCGTCGATGACGGACTGGTGCTCTCATTCACGACTGCCAATGGCGACGGCGTGCTTAACCAAGAGGAATGGCTGCTCACGCTTGGTCGCCGCGACGACAATGACGTTTGCCTACGCAACGACACCTTTGCTTCACGGCAGCACGCCCGGCTGCATCTCCGCCAGCGCGATTGGTGGCTGGAGGACTGTGACAGCAAAAACGGTACGTTCATCGAGGAAGACGACGAGGATGCGCGCGTGAGCGGCATCATCCAGCTCCGCCCCGGTCAGTTGTTCCGCGTCGGGCGCACGTGGCTGCGCATTCCAGCAGGAGGCGAAAGCGATGCCTGAGATCGGCTTGAGAGACATTCTGATCAATGCCCGGCAGGAATCCTACCGGATGCAGCATTATTACCTCGGCGTCGAGCATCTATTCATTGGCTTGCTCGACATTCAAGGCGGGCTGACCAGCAGCTTACTCGAAGAGCGTGGCTTGACGACCGAATACGTCGTCGATGCTATCCGGCGCAAGGCAGGCAAAGGCAACCGCCAACGCCTGTGGGCGGGCATGCCCAACACGCCGCGCGCCGACGTCGTCCTCGGCATCGCCAATGACCTCGCCCTCGAAAGCGGTCGTCAAGAGATCAGCGAGCGCGATTTGCTGATCGCCATTCTCGACGAAAATGACAGTATTCCGGTGCGCGTGCTGCACCGCTTCGAGGTCGATACCGCCGAACTCGCCAGCGATGCGCACGAAAAGGCGCTCAACCCGCAGCGGAGCCAACCCTACATCAGCATCGAATTCCGGCAGGCGACCAACTCGCTGCCGGAAGAAGCGCTGTTCATCCTCCGGCGCATGTTTTACGGTTACGGGCGCATTCGCATCGAGCGGCGCTTGGTCGGGGGCTACACTTCCGCCGTGATCCTCGTGGTCACGCCGATCAATGCCGACGGCTTGGAAGACGCGCCGGTCGTGGTCAAGATCGATGACGCCGACATCATCCTCGACGAAGCACAGCGTTACGAGACGCACGTCCGCAGTTCGCTGCCGCCGCTGACGGCTCGCTTGGAGGAGAAGCCGACCACGTCGGAGACCTCCGATCTCGCCGGACTTAAATACACCTTCATCGCCGGGATGAACAGCAGCGCGCAAGACCTGCGCGAAGCCGCCCGCGACCTCGACAACCTCGGCGAGTGGCTGCGGCGGGAGCTGTTCCCCTACTTCGGCAAAACGTGGTGGAAACAGAACCGTCCCTATCGCTTTCAGGTCTGGACGGAATACGATCTGCTGCTGCCGCCGCTGCTCACGATCGACTACAGCCCGGATGACGCCCCATCAAACGCGATCGTCGTGCGCGATCCGGTGCGACGCGGACGCCTCGCCCACCTCGACTACGGTGATCCGGTCGTGATCGAGAATTTCACGGTGCAGCGCGTTTACCGCGACAAGAACATGATCCAGTTGGCGATTGGCAAGGGATCTGAAGCAGCGCGGCGCGCCTACAAGATCAACGTGCGCGGGCTGAACCTAGCGCAGGACGTTTACTATCGCGGCGAAGTGATCGAGCGGATCGCCGGGCACGTCTGGGAAACCCGCGCGATGGCGTTGCTCACAGCAGCGCGGGCGCTCGAACCGGATTTCGACCTCGAAAGCGAGACGATCCCCGGCATCGGCAAGCCGGAACACTTGCCCAACCCGCTGCGCGCTTACGAGGACCTGCTCGACCGCTACCTCGACGGCACACTGAGCAAGATTCACGGCGACCTGCACCTCGGCAACATTCTCGTTGGACCGAACGCCAGCGCCTTCTTGATCGACTTCGCTCAGACCCGCAACGGACACACCTTGTTCGATTGGGCGTGCCTAGAAGTGAGCTTACTCACCGATGTGGTGATGCCAGTGGTCGGCGACGACTGGTGGTCGGTGCGGCTGGTGCTGCGCTATCTCGCCTCGCTGCACAAAGACACGCCCGATTCCGGCGTACCGGCGCTTAATGACGTGATGCAGCACGTCCTTGCCGTACGCGAGATTGTTAAAGACTGCCTCGCCCGTGAGGGATCGTGGTCGGAATACTACATGGCGCTGACGTTTTGCACGCTGCGCGCCTTCACGTGGGAAACGCTCTCGCTGGGCGCGCGCCGCTTGATGTTCTCACTCGGAGCCTTGGCGATCCACGAACTCCGCGCTCGCAGCACAATGATCATCGACGACGGTCCCGCGACCGATTTCCTCACCGGGACGGAACTACCCTAGTCGCGCGCAGCTTCGGACTTGGCGATCTCTAGGTAAATGTAGGTCATCGCGTCCTCAACCGACTCAAACGCCGGGATCTGCAATCCCTGCAGCTGATGCTGATAAGCGGTGCGGGCGAGACCAATCCAATGCGATGTACCCACATAGATTGTCTTGATGCGCGGGTCTGCCGCCGAACCAACCAAGTTCTGCGATGCCTGCACGGTTTTCATGATGTCGACGAAGGTACTATCCGCTTGGCGATAATCGGCAATGCGGTAGATTTGCCCCTCAACGCCGTCGATCATCTCCGCGACTTGCGCAAATAGGTCCTTGAAATCCTCAATCGTCAAGAATCCGGTGCAAGTCGCTACCAAGATAGTCGGATCATCAGATAAGCACTCAAGTGTAATTGGCATCGGTGTCGTCCTCAATGCAACAGCCATTTCTTCCATAAATATCGTTGCAATGAAGGGAATGGCGCGCAGTTGTGCACATTTCGCGTCGAAATTTGCGTTTTTCAGCTAAATTCGTGTAAGTTCCCGCGCATCGAGAATTTCACGGATCGAGTCGATGGTCGGTTCGGCGGTGAAAATGCGGTTCGGATAACGCGCCTTGATGCCCGCGAGTTGATCCTCGTGATAGGCGATCGTCGCGCCGGGATCTTTGAGGATGTGCCCGGTCAGCAAGCCGACGACTGTGTCCTGAGGGCGGATCACACCCGTCTCAACCAGCTTGCGCAGCCCCGCCAGCGAACACGCCGACGCCGGTTCGCAGCCAATTCCCTGCCCGTCGATCAGCGCCTTCGCGTCCATGATCTCCTGATCGCTGACCTGCTCGACCACGCCATCCGTCCACTGCAGCGTGCGGACGGCTTTCGGGTAGTTGACCGGATTGCCAATCTTGATGGCGGTCGCCACGGTATCGGCGGGGATGTGCTCGAAGGGCGCGTAATCAGCCTTATAGCTGCGGTAAAGCGGGTTTGCGCCCTCCGCTTGAATCACGGCGATCCCGGGCATCCGGTCGATCAAGCCGAGATCGTAGAGTTCGCGCAGCGCCTTGCCAAAAGCGGATGTGTTGCCCAAATTCCCGCCGGGGCAGACAAACCAGTCGGGCACGTTCCAGCGCAACTGCTGGATCGTCTCGATCATGATCGACTTCTGCCCTTCCAAGCGGAAGGGATTGACCGAGTTGAGCACGTAGATGCCGAGCGTTCCCAACTGACGCACTAATTCAAGGTTGCGATCGAAGTCGGCAGCGATGCGGATACAAGTCGCGCCATAAGCGACCGCCTGCGCTAGCTTGCCCATCGCGATGTGCGCATCCTGAAACAGCACAATGCCGTCGATACCCGCGGTCGCCGCGTAAGCCGCCAGCGATGCCGAGGTATTGCCGGTCGAAGCACAAGCGACGTGTTTCATACCGAGCACGCGCGCCTGCGTGAAACCACCGGTCATGCCACGATCTTTGAACGATCCGGTCGGGTTTTCACCTTCATGCTTCAGGTAGAGCGTTTTGACGCCCGCCCACTCCGCCAAGCGCGGCGAGTGGTAGAGGTTGGTATTGCCTTCCGGCTTGCTGACGATCAGCGACTCGTCAACGTCGGGATAAATCAGTTCTTTATAGCGCCAAACGCCGCTGTTGTAAGGCGCATCGAGCGCCCCTAAGCGGCTGTCGAACAACTCACGGGTGATCGTGGAACGCAGCGCCTCAAAGTCGTGCTGGACGTCGAGCAAGCCGCCACAAGTTTCGCAGGTGTAGATGACTTGATCTATTGGGTATTTCCGTCCACAATTCATGCATTGTAATATGCTGCTCATGAGCAACTCTCACCCTTGTGTCTGC
Organism: uncultured Chloroflexia bacterium; assembly: GCA_963727545.1. Lineage (GTDB taxonomy): Bacteria > Chloroflexota > Anaerolineae > Aggregatilineales > Phototrophicaceae > Flexifilum. The sequence continues at coordinate 22,378 of CAVSGS010000031.1, forward strand.
CTCTCGCCTCATGGTGGCGCGGCGCTGATCATGTGCCTAAGGATAACATCATCATGCCGATTTCCACAGCCGAAGCCTTCGCTCCCGCCACGATCGCTAACCTCGGTGCCGGGTTCGACATTCTCGGCTTGGCGCTGCGCAAACCGGGCGATACCGTTCGCGCCGAATGGAGCGACGAGCCGGGGATTAGCATCGGCAACATTGAAGGCGATAACGGGCGACTCCCGCGCAACCCGCTGAAGAACACCGCCTGCGTCTCGGCGCGAACGGTGCTGGAAACCGTCGGCGAACAGCGCGGTGTTAAGCTGACCATCTACAAGGGACTGCCGCTCGCCAGCGGGATGGGCAGCAGCGCCGCCAGCGCCGTCGCCGGAGCGGTCGCCGTCAATGCGCTGCTGGGCGATCCCTTCAGCAAAGCCGAACTCCTGCCCGCCTGTCTCGACGGCGAAGCGATGGCAAGCGGCTATCACGCCGATAACGTCGCGCCCTGCCTGTTCGGCGGCATCACGCTGATCTACGGGACGAGCGCCAGCCAAATCGTCCAACTGCCGATCCCCGACGACCTCTATTTCGCCCTGATCACGCCGGACGTCGAAGTGCCGACGGTGGAAGCGCGCGCCGTGCTGCCGCAGAGTGTCTCGCTCAAGCAGATGGTCGCCCAGACCGCCGGAGCCGCCCGCCTGATCGACGCGATCCACCGGGGCGACCTCGCCGCGCTGGGCGCAGCAATGGAAAGCGACGTGATCGTCGAAGCCGCCCGCGCGCATCTGATGCCGCTGCTGCACGAAGTCCGCACGGCAGCCCGCGCTGCCGGAGCGCTCGGCTTGTCGATCAGCGGCGCGGGTCCGACGTTGTGCGCCGTTTGCGCCGGTGCCGCCGACGCCCAGAAGGTCGCCACCGTCATGCACCTGACTTACGCGGCTGCCGGGATCGGCAGCACTTCACGCTGGACGCAGGTCGCGTCGAGCGGCGCGCAGGTGGTCGCCCACACATTGTGAAATTGTTGACAAGCGAAGCGTAATTTTCTATACTCGCCGCGATTCTGCTCACGCGAACACAAGCGATTTTTCAGCGTAGAGGCGCGTTCCAGCACGCCTCAATTACCGCGTGACAGCTTATCAAAGATTGCATTTAAAGGACTCCATTTACAATGACCGAGTTGGTACGGAACTACATCGGCGGAAAATGGCTCGAAGGCACTACGACCTTCGACACCTTCAATCCGGCGACGGAAGAACTGATCGCGCCGGTGGCGCAAGCAGGTAAAGCCGAGGTCGAAGCCGCAGTCGCGGCGGCGAAAGCGGCTTACAAGGAATGGCGGCTCGTCCCCGCGCCGCGTCGCGGCGAAGTGCTCTACAAAGTCGCCGAGCTGCTGCAAGAACGCAAAGAGCAGCTCGCTCAGTTGATGACTCAGGAGATGGGCAAAGTCCTCTCCGAAGCGCGCGGCGACGTGCAGGAAGCCATCGACATGGCGTACTTCATGGGCGGCGAAGGGTCGCCGGATGCACGGCTATACCGCCCCGGTCGAGATGCCGGAGAAATTCGGCATGGCGCTGCGCGATCCGGTCGGCGTGATCGGTTTGGTAACGCCGTGGAACTTCCCGGTCGCCGTGCCGAGTTGGAACATTCTCCCGGCGCTGGTCGCCGGTGACACGATCGTCTGGAAGCCGAGCGAGGAAACTCCGGCGACGTCGGCGGCGTTCGTCAAGGTGTTCATCGACGCGGGCGTGCCCGAAGGCGTGTTCAACCTCGTCTTGGGCGCGGGCGACGTCGGTGCGGCATTGGTCGCGCACCCCGACGTGCGCGTGATCTCGTTCACCGGCTCAACCGACACCGGGCTGAAGGTCTACCAGCAAGCCGCCGCGCTCGGCAAGAAGGTCTGCCTAGAGATGGGCGGCAAGAACGCGATTATCGTGCTCGACGACGCCAACCTCGACTTGGCGATCAAGGCGGTGACGTGGAGCGCCTACGGCACGACCGGTCAGCGCTGCACCGCCACCAGCCGCTTGATCGTCCAGAGCGGCATCAAGCCCAAGCTGATCGAGGCATTGGTCGAACGCGCGAAGGCGCTCAAGGTCGGCTACGGATTGGATGAGAGCGTCGAAGTCGGTCCGCTGGTCAATCAGAAGGCACTCGATAAAGTCGAACGCTACGTCGGTATCGGCAGAGGCGAAGGTGCCAGCGTCGCCGTCGGCGGCGGACGTGTCGACCTCGGCAAAGGCTATTTCTACCAGCCCACCCTATTCGCTGACGTGAAACCCGACATGCGCATCGCCCGCGAGGAGATTTTCGGACCCGTCCTCTCGGCGATTGAAGTCGGATCGCTGGAAGAAGCGGTCGAGGTCAACAACAGCGTGATCTACGGCTTGTCGAGCAGCATCTTCACCGAGAACGTCAACGCTGCTTTCCGCGCCATCCGCGACTTGACCACCGGCATCGTCTACATCAATCACGGCACGACCGGCGCAGAGATCCAGTTCCCGTTCGGCGGCACGCGCGGCACCGGCAACGGAATGCGCGAAGCCGGACAGTCGGCGCTGGACAGTTTCACCGAGTGGAAATCGGTCTACGTCGATTACAGCGGTCGCTTGCAGCGCGCGCAAATCGACAACCGGGAATAACGAAGAGAAGATTGAACCGCCAAGACGCCAAGATAACATGGGGCGCACAGCCGTGCGCCCCTACGCTGCCCAAAGCAGCTTCGCCAAATTGGAATAAAGAATACGGCGGTACGAGAAATTTTGCAGAATGTGCGGTAAAATGGCGGGGAATGGAGATACATCCGCTTTACTGGGAATCGTCATACGAGATCGTCTTGCGCCTGATCGAGCTGCATCCTTCGGTGGATGTTGAAACGGTCGGGACGGAACAGCTTTGCCGCTGGATTATTGCGCTGCCAGAATTTGCCGACGATCCGGCATTGGTTAATGAAGGTATCCTCAATGATATTCTCCGCGAGTGGTACGAGGAGGCAAGCTCGTTATGAGCCAATTACAACTGCGTGAACTGCATGACACGGAATTTCCGGTTCCGGCGGAAATGCAGGAAAACGTCGCCATCACCAGCCTGAGCCGTATCTATAACTGGACCCGCCGCTCGTCGATGTGGCCCATGCTGTTCGGCTTGGCGTGCTGCGCGATTGAGATGATCGCCACTGCCGCGTCGCGCTACGACTTGGCGCGCTTCGGCATGGAGGTCATGCGCGCCAGCCCGCGCCAATCCGACCTGATGATCGTTTCCGGCACGGTCACGAAAAAGATGGTCGTACCGATTGTGCGCCTCTACAACCAAATGCCCGAACCGAAATACGTGTTGGCGATGGGCGCTTGCGCCAGCGGTGGCGGTCCCTTCAAAGAGGGTTACAACGTCGTCTCCGGCATTGACCAGTACATCCCGGTCGACGTTTACGTCCCCGGCTGCCCGCCCACCCCGCAGGCGTTGATGTTCGGCTTGATCTCGCTGCAAAAGCAGAATCGACGGGCAGTCGCTCTCGAACATGGACGACGTGCCGTGGTACGGCGTCGGACCGTCCGATCCGGTGCCGGTGCCGATTTTGGGACCGGACGTGATCGATCCGCGCCAGATGGAACTGATTCGTCAGCAAGCCGAAAAAGCCGCGCGCGGCGAGCCTTACGGCGTGCGCGAACTCCCGCCCGCCGCGATTGAAGTCGTCGAGAAGCAGAAAGCAGCACTCGCGGCAAAATCTGCTCCCGCCGCGGCAGCCAAAGCGCCTGCCGGAGCCGCAGCCGCCGCCGCTCCCACTGCCGCCGAAGAAGTTGATCCTGTCAAAGCCGAGCGTCTGCGCAAGCGCGAGGAAGCGCTCGCGCGCAAACGCGCCCGTGCAGCCGAAAAGGGTGAATAATGGTCGATCAGCAAACACTTGCACCCGAACAAACGGGGTCAATTGAGAACGCAATCGAGTACCTGAAGCAAAAATATCCCGACGCTATCAAGAACGACGAGCGGCAGGGTTATTCCGGCATCGTCGTCGACCGGGGGCAGTTGGTCGATGTCGCCCAGACGATGCGCGATGAACTCGGCTTCGATTACCTCTCCAGCGCCACTGGTGTCGATTACCTCGGCATCGAGGACAGCATGGAGATGGTTTATCACGCCTATCGCACCAGCGGCGGACCGGCGCTCGTGGTCAAGGCGCAAACGCCGCGCGATCACGCCGAGATCCCCTCGCTGATCGACATTTGGCCCGGTGCGGACTTCCAAGAGCGCGAAGCCTATGACCTCTACGGTATCAACTTTCCGGGACACCCCAACCTGAAGCGCATCCTGCTGTGGGATGGTTTCGAGGGGCATCCGCTGCGGAAAGACTGGCACGAAGCCTACTACGAGCAGGACACCAAGCCGTTCGACAGCCGCTGGCCCAAAGGCTACGTCCGCCGCGCCGAAGAACTGAACGCCTACGGTAAGAACGTCCAGTATCCGGCGGATCTCGACCTGTCGCGGCTGAGCGACGTGTCCGAGGAGTCGGTTTACAGTGGAATGGGTCTCGGCGTCGATGTCGAAGAACTGGCGGACGATGCCGGTCTCAAGACCGACAAGCTGGTCGTCAACCTCGGACCGCACCACCCCAGCACGCACGGCGTGTTCCGGATGGTGGTGACGCTCGACGGCGAGACGATCGTCAAGCTCGAACCAGTGATGGGCTATCTGCATCGCAATCACGAGCAGATCGGTGAGCGCAATGCGTGGAACCACAACATGCCCTTCACCGACCGGCTCGACTACATCAGCAGCATGAGCAACAACCTCGGCTATGCGCTGGCGGTCGAACAGTTGATGAGCGCCGGAGCGCGTTATCAGCCGCCGACCTATCGCGCCGAAGCCATCCGCGTGCTGATGGTCGAACTAACGCGAATCGTCAACCACTTGTGGGCGGTTGGCTTCCTGCTCAACGACCTCGGCGCGTTCTTCACGCCCGCGCTCTATGCCATCGCCGAACGCGAGAAAATCCTCGACTTCTTCGAAGCGACGGCAGGCAGCCGCATGATGTGCAACTACATGCGTTTTGGCGGGGTCGCCAAAGACCTGCCGGAGCGCATTCACGGCGTCGCCAACTTGGTCAACGACAAGGTGCGCGACTTCAACACGATGGACTACCTGACGGAGTTGATCAACGACCGCCTGCCGCGCGCAATTGACGACCTCGACCACTTCCTGACCGACAGCGAAATCCTCAAGACGCGCACGGTCGGCGTGGGCTACTTGCCCCGCGATATGGCGATCGCCTACAGTGCCGCCGGTCCGCTGCTGCGCGCCAGTGGCGTCCCTTACGACGTGCGCCGCGCCGAACCGTACAGCATCTATCCGGAACTCGACTTCGACGTCGCGGTCCGCTACCACGGCGACATCTACGACCGTTATCTGATCCGCCTCGACGAGATGCGCGAGAGCGTCCGCATCCTCAAGCAGATTTTGCCACGCTTGGAGCAGACCAAGGGCGAAAGCTTCTTCTCCGGCAACAAGGCGATCTACATGCCGCGCGTGCCGGTCGGTGAGTCCTACGGACGGGTCGAAAATCCGAAGGGTGAACTCGGCTACTACACCGTCTCGCAAGGCGACCCGAAGGGTCCGCAGAATCCTTGGCGCTATCACGTGCGCGCGCCTAGCTTCATCAACCTGACGCCGCTCGGCGAGATGTGCAAGGGGCATAAGGTCGCCGACGTGGTGGCGATTCTCGGCAGCATCGACATTGTTCTGGGTGAAACCGACCGCTAGACGATAATTAGCGTAGGGGCGCACAGCCGTGCGCCCCTACCGATATGGACACCATCAAGGAGTCGCTATGTACGGACTAGGTATCTTAAAAGGGCTTGGCGTCACGTTCAGGCACTTTATCAACACCTACATTGACGATCTGCGCTATGCCGGGAAGAAGGTCGGACTGACCGATTTCGAAGTGCGGCAGGGCTTAAAAGCCGAGGGCATTTTCACTGTCCAGTATCCTGACGAAAAGCTCGCCGTGCCGGAGCGTTTCCGCTTCGTCCCCTTCCTCGTGACCGAAGACCTCGACAATCCGGAACGCCCCGGTCACGACTGGTGCACAAGCTGCGGTATTTGCGCGAAGGTCTGCCCGCCCCAGTGTATCTGGATCGTGCGCGGTGAAGATCCGCAGACCGGTCGTCCGGTGCCGGAGCCGGATGCCTTCTTCATCGACATCGACATCTGCATGAATTGCGGTTACTGCGCCGAGTTCTGCCCATTCGATGCGATCAAGATGGATCACGACTACGAACTCGCGAGCTACGATCGCACTGCCAATCACATTTTCGATAAGGATCGGCTCTCCAAGCCGTTCAGCTATTGGAAGTCGATCGCGCCGACGACCGCCGCCGAAGAAGCCGAAGCGCGCGGCGGCTGGGAACACCCCGACGTGATCAAGGAACGCAAGAAGGCGGAAAAAGCCGCCGCAGCCGCCGCCAAAGCTGCTCCTAGCCCGGCAGCGGCTAAGCCCGCCGCTGGCGCCCCTGCTGCTGAAGCGGCACCCGCACCAGCTGCCGCAGCCGAGGATGCCGAGGCAGCGAAAGCCGAACGCCTGCGCAAGCGCGAGGAAGCCCTCGCTCGCAAGCGCGCCAACAAGGAAAAGGGCGAGTAAGCTGCCCCTACCCCACTCCAACACAAAACCCGGCTTAGTGCCGGGTTTTTGATTCCTAATGCGGGTTGAGTTTAGCGCTTGATCAATTGCTTGCGCGAGACGTTGAGATGCAAGCCAGCATCGTCAACCGATGCGATCTGATCGGGCGTAACGAAGCGATCAGAGGCGAACAAACCGTCGGCATCGACTTGGACGAAGCCGTCATGCAGCAACCGGTGCCGGAGTTCCTCCGGCAGTTCATCGCCGCCGCCGATGGCGCGGGCAAAGTCGCGCAAAAGTTCGTCCATTTCGTTCTCGTTGCGGGTTGCAGCGCTAATGCTGGCTGCCTCGACGCCTTCGACACTCTCGTCGCCGACCGCACCAAAATACATGTCCTTGACACTGCCGAACTTGTCTCCCGTGCTGTCGTAAACATCCATTCCGACGTCGACCGATCTCAGGATCGTTTGAATTCGCTGTTTCTCGATTGGCTGTTGAGTCATCGCACAATCTCCTTTTTATTTCATTTGTAATTAACTATACAAGGTTTTCATGCGACATGCAATCGAATCGCGCTTTTCTCATTAAGGTCTAAATGAATGCGGATTTTTGCTTGCCTTGATCTGAAAAAAGTGCTATAGTGCTCCCTGTGAACGTTTACAATTGCATAAGATAGTCTCTTATCCAGAGCGGTGGAGGGATCGGCCCTATGAAACCGCGGCAACCCCCGATTTATCGGGAAGGTGCCAATTCCGGCAGAAGTGTTTCTGGAAGATGAGAGCGAATGGCTAAACTGACGTTTAGCTTCGAACTCAACGAGACTTCCCGCCGGAAGTCTTTTTGTTTTCCCCGGATGCCGACCGGGGTGGTCAATGACAGGAGTAGATATGGCTGAAGATTTCGATTTCAACGCGCTCAACGAGTTCTTCGACAGCAGCGAGCCAAAGGAACAAGGCGGCAGCACCCGCTCGGTTCACAGCGGCACGCAGCGCACGAAGGGTTACAATTCGCTGATCACCCCATTGGTGCAGACGGCGACCTTCACCTTCCGCGACACGCAAGAACTGATCGACTACATGGAGCGGAAGACGTGGGGCGATGGCGAGGATCGCGAGGAATACGGACGCTACGGCAACCCGACCATCAATGCCGTTGAGCGAAAACTCGCGGCACTCGACGGCGGCGACGACGCCATCCTCTACGCCTCCGGTATGGCGGCAGTCACCTCCCTGCTGCTGACCGTGCTGCCGACCGGCGCGCACATCGTCATGACCAACGACTGTTATCGCCGCACCCGCCAGTTCTGTCAGACTATCCTGAAACGCCTCGGCATCGAAACGACCGTCGTCCCGATGGGCGACTACGAAGCGATGGAAGCCGCCATCATCCCCAAACAAACCCGGATCATCGTCTCGGAAAGCCCGACGAACCCCTTCCTCCGAATTGCCGATCTGCAAAAGACAGCCGAGATCGCCAAGCGGCATAAGGTCATGACTGCCATCGACAGCACCTTCGCCACGCCGATCAACCAACGCGCGCTCGAATGGGGCATCGACTTCGTCATCCACAGCGCAACCAAGTATCTATCCGGTCACAATGACATTCTCGCGGGTGTCGTCACGGGGCGCGGCAGCCGGATGCAGGCAGTCCGCGACGCGCGCGGCATCCTCGGCGGCGTCGTCGATCCGCACGCAGCGTATCTGCTCGATCGCGGCATCAAGACGCTCGGCGTCCGCATGGGTCAGCAGAACGCCAACGCCCTCGCCGTCGCGCGCTATCTGGAAGCGCACCCGGCGATTGACCGCGTTTTCTATCCGGGGCTGCCCTCGCACCCCGATTACAAGGTCGCGGTCGAGCAGATGAGCGGCTTCGGCGGCGTCGTGACCTTCGAGGTCAAGGGCGACCTGAAGACGACCAGCGCCTTCATCGACCGGCTGCGCATTCCCTACATCGCGCCGTCGCTGGGTGGCGTCGAGAGCCTGATTGAGCAGCCCGCGATTGTCAGCTATTGGGACAAGACGACCGAGGAGCGGCTGGCGCTCGGCATCAAGGACTTGCTGGTGCGCTTCGCCGTCGGTATCGAGGATGCCGACGACCTCCTCAAAGACTTGGAGCAAGCGCTGGAAGTCGTCGAGCCGCGGCGCAAGGTCTACAGTTTGCAGGACGTGTGGGAGTGGCGTTTCCGCCAGTAGATTATGAGATTTTCTGTATGGGAATTTGTAGGGGCGTTATATATAACGCCCCTACGTGATTCTGTAATTATACCAACCGCGCTATCACCGCTTGGGTGAAGTCGGTCGTGCTGACAAACTGGGTGCCACGCGGTGCGATATCTGCCGTGCGCGCACCGTCGGCGAGCACGCCCTCAACCGCCGCCTCGACCGCCTTCGCCTCGGCTTCCAGTTTCAGACTATACCGCAGCAGCATCGCCGAACTGAGGATCGAGCCAATCGGATTGGCTTTGCCCTGCCCCGCGATGTCCGGCGCGGAGCCGTGTACTGGCTCATACAAGCCGATGCCCTCCGCACCCAATGACGCCGATGGCAGCATACCGAGCGATCCCGCCAGCACCGACGCCTCGTCGCTGAGGATGTCGCCAAACATATTGCTGGCGACGATCACGTCGAAGCTCGCGGGACGTGTCAGCATGTGCATGGTGCAGGCATCGACCAGCAGATGTTCCAGTTCGACGTCGCTGTAATCTTCGTGAACCTTGACGACCGTCCGTCGCCACAGCCGCATCGACGCCAGCACGTTCGCCTTATCGACCGAGGTCAGCTTCTTACGCCGCCCCTGCGCCGCCTGAAAAGCGATCGCCGCCACCCGCTCGACTTCCGGTACGCTGTAGACTTCGGTATCGTAAGCGCTGTCGCCGTCGCCCTGCTCTTGGCGCGGTCCAAAATAGATGCCGCCGGTCAGTTCGCGGACGAACAGCAGATCGACGCCCTCAAGCAGATCGGCACGCAGCGGCGTGTACTGCGCCAGCATCGGATAGGCTTTGACCGGGCGCAAGTTAGCGAACAGGTCGAAGTGCTTGCGGATTTTGAGCAACCCCTGCTCCGGACGGACTGCCGCCGTCGGGTTATCCCACTTGGGACCGCCGACCGCGCCGAGCAGGATCGCGTCGGACTGCTCGGCGGTGCGCAGCGTCTCATCGGGGAGTGCTGTGCCGGTCTTGTCGATGGCGATTCCGCCGATCAGCGCGTCCTCGAAGCCGAATTCATGCCCGTACTTCGCGGCAACTTTCTGCAGCACGGCAATCGACGCCGCCGTCACTTCAACGCCAATGCCGTCGCCCGCTACTACTGTGATCTTTGCCTTCATGGAGATTTCCTTCTGGGTAGATTCAAGACAAAAGCGCAGTACCCTGCGCCGTTGCGAACTTTAATCGGATAAGTTTAACCTCAAAGCCACTTTTTCAGAAATACCAGCAGCACGGCGAACATCTCCGGCGTGTAGTGATGATCCAGCCCGGCGTAGACGTGCGGCTCGAACTGCACTGCCGCGTCGTAGAGCCGGTAGACCTCATGAGCGAAGCTGTTGATCTCGATGATTCCGTCAGCCGGTGAGAGCGGATCGCTGTCACCGACCAGCACGATCTGCGGGCGCGGCGCGACCAGCGCGACAATCGCTTCCATATCGAAGCCCAGTTTGAGCGCACCGGGAACATAATAATAGAAGCTATGCCCGCTCAAACCGCCAGCAGCCAGCAGATTTTGATAGCGCGTATACTGGATCACCGGGGCGACGACCTTAACGCGGTCGTCCAGCGCGGCGATCCACGTCGCGCGGCTGCCGCCCATGCTCGCGCCGGTGACAGCAATGCGCGCCGGATCGACGTCCGGTCGGCTGAGCAGGTAGTTCAACGCGAGCAAGTCATCGTGGACGATCATGCTCCACAACGACCGCCCTTCCCACATGAACTGTTTCGCTAGGGAAAACTCGGTCTCGCGCCCGCTTTCGCGCTCGCCGGCGGGTCCTTGCTGCTGGCGTCCGCCAAAAGCATAGGCGTCGACCGCCAGCACGACGTAACCGGCTTGCACCAAAGCCACACCACGCGGTGTCAGCCCCGCCCACTCGCCGAACAGCGGATCCTCGAACAACTCATGCTTGCCGAGATCATAGCGCCCGCCGTGATAGTGGCAGTAAAGCACTGCCGCCCCGTTCGGCTGATCCGGCACGAGGCAGATGCCGTAAACCGTGTCGCCGAGGCTGTTGGCAAACTCGATGCGTTCAAGGCGATAGCCGTCGCCCTGCTCGCTGGCAGTGAGCGTCACCTGCGGCGTGAACAGCGGCGGCAAATTAAGCACTTCAAACAGTTTGGCGCGAATCTGCGAGCGGCGCAACTCCCATGCGAGCCGATCAGCCGGGATCGACGACAGCGTATCCATGCTAGAGGTGTTCCAGTTCAGTGTGGGTCTTGTCGCTGTCGGTGACATTGCCGGTATTGAGCGTCCCGGCGGGTTCGAACAGCATGATCTCGACTTCCTCGTCGGCAACGGGCAGATGCTCAACGCCACGTGGAATGATCAGAAACTCGCCTTCGTCCAGCCAAACGTCGTGATCACGAAACTTGATCAGCAGGCGACCTTTGAACACGAGGAACATCTCGTCCTCATGCTCATGATGATGCCAGATGAACTCGCCCTTGAGTTTCGCCAGCTTGACGTGCATCCCCTGCACTTCGCCGACGATCTTGGGCGACCATGTCTCGCTGAACTGAGCAAACTTTTCGGCAAGATTGACCTTATCAGTCATCGCTAACGCCCCTCGCCGATGATCGTTTGCCGGGATTCGGCAACGCAGAGACCGTACTCGACGCTGTCGACCAGCGCTAACCAACTGGCGCGAATGATGTTCGTGCCCGCGCCGACGGTGCTCCAGCGCTTGGTGCCGTTCTGGGTGTCGATCAGCACGCGGGTGATCGCCGCCGTGCCGTTGGTGCTGTCAAGAATACGCACCTTGTAGTCCGCCAACTGGAAGTCGGCAAGCTGAGGATAGCGCGGCACCAACGCCTTGCGCAGCGCCAAGTCGAGCGCGTTGACCGGACCGTTGCCCTCCGCAGCGGTGTGGATCACGTCGCCGTCGACGTCGAGCTTGACCATCGCTTCGGAAATTTGCCCGCGCCCGCGCCGATCCTCAACCATGACCGTGAAGTCGATCAGCCGGAAGATCGGTTGGTAATCCGGCTGCGCGCGATGCAGGCGAATGGCGACCGAGGCTTCCGCACCCTCAAAGACGAAGCCCTCGTTTTCGAGATGCTTGATCTCATCCAGCACCTTGACCGCTTCCTCGCGGCTGACGTCCAGCCCGAATTCCTCCGCTTTGCTGAGCAGGTTGCCCTGCCCCGACAAATCCGAGACGAGAATGCGCATCTCATTGCCGATCAGCGTCGGATCGATGTGCTGATAACTGTTGATGTTGCGCCGCATCGCGGCGACGTGGATACCGCCTTTGTGGGCGAAAGCACTCTTGCCGACGTAAGCAAGGTGATCGTCCGGCGCGAGGTTGGCGATCTCGGCGACGGTACGGGAGACGATCGCTAGATGCTGGAGCGAGTCTCCCGGAAGACACTCGTAGCCCATTTTCAACTGCAAGTCGGGGATGATGCTGCACAGGTTGGCGTTGCCACAGCGCTCGCCGTAGCCGTTGATCGTCCCTTGCACGTGGGTCGCGCCCGCCTCAATCGCTGCGAGGCTGTTGGCAACCGCCAGCTCGCCATCGTTGTGCGTGTGAATCCCGATCTCGACGCCGGGGAAAGCCTCGCGCGCTGCCGTGACGAAGCGGGTGATCTCCCAA
>CAVSGS010000032.1:0-60234 GCA_963727545.1 uncultured Chloroflexia bacterium
CGAGCTAAAACGCTCGCCACCTCAGACGCCGGTGGAGGCTTATGTGCGCGCTCACGTGGCACACCCGTAACCAGGGGTGCACGTGCTGGCTGGCACGTCAGCACCTACATGCACGCTCAGGGGACACACCCCGCCAGACTTTTGCACCCAAACGGGAAAATTCCGCAGGGGTGACGTGGTGCTGTGTGATGATCGAGGTATGTCCACTTGAGGAAACCAACATGTCCGTGACCAAATCCATCCGCCGCAGTGTCAGCACGACGCCGGAGATGCGCGATCGCTTGGCGCAGCTGGTGAGCAAACATCCGCGCGATATCAGCGAAGCCGACCTGATCCGCGAAGCCATCCGTGCCGATCTGGACGAACAGACCGATTTGATCGGCATCAGCCGGCACTTCCAGAAGTCACTTCAGGATCGCATCGACCGACCGTCAACACAACCCATTGGTATCGCGCACAGCAGATCGTGGAAAAGTGACACGTTTCTGCGCATCGGCTGCTCGCTAATCTCGGCGAGAGCGAAGAAGCACGGCTTGAGAATCGCATCCTCGGTTTGCTCCGCGCGCATCCGGAGGGCGCCAGTGTCCGCGAAACGTATCGGACGCTGCGTGCGCCGCGCAAAGCGGTTATCGATGCGCTGCGTGCGCTAGAAAGTGATGGGACGCTTGTCCGGGTGGACACGCCAAATAAGCCCGGACCGAAGTCAGAGACTTATCGTCTCGTTCAGCCTTGAATTGGCACATCCTGTGCCAATTCGCTGTAACTGTCGATCTGTCAATTGGCACAACCCGTGTCAATTCGACGAGTTGAGGAGATGAGAATGACAGATACTGAGCAACTGAAGACGAGCTGTGACCTACGCCGTCCGGTCGAACAGGATTTGGGCGATGCCTTGAAGCTGCTCAACTCGAACTACAAACCACTTTCAGACAAGGCACAAGAAAAATGGGCGGTGCTTTCTCGTCTGGTAGGTGGGGCTGATAATGCCGAATAAGCGCATCATCTATCAGCCGATCAAAGCCTGAAGTGCTCCGCCGTTTCGCGCGTGACTGTTGGTGCTCAACTTGCAGAACAGCAGCACGATGAACGCTATGCCGATCAAGTCAATGTGGATGGTCTGGCGGACTTCCTCGAAATCCTCAATGAGTTGTTGGCTAAAAACCTCAATTCGAAGTCCGATCAGGGGATCGCTTGACACGTCGGAATCGCTGGCGTTACTCTGAGTGCAGATACGACGAACGCCGAAGTGCTGCGAACACTCCGGCGTTCTGGTCATGCACTAACTCATCTAGCGCACGACCTACCGACAGACTCTAGCAGGTCGGCGGGTGCTGTGCCATACCGACAAGGATGTCTGTCATGAAGCGTAATTCTTCCCCACAGGTAGAACGCCGCGTTGCCCTCTGCTACGTGCGTCTTTCCCAAACCAAGAACGAATCCGATCTCAAAAGTCCTGAACGCCAACGCGCCAATATTCAAGCAGCGTGCGAGAAATACGGCTGGATTCCCGAATGGTATGAGGACGCCGACAAGCACAAGTCCGGCACAAAAGAGGACAATCGCCCGCAGTGGTTGTTGCTCAAGGCACGGCTAAACGATCCAGACGTGGCGGTGCTGGCGGTCAATGACACGTCGCGGGCAATGCGAAATACGTGGCGGGCGCTCAAGCTGTTTGATGAACTGTCCAGTAGTGACGTTAAGCTGTACGTCGGCGTCTCAGATCGAATGCTCGACATCAAAACGTCGGATGGGCGCATGAGTTTATTCATGCAAGCGTTCGTCGATGAAATGTATGCGCTCGACGGTTCACGCCGCGCGAAAGACAGCATTCGTTATCGCAAGAGCAAACAGATCACGGTCGGCATTCCGCCGTTCGGCACGGTACGCAATGAAGATGGCTATCTGATTCCGACGCCTTCGGGCGCTTGGAAACTGCCAGCAGGCGGTTGGCAAGCGGGGAAAGTCGATGATGATACGCCGATGGAGGGCGCGGTCTGGCACGGTTACTATGATGCTGCCAAGCGGGTGCTCGAACTCTACTCCGAAGACAAGAACGGCTACAACCGCATCGCCAAGCAGCTAACCCGCGAGGGATGGGCATTTCGTGATCGGTGGGATAATCCGCGCCTTTTCAAGAGTGAGGACGTTCGCCGCTGCATCGCCAACTGGCGCGAATACGCGGGCATTATCACCGATGGCAAGGCGCGTAATCGTGCCGCTTACGAGGATGCACAGCAGGACGAAATTCTCTACGACACGGGGCGCGCGGTATTCGACCTCGATTTGCTGCGAAAAGTGGCGCGGGTGCAAGCGCAGCGCAGCATGGTTATTCGTCCGTCGGGGTCGGTTCGGCGCGTCTATCCTTACGGGCTGCTCCGGCTGGTCTACTGCGCTCACTGTGAGCGGATCGCCTTCAAAGAGGACAATCCTCGGCGGCGTTCTCGCCTGAGTGGGACAAATACCGATAAGCCGCGCTATCGTCACGCTGAGGGCGTCCGCTGCGGCTGCAAGCGGCGCTCGGTGCTGGCTGAACAAATCGAAGACGATTTTCTGCGGCTCGTCCAGCTTCTCACGCTCAAGCCCGAAGCGCATGACCTCATGCTTGAATTAGCGATGGGCGAAAAGAGCAATCCGGCGGATAGCGAAAATTTAGAACGGGAAAAGCGCGCGGCGATTGCCGTTCTCAAGCAGCAGCTTGCGAACCTGCTCGACCTCTACAAGAACGCGGTGATCACTGCCGAAGAATACTACCGCGACAAAGAGGATCGAGAACGACAGATCGCCTTTTGGGAAGCGCGGACAACCGACTTGCAGAAAAAAGCGGTTGAACTTGAGCGCGTGATGGTGGCGTTTAGTCAACTACTCGACCTCTGGCAATCTGCGGATAGCGATGGGCGGTCGGTGCTGGCGCGCGGGCTGTTCCAGTACATTGTTTTCGACCTCGACAAGCAGCAAATTGTCGATTTCCGGCTGCATCCTTGGGCTGACCAATACTTGATCCTGCGCGCTGATCTTTACGGCGACGAAGGCGTAATTGATGGCGGATGACGGCGGCTCTGGTGATGACCTCGAAGCAAACGAAAATCGCTCCACCACTCTTTCAAGCGATGAAGCGATTGTTAGTCCCAACGGGACTCGAACCCGTGTTTTGGCCTTGAAAGGGCCACGTCCTAGACCGCTAGACGATGGGACCTTGCACGCAGAGAAGTTTAGCAGTCAAGCGAGCCAACGTCAAGACTCGGTCGGCGAGCTTGCGTTAATCATCTAGCCCGCCGTCGCGCGAGCGGAAGCTCAGACGCATCGGCGTCCCCGCAAAAGGATACTCCAGCCGGATTTGGTTTTCGAGATAGCGCTTATAGGTGAAATGCAGCAGCCTTGGATCGTTGACATGCAGCAAGATGACCGGCGGCGCTACCGCCACCTGTGACACGTAGAGAATTTTCAAGCGACGAATACCGCGCGCTGCCGGTGGATGCTGTTGATAGGCGTTGCGGATGATACGATTCAGCTCCCCGGTAGGGATGCGGAAGTGCCGTCCCTCATAGACACGCTGCGCCGCCTCTAGAACTTGATGAATCCGCTGCCCGGTCAAGGCGCTGATGAAGATCGCCGGTGGATCAGGTAAGAAGTTGAACTTTTCCTGCAACTGTTTCTCGAAAGCGTGCAGTGTGAGCGAGTCCTTTTCGACGGCATCCCACTTGTTGACCACGATCACGACGCTCTTGCGCGCCTCCATGACGTAGCCCGCAATGTGCTGATCCTGATCGGTGATGCCGTCCAGCGCGTCGATCACCAGCAACACGACGTCCGCCCGCTCCATCGCTTTATTGGCGCGGACAACACTGTATTTCTCGACGCCTCGTTCGATTTTGCCGCGCTTGCGGATCCCGGCGGTGTCGATCAGCGTCACCCGTTCGCCGAAGTAGATAATCTCGGTGTCGATCGCGTCGCGGGTCGTTCCAGCGACCGGACTGACGATCACGCGATCTTCGCCCAACAGTCGGTTGAGCAAGCTGCTCTTGCCCACGTTCGGACGCCCGACGATAGCAATCCGCAGGTGATCGTCATCTTCGTCCTCCGGTGGGAATTCTTCCCCACCCAAGGCTTCATAGACCGCATCGAGCAGATCCCCGACCCCCAGCCCATGAATCGCGCTGATGGCGAAGACCTCGCCAATGCCCAGCCCATAAAACTCAACCGCTTCGTCCGTGTGACTCAAGTGATCGGCTTTGTTGGCGGCGATCAGCACCGGTTTGTCTGTACGCCGGAGGATCTCGGCGATTTCTTCGTCAGCGGCGGTGATCCCGGAGACGGTATCGACGAGCATGATCACTAAATCGGCGTCCTGCACTGCTTGCAGCGCCTGCGTCTTAATCTCGGTGATAAAATCCGCGCTGCCCTCGGCGAGCGGCAACTCGTCGCGTGTACCCTTTGGTTGATAGACTTCAATTCCGCCGGTATCGACAACGTTGAACAACCGACCACGCCAATCAAACTCGGCGATGAGGCGGTCGCGGGTCGTGCCGGGAATTTCATCCGTCACCGCCATGCGCTCACCCACCAGCCGGTTGAACAACGTGCTTTTCCCGACATTCGGTCGCCCGACAAGAGCGACCAGTGGTTTGCGCGCCATTTTGTTGCAACCTCAATAACTGAATGACGCTTTATTCTAGCAGAACACTTTATCGCTGCGTAGGTTCAACCGCCGGGCTGACTGGTCGCCGGTTCAGCGGTCGAGAGTCCACTTGCCTCGACGTCGATCAACGCAGGCAGCACCGAGGTGGTGACGACGGTATCACCCGCCGAGATTGACGCCGACGGCGCAAGCTGAGCACTGTCACCGGCGGCTAAGCCGCTCACGTCGACCAGCACGCTCAGGTCATTTTCGCTCAGTTGATTGAGCAGCGGCTGCGGTCCGGTCACCAAGACCGTGACTTCCATCGTCGCTGAGTGATACGCTAGTTCGGTCTTGCTGCCGATGAACTCGACCGGAATGTGATCGAACTGCCGCGTGATCGTCTGAGTATCGATACCCACCGTCACGGTTACGGTGCGCCCCGTGACAACCGTCAGCCGCGAGTCCGGCAGTTCGACCGGGACGGTCACTTCAAAGCTGCTGGTCTTATCCGACAACGTGATCGGCGCAGTGAAGAACGTCCCCGGCAGATTCGCCAGCACACCGGCAGGTCCCTTGACGACCACCGTCTTCGGGTTGTAATCGAAAGCCGCCGTCAGCACGTAGCCTTCGGCGAGTTCGCCGACGATGTTAGGCTGTACTCGCACCTCACGCACATCTGAGCGTGCTTCGACCGGGATGGTGACATGCACCGTTTGCGGGTCGAGTGTCACACCGGTCACGGTATTGCCGTCAGCATCAACAGGAATTGGTCTCACGTCGCCTTCGTAGGTCGTGCGCAGTCCGTCTAAGGACACCGGCACCTGCACCGCTGTGACCTGCGCCACCTTACTCTCCGGTCCGCTGACCTCGACCTGCAGTACGTCGAATTCAGCGGTACCGACGCTGTAGACCAGCGGCGGCTGCGCCGTAATGTTAAGGCTGACCGGCTTGAGCTGAGCTTCTTCGACTTCGAGATCGACCGTGACTTGGCGCGGCAAAACCGAAACGACCGACGCCGGGCGCGAGAAATGTGCTTCAAGCGGGACGACGTGCTCGCCGGGACCCAAGCCGGTCAGGTCGGCGACGAGATTGACATCGTCGATCGAGAATAATTGATGAACGGATCGCTGCGCCCGCACTTGCACCGATGCGTTGGTCGGAACTTCCGACGCATTGGTGATGATCAAGCCAGCATCAGGGGTTGCATGGATCGGCACGGTCGAAATCCGCCACGTCTCAAATGGATCGGACTGCGAGACCGCGATCATCCAGACGACGAAAGCTAGCGCCAGTGACACCAGCATCCAGATCACATTGGTGGTGATCACCTGCCGTAATGAGCGTTCAGTCTGCATCGGCGCTACTCTTGCCGATCCCGCAGCCGCACTGCAATATCGTTGAGTTGATCGCGCAGCCGTCGCAGCAGCGGGCGATCTTGCGGGCGTTCGGGACCGTAGAAGGCATTGAGGATGGTGCGCAGTCGCTTCGAATCGAGCCGTGGGATCAAGCGTCCGCCGTTGGTGATCGAGATCCGTCCGGTTTCCTCGGAGACAACCACACAGATGGCGTCGCTGACCTCGCTCATGCCCAGCGCAGCCCGGTGACGGGTGCCGAGCTTAGGCGTCGTTAGCGTCCGCGCCGACGACAGCGGCAGCACCGATGCCGCCGATGCGATCCGCCCGGTGCCGTCGATGATCGCTGCACCGTCGTGCAATTCAGTCTTGGGCCAGAAAACCGTCAGCAAAACTTGCGGGCTGACTTCGCAATCCATCTTTACACCGGTACGAATATATTCTTGCAAGCTGCTGTTGCGCTCCAGCACGATCAGCGCGCCGTGACGCCGTTCCGACAGCCGTTCGGCGGCTTGGCAAATGTCGTCGATGATTTTGGCGCGGACTGTCTCATGGGGCTGGCGGTTGACTAAAAACCCCGCCCGCCCTAAGCGCTCGAATAAGCGGCGCAGTTCCGGCTGGAAGATCACCGGAATGGCGACCGCGAGGATCGTCAGCGTGTTTTCGAGCAGCCAGCGCAGCGCCAGCAGATTGAAGATATTCGAGACGAGGATCATCAACCCGAAAACCAGCACCATGCCGCGCACCAGCACGACCGACTGCGTTCCCCGGATGAGGAAGCTCACACCGTAAAAGACCAGCGCCACCAGCAAAATATCGACGACGGCGCTGAGATTTAGATTACTAAACGCCCAGACCAGTTCCACGAGAAGAGTTGACCTCAAGTAACAAGCAAGGTATCGACCTAATCACAGTAACCCCAGTGGGCAATGTGTGGTTCACCTCGCTTGATTGATCTTTCAAATTCGGCGGTTAACCGCCGAGTTGCGACAGCAGTTTTCGATAATCCTCGACGTGCTCCGGGTTCAGCGCGATGATCTGGCGGATGGTGTTGGCAGCGTCCTTATGCATCCCCGCCTCAAGCTGAAGTTCGCCCAGCGCATCCAACTGCACGATCGCGTCATGCTGGCGTCCCAACTGACGATAAATCGCAGCGAGACGCGAGCGTAGCCCGGTATCCTTCGGATAGAGGGTCACCAGTTCTTCCAGCAGTTGAATGATGCGGTTCACCTGCTTGTTGCGTGCGTATAGCCCTAACAGCCGATCCAACCGCCGGATCGCTTCGACCTGATTGCCCTGCCGGTAGTTAAGGTCGACCAGCATTCGGTGAGCGCGCTCATCCGTCGGATCAAGCTGGATGATCTCCTCGTAAGTCTTCTGCGCCTTGCGGATGTCGAGCCGCATCTGGTCGATGTCCGCGATTCGGTGCTTGATGCGCACGATCTTCTCCGGCGAGGCGTTGACGCGCAAGGCGATGCGTTCCGCCAGTACGTATGTCTCACGCGATTTGTCGAAGTTACCCAGTTGATGATGGGTATCGGCGAGATCGATGTACTGGTCGAGCGCCTCATCCCATGTTTCCTCCTGTTCGAGCAGTTCGATCAGGCTTTCGCGCACCGCTACGTCCAGCGGAGCCATCTCCAAAACGTTGAACAAAATCTCGCGAGCACGCTCGGTTTCACCACGCGCGAGATAGGTTCGAGCAATCGTATTCTTCTTGGTGACAGCGTTCCGCAGCCGCCCTTCGCGGATCATGATCTCCGCCATGCGGTCGTGAATCGGCAGGTAGTTGGGCGAAAATTCGACGGCGCGATGCGCCTCGTCCATCGCCAGCGTCAGCAGCCCTTGGCGTCGGTAGCTGTCGATCAGCGCAATCGAGCGGGTCAGCCGATCGCCTTCCGCCGCGATCAAAATATCGATCACGCCCTTCTCGCCCTGCTCGCGCATGGTCTCTTCAAGCTGACGGCGCGTGTCACCGATCCGCTGCTTCCATTCTTTCCCTTCCAGCAGCTCAGCGAGGCGTCCAGCGATGATCTTGGTATTCTCGTCGTTGACCGTCTCGATCGTTTGCATGAGTCGCTGATAGATCGACTGATACGCTACCGACTCATCCTGCCTCATCGCCTGCCCGCCGTCCACCAATTGCAAGCACTGCAGCAGATAGCGCACCGCTGGTTTTTCTTTGCCGACGGCGTGATGCGCCTTGCCCAAGCCATGATAGGCACCGCTCGCCATCTGCGGGTGATTGACCGCATCCAGCAGCGGCTTGATCGCGTCGTCGGGATGGTTCGCTAACAGCAGCATCCCGCCCAGATTCATCTTGATTGCGGGGTGACGTAGTTTCGCATCGGCACGTTGATAGCACTCGACCGCGACCTCATATACGCCCTGCCGCTGTGCTTCCATCGCCTGCAGCGCATCCGCCGCGATCTTACCGGCTTCGTCGCCTTCCATGATGTACGCCGCCAGCAAACCCAAACCGTAATCCAGCGCGTCGCCAAGCGGTCCCAACGGATTCACCGGGATCGGTCGCGACTCCTCGTCGTCATCCAGCAGCGGCAATGGCGCCTTGCCATCGACCGAACTGACACTGTCGTCAGTCGGCGGCAGAATCGTCCCACCGGATTCGAGCACGTGCAGGATATTGAGCACCTGAGCGTTATTCCGGTCGATCCGCTGCGCGCGCTGTGCCGCCTTGATCGCCTTGTCGACGTCGTTGAGCCGCCGGAAATTGAAGGCGAGGTTCAGATATTGGTAGATCGCTTTCTTCTTGTCGCCGATGCGCTCGTAAGCCTGTGCCAGCTTGGCGTGAACCGGGATCAAGCCGGGCGTCAGGCGCGTCGCCCGCTCCCAGTTGTCAATCGCTTTGTCGAGGTCATGCTGGGTCAGATAGACTTCGGAGACGTTGACGTACTGCTGAGCCGCCTCGCGCAGCCGCCCCATCCGTTCGAGCACGTCCGCACTCTTTTCCAGCGGGATCGGGTCATCGGGCGCGAGTTGGTGGGCGCGGGTGTACACCTTGAGCGCATCTTCCAGCCGCCCCATCTCCAACAAACCCCAACCCAGATGGATGTGAGCTTCAGGATCATCGGGGAATTCCTGAATGGCGCGCCCATATGATGCAACCGCCAGCCCCCACTCTTGATCCCAAGCGGCATTGTGACCGGCGTTCATTGCCTGCTCATAGGCTTCTCGATTGCGTGCCATTCGTATCTACCTCTACCCCATCAAGGTGACAAGCACCGCTTTTTGGGCGTGCAACCGGTTTTCTGCCTGTTGGAAGATCGCCGACTGGTCGCCATCAGCCACGCTGTCGGTGATCTCATCGCCCCGATGCGCGGGCAGGCAGTGCATGACGATCGCGTGTTTATCCGCGCGACGCAGTAGGTCGTCATTGACCTGATACGGACGCAGTGCCGCTAACCGCTGCTCGGTTTCGGCTTCCTGCCCCATACTCACCCACGTATCGGTATACACCACATCCGCGTTTTTCACCGCGGTGTAAGGATCTTCAAACGCTTCAATCGAGCCGCCGGTGCGCTCGGCGATCTCGCCGACCGTCGCCATATCTTCCTCAGCCAGTCCATAACCGGGTGGCGTCGCCACCGCGAAGTGTGCGCCGAAGTTCGCCGCCGCCTGTGCCAGCGACAGCGCGACATTGTTGCCATCGCCGATGTAGACGATCCGCACCCCGTCTATCCGACCGAAGCGTTCGTAGATCGTCAGCACGTCCGCCAGCGCTTGACACGGATGCTGCGCATCGCTCAAGCCGTTGATCACCGGGACGCTGCCCCATTTCGCCAATTCGACGACGTGTCCGTGATCGAACACGCGCGCCATGATCCCCTGCACGTAGCCGGAGAGCACGCGCGCCACATCGGCGACGCTCTCGCGCTTGCCGAGTCCGATTTCTTGGGGACTGATCATTAACGCCGAGCCGCCCAACTGCTGCATCCCGATTTCGAACGAGACGCGCGTCCGCAGCGACGGCTTCTGAAAGACCATCGCCAACGCCTTGCCTTTGAGCACAGGCTGATTGCCGCCAGAGCGCCAATCCATCTTCAAGTGAACTGCTAAATCGAGAAGCTGCCGCAGGTCTTCAGTAGACCAATCCATGAGGTCGATAAAGTGCCGCATTGTAAAC
The DNA here is from genome assembly GCA_963727545.1 of uncultured Chloroflexia bacterium. Classification (GTDB taxonomy): domain Bacteria; phylum Chloroflexota; class Anaerolineae; order Aggregatilineales; family Phototrophicaceae; genus Flexifilum. Next base: position 10,115 of record CAVSGS010000032.1, read on the forward strand.
TTTCTGTCTGCTGCGTTCGTAGAGAACAAACGAAATCTAAGCGTGAATAAAGTATAACACGGTCTGCCGCCGCGCATACATAAAACCAAGTGTGAGATCGCTAAGAGAAGGACTCAAAGCAGCAATTAGCAGTCAGCTATCAGCTTTCAGCCAAAACAAAGCGCCCTGCGCGACGTAGGCAGCGCAAGGCACAAATGAACTCAGCCGACTGCTTTTAGCTGATAGCTGAACGCTGACGGCTAAAAGCTAGATCGTCACCGTCTCGACGTCGCGCCAGTTGCGTCCCGGCTTGCGCGTTCGCCTTGAGCGGCGCGTCGAGCTTGCATGCCCCTTCCATCACGCGGACGACCACTTCCGCCGCTTCCTGCACGCGATCTTCCGGCACTTCGAGCACCAGTTCGTCGTGAACTTGCAGGATCATGCTGGCGTCGAGATCAGCCAGCAGCGGATGCAGGTCGATCATCGCCTTCTTGATGATGTCCGCCGCCGTGCCCTGAATCGGCATGTTGATCGCTTCGCGCTCCGCCTGCTGGCGAGCATTGAAGTTGCCCTGAAACACGAACGTCCGCCGCCGACCGAACAGCGTAGTCAGGTAGCCGGTATCTTTGGCGATCTGTTTCGCGTTTTCCATGTAAAGCTGCACGCGCGGCAGCCGGTCGAAGTAGGTCTTGATGAACTCGTTCGCCTGCGCCAGCGTCAAGTCGCTGTCACGGGCGAGGCGGAACGCGCCCATCCCGTAGAGCAGACCGAAATTCACCCGCTTGGCGAAACTGCGCTGCGAGCGCGTCACCTGATCGATCGGGATGTTGTTGACGATCGCCGCCGTCGCCGCGTGAATGTCCTGCCCTTCCGCGAAGGCTTCCAGCAGCGTCGGCTCTCCGCTGACGTGCGCCATGATCCGCAGTTCGACTTGGCTGTAATCGACCGCCAGCAGCTTCATCCCCGGCGGCGCGATGAACGCCCGCCGAACTTCGCGCCCGGTCTCGGTGCGGATCGGGATGTTCTGCAAGTTGGGGTTGCTGCTGCTCAAGCGACCGGTGCTCGCGCCGGTCTGGTTGTAGCTGGTGTGGACGCGCCCGGTGCGCGGATTGACCAGCGCGGGCAGCGCATCGACGTAAGTGCCTTTGAGCTTGGTCAGTTCGCGGTAGTCGAGGATTTTGCCAATGATCGGGTGGTCGCCGCGCATGTTTTCGAGCACGTCGGCGGCGGTCGAGAAGCCGTGCGTCGTCTTGCGGACGCCCTCGGCGCTCAAGCCGAGCTTGCCGAACAGCACGTCGTTCAACTGCTTGGGGCTGTTGATGTTGAACTTGCCGTAGCCATCGGCGAGGGCGTAGATTTCGTCCTCAAGCCCCGCCAACAGTTCGCCCATTTCGAGACTCATCTGCGCCAGCGCGCCGGTGTCGAGCAGCACCCCTGCCCGCTCCATCGCCGCGATCACCGGAATCAGCGGCAGTTCCAACTGCTCGAACACGTCGCGCAGCGCCGGCGGATTATGCGTGCCCCACAGCGGATCGATCTCCGGCGCGTTCGGGTCGCGCTCCAGCTTCGGGCGCAGCGCCTCGACCAGCGCGTGCGTGCAAGCAGCATCGGCAGCCGCATAAGGCGCGGCGAGGTCGATCGCGACCGTATCCATCGTCTGCTGATTCTTGCCCGTGCCGATCAAGTCGCTGATCTCGGTCATGCGCCGCCGCAGTTCGGCGAACGCCAGCCGCTTCAAGCCCATGTTGCCGTTGATCGGGTCGCGCAGCCATTCGGCGATCATGGTGTCGAAGCTGATCGGCGACACATCGACGCCATAATTCTGCATCACCACGAGGTCGTAATTGGCGTTGTGAGCATACTTGGCGATGGTCGGGTTGGTCAGCGCCGGACGCAGCGCCGCGATCACGGTATCGAGCGGAAGCTGCTGCCCCTTGAGATGCCCCACCGGGACGTAATAGCCGCTGTCGCCATCCACCGCCAGCGCGATGCCGACCAGATCCGCCGCCATCTGATCGACGCTGGTCGTCTCGACGTCAAAGGTGATCGCCTGAGCACTGTTGAGCGTCGCCACCAACTCGGCAAGCGCCGCCTCGGTCTGGACAATGGTCGTCGGCACCAGCGATTCGCCCGCTTCGGTCGGCGGCTCGGCATCCGGCAGTTCGTCGAACATGGACATCTGCGCTTGCGGCGCGTGCGCCACGATCCGCCCCAGTTGGTTGAACAGGCTGCCGAATTCCAGTTCGCGGAACAGGTCTTCAACCGGACGCTGGTCGAAATCGTGAGCGACGCATTTGCTCAGGTCGAACGGGAACGGCACGTCACGCAGGATGGTCGCCAGCTTGTAGCTGAGAAACGCCGACTCGCGCCCCTCGATCAGCTTGGTCTGGGTCGATCCCTTGATCTCGTCGACGTGGGCGTAGATGTTTTCGAGCGTGCCGTACTCCTTCAAGAGCTTGGTCGCGCCCTTCTGCCCGATCCCGCGCACGCCGGGGATATTGTCGGAGCTGTCGCCCATCAGCGCCTTGAGGTCGATCAGTTGGATCGGCTCTAGTTCGTACTTCTCGCGGAACTTGGCGACGTCGTAGAGTTCGTCCGGCGTGCCGCGCTGCGGAATGATCATCCGCACCGTCGTCTGATCGTCCAGCAGTTGCAGCAGGTCGCGGTCGCCGGTGATGATGCGCACGTCGACGTTCTGTTCTTCGCTCAAACGCGCGACCGTGCCCATCAGATCGTCGGCTTCGTAACCGGGCAGCGAGAGGATCGGAATGTTGAAGGTCTCGACCATCTGCCGCAGCCGGGGGATTTGCGCCGCGAGTTCGTCGGGCATCTTCTCGCGCGTGCCTTTGTAGTCGTCGTAGAGTCGTCGTCGCGCCCGCTTAAGCCCTCGTCGAAGGCGACGGCGAGGTAATAAGGTTTGTCCTTTTCGAGGATGTCCATCAGCGTGCGCGTGAAGCCGAAGACCGCGCTGGTGACCTCACCGGCGGCGGTCATGAACGGTCGGCTCATCATGGCGAAGTGGTGACGATAGGCGAGTCCATGCCCATCGAGCAGGTAGATTACGGGGCGAAGCGCCATCGGTTTTTCTCCGAGAGGTTGCGAACATCTGAGCGGATTATAACACAAGAAAACAGGACTGAGTAACGAGGACTGAGGACTGAGAGAAACCGGGCTTCAAGCACAAAGCGAATCAGATTGCGCCGTCCACGTCGCCACGCCAAAGTAAGTTTCATATCCCGCTTTGAGCAGTGGCGAGTTACACAACGTCTGCCGTGACGCTTCGACCTGATAGTCGCGCGCCTCGACGACCAGCGCGTTGACGAGTGCGGCTGCTTCCTCGCTCGTATAAGGCAGAAAATCGCCACTGCCAGGATCGTCATATTGAGTTGATTAAGTGTACATCCAATCCGCGCGAGCCAGAAACGTGCGTCGCGTTCGGGATAGATCGCTTCGCTGCCCAAATGCTCGATCACGTAGATCGCCTTGTTGCGCTCGCTCACTTGGCGGTCGATCCCATCCGAGCGCGTCGTGTCGCTTGGCGTCACAATCAACGCCGCCCGATTTGCGTCCCAGTTAGTGAAGTCGAGCAAAATGCTGTCCGAATAGACCGTCGTCAGCAATGCAAACGCCGACACATCTGCGACCGCCCGCCCGCCGGGTTCGGGCGAACGCTCACCGTAGCGCAGCGCAAAAATCGCGGGCTGCCCGTTGCCGGGGAAGTCAGGCGATGCCCCACCCTCGCGCTGGCGCGCCCCCGCATGGACAAAGCGCATCACGTTCCAAAAAGCAGCGGTTTCCGGCTGCGTCAGTTCGCGGCGCAACTCAGCAGCGAACGGCGCATTGAACAATTGGCACAGCCCCGGATACTGGGCATATTCCGGCGGCGATGTGACGGCATGAGCTGCACAACCAATCTGATCGAACTCCGAATCCGCAGCAGGGAAATCGATGCGTGTATCCAGCACTTGCGGCGTAAATGCGCCATAGCGCTGCGCTCCGTACTTCAAATAGTCGGCATACCAATAAGCGGTTTCCGCCGTTTGTAAGTAAAGCTGATTGCCGACCGGGTAGGCATATCCGGCGAGCCGCGGCGCATTGGCATTCGGCGGACGCATCCCGCGCAGCGCTTCATCGACGTCCGTCCCTTTACCAACGCCGAGGCGCTGAAAAACTCCTAGTGGAAAACTGAAGTAGGTCGCCCACCAATATTCTGATCGCAACTGATCGAGTTCATCGGAATATAGCCACTCCGAGAGGTCAGGCTGGTCGAGCACGACCGGGTGCACCCAATTGAAAATCGGGTTCGCACTGTCACCGTCCCACGGTGGCTGATGATCCCATTTTTCCTCGACGTAAGTCTGGGCAAAGGTCAGCGCTGCCAGCGCTTCCGGCGACATGTTGGTCAGCATTGGATTATTCAACTCACGCGCAGCATCCAGAAACAGATCGCGGCGCGCCAGAACCGTGAGAACGGTATCGCCGACCGGACGCTTAAAGTTGTAGTCATCCCAACTCGAATAGGTTGACACGTCAAACCAGCGCTGATCCGCGATCACGATCGGATCAGTCATAAAGCTGACTATCGCATCGAGTTGTTCCAGCGAAAGCAGTGGGAGATTAGCCTCAATGAGAACAAGATCGTCAGAGTGAATATTTGCCGCAACCAGCGCAGCAATCCGTTCGGCTTTCGCCGCATCAATCGTTTGCGCTTAAACAGGCTGAAACGATAGGGATAGGACTAACGCAAAGCAAATTCCGAATCGGGATCGGAACATATGCTGCTTTTTACTCGGCGAAATCCCAGCCGTGAAACGCCTGTTGATCGTAAGCTTCGGGACATTTCTGATAGACCAGCAGATCGCCAATCGTCCACAACACGCGATCCACGTATTCGGCAAGCTGCTGATCGGACTCCGCTGGCGGATGCGGCTTGATTCGCTCCAAATACTCACGAATCGGCGGATAGCGGATCAGCAAGTAGCGCTCAACGTCGGGGCGCGCGTGCAGCAGCGCCGCGAATTCGCGCTCAGGGATCCAACCGGGCAGATAACTAATTTGGAACCATTCGAGCAGAAAAAGATCGGTCAGTTCGAGGTCAACGTTCGGGAACATGTCCTTGAAACGCTGATAAGTGTCAACCACTAATCCAACTCGCTTTCGTGAGGTCGCCTTGACGCGACTGAGCGTTCTTTACTCAGCACTCAGTCCTCGGCACTTCTTTTTTACCCCATCCGCTCGAAGTTGATGAACTGCTGGATTTCCTCGACGTCGAGTTCGCGCCCCGGCGCGACGACGAGATAGCCGTCCGACCACAGATCATCGGGCGAGTACGCTGGATTCTGCGTGTGGGCGATCTCGGCGGAGCGCCGCTTGAGGTCGCGGATCAGTTGGTAAGCGGGGTCATCGCCGGGTGCTTCGGCGAGCAGGTAAACGTGGTCTTCGCGCACTTGCAGCGCGTGAATCCGCCACTGCTGCTCGCGCAGTTGGATGCTCAGCCCGGTCGTGATCGCCTGCGAGACGGCGGCATCGAGATAGGCATCCGGATCGCGCAGCAGCCAAACGCAGGAATACGGCGTCCGCGCCATCACGCTGTCCGGAACGATCGCCGGCGCGACCAGCGTCTTTTCGGATACCGGCTGGGACTCGGCGGTCGCTTCCGGCGCTTCAGGGACGCTCAGCAGCGCATTGATCAAGCGCTGCCCCTGCCGCCGGATGTCGCGCAGCGGCATCGTCCCGGCGAAGATCAGCGACAGCGTCAGGTCGTCCTCGGTGCGGCGCGAATACAACATGTAGTCGATGCCGCTCCCCGGCGCCGTCAAGAAGCGAATCCGCCCGCCACCCGGCTGCGCATCCCAATCATCGGCGATCAAGTCGCGCAGGTCATTGAATTCTTCTTCCGGCATCTCGCCGGAGAAAGCGACAATTTGCCGGTCGCGCGTGAGCAGCACGGCTTCGGCGGTGAGTTCCAATGAGGCATCAGTCAGGCTCAAGGCGAGCTGAGCGATATATGGATCTTGTTCCGGCTCCGGCGCTTCCGGTGCTGCGTCAGCCGAAACACTTGCCACCGCTTTCGTCGCGCCCGCCGACACTTCCGTGTAGAGCGCACCCGAAGGTGAGGTCACGCCCATTTCCTCGTCGACGACTTCAAACGCCGCCATCAATTCGAACTGCGTGTTGAAATCTTGCGACTCCAAGTCATACCACCCGGATTCATCCGTTGGGGCGGCTTCCAGCTCAGCGACCACTGGCTCGGCAGGCATTTCGGGCAGATCAGTCGGAACGGCTTCAGGCGCTTCCGGTTCCGGCTCATCCCACGTTTCAGCGACTGGCTCTGGCTCGTCCCATGTCTCCGCAGGTTCGGGTTCATCCCACATCTCATCGACGGGTTCAGGTTCGCCCCACTCCTCGGCGACCGGTTCCGGCTCGTCCCCCATCTCGGCTTCGGGTTCGGGTTCATCCCACGAGGCGACTGGTTCCGGCGCTTGTTCCGCTGCCGGTTGATGAACCACCGTCGGCTCCGACGGAATTTCTTCCGGCAGCGTTTCCGGCGGCGGGTAGATCACCGTCTTGCCCTGCGACCGCGGTTGCTGTTCCAGCCATTCCGTTTCCAGATTTTCCGGGTGCTCTTCGACCTGCTGACCGCGCGCAAGCTGCGTCGCTTGATCGGGGTACAAATCCTGCGACGCTTCAACTCCCGCACCAAACGGCGTCGGCTCGGCGGGGATCTCCTCAGGCAGGTCCGGCGGCAGCTCTTTCGGCAGGAAGTCCGGCTCGCGCAAGACATAGGCGTCATCCGCCTGCTGCAACTCGCGCAACCATGATGGCAGCGGCAGCACCTTCGGGCGATGTGCCGGAAGCTGTCGCACGATATTCCCCAGCAGTTCTTCCAGCGAAAACTCGCCGGTCATTTGCTGTTCCAGCGTTCGCTGCAAGATCACTTTTGCCGGGGTCGGCTCGCTGTCGAACTCGAAAGCGTTCAGCCGTCGCAGTGAGGGTATCGTCGGCTGGGGACGGTCGTTTTCGTCGATCTCAAAGTCCGCTGCCGAGGGCGGCGCGGGCGCAGCTGCTTCCGACTCTTCATCCACCTCTTCGCCGCGCAGCAGCGATAGCACATGGTTGAAGCTCGGATCGTTCATGCCGGACATCAAGTCGCTGATCGTGCCGCTGTTCTCAAAGCTCGGCAGCGGCGGCTCTTCCTGCGCCAAACGTTCAAAGGAACTGCTGGGCGCAGCGTCGATCTCGTCCGCCGGTTCCTCGTCGCTCTCGTCGATCAGCGAGTCCATTTCGCCGTTGAGCACGAAATCCACCAACTGCTGGCGCGAGTGCAGCGGACGATAGGTTTCCTCGCCGCGCATGGAGTTGACCAGATTGGCGAATTGACTCGGTGGGGTATCTTCTTCGGCGGCATCCGGCGAGAGCGAGTTCAGCACGTCGGTGAAAGACTGCTCTTTTTGATCGGGTTCAACGCCCAGCGCTGCGGCGATGTCTTGCGGCGAACTCGATGGCGTATCGCCTTCCTGAAACTGCGGCTCGAAATTCGGTCGTTCCAGCAAGACCGCCGATTGGGAAAGGTCGTGCCGTTCTTCAACTCGACGTCCCAACTGGCTGGTCGACCCGGTACTGCTGAGACTGGGGCGCTCATTCAGTTGGAAGAAGGCGTCAATCATCTGGATCAATTCACGGGTACTGAAGCCGGTGTCCAGCGTTCCCTGTAAGTCGAGCGCCGCCAGTTGATCGTCGCTCTGAAGTGGCGTAGCGAAAAGTGCGAGGTCGGCTTGCGCGGCGCGCAGCTGTGCGACCAACGCTTCCGCCGGCTCGTCCGCCGTCGCAAAATCGACCAGCGCCACATCTTGCACGTGGTTCTGGAGGTAGTCAACCGCTAACTCGACCGAGGTGAACGGGTGGACTTCAAGCGGCGCATGGCGCTCAAGCGTCTGCTTCAGCTTGATCGCAAAAGGAAGCTGCCCGTGGATAATCAGTACTTGTGTAACCATATTTCGATTCTACAGCGCATCCGTTATGCGGTCAATTTGCCGCTTGCAGCGAAGCCGCAGCGGGGCGACCGGCAAATCGCCCCGCTGCGGAATTAGTTAGGGATTCACTGTCAGCGTCAAATTCGCGCTGTTGTTGACCTCGCTGACTTCGGTGACTTGGCTGTCGGAGTCAGCACGCACCTGCAAGTTATAGTTCCCCGCCGCCGTGAAGCTGAGATCGAAATTCAGCACGATGCTCTCGCCGGGATTCAGTCCAGCGACCACAGCGATCGGCGTATCCGCGTCCGGCGGATTGACGTTGACGAGGTTATTGAACTGCCCGGTTGGGCTGGCACCGGTGTTCGTCACCGTGACCGAGAACGTCCCCGACACCGATGGATCGCCGCCGAGTGTCAGCGACGTACCACCGACCAAGCTGAAGTTCGTCACCACCAAATCGGGTAAGCCGGGAGTCGGTGTTGCTGTCGGCGGCTGAACCGTCTTGGTCAGCGTATTGGTCGGCGGCAGCGACGTAAACGTTGCCGTGATCCGCGGGGTTGGCGTCGGCGGAATCGGCGGGATGATCACGCTAGAGCAGTTGCCATACAGGGTCACATAACCGCCGCTCACCCAACCGGTCGAGAAACCGACCCGGATTTGCCACCACGAGTTATCGCCAGTGCGACCGCTGATCGGCGCGACCGTCCCGGCACTCAGCACGCTGATCCGGTCATAGACGACCCCCGGTCCCGTCCGGTAATTGAGCGCCGTATTCACCAACACGCGGCAGGTTGGATCGTTCGGATTGATGTCCGGGACATTGTTCGGCGGGGCGACCATCGTTGCCGTCACCTGCGCCTGATTCTGACGCACCGTCACCGTAATTTCTGCCGGTTCGCTGGCGATTGAGCCGCGATAGGCGATCACTTGTAGGGTCAATGAGCCGGTACTGCTCGGTGTGTAATCCAGCAGCACGTTCAGGCTCGGATCGCCCCCGGTGGTCTCGGACGACACCGTTTTGACGATATTATCGTCCACGTACATCTGCACGCGCGTCACACCGACCGCATCGGTCGCGCTCGCAGAGACGAGAATCTGCTCGTTGACGATGACTTCCGCGCCGTCTTGTGGCGATAGGATCGTTACGACCGGCTTGCCACTCGCAGCCCCCGTCGGAGTTGGCACCGCCTGCGGTCCCGAACTCGACAAATTACAGGCGCTTAGCACCCACATAGCCGCACAAAGTAACAATGCGATCCGGTAACGCATACCGTTGCCTTTCGCTGCTCTGGAGTTAAGAAACACGTTCATTCTAGCATGAGCGGGGGCAGCGCGCACGCCGATCACCCAACGCTAGAAAAAACCGACCCCGGCAGATCGGGTTCCCGCCGGGGTCAGTTATACGCCGTGCCATGAATGTTCTTGCTGATCGCTAAAAGCTGACAGCCAAACACTATTTCACGAAAGCGGTTCTTTGTAAATGACGAAACGGCTCATGTCGTCGCCTTTGGCGATGCAGGTCGTCATGTCGACTTTGAACTCGCGCCCACCGGAAACCCAGCGCAAACCCTCTTGCAACAACCCCTGTCCCATATAGCAAACCGGGCGATCGGTCTTGCGACCCCAGCAGAGCGCGCAGCGCTCCATCGTGTAAATGATGCGGTCGCCGCCTTCTTCGTAAACGTTGGAAATCTGGTCAGAGAACTGCGAGAAGATGTTCGCCATCGCCGGGACACCCACGCGCAGCTTGGCGTTCAGCGGCAGGACTTTAAAGGCGAGGTCGCCGACGCCCGCCAACGCACCAAATGAGCGCAGCCCACCGGCGAAGATCGCCCGCCCAGCCCTCAGGGCTAAGGCGCGCCCGCCGCGCGGACCGTACATGTCTTCAAGCGCGATATTCAACGCCGTGAAATCGGCGAAGTCGAAACCCTTTTCCAAGTTATCCGGCGGCAGATTGTCGACGTAGGCTTGCAGCCCAGCAAGGTTGAGAATGGCGTTCAAGCCATTCCGCCCCATGATGTCTTCCATCGCTTCCATGGTCAGGCGGGCAAACTTGTTGGGGTAGTAATATCCACTTTTCTCAGGTGGCATCGTGCCGGATCCTCCCATCGTGCATAGCCCAAACTGCGGTTACAAAGCAACTCTTAAGGGCTTTACGACGCTGCTCCACAAAGTATACGTCAAAAAGTTGGAAAGCCTCAATAAGATTGTCTCGCGGCGACCCCGACCCAGTACGCACGTACTCCGGCTCACGGGACACGAGTATCAGGCTGATTATAACGTAAGGGCGGCTGGCTCGCCGAGTTTAGCCAGCCACCCGCCCCTGAAACGATCGTGAAATCGCTGTGCTTAGCCCGCGAAGACCACCAGCGGGTCGGCGATGGTCTGCGTCGATGGCAGCCGTCCCTGCATACTCCAAGGTCCCGTCCATGTGATCTCGACGTCGGCGATCCTGCCGCGCCAGTCGCGGGAGTCCTCGAAGAAGACGATCTTGTTGTGCGGCGTGCGACCGCGCCACTTGCCCTTATGTTGATCCTCGACCAGCACCGGGACGGTCTGTCCCAGAAAGCGCCCGTTGATCTCGGCGACGACCTGCGCTTGCAGCTCGTCGAGCCGTTCGAGGCGGCGTTTCTTCTCCTCTTCCGGCACGTCATCGACCATGCGCCGGTCGCTGACGGTGTTGGGACGCGGGCTGTAGCGGGCGAGATGCACCTTGTCGAGCTTGAGTTCTGCCAGCAGATCATAGGTCCGCTCGAACTGTTCCTCGGTCTCGCCGCAGAAACCGACGATGATGTCGGTGTGAATCGCCACGCCGGGAATCCGGCTGCGGATATTCTCGATCAAGCGGCGATACTGTTCAGTGGTATAGCCGCGCTTCATGTTTTCCAACACCTGATCGTCACCCGCCTGCACCGGCACCTCGATGTGCGGCATCACGCGCGGCAGTTCGGCGACGGTGTCGAGCAGCTTGTCGGTCATCCAGTTGGGGTGACTGGTCAGGAAGCGAATCCGCTCCAAGCCGGTCTCTTCAGCCACGCTATGGACTATACGAAGCAGATCCGCCAGATCGGGACCATCCTCGATGTCCTTGCCGTAGCGATCCACGATCTGCCCCAGCAGCGTGACTTCTTTGACGCCTTGCAGCGCGAGGCTGCGGACGTGAGCGACGATCTCGCCGACGCTGCGCGAGCGCTCGACGCCGCGCCGGAAGGGAATAATACAGAACGAGCAAGCGTGCGAGCAGCCGTAAACAATCGGCACGTGGGCGCTGATCAGGCTGCCCTGCTCCTGCGCGGGCAGGATCAGATCGCCGTCTTGGATGCGGTCGCGACGTTCGCGTTCTTGCGCTTCGAGGTCGATGATCTCGGCTTCGCCTTGCCGCGACTTGAGGAAATCGACCATCGGCGTCGGTTCGGACGGCGGCATGAACACGTCGACGTAAGGCAGCCGCTTGCGCAGCGCCAGCGAGTCGCGCACGCCGACCAAACAGCCCATCACGCCGATCACCTTGTCGGGCTGTGCCTGCTTGAGTTCGCGCAGCATGTCGAGCCGACCGAAAGCTTTGTCCTCGGCGCTCTGCCGCACGACGCAGGTGTTGACGACGAAAATGTCGGCGTCGTCGGGATTGGCGGCGGCGGTGTGACCCATCCGCTCCAACTCCGAGGCGAGCAGTTGCGAGTCGGCGGTGTTCATTTGGCAGCCGAGTGTCCAGATGTGGTATTGCATAAGACGATTACCAGTTCAATTGGTTTGATAGGGGTATTTTAACGGTAGGCTATCCGGGCGTCAATGCGAGGCAATTTCACCGAGAGATTAACCGCCAAGACGCCAAGTACGCCAAGAAATGATTCTGAAATCCTGTAAGTCCGTCGCTGTAGATTGTCGTGTCTGTAGTGTCCTCCGCGTCTTAGGAGATCTAAAGTCCATTGCTTAAAGATAAGTTGTCTATCATTTGGGGCGCACAGGCGTGCGCCCTTACCTTTGCGAGCTTTGCGTCTTGGCGGTTGATTTTCTTTTTCAAAGCTTGAATTGTCACACCTTGGCGGTTGAGGTGCTTTTAAACTACTCGCAGGGGATCGCCACCATCGAGACCGCGCCGAAACGCCCCTTCGCGCCGTGCATGACGCGCAAGGCGATGTGGTTGTCTTCCAGCGTGACGAAGTCGGTCACGTCGAAGCGAAACGGCGTCTCGATCTCGCCGAAGTCGCGCCCGTTGATCATGAGGTGCGTCCCGACCGGCGCAGCATCGATGTGTAGTTCATAGGTGATGCAGACGTCTTGCAGCGGCAGATCGAACTCGCGCTCCAGCCAGACCAGCGTGCCGTCGATCGAACGCGGATCGAACTCCGTCAGATCAGGGACGCTGAAGCCATCGCCGTGCCAATGTAAGTCGAGGGAAATCTGATCGATCATGGCGGAATTATAACACGGAGGGCGAGGTGAATGCCTTGCTCTTCATCCATAACAAAACCCGTTGCAAGGTGGCTAGTTCTCGCGCTATACTCATCCCATTGTTCACAACGTCACAATAAAGAGAGGGCAATAATGCCGAGCAAGTCCATCCGTTTGCTTCTGCCTGTCCTTGCGCTGATCGCAGGGCTGGCTGTCGCCGCCTGCGGCACGGCTGCCACACCGGAATGGGCAGCCGAAGCACAGGCAACTCAGGTTGCTATGGCAGCAACCAGCGATCATCTGACGGCAATCGCACCAACGGCGACCTTCACCAACACGCCTACCGATACGCCGATTCCACCGACGGCGACGCCGACGAACACGCCGGTTCCACCGACGGCGACATCCGCACCCACCGACACGCCGGTTCCGCCGACGCCCGCGCCAACTCAAGAAGCCGCATCAGGTGAACCGGGTCTCGCCGACCGAGTCGCTGCCGCCGATGCCGCCAACGGGCAGGTGATCTTCAACACGTCGCACAATACCGCCACCGGCTCGTGGATGTGCGCGCAGTGTCACTCGGTCACCAAGGATGACGCCCGGATCATCGGACCCGGCTTATGGAACGTGAGCACGCGCAGCCAGACCTACGGTCTCAACGAGACGCCGGAAGAATACATCCACAACTCGATTGTCGCTCCGAGCGCGTTCCTCGCCCCCGGCGACCCGCCCTACCCGGATAATCTCATGCCGCACGACTTCTTGGACGTGCTCGGCGAAAAGCAGATTGACGACTTGATCGCCTACCTGATGACCCTGCACGACTAATCCACACACAACAAGGTAGGGGCGCACGGCCGTGCGCCCCTACAACCAAACCACTCAATCAAATGTTGTCTTAGAATTCGCGGAAATTCTCGTCGAGGCGGAAAGTCTCGTCGACCGGCTCGTCGTCGGCGAAGCGTTCCAGCGAGACCGCTGCCGGGGGCGCGAAGGTGCTGGCGCTGGCTTCGTCGCTCGGCAGCGTCAGATACACCGCCGTGCCGACTCCTAGCGCGCTCCGCAGCGTGATCCGTCCACCGCTCGCCTCGATGATCTGGCGGGCGATGCTCAAGCCTTGCCCGGTCCCATGCACGTTGAGTTCGCGCCCATTGGAACTGACCGGCTTGCCACGATAGAAGCGCGTGAAAACGTAAGGCAGTTCGTCGGGGCTAATGCCGACGCCGGTGTCGCGGATGCGTAGACGGGCGAAACCATCTTCCTCGCCCTTGATCTCGATCGAGACGCGACCGCCGGGCGGCGTATACTTGATGGCGTTATCGACCACGTTGCCCAGCGCCCAACGCAAGCGGCGCTCGTCGCCGTAGACCGTCAAGCCGGATCGCTGCACTTCGACGTTCACCGTCAGATTCGCCGCCTGCGCGACCTGCCGCCACTCGTTGGCGACCGCCCAAACCAGCGTTTCCAGCGGCATCGAGCGCGCTGCCGGTTCGACCAGCGGCGTTTCCCCGCTGAGCAGTTCGCGCATCTCGACGATCATCTTTTGCAGCGCCGGCGCGTGCGGCGAAAGCTCGCGCGAGAACGCCGCGCTCGACTCGACTGCTGCCCCAATGTCCTCGACGAAGCGGTCGAACAGCGCAGCGCGGGCGCGCTCGCGCTGAACCGTGGTCGTCAGGTCGCGGACGATGATCGCCGTCCCAACGCGGCGATCCGCCAGCGACATCACGGCTAAGGCTTGCAGACCGAGCACGCGCCCGTCGTATTCCATCCGGGTCGGTGCGCCGAGCGTATACAATCCCGGCGCTAATGCCGGACCGAGAATGTCGGTCACGGCAGCCGTGATCTCGCGCAGCTCAGATCGCTTGAAGAAGTTGTAGCTCTCGCCGATTAAGCGTTTGGCGCGTTCGTTGATGAAGGTGATGTTGCCGTCAAGGTCTTGAATGATCGCGCCATCTGGCAGCGATTCGAACACCGCATTGAGATATTCGACTTCACGGCGCTGGCGCCGCAGTGACGCGCGCAGCTTATCATAGCGCTGCTGCGTTTTCTCGCTGTAGAGGTCGAGCGCCCGCCCCAACGCGCTGATCTCGTCGGTGGGCTGCATTCCCGTGCGCGCGGCGAACTCGCCCGCTGCCAGTGCCTCGGCGACGGCGCGCACGCGATTGACTCGTTCGAGGAAGTAAGTGCTCATCACGAATACGGTGATGATAATCCCCGCCGCCACCGTCGCCAGCGTCAAGGCGATCAACTGCTGCCCCGCTTCGGCGGCAAAAGGCGCGTTGTCGGGCACGTAGACGGCAATGACATTGTCACCGCTCTCGAGCGGCGTATAGACGCCAAGATACAGCGTATCGTCGAGCGTCAGCGCTTGGAATGGTTCGCCCGATGAAGCTGCGGTACCGTCGAGATATTGCGCCGGTGGCGCCGCCGGGAGCACGCCCGACTCGGCGATGCTGGTCGTCAGCAGCCGCCCGCCCTGATACAGCGCGACCTCAGCGGCAGCACTGCCACGAACCGCGTCCATCCAACTCGAAGCGCGGGTGCCGACGTAGAGCATCCCTAACGTGGTATCCCCGGCGGTGACCGGCACAGCCGAGAAGATCGCTTGCGTCGATGCCGCCGCTAACGCAACCGGGCTATACGTGCCGGTCGAGTCGCGCAGTAAACCGTACACGTCCGCGCCAGCCGCGTCGGTGACCAGCGCAGCGTCGAAATCATTACGGCGAGCGAAGTTTTCGAGCAGGGCTTGCAGCGCATCGGTGCGCTGGTCGCGGAGCGCGGTCTGCAACTCCGACGTCGCGGCAAGGCGTTCGCCTTCGCTCTGCTGGCGGTCGAAGATCGCCGCCGCCCGCTCGGAGATCAAGCGTCCATTATTGAGCAGCACGTTCACGCGCGACATCTCCGCACCGCTGGGCAGACTGCGCGCGACCCCATACGCCGACACCATCGCCAAAATCAGCACGACGGCGAAAGTCGGCAAAAACAGCCGCCAGCGCAGTGAAATGAAGCGCGGTGCCTTCGGCTCGGTCGGGCTGGCGGGGGTTTCCTCGGTGCGACTCATCAATTACACGATCCTGTGTCCCTAATTCCGTTTCATTATCGTATAAAAATGGTTTTCTTGAAAGCTGCCGACGACAAGGATCGCTGTTAACCAATTCTTACGCCGGACTCAGCGTCGGCAGCGCGTTACCTTGAGCATTCGGCGGTGTTCATGTATTTAGGAATAGATGCCGTCGAAATCGAGAACGCGGGCGCGATCACACCGGGTAAGATTGATTAGCGCGCCGCTTGAGCAAGCCGAGACTGATGGTCTCCGGCAGCGATGACACGCATCTACCCGAAAGCATTGGCACCGCGATCACGCGCTTTCGAGGACACACGGCGGCTGATTTACGCGAATCGCTGGCGCTTAGGTTGACTACAGCCGAAGGGGAATCATGGTCAATCACCACTTATTTGAAGCTCTTGCCCAGCGCGATTCGGAAACCGCGGAGCAAGCCTTTAGCGGTGAGTCCGCCTTTTATCCACCCGCATCCGCCGCAGCCCTAGCGCCGGTCAAGCGGGTCGCTATTTTCGCGGAAGCCTTCTTACCCAAAGTAGATGGCGTTTCTAAGTCTGCCTATCTCACGCTCCGTTACTTACAGCAGACCGGGCGCGAAGTCTTGGTCTTCGCGCCGGACATCGCCCCTTCATCCGTCGCCGGTAGTTCGGTGATCGCCTTGCCCTCGCTCGGCATTCCTGCCGCGCCGGAAAGCCGCTTGGCGCTGCCGCATCCGGTCGTCGTCCAGCATCTCAACGACTTCCAGCCTGATCTGATCCACCTGTTCAGCCCCGCCCTGCTCTCAGTCAGCGGGATGTTGGTCGGGCGACAGAACCACATCCCCGTGATCGCCAACTACCAGACCGATCTACCCGGCTACACCGAGCATTACGGACTCCCCCCATTCTTAGGCGGCGTCGTGCGCGACTGGCTGCGCTACGTCCACAACGGCTGCCACCTGACGCTGGTGCCGTCCAACTGGACCCTGCGCGAACTGCACGCGATTGGGTATCATCGACTGCGTAAATGGCAGCGCGGCGTCAACAGCGCGCGCTTCAACCCGCAGCGCCGCTCCCGCTGCTGGCGCGAGCGCTTGCTCAACGGGCGCGACCCGGACTCGCTGCTGTGCATTTACGTCGGGCGGTTGGCAAACGAGAAGCGGATCGATCTGCTGCTGGAAACGGCACGGATGCCGGGGATCGCGCTGACCATCATCGGCGACGGCGCGCTGCGTAACGATCTCGAAGCGCAGTTCGCCGGGACGAATACGCACTTCACCGGCTACCTGTATGGCGACGATCTCGCCGATGCATACGCCAGCGCCGACGTTTTCATGTTCGCGGGCGCGAACGAAACCTTCGGACAGGTCGTGCAGGAAGCGATGGCATCGGGCTTGCCCGCGATCATCATCGATCAGGGCGGGATCACCGATCAGGTAAAGCCGGGCATCAACGGCTTTCACTGTCCGGCGGATGCGAGTGCATTCGCGCAGGCAGCGCGCACCCTCCGCGATCAGCCGGATCTGCGGCGATGGATGGCGCTCAACGCCCGCCGCTACGCCGAGCAGCATCCGTGGGATACGATCATGGCGCAGCTCGAAGGCTATTACGGCGAAGCGGTACGGCTCAACCAGCGGACGAATCGCATCTACACGCCGGATTCACGCTGGTCAACGCTGAAGCAGCACTGGAACAACTTGAGGAGACTGAATTGACCCAACCCGAACCCAAGACCGTCGCGCTGATCGCGCATGACAACCAGAAAGACAACATGATCGCTTTTGCCGACGAGCACAAAGACGTGCTGGGGCGCTATAACTTGATCGCCACCGGGACGACCGGACGGCTGCTCAACGAGCGCACCGGACTGCACGTCACCCGGATGCTTTCCGGTCCGATCGGCGGTGACGCGCAGATCGCCGCGCAGGTCGCTGAAGGCAAGATCGCGGCAGTCTTCTTCTTCATCGATCCGTTGGGCAAGCACCCCCACGACCCGGACATCAACACACTGCTGCGCATTTGCAACGTGCATAACGTCCCGCTGGCGACCAATGCAGCGACGGCAGCCTATATTATTTCGACCAAGGCGTTGTAGCCTCACGCCTCGGCTTCGGGAATATTGATTCTTTAATCTTCGCTGGGTGCTATTTCCCAAATATAACCCAAACGCAGCCGGGGTTATCCCAAATTCAGCCGCGTCGGGCACGACCGGTTATGCCCGCCTCGACTGCCGGTTTCACCCCACCTGCTGCGCGCGCCGGGCGGCGACGATCAGCAGGCGGTCGGTGATCGCCGCCTGTGCCAGCGCGATCAGCACCAGCGCGGCAGGGATCAAAATGCCGTAGGGGACGATCGCCCAGATTTCGCCGGACCGACCGAGGTAGAGCAGCGCCAAGCCCCAATCGCCGACCGCACCGTAACCGGTCAGCAGCAGCCACGAAACGACGTCTGACGTCCCGATCAACTGTCCGCGCAGCACCTGCGTCACACCGATCAACAGCAGCGCCACCACCACCAGCCGCAGCAGGATCAACCCGGCTTAAATCAGCAGTCGCATCGTTCGCTCGCGGACGGACGCCGCAATCAGCAGCCCAACCGCCGCGTCGAAGCCGAGCGCCGTCAGCGGGATCAGCAATGCCGCCGTCAGCGTCAAAGCGATCAGCAGGATCGCCAGCGCCAGCGGCAGTTCCGGCGTGATGCCGCTGATCAGCAGGTCGAGCGCGCGCCCCTGATAATCGGTCAGGTCGAACAGCAGCAGCGCGATCAACACGAGGCGCACGCCAATGATCACGCCGATCAACCCGCGCAGGCGGTAAAAGATCGCGATCCAGCGGGCGCGCAGCGCTTGCGTTGTGCCCAACTCGGTCACGCGCAGGTTATCCCAACTTTGGCGACGGATGGCGGCGCTGACGACGCTCGACGTGCTCGCCAATGCGGTCACGCTGACGACGACCTGCACCAGCAGCAGCGGAAAGTAGACCACCGCGCTGACCGACTCGCTCAGCGTCGTGCCGACCGGATCATGCAGCAGATTGCTGGCGACCAGATACCCCGCCAATAACAGCACGCCCCCGCTCAGCACGATCAGCAGCGCTCGTCCGTAACGGAAGCGACGCGACAGGCTCGGTGGCGTCCCTAGCTCCTGCCGCAGCGCCGGATGATCGCGCCGTGCCCAGTCCGGCAGATCGCCGATCACCCGGTGCCAGATTGACCTAGCCATCGAGCAGCTCTGCGATCTCCGTCTCGAAGCGATCCAGCGCCGCCGACCAGTCTGCCGTCGCAATCGGGACGGTGGCGGCATAACGCAGATAGTGAATGTAGACCGCTGGCGTTTCGCCGGTAAGTTCTTGAACCGCCGCCGCATAAACCCCAACTTGCAAGTGATAGCGCCGGGCGTGCACCGGCAGCGTGCCGGATTCGCTCCGCAAATAGCCACGAACCGTGCCCGTCTTATAGTCGATCACCCGCCAGTGCCCGCTCGCGTCGCGGAGCAGCAGGTCGATCACGCCGTGAATCAGGCGTTCACCGCGCCGCAAGACGAACGGCTGCTCGCGGAAAACTGCTTGCGCTTGATTAATCCAGCGGAACACATCACTGCGGCGAACGCGCCGCACGAGCATATACGCATCCTTGACGACCTCGCGCATCACGACGGGATCGGTGATGCCTTCTTCCCACGTATAGCGTTGCAACAGGTCGCGCAAATCGTCATCGTTTGCTGGCAGTTCCCACTGAATCGCGCGGTGGACGATCTCGCCGAGCTTCGCCCCCGGTGTCGGCTGCGCCGCGTCGATCCGCCCCGGCGCATCGTGATAGACACTGCGCCGCCAGCGCTCAGCGTACAAACTCCGGGTGTCGGCTTCAGCGTAGAGCGCGCCGCCGAGGTCGGCGATCTGGGTCGCCGTCAGGATGCGCGTCGGCGCGTCGATGTTTGCCGGAATCGGACGCAGCAGCGCGGGCGGCTCGGCGGGTGGCAGATCACTCCATGCGGCGAAAACGTCGTCCGGCGCGTCGAGCAGGTCGGCGTTGATGGCAGGGATGCGGATCAGCAGATCGCCCCACGCAAACGGGATCGTCTGCGCCTCGGCGTCATCGATCTCCGTCAGTCCGAAAGCATCCAGCAGCCAGCCGAGCCAGCCAGTCGATTTGATCGGGGTGTCGGCTTTGCACGTCACCTGCCCGCTGACGATCAGGTAGTCCTGCGCGCGAGTCGCGGCGACGTAAAGCAAGCGGCGGCGCTCGGCATCTTCGCGCTGCTGCGCGAGATTATCGGCGCGGCGGTAAGCGAACGGCGAAACGAATTTCGCCTCCGCTTCGTCGTAAACGCGACAAGCCGTCGCCATAACCGGATCGACCGCCCCGCCGCCGCGCTGATGTGAGGCATCGCCCAGCACCACCAGCGGAAATTCCAAGCCCTTGCTTTTATGGACGCTCATGATCTGCACCGCGCCCGCGCTTTCGAGCAGCGCCTCGCCTTCGCGCGCTTCGTAATCGCTCATATCCTTGAGATACTGCACAAAGGCGCTCAAGGTGACCCGCCCGCTGGTCTCCGCCTTGTCGAGCAGCTTCTCGACGTTGCCGCGCCGCCGCGCCCCGTCGGGCAAGCCGGTCAGCACCGCCAGATAGCCGGTCGCATCGAGCGCCGAACGCAGCAGTTCCGCAATCGTCACCCGTCCGGCGCCGGCACGCAGATCACGCAGCGTGTCGCGGGCAAAGGCGATCAGCTCGGCTTCGCCCGGCACTTGATCGGCACGATCGAGCGCATCCCACAGCGAGATCAGCGTGCCGGAATCGTCGTGTAGGCGCCGCAGCCGCAGCAGCGCGTCATCGCTGAGGCTGAACAGCGGCGAGCGCAGCGCCGCCGCCAGCGCCAGATCGTCGGCGGGGTTGTAGAGCGCCCGCAGCAGATTGAGCAAATCCCAAACTTCTTGACGGTCGAAATAACCCTTACCGGCAATCGTCAGGTAGGGGATACCTTCGGCTTTGAATGCTTCTTCATACAGCGTGACGTTCGTCAGCGCTTGCAGCAGCAGCGCCACGTCGCCGTAATCGATCGGGCGAACAATTTGACGCTGCTTGTCGTAGATCGGGCGCTGCTCGACTTCGATGATCTGCTTGAGCCGTCGCGCGAGATCGCGGGCTTCGACCCGCCGCGCCGCCTGATCCTCGCCCAGTTCGGCAGTTTTGACGCGCTGCTTGTCGATCAGCACGAACTCGATCAACGGCGCGTCCCCGGGAGCCGTCGCCCGTTCTGCCGACATGCCGTCGCCGTATTCGACTTGATAATCGCTGACCGCGCTGGCAGGTTCGCGGACGAGCAGGCGCTCGAATAGCTGGTTGAAGCAGTCGATCAGCGGACGGTGCGATCGGAACGAGCGGTCGAGATCGACCGCCTGCCCCAGCCGCGCGACTTCGCCGCGCACGCGCTCGAACACGCTGACGTCCGCGCCGCGAAAGCCGTAGATGCTCTGCTTCGGGTCGCCGACGACGAACAGGCACCCCGGCACCGCCGGATCCGCCAAGCGCCGGATGATCGCCCACTGAGCGGCGTTGGTATCCTGAAACTCGTCTACGAGGACGTGGCGAAACTCCGCGCTCAGCCGGTCACGCACGGCGTCGGCTTGGAGCAGGTCGCGCGTCAGTGCTTCGAGGTCGTCGAAGTCGAGCGCGGCACGGTCGGTCTTGGCGCGGCGATATTGATCGCGCACGCGGGCGATCAGCGTCGCCCACAGCGGCAGCAGCAGCGCCGCCCGCCGGTCAAGGTCGCCGGGTGGCTCACCAATCGCGTCGCGCTTTTCAATCGCTAAGTCGTGCAACCTGCGCAGCTCAGCTTTCGCCTCATCCCCTAGATCGCCCCAGACGCCAGCCGGTTTACCCGGCATCCGCATCCCCGCGATCTGCCGGATCGCATCGAGCGCGGGCGACCAATCGTCTGCTTGATCGTAGAAAGCGAACTCGTCAATCACCGAACGACAAAAGCCCCACGCATTGGAAAGCGCATCGCTGCCGAGCGGGTCGAACGACGTAATTTCGTTCAACGCTACGCGAAAGGCGTCGATTTGCGCCCGTGCGTCCAGTTCCCACTGTTCGCACCAGTAGGCGAACAAATCGCCATCCGGTAGATCGAGCGCGGCGAGAGTCCGCAGCATTGCGCGGATCTCGCGCTCGCCGTATTCGGTGAACAACGCCAGCACCGGATCGCCGGGGTCGAGTGTCCGCAGCACATCGTCGATCGCGGTATCGAGCAGAATGCGCGCCTCGATCTCATCCAGCACCGTAAACGCCGGATCGACATTGGCGGCAGCGGCATTCGTGCGCAGGATCGTGGCACACAAGCCGTGAATGGTGTCGATACGAGCGCTGTCCATCGCCGCAAGCCGATTCGTCCAACGCTCGGCAGCAGCGGGATCGGCGGCTTCATCCGCTTGCCGCTGAAGGTGTTGGCGCACCCGATCGCGCATCTCCTGCGCCGCCTTCTGGGTGAAGGTGATGGCGACCAGCGCATTCAGCGCCCAATCAGGGTTGCGATCGAGCAGTTGGAGATAGCGCTGAACCAAGACGTAAGTCTTGCCGCTGCCCGCCCCGGCGATTACGATCAGGTTGTCGTCGTGATTGTGAATGGCTACTTCTTGCGCCTTAGTTAGGGGCATGAAATTGCCCTTTCTTTTCGGCAAGACGCCCCGAATGCCCTTGGGGTGAATTACAGCTAAGCGATCCGAAGTACTCTCCCCTCCCTGAATTCGGGGAGGGGTTGGGGGTGGGGTAAAAAATCATCAGCTTTTCCCCCGCCCGTTGACGTTGATCCGGCACAGTTGGTGAAACTCACAATAGCGCGTGCATTTACCTTCTTCGCGCTTGACAGCGTGGGTCGCGAAATCACCGGCGCGCACTAAATCGAGATAGCGGGCGATGTGCTGCACACCGGCGTCGATAATCTCGACGTCCTCCGCCCGCAGATCACCGAGCGACTGCCCGCCGATCTGCCAGAACAACCCACCGGCGACGTCGGCGTCGATCAACTGCTGCGCGACCAACAAATAGATCAGCATTTGGAAGTTGCGCCCGTCGGCGATCTCGCTGGCAGGGATTCTGGTGCTGCCGGTCTTGTAATCGACCAAGATCGCGCGGTCGCCCTGCCGGTCGATGCGGTCGATCGCGCCGCGCACGCGCAGGCGCACGCCGTCGAGATCGAGCGTCACCGGCGGTGCGCTCTCATCCAAGCCAAATTTGAGTTCCTGCCGGTCGATGCGGCGCGCTTCGCCGCCAAATGGTTTGACCAGCGGACTCTCACCGCTGAAGTCGTCGCGGACGAGCTTGGTCAGCTTACGCAGCAGAACCGCCCCGCCCTCGTCCCACTGCGCCGACGCCTGAAAGCGCAGCCGCTCCGGGGCATCGCGCAGTTTTTCGGCGGCGACCGCTTCGAGCACCGCCAGCGCTTCGTCCAACCGTTCCGGCGTGATCTCGCCACCGATGCGGGCGTAAGTCTGCTCCAGAATCTCGTGATAGAGCGTGCCTAACTGCTGCGCGTCCATGCCATCGGCGGGGTCGTCGAGCGGTTCGAGCGCCAGCAGCCGCTTGGCATAATAGCGAAAGCCGCACTTGCCCAGATCGTTCAACTGCGAGGCGCTCCACACCTTGCGCGATCCGTGCTCGGCGGCGATCTGCGCGATCAAGTCGGCATCACCCAGCCGCCCGCTGTAGCGATCGTAAGGTGCGCGCGATAAGCGCCCGATTTCGACGGCGTGCCCACGTCGAATGCGCGCCCAATCCGCCGGATCCGCCCAGCCGGGTGCCTCGCCGCGACTCAGGGCGTCCGCCGCCGCCAGCGCCGCCTCGCTCGGCGTCGCCGGGTCCGCCACCACCGCGCCCAGCGGCAGATGATCGGGCACCAGATCGGTGAATAACGCCTGCACCGCCCGCCATAAGTGACTGGGTGCCCACGGCTCGCCGTTTTTGCTGTGCGGGCGCGAGAGCGTCAGCGACGTCCGCGCCTGACCGATCAAGCTGTAGAACAGCCCATCGTCGCCCGCTCGTTCCGCCTGAGTCGGCAGGTCGATGCCCGCCGTCTGCAAGCGCCTCCGTTCGCTGTCGAGCAGCAGCGGATCTTCGGGCGCGGGCATTGGAAAAATCCCCTCGCTCAAGCCGGGGATGAAGACGTGACGCTGCGGCAGACCGCGTGCATCGGTCACCGACGTGACCAACACTCGCCCCTCACGCGAGGCGCTCCGCCCGACCTGTGCCGCATGGATAGCGGCGGTCAAATCGCGAACGAATGCCCGCCGATCCAGTTCGCGCCGGTAATCCAGCGAAGCGGCGAGTTCCTGCGCCGCCAGCAAGCCGCGCATGATCAACGCGACCGCTTGCAGCGCGGCAAGGTCGCGGGCGACGATCTCCGCATCCGCCCCGGCGCGAACGCCAGCAGGAATATTCAGAGTATAGGCGAAGGCGGCTGTATCCTCGTCTTCGTCGGGATCGGGCAAATCCGCGCCGATCAAGGCTTGCAGCCACGCGACGTACTCGGTGGTCGTGCCGGTTTCCGGCGGCGTAACTGCCGCGAAGAAGGCAGCGAGCGCAGCACCCAGTTGGTCAGCAGCGGCGGCATCCAGCGGAGTGACAGTTTCGGCGTCCTCGTCTTCGTCGAGCAGCGGCGCGCCCTGCGCCGCCAGCGCCACCGCCGCGAGCCACGCCTCGCGCCCACCGAGCACGCGAAACTCCCGGCTGATCCGCTCCAGCAGATCAACCTGCGCCGCTTCGATCCCCGGTACGCAAGATAGGGCGAGTGCAGCACGTCGAGCAGGTCACGCCGCCGAAAATCGCCCGCGTGCAGGGCGATCAAGTCGAGCAGCGCCACGACCGCCGGATTCTGCGCCAGCGGATCGCCGTAATGCAGTGCCAGCGGCAGCCCATAGCGCCGCCCCTGCGCCGCGATCTGCCCGCCGTACTGTCCCCAATCGCGCACGGCGATCAAGATGTCGTCGGGCGGCGTGTCATCGAGCAGCAACCGCTTGACCTGCCGTAGAATCGCGCCGACTTCGCGCGCAGGATCGGGTGCTTCGATCAATTTCACGGCGCTATCCGCCGCGATCTGGGGTGCGCGCGGACGCAGCAGATGCTCCGAAAGCTGGATCAGCGCGGGCGGGCGATCGTCGGCGTGCTCCGGCAGATCGATCAGTTCCAGTACCGCGCCCTGCTCATCATGGGCAGCGATCAGCGCATCGAGCGCCTGCTGAAAGCGTCTGCCGATGGTCGCTTCACGTTCCGGCACCGTCGTCAGCGTGATCACGGCGTCGCGCACCTGCCCGCCGAGCAGCGCCAGCAGCCGCGCCTGCAAGTGATTGAACTGGTCGTAGCCATCCACGATCAGCAGATCGACGTCTGTAGCCAGATCCGGCTGCTGTTCCAGCGCTTCGACCGCCAGCCAGCCCTCGCCTTCGCGGTCAACTAAAGCGTGCTGTTGCAGCAGTTTTTGATAGCGCTCGTAAATCTGCGCCAGTTCGCGCTCTTTGTCGGTTGCGGCAGCAGCACGCGAAATGCTCCGGAAAGATCAGGTTTTGCTTGAGTTCAAACAGAAACGCCGCCACAATGCTGACAAAACCGGGCGTGTGCGCGATCCCGGCGAAGCTGCCGTCAGACGACTCATTAGGATACAGTTCCGCTAGCACCACGCGGATCAAGTCATAGCGCGCAGCATCATCGAGACAGCGCTGCGGATTGCCCGCCAGCGCCAGCAGGCGGCGATAGAGACTGTAGAAGTTAAAGGTATCGACGTTGAAATAGACCGGGCGATCCGCCATGAAGCGGCGGCGAAAATCGGCAATCTGCCGCTCGGTCGAGAGCAGCACCCAGACGCGCGCCAGCGGATCGCGCTGTTTGAGGGCGTGCAGTTCGCGCTGTACGGCGTCGGTTTTGCCCGCGCCGACTCGCGCCAGCAGCAGCCGGGTCGCCATTACTCGCCGTAGAGCGCGCGGACGATCTGCACGACCACCGGCGCATCGATCCGATCTTTTGCCAAGTAGTTCGGGCGCAGGTTGTTGATCAGCGTTTGCAGGTGCGACGGCGGCACGACCGGATCGCGCGCGCTGAGCGGGACGCGCTGCTCCGGCTTGGTGAACACGACCACGCCGTAAACCGGCACGTTCGGGATCTGCTGCTTGTCGAGGTATTCGCGGACTTTGCGAATGTCGTCAACCGCTTCACGGGTCGGGTTGATCCGTGCGGGCACAAACTCGCCGTTGGGTTGACGCCGCAGCCAGTTCGCGCCCTCGTTGGCGAACGAGCCTTCCGCGTCGAGGATGCGAAACACGAGCACGCCCGGCGGTCCCACCAGCACCGCATCCACGTAGCCGATCTGCCGCTTGCTCACGTTGCGGATCAGCGTGAAGCGGTCGTCGAGATACCTGAGCGAGAAACTTACCCGTGATCAAGGCGAGATCGTTGTCGGTTTTCCACGTGAAGGCGCGAATCGCCAGCGCGACGGCGATCACCAGCAAGGCGATACCGGTAACCAATGCGAGGTTACTGATAAAGCTGTAAGTCGCGTATTCGGGCGCGGTGACACTCACCAGCGGGATGACCGCCATCAGCACGCCGATTGCCGTCACGAACACACCGATCGCGCCAATCAGTAGTGCCAGTGTCTTGACCTGATTCGCGCGGCGGACGAGCGAGTTAGATGGAGCGACGTTACGCATCGGTTATTTTTCTTCTGGCAGCGGAGCTTTCGTCTGACGATCTTTGATCGCGGTTTCGAGCGTCGCTTTCAGTTCGGCGAAACTCGGCAGCGGTTTGTAAAGCAGCTTATCTGCCTGCGCCTGCGCGACGACTTCTTTCTCTTCTTCGACGGTCAGCTTATACGCCGTGATCAAGACGACGGCTGCCCGGCTAAGTACGGGGCTTTTACGCAGCCGTTCGGCGACCATCGGTCCGCTGATGCTCCCCGGCAGCCGAATGTCGAGCAGCGCCAATTCGGGAAGTTCGCTGGGGGCAGCATCTTTATCGGTTTCCTCAATCCAGGAGATCGCTTCTTCTCCATCGACGAAGGCGACACCTTCAATTCCCCACATTTCGAACATTGCCAACAACAGTTCGTAAATGTCGGGTTCGTCTTCGACCACCATCCATGTAGACAAACGATTCTCTCCTGCAGTACACGTGTTTCCACGCCTCTATAATAAGTTCGTTGAAGGGTTTAGGCAAACGCTTTCGTTTCCCTGCGGTTTAAGTTGAGTATACTTAATATTATGCGAATTCGACGTTAGGGTTGGAGAAATTGCTTTGACGTGGTTAATTGCCGAAGACGAAGCTGATATTCGTAACTTGGTCGCTATGATGTGCCAAGCATGGGGACACACGCCGCAGACCTTCGACAACGGGCAAAAAGTTTGGGACTGGCTCGACACACTGGAAGCCAATCACACCAACGGCAGCACCGGCGACCAGCCGCCCGAAGCCGCAGCCAAACCCGCCGCCAAAGCCGACACCCCCGCGAGTGATGAAACGGCGGCGAGCAAGCCTGTCGAGACGCAGCCCGCGCCGGAACTGCCCGAACTGGTGCTGATGGACATCCGAATGCCGGGGAAGAAGGGTAACGAAGTCGCCCAGCGGATGCGCAGCCTCCCCCAGTTCGCGCACACGCCGATCGTCCTGATGACGGCGTATTCGCTCAGCGAAAGCGAACGCAAAGCGATGATGACCAGCGATGGCGTCGATCACATTCTCAACAAGCCGTTGCCGGATTTCGAACAACTGCGTACTATTTTGCATGACCTGTTGACGCGAAAGCAGAGTAATGACTCAACCGACCCCAACCCCTCCTAACGAGCAAGAACTCAGCGGCGTCATCCATCGCATCAACCGGCTTGGTGCGGCATCGGAGCGCGTCTTTAGCCGGCTCTACAAAGGTTTAGGCGGCAGCAGTGACGCCGCCGCCCTGCGCGATCAGAATCGTCAGCTTCAGAACACCTTGAGCGAGCGTAACGTCGAGATCGAGCGGCTGAACAGCATCCTCGCCAGCATCGACGAAGGCGTGATCATGCAGGATAACGAGGGGCGGCTGGTGCTCGTCAACGAGACCGCGCGCACACTCCTCGGCAGCATCAAAGCTTTCTGGCAAAGCGAACTCGGCACACTGTTCAACAAATTCCGCGAGGTCACGGCAGTCGATTCCGAGCTTTCCCCGCTCACCGAACCAACCCGCGTCCAGATCAATAACCGCATCATCGGCGCACAGCTTGCCGCCGTCGCCGACGAGGACGGCAACCGTTTAGGCTCGATCATCGTCCTCCGCGACGTGACCCGCGAAGCGCTCTCCGAACGGCTCAAGGATCACTTCATCACGGCGATTTCGCACGAACTGCGGACGCCAATGGCGGTCATTAAGGGTGTCAGCGAGATGATCATCGCCTCGGACACCCTGCCGAACCGCAAACTACTGGAGTTGCTCAGCCGCAACGTCGACGTGCTCGACCGGATGATCGTCGAACTGTTCGACATCTCCGAACTGAACAGCGACAGCTTCAGTATCCGCCATGAGTTGATCAATCTGGAAGAATTGATCGGCATCGTCGCCAAGGGGCAAGCCCCGGAGATCAAGCGGGCGCAGTTGGACGTTTCACTGCTGATCCGCGAGGCGTCGCAGTTGGTCGTCTACGGCGACGATCAGCGGCTGCGCTGGGCATTCGGGCATCTGCTCCAAAACGCGATCCGCTACACCGAGAGCAGCGGGCGAATCGTGATCATGGCATCGCCCGCCGACGCTCAAAACATCGCCGTGCAGTTCGTCGATACCGGCGTCGGCATCCTTGAGCGCGATCTCCCCCACATCTTCGAGCAGTTCTACCGGGGCGAAGCGCGCGGCAAAAGCGGCAAGCTGATCGACCCGCGCGGCTTGGGACAGGGCTTGTTCATCGCCCGGCGCGTGCTCGAAGCGCATGGCGGTTACGTCAGCGTCAACAGCACGCGCGGTCAGGGCAGTATCTTCACGGTTGTGCTGCCCCGCTCCGCCGCGTAATTTAGCAATTGTTCCGTAGGGGGCAGGACTGAGTCCTGCCCCTACCATCGCTCCACCACCGACAATTTGCCACCTTACCATCCGCGTCGTTACAATTTAATGAACAATTCCGACTATGTGAGGAGCGATTTGTGTCCGCGCTCGGAGCTTTCACGTTCGTCTTACACAGCCATCTCCCCTACCTCCGTTTTGGTGGACGCTGGTACCATGCCGAGGAATGGATTCACGATACACTGATCGAAACCTATATCCCCTTGCTGGGACTCCTCTACGATCTGAAAGACGAGGGCGTCCCTTATAAACTGGCGGTCGGGCTTTCGCCGCTGCTCGCCGAGCAGCTCGCCGATCCCTTAGTGATCCAGCACTTTTCGCCCTACGTCGACGAACGGATCGCCGCGGCGGAAAAAGACATGCACTATTTTGAAGAAGAGGCTTATAACGAGCATTTACGCTTCCTCGCCGAGTGGTATCGCGATCGCTTCCGGCGCGTCAAGCAGGCATTCGACGAACGCTTCCAGCATGACCTGATCGGCGCGTTCCGTCGCCTGCAAGATGAAGGCTACATCGAGATCATCACCACGGCAGCGACCCACGCCTATCTGCCGCTGCTGGCGCGTGACGGCAGCATCAACGCCCAGATCAAGACGGCGATCAAGAGCTACGAGCGCTTGTTCGGCAGACCACCGACCAGTTTCTGGCTGCCGGATTACGGCTACCGCCCGGCGCGGATCACCGAGACCGGGCGCGAGCGCGCGGGCATCGAGGAGTGGCTCGCCGCCAATGGGATCACCAACTTCATCGTCGATACCCACACCATCACGCGCGGGAAACCGGTCGGCGTCGCCTCCGGCAAGGTGATCGGCGTCTTCGGTTCGATCCCGAAGCTCTACACGCTGCCCGCCAGCGCCTATTTCTACGAAGACCCGCGCGAAGTGAGCACCTTCGTACCCTACTACGTCCGCGAAGCCGGCGAAAACACCGATCATAACGAACCCGCCAACATCGCCGTGTTCGGGCGCAATAAGCGGGTCGGGCTGCAAATCTGGGGCAGCGAACTTGGCTACCAGCGCGATTTTGACTATCGGGGTTATCACCGCCGCGCCGGAACCAGCGGTCTGCGTTACTGGCGCGTGACCGGCGAAAACGTCGATCCGATCAACCGCGACACCTATCACCCCGACTGGGCGGCGTACAAAATCGAGCAGCACGCTGAACACTTCGCCCACCTCGTCGGCGACCAACTACGGCGCTACAATCACACCGCGAATGGCGAATACGGCTTGGTGACGGCGAGTTTCAGCGGCGAATTGTTCGGGCGTTGGTGGTTCGAAGGCGTCACGTGGCTCGGCAAAGTTCTGCGCCATCTCGCCAACAATCCCGACATCGACTTGACGACGCCGGGGCGCTTCATCGCTCAGCACCCGCCGACCCAGTCGCTCGACCTGCCGGAAAGCTCGTGGGGGACGGGTGGCGTTCATTTTCTCTGGGACAACGAGGAAAATCACTGGATGTGGTCGCCAATCCACGACGCCGAAGAGCGGATGGAGCGGCTAGCGGACCACTTCACGACGCCGACCGAAGCCGAACGGGTCGTACTTAGCGCAAGCAGCGCGCGAACTGCTGTTGGTGCAAAGCTCGGACTGGGAATTTCTGGTGACGAGCGACGAAGCCCGCGCCTACGCCATCCGCCGCTTCAGCCAGCATCTCGACCGCTTCGAGTGGCTAGCGGAGTTGCTGGAAGAAGGTCAGCCGGACGCCAATGCCGCCCGTGCGTGGTACGAGCAGGATAAAGTCTTCGCCGATATCGATTATCGCTGGTTCAGCACAAAATGAAGTACCGAGTGCAAAGTACTGAGTACTGAGTCAAAAACATCTGTGGTCTTCAGGATATACAGCAATGTATGTTCAGGGTCGCGTAGGGGCGTTATAGGCTTGCCACGCAAGCACAACGCCCCTACCCTACCACAGAAGCCAAGCTGCTTTTGGCTGGCACGCAACACGAGCTTTTACTCGGTACTCAGCACTCGGTACTCGGTACTAAAGGAGTTGTTATGAACGTCCTATTCGTCAGCGCCGAGGTTGACCCTTTTGCCAAAGTCGGCGGATTAGCTGACGTCGTCGGGTCACTGCCCAAAGCGCTGCGTGATCGCGGGGTCGATGCGCGCGTGCTGATGCCCTACTACGGCTTCATCGATCAAGCGCGCTTCAATATCCAGCATCTCTTCTCATTCGATTTCGAACGGCGCACCGGCTGGGAGCACGTCGATCTGTTCGGGACGGAACACAACGGCGTGCCGATCTATTTCCTGCGCGCGCTGCCCCACTTTGGGCAAGAACGCACCGTTTACGGCAACTGGGACACCGACGTGCCCCGCTTTATCTTCTTCTGCCAAGCCGCGCTGGAAGTCGCCCGGGTTCTTGACGATCAACTGGGTTGGTTTCCCGATCTATTCCACGTCAACGACTGGCACACCGGCTTGATCCCCTTCCTGATCGATCAGCGGCGCAGTGACGATCCCCAGTGGAGCGGCGTTAGCACCATGCTGACCATCCACAATATGGCGTATCAGGGCGATCACATCTGGAAATTCGCGTGGGACTTGGGGATTCCGGGGCGCAATCACCCGGAATTACAGCGGCGCGACCTCGGCGACAACCTGCTGGCGATCGCCATCACCTATTCCGACATCATCACGACCGTTAGCCCGCGCTACGCGGTTGAAATCCAGTTTCCTTATCAGGGTTACGGGTTGCACAACCTGCTCCGTTCGCGCGTCATCGACCTCTACGGTATCCTCAATGGTATCGACACCGATCTGTGGAATCCCGAAACCGATCCGAAGCTGGTCGAGCACTTCAACGCCGACAACTTCCGCAGCCAGCGCTTGCCCAACAAGCGCCAACTGCAAATTGACGCTGATCTGGAAGTCCGCGACGACGTGCTGGTGATCGGGTTGGTCAGCCGCTTGGTGGAGCAAAAAGGACTCGACCTTGCCTTTCCAGCGCTGCGCCAATTACTCGGCGAAACCGACGTGCAGTTCATCGGCTTAGGTTCAGGCGAGCCACAGTTCAACGATATGCTGCTGCGGCTCGGCGAGGATTTCCATTGGAAAGCGCGCGCCTTCATCGGCTACAACGCGACCGTCGCTCAGCGGATTTACGCGGGCAGCGACCTGTTCCTGATGCCCAGCCACTACGAACCGTGCGGCACCAGCCAGATGTATGCCATGCGCTACGGTTCGCTCCCGCTCGTGCGCGAGACCGGCGGCTTAGCGGATACGGTCGAGAACTACGACGACGGCGCGGCGGATCGCGGGACGGGCTTCGTCTTCGAGTGGGAACAGTCCGACGCGCTGCTCGGCACGCTTCACTGGGCGCTGCGAACCTATAACGAGCACCATGATGCTTGGCAGCGGATGCAAGAACGCGCGATGCGTACCGATTTTAGCTGGAACAAGAGCGCCCGCGAGTACATCGACCTCTATGAGGAGGCGGTACGGCGGCATCAGCCAAATCGCGTGGGAAGTTGAGGAGTTTAAGTGCGTGTGATGGGCAGCGGGCAAACTTTGTGACAAAATTGACTTCATAATACCAATGTGAGGAGGCGGAATTTATGAAAGTAAAAGCGATTATCTTGGCAGGTGGCGAAGGCACTCGCTTGGCAACCCTTACCGCCAAGCGCGCTAAACCGGCGGTTCCGTTCGCGGGCAAGTATCGCATCATCGACTTCCCGCTCAGCAACTGCGTCAATTCCGGCATCTTCGACGTGCTGATCTTGACCCAGTACCGCCCGCACAGCCTTAACGATCATATCGAGCGCGGGCGTCCGTGGGACCTCGACCGCTCGTTCACCGGCGGCGTGCAGATTTTGCAGCCCTACAAGGGGCGCTACGATACCGACTGGTACTCCGGCACTGCCGATGCGGTGACGCAGAACCTCAATTTCGTGCGGCGCGGACGTCCCGACTACGTGCTGATCCTCTCCGGCGACCACATCTACGAGATGGACTACGACGTCTTGATCCAGTATCACCGCGACAAGAAAGCCGCCGCCACCATCTGCACGATCACGGTTCCGCTGGACGAAGCCAGTCGTTACGGCATCGTCGACGTCAACGACGACTACAGCGTGCGCTCGTTCATCGAGAAACCGGCAAACCCACCCGGCACACTCGCCAACATGGGCGTTTACCTGTTCAGCTACCCGATTCTGGAGCGGATGCTCAAGGAAGACCGGGACCGGACGGATTCAAACCACGACTTCGGCAAGGACATCCTGCCGCGCATGGTCGAGGAAGGCATGGGCGTTTACGCCTATCCTTACGGCGGCTACTGGATCGACGTTGGGACGGTCGAAGCCTTCTGGGAAGCGCACATGGATCTGCTCGCCAGCCCACCGTCGATCAACCTCAATGACCGGACGTGGATCATCCATACCAAGAGTGAGGAGCGCCCGCCGGTGATGGTGCACCAGAACGCGCAGGTCCACGACAGCCTGCTGACCGACGGCACGATCGTCTCGGAAGGTGCAGTCGTCGAGCGGTCGGTGCTTTCGCCGGGGGTTTTCGTCGGTCCGAACGCTGTCGTCCGTGAGTTGGTCATCTTGACGGACACTTACATCGAGGCGGGCGCGGTGGTCGAGCGCTGCATCATCGACAAGATCGCGGTGATTGGGCATAACGCCCACGTCGGCGCGATCCCGCAGATGGGCGAACTCGGCATCACCTGCATCGGGAAGAACGCCCACATCCCCGCCGGGTACACAGTCGGGCATGGCAGCATTCTCGGCACCGACCTGCGGATGGAGGATTTCGAGCAGTTCGCCGACAAGATCGTCCCGAACGGGACAAAGCTCGGCTATACGTCGAAAAAACGCTAGGGGGTTGGGGTGGAACCGAATTCCGCCCCGCTTGATCGCGTAAGCAATTAAACTGAAGCGACCTTCCACCAGTGGAAGGTCGTATTCATTTACCGAGGGAGGGAGGTGAAGCTAGTCGATCTAAGGATTTACTCTTCGTGGGTCGTGACAACCGAGTTGTCGCCGCTGTATGGGTTGGGGACATATTTATCGGCTTCCCAATCATTGTGCCACTCGGTACCATTGACTAAATACCGAAATTGATAATCCCGTCCTTTGTCCAGATTGAGCGTTGTGGTGAAGCTTCCATTCTTCTGGCGCTTCATCGGCGTTGCCGACTTATCCCAGTTGTTGAAGTCGCCAACGAGGAAAACCGTCTCGCCTTGAACCGCCTCCGGCAGCGAAAAGGTAACCTTGCAGACTTCCTTCGTTTTGAGGAACTGCTTCTTGAGCATCGCTTTGAATCCTTTGACTTGTGAAACTTACAACTAGCTGCCTCATTCTAGCACAAAATAATAGAAGTCAATCGCAAATCCATACTAAGGAACTTTAGCGCTTTATTATCTAAACCTGCTAAGCTTTTGACTGCGCCTTTTCACCACCTAAAAAAGACGCTATTCTTACAAAGTTCCACCGATAAATGACAGATCACACCTGAAAAGGTGAGTCCTTCTAGGAGTTCGCTGTTATGGTAAAACCTGTTGCTACCGTTCAAGTCGTTCCTAATTTACCAGAGCCACTGACCCGCCTGCGCGAGCTGGCGTACAACCTGCGCTGGTCTTGGGATCACGACACCATCGGGCTGTTTCGCCGGCTTGACCGCGAATTGTGGGAGACCACCGGGCACAACCCGGTATGGATGCTGGGACTGATCGATCAGTCGCGGTTGGAAGCGCTCTGCGAAGACGCGGCATTCATGGCTCAGTTTCGCCGCGTTTGCAGTTCGTTCGACGACTACATGAACGCGACCGACACGTGGTACAGCCAGCATCATCCCAAAGCGGATAAGCCTTACGTCGCCTACTTTTCGATGGAGTTCGGGCTGACCGAATGCTTGCAGAATTATTCGGGTGGTCTGGGCGTGCTCAGCGGCGACCACCTCAAGAGCGCCAGCGATCTGGGTGTGCCGCTGGTCGGCGTGGGCTTGCTCTATCAGGAAGGCTACTTTCGCCAATACCTGAACGCCGACGGCTACCAGCAGGAGTCCTACCCGATCAACGACTATTCGAATCTGCCGGTCACGTTGCAGCGCGATGCCGACGGCGAGCCGATCATGATCGACGTGCCGATGCCGGGTCGCAAGCTCTACGCGGTAATCTGGAAAGTACAAGTCGGGCGCGTGCCGCTCTACCTGCTCGACACCAACATTCCGCAAAACGCGCTCGAAGAAGACCGCAACCTCACCGACCGGCTGTACGGCGGCGACCGCCGTACCCGCATCCGGCAGGAGATTCTGGCGGGCATCGGCGGGATTCGCGCGCTCGACAAGCTGGGTCTGCGCCCGCTAGTCTGCCACATGAACGAAGGTCACGCGGCGTTTCTCGCGCTGGAACGGGCGCGCCAATTTATGCACGAAAACAACGTCACCTTCTGGCAAGCAAAAGAGATCACGGCGGCGGCGAACGTCTTCACGACCCACACGCCGGTTCCCGCCGGGTTGGAGCGCTTCGGCTTCGACTTGATCGACGAGCATTTCACCGACTACTACCGCGAACTCGGCATGAACCGTAACCAGTTTATCGACCTTGGTCGAGAGCGCATGGGCGATTACGAGTTGTTCTCGATGCCGGTGCTGGCAATCAACATGTCGGCGAAGGCAAACGGCGTTGCCGCCCTGCACGGCGTCGTCTCGCGCAAGCTGTGGCAGTGGATGTATCCCGGCGTGCCGGAGCAGGAAATCCCAATCACGGCGATCACCAACGGCGTCCACGTCGAGACGTGGATCAGCAACGAATTGGGTGAATTGTTCGACCGCTACCTGAATCCGCGCTGGCGTACCGACGAATGGGACGCGACCGTCTGGCAAGATGTCGACATGATCCCCGACACCGAACTCTGGCGCACCCACGAACGCCGCCGCGAACGGCTGATCGCCTTCACCCGCGGGCGACTGCGGAAGCAGCTTCAGCGCCGCGGTGCGCCGCAGCACGAGATTGACGCCGCCGACGAGGTGCTCGACCCCGACGCGCTGACGATTGGCTTCGCCCGCCGCTTCGCCACCTACAAGCGCGCCACGCTGATCATGCGTGACGTCGAGCGCTTGAAAGCGATCCTCAACAACGCCGACCGCCCGGTACAGATCATTTTCGCCGGGAAAGCGCACCCGCACGACACCGGCGGTAAAGAACTCATTCGCCAAATCACCAACCTCGCGCGCACGCCGGAATTCCGGCATCGCATCGTCTTCATTGAGGACTACGATATGCTGGTCGCGCGCTATCTGGTGCAAGGCGTCGACGTCTGGATGAACACGCCCCGCCGCCCGAAAGAAGCCAGCGGCACCAGCGGCATGAAAGTGATCTACAACGGCGGGCTGAATTTCAGCATCCTCGATGGCTGGTGGGCGGAGGGCTATAACCCCGCGCTCGGCTGGGCAATCGGCAATGGCGAGGAATACCCGGAATACGAGTGGGATCATCAGGATTTCGTCGAAAGCGAAGCACTCTACAACATCCTTGAGCACGACATCATCCCGCTGTATTACGACCGCACCCGTGACAACCTTCCCCGCGAGTGGATCGCGCGGGTCAAGAACTCGATTGCTACGCTCGCGCCGTTCTTCAATACCGACCGCATGGTACAGGAATACACCGACGAGACTTACATCCCCTGCTCGACGATGATCGCCAAGCTCACAACGCCGACGCTCGACAAGGGATTAGCGTATGCCGCATGGCGCGGCAAAGTCGCTGAAGCGTGGAACAACGTCAGCATCAGCAACGTCGAGATCTCCGAAAAGACGCTGAAGGTTGGCAACAAGCTCGAAGTCAATGCGGTCGTCCGGCTGGGTCAGCTCAAGCCGGAAGATGTGCAAGTTCAGCTTTACTACGGTCAACTGAACCCGCGCGGCGAGATCAGCAGCGGGGGTCACGCCATCCCGATGAAGCTGGTCGGCACCAACGGCGACAACGACAGCTACACCTTTACAACTCAGCTCAGTTACGACACCAGCGGCGAGCGCGGTATATCCGTGCGCATTCTGCCGCAAAACGAGAGTCTGCCGACGCCCTTCCAGCCGGGCATGATCCGCTGGGCATAGAGTGCAGTGCCGAGTACCGAGTGCTACCGAGTAAAAACGAGGTCAGCGTCTCCCCTATAGCCGAGAACGACTTGGGGCGAAATTCGTAGGGGCGTTATAGGCTTGCCACGCAAGCACAACGCCCCTACAAGAACAGAACACCTGAAGCAAGCCAAACCAAAAACCGCCCCGAATTGGAGCGGTTTTTCGTTCCCCCTCGCCCGATGGAGAGGGGTTTAGGGGGTGAGGTTTCTTCGTTTTACCCCCGCAGCAGGCGCGGGATCTCGCGCAGCTTGGGCATCTGCCCGGCGAGCAGCACCTGCACGCGGAACAGCCGCCCTGCCAGCCACATGACGCCGAACGCCGTCAGCGCCAGCAGCACCACACTCAAGCCGATTTCCCACGTCGGGACGTTCGAGATCACCAAGCGCTGCGTCATCGCCAGCGGCGCGGTCAGCGGGAAAATGCTCAAGACCACCGGGATCGTGCCGTTCGGCTCGGTCGTGAACAGCGCGAGGAAGTAGAGCGGCAGCACCGCTGGGAGCGTGAAGACGACCGCGTACTGCGGTCCCTCACGCAGCGAGTTCGAGAGCGCGCCGATGATGCTGTAGAAGCCCGCGAACATGAAGTACGCCAGCACAAAATAGATCAGCAGCAGCGGAATAATGTCCAGCGGCAGTTTGATGTTGGCGAGCGTCACCAGCACCGTGAGTGTCTGGTCGAGGGTTTCGCCGCCTAACCAGCGCGTGACCAAGTACATGCTGCCAACCCACACTGTGATCTGGAGCAGACCGAGCAAGCCGAGCGCGAAGATTTTACCCACCAGCAGCTGCCCCGGACGCACCGTCGAGATCAGAATTTCGATCAATCGGGTTTCCTTCTCCTCGATCACGCTTTGCATCAGATAGCCGTTGGTCGCAAACAGGCTTAACATCAGCGCAATCGCAAAGACGTAAACCACGATGAAGTTCGACCCTTCATTCTGCGCGCCCGAATCCGCATTGCTCAGCGCCAAGTTCGTCTGCTGTAAATTCGATGGATTGACCAAGCGTTGGAACACGTTCGGGTCGACCCCCTTCGACAGCGTTTGCAGCAGCAGACGGCGCAGCGGCGCGTCCTCGATCTGGCTCATGTTGAAGCGCGGCTGAACCAGCGTGACGTCGCCAGTTTGGAGATAATCCGCCGGGATCAGGTAGTAGAAGGGGATTTCGCCCGCATTCATTGCCGCCTGCGCCGAGGTCTCGTCCGCATAGGGCTTAAGCAGCGCCGCGAGATCACCCGGATCGCCCAGCAAGCCGCTCTCGTCGACGTAGCCCGCCTGCCCCACATTCTGGAAGTTGAGCTGATCCGCCAGCGTTTGCGTCGGGTTGGTCTCCGCCGTGCTTTTGTTTTGGCTGGTGATGAACAGGTAGCCCAGCAGCAGCGCGACGGCGATCAACGGAATGCCGAAGGTCGTGAACAGATAGCCTTTGCGCCGCAGGTTGCGCCGCAGTTCGTAAGCAAATACGAGAAACGTATGTGATTTCATGCCGTCCGATCTCCTGTCGCTGAGGTCGCCATGTTTGGCGCGCGGCGAATGACGCGGATCAACTCACGCACCCCCGGTCGCTTGCCGTAGAGCAGCAGCGCCCACCGGAAAATCCGCGCCGATGCCCACGCGACCAGCAGGCTGGTTAGAACCAGCAGCGCGATACTCAGCAGGAGTTGCCACGTCGGGATCGACCCGAAGCCCATCCGCAAAATCACCGAAATCGGCGCAGTCAGCGGGAAAAGCGTCAGGAACGTCACGACAACCCCATTCGGATCGCTGATGAACGAGGTCATGGCGAAGAAGGGAATCACCATGATCAAGGTGAAGATGCCGGAAAACTGACGACTCTCCTGTTCCGAACCGACCACCGCGCCGATGCCCGCCATGACGCTCGACAACATGAAGTAGCCGAGCAGGAAATAGATCAACCCGACGATCACCAAATCGGGCGGAATGACGACGTTATTGAGAAAGTCGCTGCCCTGTGTCAGTTGCGCCGTGATCAGCCCGCCGATAATCCAGACGACCAACTGCGTCAGCCCCAGCACGCCCAAGCCGATGATCTTGCCCATCAGCAGTTGAAACGGCGTGATGCTCGTGATCAGAATCTCCATGATCCGGCTGGTTTTTTCCTCGACTACACCCGACATCAGGTAGCTGCTGGTCGTCTGCGACGCGAATAGAAAGACCATCACGAAGATCAGCGGCGCGAGGATCAGCCCGATCATCCCGTTTTCGGTGATCACCCGCCCGGTATCCAGCGCTTTGAGGCTGGTGTTCAGCGGGTCTTTGAGCCGGTTCGCAATCGCGGGATCCAGCCCGGTGCTCAGGTTGGCGCGCAGGTAGCTATCGATGTCGCCCTGTAGCGCATCCGGGACGCCCGACGAACCGACCGCGTTGACCGTCCCCGTCGCCATGTAATCCGGCGGAATGACGAAATAAGCGCCGATGGTGCCCGCGTCGAGCGCGGCGCGCGCCGCGTCTTCGGTATCGTAAACGCTGAAGTTTTCCGGCTTGTCAATCTGCTGCGCCAGCACCCCCGCTTGATCGACGTAACCAATTGTGCCCAGCCGTGCGGTGTCGGTTTCGTTGTTGATGATCAGCCCGAACACGACCGCCATCAACACAATCGTGATGACCGGCACCCCGAAAGCGACGAACAGGAACGACCGCCGCTTGATGTTGGTCATGTATTCGTGTCTGGCAACCAACCACATTTTATCCATGACGCTTGTCCCCGGTCACGACCTGCACGAAGATGTCGTTCAGGCTGGGCACCGCGAGTTCGAAAGCGCGAATGTGCATGTCGTCGCGCCCGGCGATCTCCGCCAAGACACTATCCGGCGTCGTATTGTCGTCGAGATACAGCAGCGCCGTCTGTTTGCCATTTTCCGATAGTTCAACACTGCGCACCCCGGCGAGCTTCGTCCAATCGCCTTGACCTTCAACCCGCACCGCTTGCAGCGCATACTGCTTGCGAATCTCGTCAACCGTTCCGTAGAGCTTCTGCTCGCCCCGGTTGATCATCAGCAGTCGATCCGCCATTTCTTCGACCTGCTGCATCTGATGCGTGCTCATGACGACCGCTTTGCCCCGCTGCTTGAAGTCGACCAGCAATTGCTTGATCACCAGCGTGTTGACCGGATCCAGCCCGGAGAACGGCTCGTCGATGATGATCAGGTCGGGGTCGTGCAGCACGGTCACGGCAAACTGGACTTTCTGCTGCATACCCTTTGACAACTCGCTGACCTTCTTCTTGGCGCTGTCGGCGAGGTCGAGCCGCTCCAGATACTCGAGCGCACGTTTCTGCGCGTCCGCCTTAGACATACCTTTCAGCGTACCGAGGTAAACCATCATCTCCAGAACCGGAACGTTGCGATACATCCCTCGCTCTTCCGGCAGATACCCGATTCGATCTTTCGTCGCCTCAGTCAGCGGACCACCCAATACACTGATTCGTCCGGTATCCGGTTTGAGGATGTCGAGGATCATACGAATGGTCGTACTTTTGCCGGCACCGTTGGGTCCCAGCATGGCAAAGATTTCGCCGCCAAAGACCTCAAACGTTAGGTCACTGACCGCACGAAAGCTGCCGT
The DNA here is from genome assembly GCA_963727545.1 of uncultured Chloroflexia bacterium. Classification (GTDB taxonomy): domain Bacteria; phylum Chloroflexota; class Anaerolineae; order Aggregatilineales; family Phototrophicaceae; genus Flexifilum. The sequence continues at coordinate 50,230 of CAVSGS010000032.1, forward strand.
AACTCTTGGAAATATGCTCGACATAAATTGCCTGCATCAAACGCCCCCTTTCAGGAAGTACCCTTATCCTATTACGTAAAATTACCCCGAAAGTTTCACCATTTCACCCTAAACTTTGGTGTCATGCCGAAAAACTTAAGGTATGCTCGGTTGCGTGCAATCAAAGACTAGTGGTAAACTGACTACATATACAGTTGTGAAAAGATTAAGTCCTTTTCACTCTAGAGACTTAAACTCACCTGCAACCCATTTTGCCGACTAGTATGTAGGAATCCGTGGGCAATGAAAAGGCACATCCTCGTCGTTGACGATGAAATCGGCGCGCTAACCCTAATCGGCATCATGCTGGAACGGGGGGGCTTTGAGGTCCTCAAAGCGCGTGATGCGAAAACGGCACTCGAAGTACTTGAAGGGACTGTCCCCGACCTAATTATCCTCGACGTGATGATGCCCGGCATGAACGGCATTGATCTCTGTCAGGTGATCCGACAGCGTGAGGCGACCAGCAAGACTCCGGTGCTGATCCTGTCAGCGCGGGGCGACGCCGAAAGCATCATTCGCGGCATCGACGCGGGCGCAAATGACTATCTGCCCAAACCGATTCTGCACCATGACCTTGTCTCCAAAGTCCGCTCGATGCTAGGGCAGAACAGCCTCGCCGAAGGCTAATCCCTCAACCACATACCGCGAGACCTGTAGGGGCGTTATATATAACGCCCCTACGAGTTTACATTAGCTCGATCCCGCGCTGTACAACGCCCGGTAGATGTTGTAGTAGCTGTAGATGCGCTGGACGTAACCGCGCGTGCTGTCGATGTCGATGGCAGTCATGAACTGATCGGGATCACCGCCGGAGAGATCCAACCACGTCATCGCGCGACCGGGTCCCGCATTATACCCCGCCAGCGCAGCGATCACGTTGCCGTCAAAGCGATTCAACTGCTCCCACAGGTAATACGCTCCGAACTCGATGCCCGCGTAAGGGCGATAGAGATCGTTATGCTGATAATTCGCCCACTGAAGCTGCGACGCGATGTACTCGGCGGTGCTGGGGATCACCTGCATCAAGCCCTTCTCGCCTGCCCCGCCGCTGGCATAAGTGTCGAATAGGCTCTCGTTGCGGATCAGCGAGAGCATGAGCAGCGGGTCAATGTTCCGGCGCGCGCTCACATCCTGTACCACGTCGAGGTAATACGCCGGGTAGCGCAGTCGCGCGATGAACGGCGGTGCATCAAGCGTGCCGATGTTGGCGTTGCGGATCACGTAAGACGCCGCAACAATCGCGTTCTGGTAAGCACCAATCCCCCGGAAGTAAATCGCCAATTGGTAGGACGCCAGCGCGTTATCGCTATTGCTGCTGACCAGATCATCGAACTCGGCGATCGCTTCGTCGTAGGCGGCAACATCCCACAACTCGCGCCCGCGCACCAGTCGCGGATCGTTCTGCAGTTCCGGTGCGAGCTGCCAGAGCACCCCCTCCTGCTCGATCTGATAGGTCGTGCGCAGCCAGTCTTCCGCCTGCGCCACTTGCGTGGCGTCGTCGAACTGGAACTGCGTTTTCGCCGGGGGAGCGAACGGCTCGACTCCCTTGATGATGTCCTGAGCGCGCGCCGCGAAATAGCTGTCCGGCGATGCCTGAACCGCCTCTGAAAACGCTTGAGCTGCCACGCGCTGATCGCCGCGCTGGAGCGCGATCCGCCCAACCCAGAAATAGGCAGTCGCCTGATCGTCGCCCGTCGTCTTAACCGAGAGTTCGGCGTAATAGCGCTCAGCGACGCTCAGCGTGTTAGCGGTGTACGCCAGCGACGCCGCGAGGAACAAGCCGTCGCGTGCCTGCTGCGTATCCGGGTAAGCATCGGCGAGCCGCTCGAAGACCGCCCGCGCCTTATCCGGCTGATCCTCGGTGCTGTAGAGATAGCCCGCGCGCCAGAGCGCTTCGGGCGCTTCTTCAAGATAGTTGTAGGTATCGGCGACCTGCATGTACTGCTCGATAGCTTTGTCGTTGTCGCCGCCGAGGAAATAGGTTCGCCCTTGCTCCAACAGCGCCGAACCAAACAGCGGATCGGTCGGGTACTGGTTGACGATGGTCTGGAAGGCGGTCAGCGCCGCCTGCGTATTGCCGATCTCGCGGTAGGCTTGCCCTAGCAGCAGATCGAGTTCCGCCGGGATCTCGCCGACGGTGTGCTGCGCTGCATACTTGTTAAGCGCCTCAATCGCACCCTGATAATCGCCATAGTTAAAGCTGACTCGCCCGACATCCAACTGGTTGAGTTCGATCTTATGCTCGGTGAGCGCCTGCATCGCTTGATAGGCTTCGGGGCGGTCGGGATAATCATTGAAGACCTGCGCCATCCGCGTCAATCCGCCCTGATCGTCGCCCGCGTTGAGCAGCGTTTGCGCTGCCAGCAGCGCGATCTCGGCGCGATAAGGCGCGTTCTGCGCCACCTTGAGGATCGCATCGTACTGCGCCACCGCATCAGTGGATCGGTTTTCGGTCACCTCGACCTGAGCGACGCGCTCGCGCAGCGCCAGCAGCGGCACAAGGCTGCGACTGGCATCAATCGCCTGATTGTAACTGGCGAGGGCGTCGGCGGTGCTGCCCAACGCCAACTGTGCGTCGCCGATACGCTCGTAAGCGTAGCTGTCGATCAAGCCGGGACGCGCCGCGAGATAGGCCTGGAAATCGGCAATCGCCGCGCTCCAGTTCGACATGCCCAGATAGGCATCACCGCGCAGAAAATGCACCTGCGCCCGCCGCTCATCGTCCGGGAATTGGTCGATGAAGGTGGTCAGCGCATCGACGGCATCCGAGAACAGACCCTCGCGCAGCGCCGCCTGCCCCAGACTGTAGGCAGCTTGCGCGCGATCTTCCGGCGGCGTACCCGCTTGATTGAGCAGCGTTTGGTAGGTGGCGACGGCGCTCTCGTAGTAGCCGTTGAGCAGGTAGCGGTCGCCGACGCGTAAGATGATCTCCGGCGCAACGGTCGGCGTCGGCTCGATCGTGTCGGTCGGCTGCAGCGTCGGCGCTTGGGTCGGCTCGCCGGTGACGATCACAATCTGCGGCGCCGGTTGGTCGTTGAGGTTGCAGCTAACCGTTAACAACGGCGCTGCCAGCAGCAGGGCTGCGAGGAGTAAAGTCGATTTCTTCATAGCGGGATTATGCTTGGCGGGCTTCGCGCGTGTCAATGGTTCGTAGGGCGATCGTCCGATAACATTCATCAAAATTCCGGGTAGGGGCGCACGGCGTGCGCCCTTCTGCGATCCCCCGACCTCGTAGGGGCGCACCTGTGTGTGCGCCCACTGCGATCACCTTCCCTTGTAGGGGCACAGCGCGCTGTGCCCTGCCCGCTTCAATCATCTCCCGGCGTCAAATCGCCCGACAGATACGGCAGCCCGTAGCCGACCACCAAATGCCCCGCCTCAGCCAGCGCGTTGCCGAGTTCGGTCGTATTGCGGAATGTCCACCAATGATCGGCGGACGGCAGGATCGGCACGTCGAAGTCCGCGACCACCAATGCGCTGAGCGTCCGGCGGACGTACTGCGGGTGATCGCTCGGCGCGGCGTTCGGCTGGTCGCTGCGGATCAGGCTAACGCGAAAGCGGGACGGCGCACCGCCCTCATCAGCGTAGTGCAGCAGTTGATACTCGACCACGCCGTACAGCCCATCATCAAACCGCTTGACGAAGCGAAACAAGCCGCCCGCCCACTGGGTCGGACGCTCGTCGAGGCGATAGCCCGCCGCAGCGAACGCCTGCCCGACCACCGTCAGCAGCAGCAAGCGAAAGTATTCCTGCGGCGATTGCGCGTTCGGATCAGCAAACATATGTTCTCTTTTTCAGCGATTCAGGTTATACTTGATCATCACGACCGAGAGGATAAATCGCTATGGACGCGAAACCAAAACCCGCCACAATTGACGAGTATATCGCCGCCTTCCCCACCGACGTGCAGGAGCGCCTGCAAGCGATCCGCCAGACCATCCACGCCGCCGCGCCCGAAGCCACCGAAGCGATCAGCTACGGAATGCCGACCTTCAAGCTGAACGGCAACCTCGTCCACTTCGCCGCCTTCAAGCACCACATCGGCTTTTACCCCGCGCCGACCGGCTTGGAAGCCTTCGCCGAGCGGCTCGCGCCTTACAAACACTCCAAAGGCGCGGTGCAGTTCCCGCTCGATCAACCGCTGCCGCTCGACCTCGTGACCGACATCACCAAATTCCGCGTCGAAGAGACACGCAAGCACTAGCCCCGACGCCGGAACGCTGCCAATTATAGCGATCTTCTCGTTATAATCCTGCGAAAAACGAGAGGATATGCAGCATGAAATTCGGCGTCGATGTTCCAAACTTTGGTCCCTATGGCGATGCTCAGGTGCTCGCAGATCTCGCCCGCGCCGCCGAGCAAGCGGGCTGGGATGGCTTCTTCATCTGGGATCAAATCACCACCGGGAATCCCCAAAACGTCGCCGACGTGCAGGTCGCGCTGACCGCTATCGCCCTCGCCACTCAGCGGATCCGTTTCGGAGCGATGATCACACCGCTGGCGCGCCGTCGTCCCTTCAAGTACGCCCGCGAGTCCGCCGCGCTGGATCGACTGTCGAACGGGCGCTTGATCTGCGGGGTCGGCTTGGGCGGCTCGAAAGATGAATTCGACGATCTCAACGAAGCGAGCGATCCGAAAGTCCTTGCGGCGCTGCTCGACGAGGGCTTGACCATTGTCAACGGCTTATGGACGGGCAAGCCGTTCAGCTTTCACGGGATGCACCACCGCGTCGAGCAAGCGCAGTTTCTGCCCACGCCGGTGCAGTCGCCGCGCATCCCGATCTGGGTGGCGGGGACGTGGGCGATCAAAGCCCCGTTTCGCCGCGCCGCCCGCTGGGATGGCGTCTTTCCGCTCTGGCGCGATCAGCGCTTCGACAATATGATGCCCGCCGACGAATTCCCGAAATTAATCGACTTCATCCAGAGCCAGCGCACGACCGATGCGCCCTTCGACGTCGCGCATTGGGGCATTACACCGGGCGACGCCGATCAAGCCGCCGGGGTCGTGCAGCCTTACGCCGACGCCGGTGTCACATGGTGGATGGAGAACGTCAGCCCTTGGGTTTATGGCGGCATCGCCGCTGACGGATCGTGGAACACCGACGCCATGCGCCAGCGCATCCTACAAGGTCCGCCGAAGGGATAATGATTTATTTGGTAGGGGCAGCAATCAGATTTTGGGACGTTCGTAGGGGCACGATAGATCGTGCCCCTACACGAGTCAGCTAAGCGTGTTTCAGCAGCCCCTCGACGGCTTCCGGCGTCGTGACCGGCATCTGACAGGCGAAGTTGTGACAGACGTAGACCGTCGGCGCACCACCCCGCATCACGCGATAATTCAGCAGCGGGATCGTCGTCTCGCCCTCGACGTTGGCAGGCGCGAGCGCCGTGATCGCGTTAGGGCGGTACGGCTGCTGCACCACGTCGATCAGCGCTTGCGTCGCTGCGTCGTCCGGCGCGCCGACGATGGCGATCTCGGCGATGCCGCTGATCAGCATGTCGGCGGCTTTGATCGCCTCGCCGAAGGCTTGCGGATACTCGCGCAGCGCCGCCGTGATCAATTTGAGCGCCGCGTGCGCCGCGTCGTCGTAATCCGGCGATCCGGTGTACGCAGCGAGTTCCGCCAGCCCGCGCACGATCAGCGAACTACCGGAGGGCGTGGCGTTGTCTTGCAGTCCGCGCGGTCGCGCGATCAGCGTTTCGTGCTCGCTGCTGGTGTCGAAAAAGCCGCCGTCGGGCGCGCGAAAGTGGCTCAAGGCAGCGTCGGCAAAGGCGCGTGCCTGCTTGAACCAGCGCTCGTCAAAGGTCGTCTGGTAAAGCTGGATCAAGGCGTCGATCAGCGCGGCGTAGTCTTCGAGGTAGCCGTCGATCTTAGCTTGACCGTCGCGATACGTCCGCAGCAAGCGACCGTCACCCGTCATCATCTGGTCGAGCAGGAAGTCAGCACAGCGGACCGCCGCATCGTGATAATCCGCCCGTTTGAGCACGCGCGCGGCTTCGCTCAGGCTGGCGAGCATCAAGCCGTTCCACGACGTCACGATTTTGTCGTCCAGACCGGGATTGACCCGCTGTGTCCGTGCCGCGAACAGCGTGTCCTTGATGTCGGCGAGCTTGCTCCGTAGTTCCGCCACACTCAGGTTCAAGCGCTCGGCTGCGACCGCCTCGTCACTGGGCACGTAGAGAATGTTCGCGCCCTCGAAATTGCCGCGTTCGGTCGCGCCCCAGTATTCGACAGCGATCTTCAGCATCGTCGCCTAATAAATCGCGCAGTTCGTCAGTCGTCCAGACGAAGAACTTGCCCTCCACGCCGTCGCTGTCGGCGTCGGTCGTGCTGTAGAAACCGCCCTCCGGCGAGGTCATCTCGCGCAGCACGTAATCGTAGATTTCCTCGGCAATCGTCTTGAAGAACCCGTCGCCGGTGACCTGATAGGCGTGTAGATAGACCCGGCTCAGTTGCGCGTTGTCGTAGAGCATCTTCTCGAAATGGGGGACGAGCCAGACCGCATCGACGCTGTAGCGATGAAAGCCGCCGCCGATCTGGTCGTAGATGCCGCCGCGCGCCATCTGGCGCAGCGTGAAGGTCAGATGATCGAGCGCGTCTTGGTTGCCGGTGCGAGCGTAAGTTCGCAGCAGGAATTCGAGGTTCATCGGCTGCGGGAACTTGGGCGCGCCACCGAAACCGCCATGCGCCCGGTCGAAACTCTGCGCCAATTTCTCGTAAGCCGTATCCAGCAAATCGGGCGTCAAGTCCGACGCCAACCCGCCGATGCCGAGTACCTCGCGCTGGAGTCCTTGGGTCAGGTCGTTCGCCATCTTCTCGACGTCCGCGCGCCGGTTGCGATAGGCATCGTCGACTGCCGCCAGCACATCCCGGAAACCGGGCATCCCCTGCCGCGCCTCAGGCGGGAAGTAGGTCCCGCCGTAGAACGGGCGACCATCCGGCAGCAGAAAGACGGTCATGGGCCAGCCGCCGTGTCCGCGCGACATCGCCTGTACCGCCTGCATGTAGATGTCGTCGAGGTCGGGGCGCTCCTCGCGGTCGACTTTGATGTTGACGAATAGGTCGTTCATCATGGCGGCAGTCGGCTCGTGCTCGAAGCTCTCGTGTGCCATCACGTGACACCAGTGACAGGCGCTGTAGCCGATGCTCAGCAGGATCGGCTTGTCTTCGGTGCGGGCGCGGTCGAGTGCTTCATCCGACCACGGGTACCAATCAACCGGATTGTCAGCGTGCTGACGCAGATACGGGCTGGTCTCGTTGGCGAGTCGGTTCATGAGTTCGCCCTATTCCGCCGAAGCGACCGGCGCGTTTTCGACGCGGTAAGTCATCTCATGAGGATTATCGACGTAAAGCGAGGGTGAAATCAGTTCGATCCCGATCACCATGCCATCGGCAGCGAGATCGACGACGACCAGCCCATTTGCGAGCACTTGATTTTTGTGAAATGGCTTGTCATTCAAACGGATATACATCACATCCGCCTTCGGGTTGTGTTCGATTTCCATAACTGTTAATCCTCAGTCTCATCCATAAAATAAACTGTTACGATCTGGCACTCAACTTCATCAACGACAACACGAATGCTCCCCGCAGCTTCCCCAACTTTATCATAAGCGCGCCGGTCAAGCGTTAGGTCGAAGATATCGTCAGGATGGCGAAGCGCCTGTTCGACCACTTCCAACGTAATGCCGCGTTGAGTCATGCGACGAACCGCGTGATCATAGAATGTGTAGGTCTTCCCGTTAGCTTCGATATACATGCGATTCCGGCGTCACATCTTCCAGTACTTCATCAGCCAATCGACCAGCTTATGCGACACGTCGGGCGTGAGCCGCGCCGCCGCCTCGACGTGATGGGGCGAGAAAGCGAACACGTTGGTGAAGGTCTTGCTCGCCACCGCGATCAAGTAATCGTGCTCCCAACGCGTTTGATCCCACAGGAAGGCAATCTCGCCGGATTCACGGCGCAGTGCCGCGATCCACTGGGCGCGATCCGCCTCGGTCAGTCGTTCCGGGGAGAAACGCTGCGCCAGCATCGATCCCTGAACGAAAGTGAACTGCACCGCCAGCGACAACACGTCTAGCTCGACGATCAGGCTGGCAGCACCGTCCTGCGTCGAGAGCGCAGCGATGGCGAGCCGGTTCTTCCGCCCCATCTCGCCCGTGTGGATCGTTGACATGACCGGGACTTGGGGGAAATGTCCGGCAAGCACTTTATTGAGGTCGATTTCGCCGTCGAAATACAACTGCAGCGACCACGGGAGTGCCGCCGGAAGCGCCGGCTCCGGCGTCGTATCGTCGCCGAAGCGGGTTACGTCTTGAAGCATTCGCTTCCGGGAAGGGATGGTGACGTCACCCGGAGGCGTAGTTTGATCAGCCATAGTTTGCCTATCCTCGCTACTTCCTATCTATTATATCGGGCAAGACGCGAAGCCGCCCAAATCGGGTTAAAATCAGCCTAGATTTGGTGATAATTCATGGAGAATAGATAATGGCGCATTTACTCGGCTTAGACATCAGCACGACCGGCGCAAAAGCGATTCTGATCGACGAAGGCGGGCAGGTCGTCGCCACCCACACCACCCCGCAGCCGATCAGCACGCCGCACCCGCTCTGGAGCGAGCAAAACCCGGCGGATTGGTGGGATGGGATCGCCGCTTCGATCCGCGCGGTGCTGGACGAGACGAATCACCCGGAAATCGCGGCGGTCGGACTAACCGGGCAGATGCACGGCTTGGTGCTGCTCGATGCGGGCGGCAAGGTGCTGCGCCCTCGATTCTCTGGAACGATCAGCGCACGCAAAAACAGTGTGATGAGATCACCGAGCGGGTCGGCTTCGCTCGCCTGATCGAGCTGACCGGCAACCGGGCGCTGACCGGCTTCACCGCGCCGAAAATCCTCTGGGTGCGCGAAAACGAACCAGAAGTCTACGCGAAAGGCGCGCACGTCCTGCTGCCGAAGGACTTCATCCGCCTCAAGTTGACCGGCGATTACGTCATGGACGTGTCGGATGCGTCGGGCACGAATCTGCTCGACGTCGCCAACCGCCGCTGGTCGAGCGAAGTGCTCGCCGCGCTCGACATCCCCGCGAGTTGGATGCCTCGCCTCGCCGAAGGTCCCGAAATCACCGGGCTGGTCAGCGCCGAAGCCGCGTCGATCACCGGGCTGAAAGCCGGGACACCGGTCGTCGGTGGCGGCGGCGATCAAGCGGCGGGCGCGGTCGGCGTCGGCGCGGTCGAGCCGGACGTGATCTCACTGGTCGTCGGCACATCCGGCGTGGTCTTCGCACCGCTGGCAAACTACGCCTTCGAGCCGGATGGTCGGCTGCACGCCTTCTGCCATGCCGTGCCGGGGATGTGGCACTTCATGGGCGTGACGCTCGGCGCGGCGGGCAGCTTGCAGTGGTACCGGGACACACTTGCGCCGAATTCCAGCTTCGACCAAATCACCGCTGCTGCCGCTGACGTTCCTCCCGGCAGCGACGGCTTGGTCTTCCTGCCCTACCTCAGCGGTGAGCGGACCCCGCATCCCGATCCGCTGGCGCGCGGGGCGTTCGTCGGTTTGACAACGCGCCATACCCAAGCTCACATGGCTCGCGCCGTGCTTGAAGGCGTCGCCTTCAGCTTGAAGGACTGCTTCGGCTTGATGGAGAACGCCGGTCTACCCGATCAGCTTCAGGTGCGGATCGCCGGAGGCGGCGCGAAAAGTGCGGTCTGGCGGCAGATCATCGCCGACGTGATCGCGCAGCCGTTGGTCACGACCAACAGCACCGAGGGCGCGGCTTTCGGAGCGGCGCTGCTGGCAGCCGTCGGCGCGGGGATCTTCCCGAACGTGGCGACCGCCTGTAAAACGGCGATCCGCACCGGCAGTTCGACCGAGCCGCAGGATCCCGCCGCCTACGATCACGCCTACGGGAACTATCGCGCGCTCTATCCGGCGCTCAAGGACATTTTCGCAAAAATGT
>CAVSGS010000033.1:0-134768 GCA_963727545.1 uncultured Chloroflexia bacterium
GGGTTGACGCCGAGGGCTTCGGCGACCTTGTGCGCGACGATCTCGGACGTCCGCAGACGTTCGGCATCAATGTCGTGCAAGCTGATAGTGCTGTCGGCAAGTTCGGGAAAGCTGAGGATGTCGCCCATCAAGTTTTTGGCGAAAACCGTGCTGCCCGCACCGATGAGAGTAATTTTAGTCATGAATTCGACGCTCCAAGAGTTAAGAACGATCATCATATCGGGGATCGATCGGCGAATACTAGCCAATCCCCCGGTAGATTTCCAGAGTAGGCACCGCATGCGATGCATGGTATTGGTAAAGGTCGAGCCGCGAACCGGCAAACATCAAGCTTCCGGGTTAAATCTGCGCTACGTCGTATCAGTTTAGTGACCGCAGGAACGATCGCTGTTCAGCACGCTCGTTCCTGCACAATTGGTTTGGTGGGGCGTCACCTTGCCTAGGGTGACGCCCCCGTCACATGCTTGCTGGCAGTGCCTACTTACTGAAACAGAGCATTAACCTCGTCATTGGCTGGCGGAATCAGCGACGCTGCGTCGCCCGTGCCCAAACCAACGTTGTCCATGGCTTCGGTCATGATGGTATTGATGTCACCACCGTAATCGGTGATCGGGAACAGGAACGTGCCGTCAGGCTCGTTGGCTTGATCGATGAAGGCGCTCACGTCCAAGCCCTGCGCCAGATGCATGTCGACCGAACGCTGCGCGGCTTCAGGGATCGCCGGGAAGACGACGCCCAAATCGCCAACTACGTCTTGGCAGGCGGCGGAAGCAAGGTACTTAACCCACGACCACAACTCTTCAACGTGCTGCGTGCCGACCCAAATCGAGTCCGCCAGACCGTTGAACATGCTCTTACGACCTTCGGGTCCCGCCGGGAGACGACCGAAGCCAACCGGGAAGTCGCTACCAGCGTAGGTGCCGATCATCCATGAGCCGTCCGAGACCATTGCCACGTTACCGGCTTGGAACAGCGGGGTGCGACCGAGGGTCGTCTGTTGTTCCATCTGCGGCGCGAAACCGTGTTGCAGCCACAGGTCAGCCATCCACTGCACCGTCGTAATGAAGCGCGGATCGTCGTAGTAATACTCGTTGCCCCAGAGTCCGTTATTGTAAGTCCAGCCGGTGGTGGCGGTCAGCCAGCTCCACTCGGTCTGTCCGTAGGGTCCGCCCATACCATTGTTGGCGAAACCGTACTGGGTCACGTTGGATTTGTCAAAGTCAGGGCTGAGACCATTGTTGCCATTGGCGTCAACCGACAACTGGGCGATGGTCTGATAGAACGAACCACCATCATCAGGATTCCACGTCCACGTGTCCATGACCGCCGGATCGACACCAGCAGCGTCGAGCAGGTCTTTGTTGTAAACGATGGAAATCGTGTCCCAGTCTTTGGGCAGACCAAAACGCTGTCCATCCTTCACCCACAGATCCGCCAGACCGGGGTAGTAAATGTCGGTCGCAACGCTGTCGCGCTCAACCATCGGTTGAATGTCGACGAGCTGCCCCAACTGCACGAACTCCGGGTATTTGGCGAGGTGATTGGTGAAGACGTCAGGCGCATCGCCACTGATGAAGCCGGTGGTGATCGCCGTCCAGTAGTCGCCCCAACCGAGCTGGCTGATTTCGACGCTGATGTTCGGGTTCGCAGCATGGAAATCATCAGCACACTGCTGGTAAGCCGGCAGTTGGTTGGTATCCCAGAGCATGTATTTGATGGTCACCGAATCCTGCGCCTGCGTGACCGTCACGCCGACCAGCAATCCGAGGATCAACACCATTAGAAGAACAGAGATTCTTTTACGAGCAAGCATTTTTCAACTCCTTAGTGAACGAAACTTTAAGCTGCACAGCAAGCAAGCAGGCAAGCATTGTGACCAAGTTGGATTATTTGAAACCGGAAAACTGAACCGAATCGACCACGCGCCGTCCGAAGAAGACGAACAGGATTAGCGTGGGGACGATGGTGAGCGCCGCGCCCGCCATCAAGCCCGACCAGTCGGGCGCGCCCTGTGGTGTCTGCTGGCGGAAGATGCCCAAGGCGACCGTCAATACCCGCACCGATTCATCACGACCGACCAGCAGGGGCCAGAGGTAGTCGTTCCAACTGCCGATGAACGTCAGCACCGCGAGTGTCAGCAGCGGACCGCGCATCAACGGTAGGGCGATGCGCCAGAAGACCCCGAATTTGGTCGCGCCGTCAAGCAGCGCGGCTTCCTCAAGCTCAGTGTTCAAACCGAGAAAAAACTGGCGCATGAAGAAAACAGCGAACGGGGTCATCAGGAAGCTGGGAGCAACGATGCCTTGAAACGTGCCAATCCACCCCAACTGGCGAATGACGACGAAATTGGGGATAAAGAGCACGATACCCGGCACCATCAAGCCGGTTAGATAGATGACGAACAAGCGATCACGGAACGGGAAGTGGAAACGGGCGAAAGCATAAGCCGCCATCGCACTGAAAAGCGTCTGCCCGATCGTGATCGACCCGGCGACGATAATCGTATTACGCAAGTAGAGCCAGAAATTGAGCACACCCGCCGAGACGTTGCTCGCCTGCTGGACAACCGCCGTCGTATCGACCAGCCCGAGCACGCGCTCAAAGTTGGAGATGGTGGGGTCGACCGGAAGCAGCGACGAAGTATTGGTGAAAACCGCATCCGGATTGGTCAGCGCGGTGCGCACTACCCAAAGGAAGGGAAAGAAGGTGATTAACAGGATCAGCACGATCACCAACCAACCGGCGATGGTGCCGAGTGAACTCCAGCTTCGAGCGCGCGGTGGAACAACGCTGCGCTGATTCGGGGGTGTGTACTTGGAAACAGCAGTCATCTCATAACCTCAGAATAGTCTTTTCGCGTAACGTTTAACTATAATCTGCCAAGTCGGATTGATTCGCGCGCAGGAAGCGAAGCTGAAGCAGCGTCACCGAGATCAAAATCAGGAACAACACCACCGAAGCAGCAGTTGCCAAGCCCATATTGATGCCGCGCTCGAAAACCTGCTGGTAAATGTAGTAGATGATCACACGGGTAGAACCGGCGGGTCCAGCATTGCGCTCGGCAATGGCGACGGTATCGAAAATCTGGAATGAGCCGATCAAGGACGTGACCAGCACAAAGACCAGCACCGGACGCAGCAGCGGCAGCGTGATCGACCAGAACTGCTTCCACGCGGACGCGCCGTCGATCTGCGCCGCTTCGTAGAGCGATTTGGGAATGGTCTTCAAGCCGACAAACACCAGAATGGCGGTGTAACCAGCGTGCCGCCAGATGTTGATCATGGCGATCGATTGGATGGATTGATCGGGTGAACCGAGAAATGGCTGTGCGGGCAAGCCGATCGCCTTGAGACCGACGTTGACGATGCCGAGCGTTGGGTCGAGCATCCAGAGCCAGAGCAGCGCGACGACGACGTTCGGCAGCAGCCAAGGCAGCACAATCAAGCCGCGCAGGAAGGACGAGTTTTGGATGCGCTCCATCATCACGGCAATGAAGACTGCTAGCACCGTTTGCAGCGGAATGTTCCAAAGTACGTAGGAAACCGTCGTTCCCAGCGACCGCCAAAAGCGTTCATCGGCGAACAGAGTTTGGTAGTTGCTCAGCCCGACGTAGGTCGCGGGGCTAAGCAAATTCCACTCGGTGAAGCTGATGAACAGCGAGCAAATCGCGGGCAAAGCAAAGAATACGGAAAATCCGATCAGGCTCGGCAGGATGAAGGCGATACCGAGGAATTTCTCGTTGTTGGCGAACCGGCTCCGTAAAGACATTTTGGGGTTCGCCTTCGAAGCTGAAAGTACTTTTGCTGTCGTCATAATGACCTCATACGCTAACTACTTTTAAATAGTGCTAACCCGCTTTTGACACCCCCTTACCATCTATGTCTCGAAGATATGCGCCGCAGGATTGGCGCACGACCAAATGGGTCGCTAAACGAATATGTTTCTCTTTGGGTGTTATGCCATTAATGAGGTCGAGCAGCATTTCTCCGGCACGCCGTCCGTGCTCGATGTCGGGCTCATGCATCGTGGTCAGCGCCGGAGTCGAAAAACGAGCGAGGCGGATATCATCGAAACCAACCACAGCGATATCCTCCGGCACCCGTAGTCCGGCTTCATGGATAGCGGTCATCGCGCCGAACGCCATCACGTCGTTCATAGCATAGAGCGCGGTGAAATGTTCCGACGCCAACAGTGACTTCATCGCTTCGTAGCCGGTTTCCGGGTCGTAAGCGCCGATGCGCACTAGGTTTTGATCGTAGGGGATGCCCGCTTCTTCCAACACGGTGCGATAGACCTTAAGCCGATCCGCCGGGTGGACGTGTTCAAGCGGACCGTAGGTGATACAAGCGATGCGTCGGTGTCCCAGCTTGACCAGATGCTCAACAATCGTGCGCGTGCCACCCACTTTATCGACCATCACCGAACAGACTTCGGGATGAATCGCATCGAGCGTCACAATCGGCACGCGCTCGCGTGCGTAGCCAAGGATTCGCTCGATATCGTCCGTCATCTTAGCGTTAAGGTTAACGATGATCCCGGCGACTTCCTTGCCCTGAATCAGATTTCTGTAGGCGTCGGCAGAGCTGGTTTTTTCGCTGAGCAGTTCGACGAGGATGCGAAAGCCGTGTTCTTGGGTGACCTCGCTCAATCCCGTCAAAATGGTCGGAATATATTCGTCTACGAAAACTTGGCGGTGCGGATTACTAAGGATGAGGGCAATGGTATTACTACGCCCGCGGGCAAGGGCTTGTGCCCGCACGTCCGGAACGAAGTTCAAGTCGCGAACAGCGTCGAGCACCCGTTGGCGCGTGTCCTCGCTGATATTGGCAGTCTCGACTTGGTTCAGCACAAACGAAACAGTAGTCTGGGAGACTCCAGCCCGCTCAGCAACCTGTTTGCTTGTAATTCTAGGTATCTTTTTTGACATATTTATTTTAGACAGATGTATTTAGTAAAGCGCATTAGTAAAGCGCATTAGTAAGCTAGCACGATTGCTTATGCCTGTCAAGTACTCTCATTTCCGAGAATAATCGATCAGGAGAAATATGCGGGTAATGTGGCGCAATCGCGAGAGTATTGACAGAGGCGCTAAATGCAATATACGACCGTAGGTGAGGCGACAATGGGGGCTGAGACGTCCAATCCATGAAGCCCGGTCGGATTGATCGAACTTTTTGATTTTCCGCCGTTCCATGCCCGCGAACACGAAATCAGTTTGGCGTCAAAGCTATCCATAACTTCTTATGCGATCTGGATTAGAGAAAAGAGCACAGGTCAAGTTAGTCTCGCTGTGCCAGAAAGTCAAAAGTGATCATACCTCTTGACTTAGAGAGCTGTCGTTCGCCTTATCCGTCACCTAATCGCAACATCGCTGTGCAGGATTCGCTGGTTGAGCGGTTCAGACACAAGTTTCCCCGTGAGGACAGTGTTCTACTGCAAATATCCCCGCCCTCGACACCCATTTCTTCGGAGCAACTGTTTGACTCTTACAATGACCCACCCTATAATTCACAGAAAAGAGATAATATGACATGCCACATGTGAAGTAGCCGCGATAAACTAGTAGCTAGGTTTTGGTTTATTAAGGAAGAGTAGAATTGTTTGAGACCGTCCAGCGCGAACCGAGTTTGACCAACCGGGTCATCAAACAACTTGAACAACTGATCATGAGCAGCCGTCTTCAACCCGGTGATCGCCTCCCCGCGATCAACGACCTTGCTCAAGAGTTCGGCGTAAGTCGTACCGTGATCCGCGAGGCGATCCGATCACTTTCGGCGCGGGGATTGGTTGAAGTTAAACACGGCAGCGGAACGGTGGTCAGCCACCCCTCGGCAGAAGACATTTCCCAAGCGATCGCTCTCTACTTGCGCGCTGCCTACTCGCAAATTGATTATCTGAAAGTCAATCAAGTTCGCTCTTTGCTCGAACTTGAAATCGCGGGGTTGGCTGCCGAAAACCGTACGCCAGCCGATTTAGAGGTACTTGCCGCGAATCTTCAAGCGATGGAAGTGCTCTGCGACCAGCAAAATGGACCGGTTTCGCGCCATCAATTTGCGAAACTTGACGTCGATTTTCACAGCGCCCTTGCCCAAGCGACCCACAACGAGTTATTTGTCCTTCTCCTCAATTCAGTCATCGACATCATGCGCGAGGCACGGCTCACAGCCCTTGAGCTGCCCGGTGTATTTACGCGCGTATTCACTTGTCACACCGACATCTTTCAAGCTGTTGCGGAATCAGACCCCGGTCAAGCGCGGACAGCCATGCGAATCCACTTGTCCGACGCTGAGTCGCACTTTAATCAGGTAATGGCTGCGTATGGAAAAAGAGAAATACAAGCTATGGATGATGCCGCACTAAGTACATTTGTTGAACAAGGGAAACTGACGCGCGAAATGCTGCGTTCGGATCCTCATCGTCCTCAGTTCCACTTTCAGCCGCCCAGCAATTGGATGAATGACCCAAATGGGTTGATCCAGTGGAACGGGAAATATCATCTTTTCTACCAACACAATCCCTATGGTCCTCTATGGGGAAATATCCATTGGGGGCACGCCACCAGCGACGATTTGGTCTTCTGGGAAGATCTGCCGATCGCGCTTGCACCGACGCCGAATGCGCTCGACAAAGATGGCTGCTGGTCAGGCTGTGCCGTGAACGATCACGGAACTCCAACCGTGATCTACACAGGGGTCAAACCAGAAGTTCAGTGCCTTGCGACGGGTTCAGAGAACTTGGTGAACTGGGAAAAACAAGCCGATCCGGTCATCGCCGACCCACCACCCGAACTCGATCTGGTTGGCTTTCGCGACCCCTACGTCTGGCAAGAGGGCGACGAATGGTACATGGTTCTAGGTACCGGCATCCGCGATGTCGGCGGTGCCATCCTGCTTTACAAATCGCCCGATTTACGGCAGTGGGATTATTTGGGTCCCCTGCTGATTGGCGACAAGCTGCAGACGGGCGAAATGTGGGAATGCCCTAACTTCTTCGCGCTCGGAGACAAATACGTCCTCCTAATTTCGGTCATCCCGCGAGCCTACACCCTGTACTTCATCGGAACCTACAAAAATCACAAATTCATCCCGGAACGGCAGGGAAGGCTCGACTTCGGGCGCTATTTCTACGCACCGCAGGCGTTTCTGGACGATCACAACCGGCGCATCATGTTTGGCTGGGTCTGGGATGGCTGCACCGACGATGCGCTTCAGGCTGCCGGTTGGGCAGGAATGCAATCAGTGCCTCGCCTCCTTTCGCTGGGCGACGACACAACTCTGCGCATGAACCCGGCACCCGAATTAAGCAAACTCCGGGGCACGCAGCACCAGTTCAGCAACTTCAAGGTCACACCGGCATCGCCTACCCTACTCCCGGATATTCAGGGCGACAGTTTCGAGATTGTCGTCGAATTTGAGCAGAGCACCTCAGGCTATGCGGGATTAGTTGTGCGCTCTAGCGCTGATGGAAAAGAGCAAACGCGGATTGTCTACCAGTGGGCAACTCAATTCCTGTCGATTGACCGTCAGCGAACCAGTTTGGATCCCAACGTCGATAGCGACAGCTACGGCGGACGTGTCGAATTAAAGCCCGGCGAGCGCCTGAAGCTCCACGTTTTTCTCGATCACTCTGTGATCGAAGCCTTCGCCAATGAGCGGGCTTGCCTCACCAGCCGGATTTATCCCTCGCGTAGGGAAAGTTTGGGGGTTGGCGTTTTCGCCCAAGGTGACGATGCCCAAATCCATTCTTTGGACATCTGGGAGATGCAGTCTATCTCATAACCAACCTGTCCCATGGACCGTGCTTTAAAGGAGGTGGTTGAAGCTAAAAACGGCTGCACCTATTGGTTCTGGTTCGAAGATCCCTAGTTTATTTTGGTTACTTATGGAGGTTGAGATGACTCAAAAGATGAGCCGGCGCGATCTGCTCAAGGTCGTGGCGGCAGGAGCCGCAGTCACAGGCAGTGGATTGATTCCCAATCTACACATATTTGCGGCACCGGCAGGTCAGGATCAAATCACGCTGACTTTCCAAGAGGACGAGAAGCAGTATACGGACGTCGTCGCAGCGTTCAAGGAACAGTATCCCAATATTGACATTCAGTTTGTGAATGTCACCGGGGTCGACCACGCGGAAGTCGCGACCAAGATTCTGGCGCTGCTCGCCGCCGGGCAGCCGGTCAATATTGGCTATGCAGCGACGGAAGCGACTCAACTGTATGCCGGTGAAGGTCTGGCGGCGCCGCTCACCCAGCGGGTCAAAGATTCGCAGGCTGACCTGATGGAATACTTCGCTGACGTCAGCCCCGTTCTGGTCGAGACCGACATGTACGAAGGCGACCTCTATCAGCTCCCGCGCGACTTCAACGCCGCGAACATGTATTTCAACACCAGCCTGCTGAAAGAAGCCGGGTTGGAAATGCCGGGCGAAGATTGGACGAAAGACGATTTTGTCCAATACGCGACCGCGATGACCGGACTCGGCGATCAGAAAGACTCCTTCGGCTACGGCTGGACCAATCGCCTGTGGGGAAGCTGGACGCCTTGGTTCTTCGTCAATGACACCGATCTGCTGACCGAAGAACGCGCGCCCGGTGGTGAGTGGCTGTGGGATACCTTCTACAAAGACGATCCCAACGCGGCAGGACGCGGCGGTGGCTGGCGCTGGCCCGCTCCACAAGCCAACAATCCCAAGATGGTCGAAGCGCTCGAATTCGTCGTGTCGCTGACAACCGATAAGCTGACCCCGGCAGTCGATATGGGCGGCGGTGAAACACTCCAAGGTTTCTTCACCAGCGGCAAGCTCGGCATGACCCCGGCGGGTGGTTTCTGGTCCGGCGGGCTGATCCAAGCAGGCATGGCGAAGGGCGACTTTGACGTGCAGTTCTGGCCCAAGTGGGTGACCCAGCGGCATCAACTGGGCGTCGGTGCGGCTTGGATTCTCAACGGCGCCGAGCACGAAGACGAAGCGTGGGAATTCGTCAAGTTCAACACGAAGAAGGAAGTCATGGAAATGATCGGCTTCTTCGGCGAACTGACCACCACGACCCCGGTGCGGCGCTCGATGAACAACGAGCAGCGGTATGCCACTTCCGGTCCCGCCAACTGGCACGTGTTCTACGACACCCTCGACAAGCTGCCGGACACCGGTCCGATCCCCGCGCCGAAGTTCTCCATTCAGGAGACCGACATCTACACGCGCTATACTGCGGTCGCCGCCAACGGGGAGATGTCCCCCAAGGATGCGCTCGACGGGATGCAGACCGAACTCGAAGCCTTGTATGCAGCGAATCCGTAAGTAACACACTCCGCTCGACTAAGGGGGCAGGTTTGCTGTCCCCTTGCATAGCAGAAGGGGACCTTTATGGTTTCGAACACCGCTGGTCGTCCGTCGACCCCGCCCCGGCGTAATCCGATCTCGCGCTGGATAGCCGCCGACACACTGGACGGCATCCGGCGGCAGCGCGCCGTGATGGGGTACCTGTTCCTTGCACCCGCCCTGATTGGTCTGGTCGTATTTGTCGTCGGACCGATGCTCGGCGCCTTCGGGTTGAGCTTTTTCAAATGGAATGTCTTTAAACCGCCCACCTACATTGGTCTGGCGAATTTCCAGCGCCTTTTTGCCGACCCGCGGGTATTCGTGAGCTTCAAAAATACTTTCATTCTCGTTGTGATGACCATTATCATGCTGGAAATCTTGGCGTTGGCGCTAGCATTGAGCGTTTACCGTTTGGCAAACCGCGCGTTAGCAACGTTTTTCCGCACCGCCTACTTTCTGCCCGTGCTGCTTTCCGGCGCAGCGGTCGCGGTAACCCTTGGCTACTTGTTCCACCAAGATTTCGGCGTCATCAACTACTATTTAGGCTTATTGGGTATCCCGAAAATACCGTGGCTCACTTCTAGCGATGTCGTCTTGATCACCATCTCGATCACGACGGTCTGGCGCAACTTGGGCTTTACCTTCATCATCTATCTCGGTGGTCTCAGCAGCCTGCCGACCGAGGTACTGGAAGCGGCGCAGGTCGACGGCGCGACCGGTTGGCAAAAACTGGCGAAAATCACGCTGCCGCTCCTCAGCCCAACCATTCTCTTCGCGACGGTGACCGACATCATCAAGATGCTCCAGTTCTTCGATGAGCCGTTCATCATGACGCGCGGCGGTCCCGGCGACGCCAGCCGGACGGTCGTCATGCTGATGTACGACAACGCCTTCGGCGGTCTCGACTTCGGCTATGGTTCCGCCATCGCGCTGGCATTGTTCGCAGTCATCATGGTCGTCACCGGATTCCAGTTCTATCTCAGTAAACGCTGGGTCTTCTATCGGTAGGGGGTGAAATATGACATCGATCGCCGCAAGCGAATCACGTATACCGAGGACCAGCACCGTCGATTGGATTCGACACCGGATTGGGCGCTGGCTGACGATGGCTTTTCTGTGCATCATGGCATTCATCACCCTGATGCCGTTCGTCTGGGTCGTTTCGACTTCCCTGCGCACGCCTGCCGAATCCTTCACCGAACCGCCCAAATGGATTCCGACGGACATGGATTTCGAAAACTACGCGACAGTGTTCGAAGAAATTCCTTTCTGGCACCAGATTTTGAACAGCTTCGCTATCACGATCGGCGTTGTCGCCGGTCAATTGGTGACCGCAGCGCTAGCCGGGTACGCCTTCGCCCGCCTGCGCTTCCGCGGGCGCGACGTCTTATTCTGGATCGTGCTGGCGACGATGATGATCCCCGGACAAGCGACTATCATCCCGCTCTTTGTGCTGATCTCGCGGGGGCTTCACATCAACGATACGCTGTGGGCGCTCATTATTCCGGGTCTAGCGACCGCTTTCGGGACGTTTTTGCTGCGCCAATATTTCCTGAGCATCCCGGACGACTTTGAAGAAGCCGCGCTGGTCGAAGGCGCGAACCAATGGCAGATCTTCCGCAAAATCTACCTGCCGCTGGCATCGCCCGGTTTGGCGATCCTCGCCGTGTTGACCTTCAACGCCAAGTGGAATGACTACTTCACACCGCTGATCTTCATGAACACCAAAGAGCGATTCCCGATCACCCTCGGCATCGTCGACCTGCAAGGCTACATGGGCACCGGCAGCATTTCGGTCGTGCTGGCAGGGATCGTGCTCTCGACCATTCCGGTCATCATCATCTACATCCTCGGTCAGCGTTATCTGATCGAAGGGCTGATGGTGGGTGGCGTCAAAGGCTAAGGGATAACACTTCATGAAAGCCAAGCAAAAGCCGGGAGTCGTCTTTCAGCCGCAGGTTCAGCGGCGAATGCAGCGCGGTATCCAAACGATGGTCGGCGCGATCAGCCCAACGCTCGGTCCGCTCTCCAGCGGCGTCGCTATCGACCACTTGAACAAATCGATCCAACTGCCGGAATTTCTCGACAATGGCGGTCTGATCGCCCGGCGCATCATCGAACTGCCCAACCGTGACGAGGATATGGGCGCGATGCTCGTCCGCTCGATGCTGGTACGGCAGCACGAGCGCGTCGGCGACGGCGTGGCAACCGCCGCCGTCCTGCTCGAAGCGATCTTCAACGGCGGCGTGCGCTATCTTGCCGCCGGGGGCAACGCCATGCGACTCCGTCATTACATGGAACAAGCGCTGCCGTTGATCCTCGACCGCCTTGAGCAGATGGTCTTTCGACTGGAAGGTCAAGCGGCGCTCACGGCGCTGGCGCGCTCGCTCTGCCACGAGGACGAGATGGCGGCGCTCTTCGGCGAAGCCTTTGATCTGGTCGGCGCGTTCGGGCGGCTCGAAATCCGCGAAGATTATGGACGCACTCTGCGCCGCGAACTCGTCGAAGGCACCTACTATTACACCGGGCTGTGCTCGACCGCCCTGCTGCCTGCGGCTACCCGCATCGTCACCTTTGAAAATCCGGCGATCTTCCTGTGCGACTTCGAAATCGAGGATCACCACGACCTATTTCCGGTATTGCAGACCGCTCACGCCGCCGGAGTCAAGCAGTTGGTCATCGTCGCGCGCCGTCTCTCGGAGGCAGCCATCTCGCTGCTCGTCGCCAATAATCGCATGGATAGCTTCAAGGCGATGGCGGTCACGCTGCCCGGTGCCAATCCGACCGAGCGCATGGAGTCGCTTGACGATCTGGGTAAGCTGACCGGGGCGACGCCCTTCATTCAGGTGACCGGGCAAACGCTGGACAAGGTCAGCGCCGGAGACTTCGGTCGAGCGCGGCGCGTGTGGGCGGATAACAAAACGTTCGGCATCATCGGCGCTGGTGGCAGCCCGATCAAGCTGCGCGAGCACCTCCATTCACTGAAAACTCAGTTCCATCGTGCGCCGGATCCGAAAGCGCGCGAGCGCCTGCTAGAGCGGATCACCGCCCTGTCCGGCAGTTCGGTGACCTTGTGGGTCGGCGGTTTCACCAAGACCGAGATCGACGCGCGCAAGAGTTTGGCACAGCGGACAGCCTTGGCGATGCGCACATCCCTACAAGAAGGCGTAGTCGCGGGCGGCGGTGTCGCCTTGCTCAACTGTCGCGCCGTGCTCGAGTGCGCGCTCACGAGCGCCTGCGACAGCGACGAGCGCGCCGCCTATCGCATTTTGATCGACGCGCTGGAAGCACCGGCGCGGACCCTTTACCGAAATTCCGGCTATGACCCCGGCGAGGTGCTGAGTCAGATCGCGGGTGCGAACTCTGATGCGGTTTTCGACGTGGTCACCGATCAGATCGTGAACGTCCACGAAGCGGGGATCGTAGACAGCGCGCGGATTGTCGCGACGAGCGTGCGTAACGCCGTCACGACTGCCGCCCTCGCCCTGACCATCGACTCGCTGGTGCACGTCGCCAATCCGGAAATCATCGCCAGACCGGAGTGACACTTTCCGAAGGAACAGTCTCAATGAATACGCTGCAAATCCAACCGGATACCATCTTCGGTCTCGCTGCCTCAGGTGAAACTTGGTACGCTGCGCGCGTAAGCGGACTTTACCGCTCGCATGACCATGGCGCGACGTGGCACAGCGCCTTTGACTCGCTCAGCAGCGCGGAACCGGTCACGGCATCGGCAATCGCTGCCGTCGGAGGAACCCTCTTCGCCGGGACGAAGGGCGCGGTGCTGGGTTCGACCGATGGCGCTGAGACGTGGCAAGCCGTCGGGCTGGCAGCGCCACCCCCGCAAGTCACCGCACTAGCCGTTTCACCGAACTACGCGGCGGATGGCGTGGTCCTTGCCGGGACAGCCGAAGATGGCATCTTCCTTTCCAGCGATCGCGGGCAGTCGTGGATTCCTGGAACTTCGGCTCTGCTCGATCAGCACGTCTTTGCTTTGGCGATCTCGCCAGATTTCCATTCCGATGGTGTGGTGTTTGCCGGAACTGAGAGCGGCGTCTACATCAGCCGCAACGGTGGTCATTCGTGGCGCGAAACGCCGTTTCCGATGAGCGCCGCTCCGGTTCTCTGTCTGGGGCTGTCGCATGATCGTCGCCTGTATGCCGGGACGGAAGACAACGGACTCTATGCTTCAGACGATCTCGGCGTCAGTTGGCAGCCGCTCAATCCTGAGTTCGCCTCAGGAACGGTCAATGCGATTCAGCTTGACGGGGAGCACGTCTATCTGCTGCTGGACGATCAACTCGCCTGCTCCGCCGACGGTGGCAGCACTTGGCAGCCCGGTATCCAGCTTCCGCCGGACAAAGCTGCCATGACGATGATGCGTCACTCAAGCGCGCCGGACACTTTCGTCATCGGCTGCGCTGACGGCACGACGCTGTCGGTGGCGTGCGCAGGTTAACCGTTGTTTCGCTGCTGCGTGAGGGACGTCATGCGCCTTGCCCCACCAAACCATCGATTGGTGAAAGTATGCTAACCAACGTCACAAAACGCGCCCTGCTCTTCCTTTTGTTTTTGCTTGTATTGAGCACTTCCATAACCTTGGCTCAGGAGAATACCTTGTACCAAGATCCCTATCGTCCCCAATATCATTACACGCCTCCGTGCGGCTGGATGAACGATCCGAACGGCTTAGTCTACTATCAAGGCGAATATCATCTTTTCTATCAATACAGCCCGCTGGTGAGTCGGGGACCGATGCACTGGGGGCACGCCGTCAGCACCGATCTCGTTCACTGGCAGACCTTGCCGATTGCGCTCTATCCCGATGACAACGGACCCATTTGGTCGGGCAGCGCGGTGGTTGATCGGCAGAACACCAGCGGACTGGTCCCCGGCGGCGGATTGGTCGCCATCTACTCGTATCAAAACCAGTCGCAGGGAGTCGCCTACAGCACCGATCAAGGGCGTACATGGACAAAGTACGCCGGGAATCCGGTCATCGAAGCGCGCGCCAAAGACTTCCGCGATCCCAAAGTCTTTTGGGACGATCGCTCCGGGCAGTGGGCGATGGTGCTCGCTGCCGGACACGAAGTTCAAATCTATACCTCGCCCGATCTGCTGAACTGGGAGTATCGCAGCAGCTTCAGCGGTGGGCACGTCCAAGGGGTCTGGGAAGTGCCCGATCTATTCCCGCTGCAGCTTGACGGCGCAACCAAGTGGGTGCTGCTCGTCAGTGTAGGTGCGCTGGCTCCAGCGGGCGGTAGTGGCATCCAGTATTTCATCGGCGACTTTGACGGGCAGACCTTCACGAACGACAACCCGGCGACGATTCTCTGGCTGGACTATGGACCGGATAACTATGCCGGGACAACGTGGAACGATGCGCCGAATGACCGGCGGCTCTATATCGGTTGGATGAATAACTGGCAATATGCGTACACACTCCCAACGACCGAGTGGCGCGGTGGCGCGACGCTGCCGCGCGAGTTTCAACTCGTCCACACCGACGCGGGCATCCGGCTCGCGCAGACGACTCCGGCTGCCTTAACGCAGCTGCGCAGCCCAATCGGTACTTGGGACGATTTGAGCGTAACGGACGTACTGCCACTTGACGGAGTTCATACCCGCGCCTTGGAAATCATCGCTGACATCGACGCCGGGACCGCGACTCGCTTTGGCATCGACGTGCAGCGCGGTGTAGACACCGGCGCGCGAATTGTATTCAACGTGCCCCAGTCACAGCTGCTTATCAGCCGCCTGAATCAATCGATCCCCGACTTTACACCCGCCTTCGGAGCGCCGGTCACGCTGGAAAACAACCGGTTACGCCTCCACATCTTCGTGGACGAATTGTCGGTCGAGGTCTTTGCTCAGGACGGCTTAGTTTCCGTCACCGGACAGATATTCTCCAACCTAGCGGATGATGGCGTCGCACTGTTCGCGCAAGACGGCAGTATCAGCATCAAGCACATGGAAATCTATGCGCTAGAGAGCATCTGGTCACAGACCACACCTGAAACGGACGAACTTCCCTGCGGCTAACGAGAAAATTGAGGCGAATGCCCAAATCCCCGCAACAGTTTGAGCAGCCGGGGCGCAGTGTGTTGCGCCCCGGCTGACTTCTACCTTACTCCGAGTCCTTCAAGACGAAGACCGCCGTCGTGCGTCCCGGCACGCTGAACGTCCCGTTATCAGCGTCGAACGAAGCGTCTTTGACCACCGGATCGCTGCCATTCATCTGCACCGGATGCAGCGCAAATGACATCCCGGCGACCGAATCCAGCGTGAAGCTCTGCGCTGCATTGTTGGCATTGAACAGCACCACGATCTGCGCGTAATTCGGGTCGAGGTTTTCGCCGACCGTGTCATCCAACGACATCACGATCAAGCCGGGGATTTGATCCGCGCCGGTATTGGCGAAGCTGAGGCGCTGATTGACCTCATCCGCCGTCCGCAGCCGGAACAGCAGCGAGCTTTGGCGAATTTGCAGCAGGTCACGGAAGTAAGCAGCCGTGGCGGTGATCACCGGCTCCGTCGGCATCAAATCAGGGTCACCCAGCAGCGGCTGCCATACGCCCCAATTCGATTTATTGTCGCCTTCCGGCGGCAAGCCATGTCCCCATCCATCCGTTTGATAGGTGAAGTCTAGCGCATTGAACCAGTCGCCGGAGTTGTAACTGTTCTTATCACCCGATTTCGAGCGCAGCAGATCGTCGCCTGCCGAGAAGAACGGCTCGCCTTGTGATAGCATCACCAGACTGATCCCCATCTGCTGCATCCGCGCGCGATCTTCAATCGTAGCCGTCGCAGGCGCTTTCGCCTGAATCACGTCGAATAGCGTCTCATTGTCGTGAGCGGACGCATAGCTGATATTCTCCTGAGGATCGAGCGTGTAGCCGGTCGGATTGCCGTTGTAGTCGATCTGCGCGCCGGTGACAGTGTCGCCGTTCGCGCCGACGAAACTGTAATCACGCAGGTTACCAGCGAGATTAGCACGAATCCGGTCGGCGAACAGGTTGAGCGCCTGCCGCTGTTCGTCGGCGCTGCGCGTTTCCAACGCATTGGGGTCGTAGAACAACCCGTTGATGAAGCCCTGCACCTGCAAATCACCGAAGGGGCTGCCACCGCGAATCGAGTCGCGCACGCGGTCGTTGAAGGATCCGATCCCCGATCCGCCTAAGTTCAACTGCGACGCATTGACGCCGAGCGCGTTCCCGGCGACTTCGCCGAAATCCCAGCCTTCGCCATAGATCAGAATCGACGAGCCGTCGACGCCATCGCTCTGTGGCGTCAGCCCATGCAGCAGATCGCGCACGTCGATCATGTTGCTGAGCAGGTGATGTCCCATCAGGTCGAAGCGGAAACCATCGACCTTGTACTCGGTCGCCCACGTCCGCAGCGAATTCGAGCATCAGTTTCTCCATCATGTGATGTTCGGTCGCCGTATTCGAGCAGCAGGTACTCGTATCGACCCGCCCCTTCTCGTCCAGCCGGTGGTAATAACCGGGCACGATCCGATCCAGCACCGAGTTGGTATCCTGTCCGCTGGCGTTGGTGTGGTTGTAGACGACGTCCATGACGACCCGCAGCCCGGTCTGGTTGAGCGACTGCACCATCTCGCGGAATTCAAGGATCCGCTGCGAACCGTCAGGATCGGTGCTGTAGCTACCTTCGGGAACGGTATAGTGCAGTGGATCGTAACCCCAGTTGTAAGCGTCGTCGTTGGCAGTCGCCGTGACCGCCGCCTGCTGCGAGTTCGAATCCGGCGGTAGGGCTGCCAGCCCGGCGCGATTCAATTCGATACGATTTGCCGGGTTCTCGTCGGTAGTAGCGAAGTCGAACACCGGCAGCAGGTGAATGTGGGTCAGCCCGGCTTGCGCCAGCGCGGCGAGATGCTGCATCCCATCCGAATTGGTGTCGGTGAATGCCGTGAACTTGCCACGATCTTCCGCCGGGACGCTCTCGTCGTAGGCGCTGAAGTCACGCACGTGCAGTTCGTAGATCACGCTATCTTCCGGTGCAGCGAGTGCTGGTTTTGCCAACGTTTGCCAGCCGTCAGGCATCAACGCGGGATCGTTCAGGTCGATAATCTGGCTGCGCGTGCTGTTCATCGACAAGCTGACCGAATAAGGATCGGTCACGAGGTTGGTCTCGATCTTCTGCGTCGTCGGCGCGTAGACCGTCACCTCGAACAAGTAATACTTACCGTTCCAGCTTGAATCGCCCCAATATGCCCAGACACCCGACTGTGCATCGAAGTCCATGTCGTGGATGGTTGGCTCAGTCGCGGCATTCGAGTCGTCGTACACAAAGAGCCGCACGTTCTGCGCCGTCGGTGCCCACACGCTGATCAACGGCGCGCCATCGGAGAAGGTCACGCCGAGATTGCCGTCGTAGGCGTAGAGATCGTCGAGCACGCCGGGGATTTGCAGCGAGGTCGCGTCTTGGAAGACGCCGCCGTTGTAGAAAGCCGCGATCGCCGTTTGATCGCGCAGGATGTCGGGCAGCTCATCGAAATCGGCGGCGTCGATCTCCAGCGCGGTGTAATCGCTTAACTGCGGGAATTTGGCGAGAACAGCATCACTCAACCCCGCGCGATCCGCTTGCAACGTGATGTAGCCGTCCGCACCGTCGATGCCGGTATCAGTCAGCTTGAGGTTGGCACTCGCGGAGTAGTACAGACGGTACTCCGCGCCGGGGATGCGCGAAATCTTCCACGCGACGGTATCGCGCGCGACCCACTGCGCCAGCGCCTGTTTGAGATTGCCGGTTTTCGGTGGCGCTTCGCCGCCCACGATGATTGTCATGATGTGCGTCGCTGAGTTAAAGCTGAACACCGTCTCGGTGTTGTCCGCCGGAACGGTGAACTGGAGATTGGCTCCGCCGGGAGCACCATCCTCGCCATAATTGATTGTCCAATTGCCATCGACCGCCACTTTCGCCTCATAATCACCCGCCGGGATCGCGCTGGTCGTGTAGGTGTAGGTGCCGTCGCCATCCGGATCTTGCAGCAGCGTCCGCAAGCAATCAGGCTGCCAATCGCCGGGACAGCCGATTGCCGCTTGATAGCTGCCCGGCACGTTGGCGATCAGCGAATTGACGCTGTCTGTGACCCAGTGCGTCGTGTCACTGTAAATAAACGTGACCGTTGTGTCTGCATCCAACATCAGCGGGATATTGGCACCCCCCGCCTCAGCGTGAAGACCATAGTTCACGTCCCAACTGCCGTCAAGCGCGACCTTATACTCATAACTCCCCGCCGGGAGGTCGAACGTCGCTTCCCACAGTTGATCCTTGTCGCTGTAGGTCAAAGCCGTCGCCTCACAATCGGTTTGCCAGTCGCCGGTGCAGCCCAGCGCGCTCTGGATCGTCCCGGCGATCACGACCATCGTCGGCTGCTCGGTCTGCGCCAGCACCGTGACCGAGGTCACCAGCAGCAGCAAAATCAGGCTGGCGCTAACTCCAAGTCTTTTGGTGAGCATGAAGAACTCCTTCT
Source organism: uncultured Chloroflexia bacterium (assembly GCA_963727545.1). Classification (GTDB taxonomy): domain Bacteria; phylum Chloroflexota; class Anaerolineae; order Aggregatilineales; family Phototrophicaceae; genus Flexifilum. Next base: position 18,812 of record CAVSGS010000033.1, read on the forward strand.
TTAAGTCACATAAAGCCCCACATCTTTCAAAAAAAGATCGGCTGCCGCGTTCGATTTCACTTACCATTGTAGCGACATATTCCTTTTTGCAGTGACAGTTTGATTCCCGGACTGCCGACGACCACTGCGCGCAGTACGAGCACAAACGCTGCGGACCATCTATCAACCGGACCAGAGTTGACCCGATTTACGGTATGATGGGGTGCAATGCTCGATCAAAACGGAGTTGGTATGCTCAACCTCCGCACAACGCTTATGTTCGTCATTCTAGTGACTAGTCTAGTCGGTTTCGCTCCGACTTATGCTGCCTCAAATGCTGCTCCCGGTCATCCCGGCTGCGCCAACATCAATTACGCCACGATCCAGACGCCGGAATGCGATGCCGTCATGCTGGCGCAGCCCTACCCCGACGTCACGCGCGTCCCGTTCGACCTCGGCGTGATCGCCGGACAGGATTTCGTCTATTTCGACGCTGACGAAGTTCCCCTCTACGACGCCCCCGACGGCAAAGTGATCGGTCACTTGACGGCGGGGCGCAGCAGCTACGTCAACGTGCTCCAAACGTCGGGCGACTGGGCAGAGATTCGTCGCGGTCGCTGGGCGTCACTGGAAAACGCACACTTTGCCACCCCATCAACCTATACCGGCGTCCTCATCAATCACATGGATATGCCCTTCGCTTGGGCGATTTATGATCACTGTACGTCGCTTACGCCGGGCGGTCCGCGGAACTGCCAGCAGTCCGGCTCCTTCCACCGTTACGACCTGATGAACATCTATGCCACCGTTACCGTCGGTGAGTGGGACTGGCATCTGGTGGGACCCAACCAGTGGACGGTGCAAACCAATCTCAGCATCGTCTATCCCACCCCACCCACCGTATTCAGTTGGCGCTGGGTCGGCGTAAGCACTTACGAGCAGAATCTCGTCGCTTACGAGGGCGAACGCCCGGTAATGGCGACGCTGGTCTCGACCGGCGACATGGATGAGCAGCGCTGGCACACCGATCCCGGTGTCTGGAAGGTCGATCTCTTCTGGGAAGTTGGACCGATGACGGGCGCAGCCGGCAGCGACAATTTCTACGCGCTCGATCAAGTGCCGTACCATATGTATTTCAACTGGCGCGAGGCGCTTCATGGCGTCTACTGGCACGATAACTTCGGCTATTACTGGTCGCACGGCTGCGTGAATCTGAGCGTCAGTGATGCCAAATGGTTGTGGGACAACTGGATCATCAAGGGCACCCGCGTTTACGTCTACGACGAAAAGGTCAGCTAACGGACAACCACAAATGTTTGGTCGATCTCAGCGGGCACAGGTAAAATCAGCCCCCTAAGCATTTCGCTTAGGGAACAGGATGGGCGTCCCCATGATTCGTTGGGGCGGAAACTACGCTGACGTCTGCATCGGGGAAACCACACTGGACGGTCGATCTCCCGCCGGCGTCGATTGTTTGGCTGCAATGGCGTAAGCCGAGTTCATAAACCAAGCCGCATGAGCATAAAAACAAGGCTCATGGACAAAACGAGTGAAAAGCAGCATTTTTGTAGGGGCGCAGCGTGCTGCGCCCACACTTTCTGAACATGAGCCAAAAACAAACCGGGCTTGCCAGTGAGTGGCAAGCCCGGTTTTGCATTTACGACTAGCACCACGTCGATTTTACGGTGCTTCGGTCACTTCCGCCGTCGGCTCCGCTGTCATCTCGGTCATGTCACCGACGGTCGCTTCGGCGGTCGGTTCTAAGGTGGCTTCGGGAGTTGCTTCCATCATGGCTTCCTCGGTTGGCGCTTCCGCGGGTGCAGCTTCGGTCGATGCCGCGCTCAACTCAGCAACTTGGAGCGTATAGCTGCCCGCTGAGGCATCCTCATACGTACCGACTTCGAGGATAACCGTCAACCCCGCAGGCACGTCCAACTGCGTCAGCGCCGAGTTCGGCGGATTCACACCCGTGCCCGCGTCGGCATCGTCGTTATCGATCAACAGGACGCTGCCGGTGTCGTCATAGATCCGCAGGTGGGTGTCCAGCGTCTGATCGGCATCAGTGAGTAGAATGTCAATCGTCTGATCCTGATCGAAAGTCAGGGTATATTGGACGCGCTGGCGCACCGCGATGTCACCCGTAACCGTGTCACCGACCGCGATCGTGCCGCCGTCGACAACGTCAATTGCCGTCGCGTCGTCGAGATAGCCCACCGCCGCATCGAGCACCGGGTCGCCGTCGCTGAACAGCGTCTCTTCGTCCACCGGAACCTTAACCGTCGGCACAACACCCGTACCCTCAATGATGATGTTGCCGTTGGCATCAACGTTGCGTCCGGTCGAGTATTGCAGTTGCAGTCCGTCCGGCATCACGTAGGTCGTCTGCCCACCACCGAGACCACCGCTCGGATACTGCCCGACAATCGCCGCTCGATCCTGCAAGGTCATGTCGTAGCTGAAATATTCACAGGCGCTGGAGCAGCTCGGACCAACCAAAACCGCAATCGGACCGTGATAACGCAAATCTTCCTGCGGCGGATAGAAGTACAACTCGTAGTCCGGGTCGGCATAGAACTTGCCCAGCGATTCGTCGTAGGTTTCCGTATTCCCCAAATCGAGCGCATCGTCGAAGAAATACGCCGCCATCTGGTCGGCGAGCCAACCGCTGCCACCACCATTTTGGCGCATGTCGATGATCAGACCGGGCACGCCCAACTGGTTGAGCGACTGCATCATGTGCTCCCACATCTGGATCGTGAGCACACTGTTGTCGAAGAAGCTGTAGAGCTTGACGTAGCCGTAGCCGTTGTCGAGCAGCTTGAAGTCGAGCGGTTCTTCCGCGCCGGTCAAGCCTTGATTGAACGACGAGAAAGCGAAACTGTCGCGCTCGGCGACCGTCGTCAGCGTGACCGTCGTCGGCTCGGTATCGCCGGGATTCTGGTAGGTGATCTCGACGTCCGTGCCTACCGGGAAGCGCAGCACGTAGCGAAGCTGCTGCAAACGCAGCGTATGCTCACTGCTGAACGGCAGCGACCACGGAACCGTGTTGCTGACCGCTTCGTCAATCGGCGTGCCGTTGATCGACAGGATTTGAGCGCGCAGTTCGATGCCCGCCGCCGCCGCCGGTCCGCCGTCGAGGACGTAGTTGACGATCGTCTCGCCGCTGTCGATCTCGCGAATCGCCATCCCCAAACCGCCGCCGGTTTCGGTCGCAAACTGCACGTTATCGACCGGAGCGCTCAAGTGACCATCCGGGATCGACCAGATGAAGTCGCGCAGCGCCAACTGATACGCCGCCGAGTCGTTGTTCGCGTCGGCTTCGACGAAACGCGGGCGGAATTCGGCTTTCTTGGCATCCCAGTCGATGCCTTTAAGTTCGGTATAGGCATACTTCTGGCGGAACATCTCGATCAGCGCGTCGAAGGCATCGGTGTAGCTCATCGCCGAGAAATCCGCCTGCTCGGACGCTTCGCCCTCGATCAGGTCGATCACCGGATGGCTCGAACGGTCGAAGGTGAATGGATCGCTGTCCATATCGACGACCGTGTAGCCCTGCGGGACGGTCACGATCGGGTCGTCTTCGGTGAACAGCGCGCCGTCAGCGCCAAAGCCGGAGGGGAAGCCTTCACCGCCGTCGGGCGCGTAAATCAGATACTTGCCGCCGATTACGTTGCCCTTCGCGGAGGGATTCGGGTCAATGCGCGTCGAGGCGTAAGCCGTCGACCAGCCACCGCCGTACAGATCGCGCGCCTCAAGATAGGGGTCGCCCCACGTATTCGTCCAGTAGGCGACGGCGTAGATCATCACGCCGGTATTGTCAACGCCATTGTGATCGACGTCGCGCAGGCTGGCAGCCGGTTGAATCGGCAGGCTGATGCGATAGCTGAAGGGAGAAGTAAAGAAATCGGACGTAATCTTGCCGAGAACTTGGGACTCCTCCGGCATCAGAAAACCCCGATTACGATCGACAAACCCGGCTTCATCCTCTAAGATGACCAGCGGTTCGGCGACGCCCGCCGTGAAAAATCCGTTGGTGTAAGCCACCTCACCACTGATGTCGACCGCTCCGCCTTCGTCGTTGACGATGGTAGCAGCAGGCGGATTATCTTGCGCAAGTGCGGTTGAAAACACGCCCAACACCAGCAGCAGGAGCAATGAAATGGACACGAGCAGCGAATTTTTTCTCACAAGCATACTCCATGAACAGGTTCACTAGGGCAAACTCGAACTGACGACAGAGGCAAAGCAGCCTCCGCATACTTGAAGCTTACTAAAAAAATCAACTTAGCGCGAGTGACCGCTGTCGTATTCTCAGCCCATTGCGGTCGAACGAAGATCAGGCTGGGCTATTTCTTTTCCCGGCAGTGTGCTTAAATAACGCTTCGCCGCCGTGCGCGCTCGCTTTTGACAGGCTAAAGCAGCCAACCGGCGATTTAGGCTTATCCTTCGAGGATGCTTGCGCCGTAATCGTGAGGTAGATTGTGAAAATAACCCATCTTAAGACCAATCACGTCGTGAATCCCATCGGTTTCGCCATCGAAAAACCGACCTTTTCGTGGATCGTCGAAGCGACCGATGATACGGTGCAGACCGCCGCGCAGCTCCTCGTCAGCTACGACCGCAGCTTCGAGCAAATCATCTTCGACAGCGGCAGAGTCGCCGGCGCAGGCGATCCTGAGGGGATCGACAGTTGCGCCTACCGACCGCCGCTCGAACTCGCGCCGCGCACGCGCTATTTCTGGAAGGTGCGAGTCTGGGGCGAAACTGAGACCGCCGAAAGCGAGATCGCTTGGTTTGAGACGGCAAAGCAGAACGAAGGCTGGCAAGCGGAGTGGATCACACCGGACTGGGATGACAATCAAATTCACCCAATCCTGTATCACACCTTCGAGCTTCCCGCCGGAGCGTCCGCCGCGCGAGCCTACATCTGCGGACTGGGCTTATACCACTTTGAGCTGAACGGGCAAAAAGTCGGCGATGAATACTTCACGCCCTACTGCAATGCCTATGATCAGTGGCTTCAGTATCAGACTTTCGACATCACCGATCAGCTTGCGGTCGGCTCCAACCTGATCGCCGTCATGCTCGGCAATGGCTGGTACAAGGGGCGCTACGGCGCAAACGGGGGCGCGGTCGATTTCTACGGCGACCGCTTCGCGCTGATTTGTGAGTTGCATATCACACTGGAAGATGGCAGCGAACAGGTCATCGTCACCGACCCGTCGTGGCGCGCGCAGCCCTCCCCCATCGTTGACAGCAGCATCTTCGACGGCGAAACCTACGACGCCCGCATTTCACGTGCCGTGCCCTCCGGCGATTCTGTCGGCGTGCAGCCGCTTGCGCTCGACCGGTCGCGTTTGCAAGCACGGCGTTCACTCCCGGTCGAGATCATCGAGACGATTGCTCCGGTTGAACTAATCCACACGCCCGCCGGTGAAACTGTGCTCGATCTGGGGCAGAACATGACCGGCTGGCTGCGCTTCAAAACCAATGCCCCGGCGGGGACACGGATCCATCTTCAGTTCGGCGAGGTGCTGCAAGGCGGTAACTTCTTCCGCGACAATTTGCGCACCGCACTGGCAGAGTACATCTACATCGCCGACGGCACCGAGGCGGTAGTCGAGCCGTATTTCACTTTCTACGGTTTCCGCTACGTCAAAATCTCCGGCTGGGTCGGCGATCTCGATCTCGCCGACTTCACCGGCTGCGTGATCTACTCGCAGATGGACGCGATTGGCACGGTTGAGACCTCGAACGCGAAGGTCAACCAACTGTTCCAGAATGCCCTGTGGGGACAAAAAGGCAACTTCCTCGACATCCCCACCGACTGCCCGCAGCGCGACGAGCGGCTCGGCTGGACCGGCGACGCGCAGATTTTCTCCGGCACTGCCTGCTTCAACATGGATTCGGCGGCATTCTTCGCCAAGTACAGCTACGACTTGGGGCAAGAACAGGCAAAGCTGGGCGGGATGGTGCCGCACGTCGTCCCCATGTCCAATCTCGATCGTGGCGGCTCGACCGCATGGGGCGATGTCGCGACCATCCTGCCTTGGAACGTCTACCAGTTCTACGGCGACGTGAGCATCTTGGAACAGCAGTTCGAGAGTATGCGGGCGTGGGTGGACTACATCAAGCGCATCGACGACGCCTCCGGCAGCCAGCGTCTATGGACGGAAGGCGAGCACTTCGGCGATTGGCTGTCACTGGACGCCAGCGACCCGACTTCGCGCAAGGGGGGCACGCCGGAAGACTTCATCGCTTCCGCCTTCTACTGCTATTCGGCGCGATTGGTTGCGCAAGCCGCGGTCGTCTTAGGCAAAACCGAGCAAGCGGCTGCCTACGGACAGCTTTCCGCCGAAGTCAAAGCGGCGATCCAGCGGGAATACTTCACCGAGACCGGACGACTGGCGATCCCCACCCAGACCGGTTACGTGCTGGCGCTGTTCATGGATCTTGCCCCCGCCGCCTACCGCCAGCGGGTGGAGCACGATCTGATTGACCGGCTGAACAAAGACAATCGGCATCTACGGACGGGATTTGTCGGCACACCCTATTTGTGCCGCGTGCTCTCGAACATCGGCGCCAACGACCTCGCCTATACCCTGCTGCTCAACGAGGATTATCCGTCGTGGCTGTATGCCGTCAACCTCGGCGCGACGACCATTTGGGAGCGCTGGAATTCGCTCAACGCGGATGGCTCGATCAGTTCGACCGGCATGAACTCGCTCAATCACTATGCCTATGGGTCGATCGTCGAATGGATGTACCGCGATATGTGCGGTCTAAACCCGGCAGCCGACGAAACCGGGCAGACCGGATTTCGCCGTGCCCGCATCGCCCCCAAACCGGACAAATCGCTCGAATGGGCGCGAGCGCGCTATCGCTCAGCGGCGGGTTGCTACCAAAGCGGCTGGCGCATTGACGAAGCCGGTCGCCTCACCATCGAGATCACGATCCCGTTCAACGCTTCCGCCGAAGTCGTGCTCCCTGCCGCGCGGTTAGAGGAGGTAACGCTCAACGGTCACGCGCTGCGCGATGGTGAGCAAATCGGCGCCAACGTGGAATTGGTGCTCGGCTCCGGCAGTTACAAATTCGAGTATCAAATCCAGCCACCCGCCTCCACCGATACACAATCAAGCCGGGTCTGAGCTGCTCAAAACCGCAAAGAGTTGGCGCGTCTTTGGCTGGGGATCAGCGTCAAGCTCGTCGTGCAGGAGATCGCATAAAGACTGATATTGACGCACGATTCCCTGCTGATCGCCGATCTGGTGCAGATACCGCATCAGGTCGCAATGCACGTTCTCTAGGAACGGGTTAATCGCCAGTGCCTTGCGCGCCAAGCTGATCGCCGCTTCCAGATCCCCCAAATGGGCGGACAAGCGCGCCAGTTCGCTCAAGCCGGAAACGTAGGCTTCGTTGAGGCGCATCCGCTCCGGCAGCAGCCAATCATAGTACAGGTTATTCAGATACTCGCCGTCGTATAAATCCAGCGCGCTCTGATACGCCTGCACCGCTTCCCAACCGTGCGCGCTTTGCGCCTGCCGATAGGCTATGTCGAACTCATCCACGTCGACGTCAAAGCGCGCCAAATCCAAGCGATAATCTCCGGCTTCCACCAGCACGTATTTCGTCGTCTCCGGCGAGGTTCGCAGCGCTTTGCGCAGACGATACAACGCGGTATGAAATGCCGTTTTACTCCCGCGATCCGGCTCTGTCCACAACGCCTCCAAGACCCGGTCGAGCGGGATCGATTCGTGGCGAAAGGTCACAAAATAGGCGAGTAGATCTCGCGCTTTGATCGACACCCACAGCCGCGAGTCGATCTCCTGCTGTCCCAGAAAGACCCGCATTGATCCCAGCGTTTTCACTCGAATTCGGGCGGAGGTTTCCGCTAGGCTGACGAGTGGGGTCTCCAAGGCATTCAATGCACGCAGGACTTGACGGACGAAATCGCTAGCGGGGATGCGCCGGACCAACTCCTGACAAACCACCAGCGCCCGCTGTCCTTGGTCGACGTACAGTTCCCATGAATGCGTTGGCTCAAGTAGTTCCAAAGAAAGCCGCGCCAAGCGCAAGCCGTCGGTTCGGTTTCCCTGCGTGAAGCAGATGTAGGCTTTGCCAAAGTATGCCATCGCCAGCGGAATGCGATACTGCTTCGTCTCACCAATCGCGATCAACTCATCGAAAATCTGCTCGGCACGACCGATTTGACCATCGTTCAAGTAGGTGTCGGCGAGCACGCTGCGGCAGACGAAAATTTCATAGACGACCGGCAGCCCCTCATAGGGCCACAACGCGGCTTCCGCGATCTGCTGTGCCTCGTCGATGCGTCCCTGTGCGGTGAGGTTGTAGGCGAGATAGCCCGCTGCCATCACCTGCGCGTAACTGGCAGCGCCCAAATCAGCCGCAAGGTCGATCGCTTGGCGCAGACAGTCTTCCGCCCGCGCAAGCTGCCCGACTCGCGTAAGGATATTGCCCAACGCCGTGTACGCGGTTGGCAGCAGCTCGCGGAGTTGAAGCTGCTGGCAGATCGCCAACGCCTGCTCGGCGTGCTGCAAGGCGACCACATATTCATGGCGATACAGGCAGGGAATCGCCAGCGTCAGCAAAATTTCCGCCCCCAGCGGCGAACGCTGATTCGGAAGCCGACGCAGCGCCGAATTACAGTTGGCTACCGCCGCACCGACATCGCCTTGCCACCAGCAGATTTGTGACAACCCGCGCAGCAAATCAGCTTGCTGGTAGGTACTGATCGTTTTCGCCGCCGATTCCATCGCTTCGATGGCTTGTTCGGCGAGTCCGCGTCCCCGATCCATGCCGTTGAGGTAGCCCTCGCTCTTGGCAGCTTCCATGATCGCAAACGCGCGCGCAGCGGGACTCGCATCAGGATAGTTATGATACGCGTCCGCATCGTAGCGCTGCGCCAGTCGATAATCGCCTTGTGAGCGAGCAATACTCGCCAGTTCGGTGAGGGCGAGACAGGCGACATCCTCAGCATGGGCGATTTCCAACGCCGCTTGCAACTGGACAACCGCCTCTTGTATGCGCCCCATTTGGCGCAAAACCCGCCCATACAGCAGCAGCAAATCCGGCTGATCGTCCAGCGCCCGCCCCAGTTGAATGAAATAGCGATGCAAGATGTCAACCCGCCCCCGGTTGAGATAATCGGCGGCGAAAGCGCGCACCGCCCGGATCGACCGCTGATCATCGCCTGCCGCGAAATAATGCTGCGCGGCGGCTTCGCTCTCACCCTTGGCATAGTAATAATCGCCGATTTTCGTCTGTAAGGCGTTCAGCGCTGCTTGATCTTGCCGCGCGAACCGGTTGAGCAGAAACTCGCGGAACAGGTGGTGATAGCGAAACCATTCGTGCTGATCGTCTAGGCTGATCAGGAACAGATTGTCGCGTTCCAATTGGTCGAGCATTTGGGCGGCATGGTCAAGGTCGAGCACTTCGCGGCAGATCACCCGGTTCATCTGCGCCAGCGCCGCCGAGCGCAGTAGAAACTGCTGGATCGTAATCGGCTGCCGGTCGAACACTTCCTCCATGAGATAGCTGAAAATGTACGGGTGCGCGCCGCCCAATCCCGTGAGCCACGTCTCGCTGGTCAGCCCCGTCGCCTGCTTTTCCGCCAGCAATGTCAAGGCGAGCCGCAAACCGGCACCCCAGCCTTCGGTTTTTTCCACCAAGTCGCTGACGACGGCTTCGGGCAACGACACATCCTGCAGCGCCAACCATGCCATCATCTCCACCATCGAAAAGCGCAGCTGCTCTGCACGAATCTCGATCAATCGCCCGCGCGCGCGCCAACGCGCTAAGGGGAGCGCTGGCGTACTCCGGCTGGCGACGATCAGGCTCATACCGGGTGGTGGGCTGTCGAGCAGCATCGTCGTCAGCGTGTGAACCTGTGGATTGTTGATCAGATGATAGTCATCCAACACGAGCGTCCACGCTGGCGTGGCGTTTTCAATCAGATCGTTCAACAGGATCGTCAAAGCACGAACGGGCGGGTATGATCCGGAATCACCCAGCAGTTGGCTCAGGCGATTGCCGACGTCGGGCAGAACCCGCCGCAGCCCCTCGATCAAGTACGCGACAAACGTCGCCGGGTCGTTGTCGCTTTCATCTAGTTGATACCAGAGCGTCGGATTGGTGGCGCTGTCCACCACTTCCGCCATCAGCGTGGTTTTGCCATACCCCGGTGGCGCGATCAGCAAAATGATGCGCTGCGGCAAATTCGCAAAGATTTTGTCCGTCAAGTGTGGTCGAGACAGCCGTTCAGCCGTGAAGCGAGGGATCAGAAATTTTGTATGCAGCGGATTGATCATCGAAAAGTGGCTCGCGCAGCTCGTTTCTGGACGCGATCATGCCCAACATTACCCGCTTGAAAGAAATTTGCCAAGATTCTGCGAACGGCAAACACTAAGATGAAGACTGCCAATCTCGCCCTCAAGCCGAATCGGTTGCAAAGGGGAACAAAATGCTACGTAAGCTGTACCTGATAGCGTTCGTGTTGACATGTATGCTGTTCGTGACTTTAGGGGGCGTGCTCGCGCAGGACAACAACAGCGTCTTGCGCGTCGCGGCTACCGCCAGCGTCACCACATGGGATCCGAGTCTTTCCTTCTCGACCGAAGCACTCTACCTGACCAACATCTATGAGCCGCTGCTCTACGCCAACGCTCCCGGCTCGGCTGAGCCATTCAGCCCCGCGCTGGCGACCGATTGGAGCGCCTCCGACGATGGGATGACGTGGACATTCCACATTCGGCAAGGCGTCAAGTTCCACGATGGCGAAATGCTCACGGCGGAAGCCGTCAAAGCCTCACTGGATCGCCACAAGGAAATGGGCGGCGCGTCGTTCATCTGGGCACCGGTCGCTTCGATTGACGTGGTTGACGACTACACCGTCCAGATCAACATGGCGTATCCCGCGCCGCTGGAATTGATCGCCTCGTCGCAGTACGATGCGTGGATCGTCAGCCCGAAGGCGCTCGCCGCTGCCGCCGACGATCCGTCCTATTTCGAAGCCGGCGTTGAAGCCGGAACCGGTCCCTATATGCTGGCGGATTACACCCCCGACAGCGAAGTCGTGCTGCAAGCCTTCCCGGATTACTGGGGTGGTTGGGACGACACCGATCACTACGCGAACATCGTCGTCAGCATCGTCAGCGATGCGGTGACGCAAGAGCAGTTGCTCACCGGTAGCGAAGTCGATCTCGCCCTCTCGCTGCCGCCGACTAGCTATGACACCTTCGCCAACGACAGCGGCTACAACGTTCAAGACGTCCAAACCCTGTTCAACTACGTTGGCTTCCTCAATACCACCCGCCCGCCGCTCGACAATACGCTGGTGCGGCAAGCGATCTCCTATGCCATCCCCTACGACGACATCATCACCGTTGGCGCGGAAGGACGCGCGACTCAAGCACGCGGAGCCGTCCCCGCCGGTGTCTGGCCCTATTCGGAGGATGTGCCTCAATATCATCAAGACCTCGACAAAGCGCGCGAGCTGCTCACCGAAGCCGGACATGAAGGCGGTGGCTTCGACCTCAAGCTGACTTACGCTGCCGAAAACACGATTGAAGCCAGTTTCGCACCGCTGATCGCTGACGCCTTAGGACAAATCGGGATCAACGTCTCGATTGAGCCGATGCTCTTTAACCAGCAGTGGGAACTCGCGAAAGCTGACCCAACTCAAGCGCAGGACATTTTCTTGCTGCTCTACTGGCCCACTTACAGCGACGCCGGTTCAGATAACCTGTGGTCGATGTTCCACAGCAGCGAGAAGCCCTTCTTCAACCTGAGCTACTGGAAGAACGACGAATTTGACTCGACGCTTGACGAAGCGATCAACCTGAGCGGCACCGATCGCGCGCAGGCGCAAGCACTGTATACTCAGGCGCAAACGTTGATGGTGAATGAAGCGCCGGGGCTGTTCTTCATGGACGTGGGCAGCTGGTACGCCGTGCCGACCTCGGTTGCCGGGTTCGAGTACAATCTCAACTATCCGTTCGCTATCTTCCTCTATCCGCTGCACGCCGCCTAACCTGAAGTACCGAGCCGGGATGCAGGCACGCCTGTGTCCCGACTTCTAGCTGTCGGAGCAACCATCGGTGCGCAAGCTCGAATACATTCTGCGCCGTTTCTTCCTTTCGCTGGGAGTGCTGATCGGGATCACCATGATCACCTTCGCGCTGACGCACGTCATCCCGTCGAATCCAGCCGCGCTCTATCTGGGACCGCGCGCTCGCGCCGACGACATCGCGCGCATGAACGAGGAGCTTGGCTTCAACAAGCCGCTGATCGAGCAGTACGTGATCTACATGCAGCATTTGGCGCAGGGCGATCTCGGCACGTCGATTGCTACCAAGCGCCCGGTGTTTCAGGAACTCTCCGACCGGTTGCCGGCAACGCTCGAACTGCTGGCAGTAGCGACCCTGCTCTCGATCATCGTGGGCATTCCCGCTCGGCGTGATCTCGGCGCGCTTACAAGGCAAGCCGCTCGATGCGGGAGTCAGAACGACTTCAATCATCGGCGTGTCGCTGCCCGCCTTCTGGTTGGGGCTGCTGCTGCAACTCCTCTTTTCGAATTACTTGGGGCTGCTGCCGGTCGCCGGTCGGGTTGATAGTGGCTTGCGCTTCACCGCGCCGATCACGCCAATTACCGGCTTCTATCTGCTGGACACGCTGATCACGGGCAACTGGGTCGCATTTCGAGACGTGCTGGCGCACATCATTCTCCCGGCGATCACCTTAGCCGCTTATCCGATCGGGCTAGTCGCCCGCATGACGCGAGCGACCATGCTTGAAGTCTTGGCGCAAAACTATATCCGCACCGCCCGCGCCTACGGCATCGTCGAGCGGATGATCACCTATCGCTATGCGCTGAAGAACGCACTCGGACCGACGATCACAGTCATCGGTTTGACGCTCGCCTATTCACTGACCGGTGCCTTCTTTGTCGAAATCATCTTCAACTGGCCCGGACTGGGCATGTTTACGGCGCGTTCGTTTCTCAATTTGGATTACCCGGCGATCATGGGCATGACGCTGTTTGGCGCTTCCGGGTACGTTTTCATCAATCTCGGCGTTGATCTGCTGCAAGCGTGGGTCGACCCGCGTATCAGTCTAAGTTAAGGGGTGCAAGCGTGACGCTGAGGCGTTTGTTTTTGGGGAAACGGGGCGAAGTCTTAGCCGACGACGAAGCGAGCGAGTTTGCACCGGAAGCCGGGGTTGGACGCGGTTGGGGACACATCGTCTACGTCATCCGGCGCGATCCACTCGCGCTGTTTGGACTCTGCTGGATTGCGCTCGTGCTTGTCCTCGCCATCGGCGCGCCGATTCTCGCTCCCTATCCCGATCAAGGTGCGGGACGCACGAATGCCGCCGATCGATTGCTGCCGCCCTCAGGTCAGTACGTGCTTGGCACCGACGATCTGGGGCGCGATCTGCTCAGCCGGATCATCTACGCTGCCCGTCCGGCGCTGACTTCGGCGCTAGTCGTCGTCTCAATTGCGGTGATGGTCGGCGCGCCGCTGGGAGCGATCGCGGGCTACTTCGGCGGCTGGATCGACGAACTGATCATGCGCACAACCGACCTGTTTCTCGCCTTTCCTTCGCTGCTGCTGGCGATGGCAATTGTCGCGCTGCTCGGTCCCAGCTTGCTCAACGCCGTGATCGCGCTGACGGTTTCGTGGTGGCCTTGGTATACCCGTCTCGTTCGCGGCGTCGCCGTCACCCTGCGCCAGTATTATTTCGTGGAAGCGGCGCGCTCAATCGGCGTACCCGATCTGGTGATCATCGCCCGCCACATTCTGCCCAACAGTGTCACGCCGATCCTCGTGCAAGCAACGCTCGACATCGGCACCGTCGTTTTAGCGACGACTGCACTCGCTTTCATCGGCTTAGGGACGCGACCACCGGGCGCGGACTGGGGCTTGATGATCGAAGAAGGGCGGAAGTATCTGCACGATAGCTGGTGGTACAGTACCTTCCCCGGCTTAATGATCTTTGTGACCGTGCTGGCATTCAATCTGGTCGGCGATACGCTGCGCGACATCTTCGATCCGCGCCAGTACCGGTAAATGTCGATGAATAACGCCTTGCTCAGCGTCACCGATCTCGAAGTCTCATTTGAAACGCCTCATGAGCGCCTGCAAGTGCTGTGCGGTGTCAGCTTCGACATTCACGAGGGCGAAATCTTCGGCGTAGTTGGCAAATCCGGCTGTGGCAAGTCGGTAACCGGGTTATCGACCCTGCGGCTCGTCCCGGCACCGGGGCGGATCGTCGGTGGAGCGATCCGTTTTCGCGGCGAGAATCTGCTCCAGCAGCCGGAAGCCGAAATGCGCCGGATGCGCGGAACCGCCATCGCCGCGATCTTTCAAGACCCGACTTCATCGCTCAACCCGGTCTTCAAAGTGGGCACCCAGTTAGTCGACGTGCTGCGCCAGCACCACCAACTCGACCGCCAAACCGCTCACGAGCAGGTAATCGACGCATTGCGTTCGGTTGGGTTGCCGGACACAGAACAAATCTTCAGCGCTTACCCGCATGAGCTTTCCGGCGGCATGCAGCAGCGCGTCATGATCGCGATGGCGCTGGTCTGCCGCCCTGCCCTGCTGATCGCCGACGAGCCGACGACCGCACTGGACGTGACCATTCAAGCCCAAATCTTGTGGCTGCTGCGTCAACTGCGCGACGAGCGCCAGATTTCGATCATGCTGATCACCCACGATCTGGGCGTCGTCGCCGAACTGTGCGACCGCGTTGCGGTGATGTATGCCGGGCGCGTGGTCGAAATCGGCACGGTCGATGAACTGCTCACCCGCCCGCGCCATCCCTACACACAGGGCTTGATCGCGGCGATCCCCGGCTCGGCGAGTAAAGGTCAGCGCTTGGCGGCGATTCCGGGTACTGTGCCTCGAAATCCGGGTGCGGTGGTGGGCTGCGCGTTCGCCTCACGCTGCCCGCACGTCTTTGCGCGCTGTCGCAGCGATGTACCACCACTCTATCCGCTCACCGCAGAGCATGGCAGTGCTTGTTTCCTCGCCGAAGGAGCAGCCGATGAGCGCGGCTAACCAACCTCTCGTCGTCGCTGACCATCTAGTCAAGCAGTTCCCGGTGTCGGGGAGTCGAATTAGGCGCGAACGGCGCGTCGTTCACGCTCTCGATGACGTCAGCCTGACGATTAACGCTGGAGAAGTGCTCGGACTCGTCGGCAAATCTGGCTGCGGCAAGACCACTTTTGGACGCTGCATCCTGCGCTTAATCGACCTGACCGGCGGACGAGTCCTGTTCGATCAGCAGGATCTCACACAAGTCAATGGAACCGAGCTGCGGAACCTGCGCGCGCAGATGCAGATCGTCTTTCAGAATCCGTTCTCATCGCTCAACCCGCGGATGCGGATTGAGGCGATCTTGCGGGAACCACTGCGAACGCACCGCATTCCGCGCAGTGAATGGCAGGGGCGAATCCGCGAACTGCTGGCGCAAGTCGGGCTAGGCGCGCAGCACCTCGACCGCTACCCGCACGAACTCTCCGGCGGGCAGTGCCAGCGTGTCGCCATCGCGCGGGCGTTAAGCCTGCAACCGCGCCTGATCGTACTGGATGAGCCAACCTCGGCGCTGGACGTCTCGGTGCAGGCGCAGATCATCAACCTGCTGGGCGACCTGCGCGAGCAATCACAGCTCACTTACTTATTCATCTCGCATGATCTCGGCGTCGTCGAGCATCTGAGTGACCGCATCGGCGTGATGTATCTCGGCAAATTGGTGGAAATCGGCGGGACTGACGAGGTTTTCGGGAGTTCCAAGCACCCGTACACCCGCGCGCTGCTGGCGTCGATCCCCGGACAAAAACAGCGACAGGAGACGCCGCCACTCGAAGGGACGATCCCCAGCCCGATCGACCCGCCGACCGGCTGCCGCTTTCATACCCGCTGTCCGCTAGCCCAGCCAATCTGCCGCGATCAAGAACCCGTTTTGAAGTCTTACAGTCCGACTCACTGGGCTGCCTGTCATTTTGCTGAATGAGGTTACGACTATGACCCGGCTGTTTGGAATTGCTGGTGTGCAAATGTCCGTTATCCCTTGGGATGCGGAGGCGACGATTACGAAAATGACACAGGTCAGCCATAAAATCGGGCGCAGCTTTCCTTGGGTGCAAATGCTCGTCTTTCATGAACTGTGTCCGTCGGGATTGGTGCAGTTTTCCACGTCGCCGAACCCGGAGACATGGCAGAAACTGCTCCAACCGATCCCCGGTCCGCTGAGTGATCGCCTCTGTGATCTCGCCCGCCACGAACGGCGCTGGCTGCTGCCGGGATCGTTGTACGAGCGTGATGGGGATCGCATCTACAACACGGCGATCGTGATCTCACCGGAGGGCGAAATCGTCGCCAAATACCGGAAGATTTTCCCATGGTTGCCCTTCGAAGCCGAGACAACGCCGGGGGATAGTTTCTGTGTGTTCGACATTCCCGACGTTGGGCGCTTCGGCGTGAGCATCTGCTATGACATGTGGTTCCCGGAAATGGTGCGCACGCTGGCGTGGATGGGCGCGGAGGTGATCCTGCACCCGACGATGACGCCGACTTCGGATCGAGAGTTGGAAGTGGTCCTGAGCCAAGCAAACGCCATCATGAATCAATGTTACTTTGTCGACATCAATGGGGTTGGTCCATGGGGCGGCGGACGCTCGCTGATCGTCGATCCCGATGGGCGCATCCTTCAGCAAGCGAGCACGCAGGCGACAATTCTTACTGAAATCCTCGACTTGGATCGCGTGCAGATCGCGCGCGAATACGGGACGCTGGGGCTGGCGCAGACGCTTAAGCAGCTCCGCGACACCGACATCAGTTTCCCGCCCTATAGCGGGAATTTCGCCGACGGATCCGTTTTCGAGCGGCTCGGTGCCTTGAAAGCCCCTAAAGACCTGACCGTGCCGGACTAATCCGTCGATCGAGCCGAGAATCTGCTATTTCGACAGATTCTCGGCTCAAATTCAAGCTAGACCACGACGATCTGCGTATCCCAAGCGCCGAGTTCGACCGCATCACCGGCGGCGAGGTGCCGTCCGCTGAACAACTCGCGCCCGCCCAACCCAATTGAAACTTGCTGCGGTTCCCATGACCAGTTCGTGAAGAAATAGAGTTTTTCGCCGGACACCGCCGTCGCTGACGACGCGCGAACCCAGTCGGGCAAGTCGGCGAACAAGCGGGTCAGCTGTGCCTGTCGCAGCGCCCACTCCGCCAGCGTCTTCGCCAAGGCGCCGTTTGGCAGCGTACCGCAGTAGGTGACCCGCCCCTGCCCATATGCCTGCGAGACGATCGCCGGGAAGCGACCAAAATGCGGGTGCTGATAATAGGCGAGCGGTTCAGCGCCTTCTAACTGCAAGCCATCCGCCCACCCTGTCGCCCGCGCATCTGCCGGGAGCACGAAATCGGCTTGAGTGCTGCTCAGCGGCAGGTCGGCAACGAGGTTGGAGAACTCCTGATAACTCGCGCCGATGCCGTCACGCAGCGGACCGGGCGCGCGAACGCTGCGAATCCGGGCGAACTCGTCGGCATACCCGCTCTTGAACGTCAGCAGCAGATGACCGCCTTGATCGGCGTAGCGCAGCAAGCGCTGGAGCAGTTCCTCGTCGGCGATGTAGAGCGAGGGCACGACCACCAGCGGATAGGCTTCGAAATCCTGCTGCGGATGCAGCACCACCGACTGCGCCCGCGCTTCGAAGAAACCGCGATAGAACGCATTGAACGTCCGCTGATAAGCGGTTCGATCCGGCAGCAGCGAGGGCAACTGTGGCAGCGAAGGCATGAACTCCAGCCCGTACTTGCTGTCCTGCGAGTAGAGGAAAGCGACGTCGGCGTCCGGCTTCAGGTCGGTCAGCACGGCGTCATGTTCGCGTAGTTCGTGGGCGATGCGCGAAACTTCGGCATAGCAGCGCCCCGGCTCCAAATCGTGGTTGAGCACGCCGCCCCAATAGGTCTCTGTGCCGTAATGCAGTGTATGCCAATGCCAGTAAGCGACCATGTTCGCGCCGCGCGCAATAAAGGCATAGGCAACCGAGCGCCACTGCCCATCATAGCTGGGATAGTTGCAGTGTGAGCCGCCGATACTCCCAGCGTTGAGTTCCGTGATCAAGAAGTTGGTCTGCTTCGTCCCGCGCGCGAAGTCCCCGTTCAGGCAGATCGACCACACACCCGGATCGACGGACTGTCCGCCGAGCATCCACTCGGTTGCGCCGTAGACCCGATCAGCGTCGGCGAGGTTCAGCCCCTCCTGCGTGACGTGATAGGGGTTGATCGCTAGCACGTCCATCGCCTGCGCGATGTCGTAGACGTCGGACTCGGCACGTCCGTGCACGGCGACCACGTCCTGCGTGACAAATTGATCGGAGCGCGCATACTCGCGCACGATTTGCGCTTGCCACGTGAGAAAATCGGTCACCAGCGACGACTGAAAGCGCCGCCATTCGAGATCGTAGCCGGGATTGGTGTTGCCGTCTGGCGTCCAGAGATCTGCCCAGTTCCCCAACCGGTGCGACCAGTAGGTCAGCCCCCAAACTTCGTTCAAGCGCTCGACCGTGCCGAATTTGTGCTGTAAATACGCGACAAATTTCTGAAAAACGTCCGCATTATGGAGCAGTCCGCTGCCGGTTTCGTTGTCGACCTGATAGCCGATGATCGCCGGATGCGGAGCGTAATGGCGAATCAACTCGCGGATGACCCGTTCGGCGTAGAAGCGGTAGGCGGCGTCCGCGTGATTCATGTTCTGGCGCGCGCCGTAGTAAGCGCGCTTGCCCTGTCCGTACTCCGCCATCAGATCGGGGTATTGGCGATGCAGCCACGCCGGAATCGCGTAGGTCGGCGTGCCGAAGATCACCTTGATCCCGGCAGCGTGCAGGGCATCGATCACGCGATCCATCCACGCAAATTCGAATCGTCCGTCCTCCGGCTCCCAACTGCTCCACGTCGATTCGCCGAGGCGAACGACGGTCAAGCCTGCTTCCTGCATCAGCCGGATGTCTTCCTGCAAGCGCTCGTAGGGCTGGTACTCGTGATAATAGGCAACGCCGTACAGCATGATCTCTTCCTTAGTCTTTCGATAGAGTGAGTATGGCTTTATATTCGGGCACCGCCTCAATCGCCCGAATGACCGCGATGCCGGACTCAGGCGCATCAGGGACGTAAGCCATCGCCGCCGAGGTTTCGCTGCGCGTTTTCGAGCGGTGGCGCGTCGGTGTGATCAGGATAAATAGCTCGTCGGTAGCCCGTTCTTGACGAATCTGCTTCAATCCCACTTCCCAGCGAGTGCCATTATAGAAATTATCACTGACCAGTATCCCATCAGCGAAGCAATTGCCGATGTCGCCCGAATAGTCGATGCTCAGGTACACGTTGTCGACGTCCGCCAGCGCATCGGGCGGAATCTGGACGACGGACTTGTCCGCGGCGATCGCGTCAACCTTCAAGCGCACCTCTTTTCGCGGCAACACAACGCGGCAGCGCTCAAAGAATCCCGCGCTGCTCGCCAAGACTTGCGCTTGATCGCAGTGCAAAGCTGCCTCTAGCGGCGGATATACCAGTAGGTCAACGTCCGGCTGGCGACTGTAGATCCAGCAGTCCGCCTCCGCCGCGACCACCATCGCCGCGGAAATGACCAGCCGCTCCCGTCCCCATAGTTCTTGCTTGGTCGTTTGTTCCGCCTGCTCGCGCGTCAGCGTGAACAAGCGGATCGTCCGACCAGCCGCATTGGTCAGCGTGATCACGGCGTCGAGTCCCGGCGTCAGCGTGATCGCGGTAGCGCCTTCGACGTCGATCACCGTGCCGCCGGCTACGTCGAGCGAGCCGAAGCTGTCCGCCTCCAGCACGTATTCGCTGATCATGCCGTGCGGCGCGAAAAAGAAATAGTCCACGCCGTCAGCGGAGTCGAGCTTGGCAAGTAGCTGCGCCGTCGCCGAGCGCAAACGAATCCCGTTAAGCGACAGCCCAAACGGTAAAATCGCGCTGACGTGCTTCGCTAAGGTGAGCGTTTGCGTTCGCGGGATGGTGATCGTCTCGCCGCTCGCGCACACTTCAAAGCGCAAGCCTTCGAGATCGTGCATTTCGACGTGATCTTGATAGTTGTTGAGAAACAGAAACCCCGCCCCCCTCTGCGAGCGCACGGCACAGCGTACGTCGGTGGTATTTTCCGGCGCGATCGCGGCGGCATTGTCAGGCAAAATCACGCGCATCGGCGCCAGCAGATCGCCGAAATCCTTCAGGAATAGATGCAGCAGACGCAGCGATCCATAGGAAGCAGCAGCTTGTCCAAATTCGCGCAGTGGGGCTTGAAAATCGTAGGAACGGCGCGGAACCGTATGTTCGTTCAAGTAGCCGTGCTTGCCGATGGGATTGGTCCCGCCGTGATACATGTAGTAGCCGATCAGGTTGGCGCCGCCCGCCAAATTCATGAAAGCCAACCCTTCGACGGCTTCCGGCGGCACCGGGTTCCGGTGAAAATAAGTGTCCTGCGTCCCACCGCCGATTTCGCAGCAAGCATAAGGATATTGAGCGGGATCATAGGTCGGCGCACCGTTGATCACCGGCTGCTGCTGCCGATCCCGAAACAGGAATTCACGGGTCGGCGGCTGCTGAAAATCAGGATCGGGCACCCACGGCGTAAAGACGTAACCGCCCTGCATCGGCAGCACCTCACCGGCTGGAATCGGCGAGCCGAGCCAACCGGTGCCGGTATACAGCGGTACGTCGAGACCGGCGTCCTGCGCGATGCGCTTGAGGATCATGATGTGCTCCGCGCCATCCATCCCCGCAGGAACGTACTCCATGCCCTGACGAAACGTGACCTCCCACGGCGCACCCGCGTGCATGTATTCGTTCTCAAGCTGAATGCCGATCACCGGACCACCGTCTTTGAACAGCAAGCCGTCGATCTGCTGGGCGATCTCGCCGTACAACCGGCGCACGTAGGTCAGGTAGCGCTCGTCGTTGGAGCGCACCGCGAACGGACGCCCGTACAGCCAATCCGGGATGCCGCCGTTACGGCACTCGCCGTGAGCGAACGGTCCCACCCGCACGATCGCTTGTAAGCCCAGCCGCCCGCATAGCATCACAAACTCGCGGAGATTATTGTTCCCCGACCAGTCAAACTGCCCCTCGTCCTGCTCAATGTGATTCCAGAACACGTAAGTGGCGACAATATCGACGCCGCCCGCCTTGATTTTGCGCAGTTCGTCGCCCCAATAAGCATGGGCATAGCGTGAGAAATGAAACTCGCCCATGATCGGGATGTAGGGCTGATCGTCCCACGTCATGTAGTAATCGGTGAATCCGATCCGATGCCCTGCCGGATTCGCTCCGCCGAGGTTCAGCTTTCCGGTCACGCTTGGAACAGCGTCTTTGACCAGATTGAACGTTTGCGAAACGGGTAGCAGTTCAGTAGCGCACATGACTTTCGGTTTCCTTCAGGCAACTCAAAGAGGCGCTCAAGGAATGCTCACCCTTTGCTTTGTGCCTGCAATTCTACGGTTATAACCGGAAGGTGACGCCGCGCATCCCCTTCCAGCAGTGATCGATCTATTCTTTGACGCTCGCCGCCGTCAAGCCAGCGACGTACTGCTTCTGCACCGCGACGAAGACGATAATCACGGGGATCGAGACCAGCGTCGCCGCCGCCATCGACGCGCCGACCGGTGGCTCGCTGCCCGCGGTCACGCTGCCGATCATGGTGGACATGCCGACCGGCAGAGTCAGGAAATCCCGGTTGTGCAGCACCGCGAGGGGCCACAAGAAACTGTTCCAAGAGCCAAGGAACGTCAGTACTGCCAGCGCCGCCAGCGCGGGACGCGCCAATGGCAGCATGACGCGCCAGTAGATGCCAAACTCGCTCGCGCCGTCGATCCGCGCGGCTTCTATCAATTCCGACGGTATCGACATCATAAACTGCCGCATCAGGAAAATTCCGAGCGCGGGAGCCATGAAGGGGATGACCAGTGCGAAATAGGAGTCCGTCCAGCTCAGCTTGCTCATGATGATGTACAGCGGTACCAAGACCAACTGAAACGGGATCATCGTCGAAGCGAGCAAGATGATGAACAAAAACCGGCTTCCCTTAAAGCGGTACTTGGCAAAGCCGAAACCTGCCAGCGACGTGAAGAACAGCACCGTAAAGGTGGCGAGCAGGGCGATCGCCAGACTGTTACCATACCAGTTCCAGAAGGGCCAGTCGGTGAACAGGCGCTCGTAATTGCGGGTTGTGAAGTCCACCGGCAGCAAGGTCGGCGGATAAGCATAGATTTCGTCAAGCGGCTTGAACGATGACGTGACCATCCAGACCAACGGAAGTGCCACAATAATCCCACCGAAGGCAACCGCTAAGTTGAGTAATAGTGTGCTGATGCGTTGCCGAGCAATCGAACTCGACCATAAGCTTTTACCTCCTCAGTCGGTCGAAAAGCCACGAAATACGCGAAGCTGAACCAACGATAGCACGAAGATGATGGCGAACAGGAACACGCCGACCGCCGACGCATAACCGAACAACTGCTGCTGCATCCCTTGATTGTAGAGATATTGCACCAGACTAACCGCGCTGTTGCCCGGACCACCGGGAGTCGTGCCGCCAAAGAGAATCTGCGGGTCGTCGAAGATTTGGAACGAGCCGATCAAGACGATGATGCCGACAAACAGCGTCACCGGTCGCAGCAGCGGCAGGGTAATGTGGGCGAAGCGCTGCCAGCCGGACGCGCCATCGATTGCTGCAGCCTCGTAGAGTGTTTCCGGAATCGATTGCAACCCGGCGAGAAAGTAGATCGCTAGCAGCCCTGTCCAGCGCCAAATGACCACGCCCATCACGGCGATTTTCGTCAAGTTTTGCGATTCCATCCACTGGATCGGTACGCCGCCCAGCAGGAGGATAATTTGATTGATGAACCCGTAATTTGTGTTGTAGAGGAGACGAAACACCAGCGAGATGGCGACGGTTGAGGTGACAATCGGGGCGAAATAGAGCGTTCGCCACAGATACTTGAACCTCAGGCGTTTAGCATTGAGCGCCATCGCTTCGAGCAGCGCCAGCGGCATGACCACGAACAGGCTCGCACCGGCGTAGAAGATCGTATTCCAGAACGCCTTGATGAATAGTGGGTCTTTGAACATGTGCTGGTAGTTGCGCAGCTCGAAAAACCTCGGTTCGCCGAGTGCACCCCATTTGTAGAAACCAAGCACCAGCGCAAAAATAGTCGGAAAAAGGAAAAAGATCGCAAATAAAATGTAGAAAGGTGAGATAAAAAAATAGGGTGCGTATTTTTCTTGGCTCATGCCGCGCTTTTTGCGCGGCGGTGCCGAGAGCATGCCAGTCGCATCCGAATTAATCATATTCCGCCTCCAGAACTTCTAGGCTCCACCTTGCGGTGGGATTCAGTATCGACAAGGGCAGACACCGACAACCAAAGGCTGCAGAGTCTGCCCCCATCAACATTATTCGATCCTACCGTTCACGTCGCGAAGTCGCTGACTGCGAATGCGACGACTACGACGCGAAGTCGATGGTGTCTTGCGTCTGTGTAATCACATCGTTGACGAAGTCCTCCGGAGTCATCGACCCGTCGAACAGTGCCGGCAGGTCAGTTCCAGCCGCCGTATTGTAAGCGCCCAAGAACTCACTGTTGTACCAGACCACCATATCTTTACCGGCATCCGCGTAAATCTGACCGATTGCTTCGTCACCATAGAACGGATCGGTAACGCTGGTCACTGCCGGGTCATTCATGGCGTCGAACATGACCGGGAACATATTGATCTGCTCGAAGCGCATGATCTGGCTTTCTTTGCCCAGATACATGAAGTCGAGGAATTCCCAAGCGAGGTCTTGATTAGGTCCCTTGGCGACTGCCCAACCGGTACCGCCCCAAGTTCCCGTAGCGTGACCGCCACCTTCCCAGACCGGCTCAGTCGCAATCCGCCACTCGCCCGCCATATCCGGGATACCCGGCTTCAGGCAGCAGCTCGACCACCAGTCGGGCATGACCGTACCAGCCAGCGCGCCGTCGGTGTAGGCAGTCGGGATGGTCGCACCCGACCAAACGTCGCCGCCGAGTACCTGCATGAAGATACCCGCTTGCACGGCTTTCTGGATGTAGTCAGCGACTTCGATGGCGATCTGCTTGTTTTCTTCTTCGCCCATGACGAAGTTGCCATTCTCATCAAAGAGATGACCGCCACGTTGTTCGTAGTACATCTGGAACCAAGTCGGGTCGTTGGTTGCAAAGGTGAAGGCGCTACCATTCGCTGCCAGCTTGGGACCGACATCATTGAGCACTTCTTCCCAAGTCTTTGGTACTTCAACGCCAGCCTTTTCAAACAGGGCTGGTTGATAGTACAGAACCGCCGGAGTCAGCGAACTCTCAATACCGTAGATCTCGCCCTGATACGAATAGATCGACCAGCGTCCCGGTGAATAGTCAGCGGCACGGTCGCCGATCAGCGGCGTCAGGTCAACGAAGTATTGAGCAATCGCTCCATCCTTCATCAGACGCCCGAACCAACCACGCTCGATCCCGACCAGATCAGGAATTTGCTCGCCAGCCGCCAGTTGATTCAGCGTATTGTCGGCAACATTCGAATCGACCTGAAAATCGTAGGTAATGTTGAGGTCGGGGTGCATCGCGCTGAACTCAGCTTCGCGTGAAGTGAAGTAGTCGATGTACAGCTGGTCGTGCGTGCGTGCGGTGAGGGTGACGTCAGTCTGTTGCGCCTGCGCGACCGTGCTAAAGACCGCTACAATCAAGCACAGCATGACCACCAAAGCCAATTTGAAGCGTCGCATACTCATGTCTAAAACTCCATTTCAGAATACTTTTCCAACAATTTGCCGTTCCACCGCCTGCGTCTGCCGGTATCCTCCTTTCCAAGTGACGCGAACGTGTTCGTGTTGACTACACGTGTAGACTATTATAGAGTCAGGATTCAAGGAACGTCAATAAATCTCGCTGTAATTTATTACGAAGATACGTTTGCTGCAGCATTAGGATCACATTATGCGCAAAAATCATGAGATCGTCACCCAAGTCGATGTTGCCCGTCATGCCGGTGTCTCCCGAGCAATGGTGTCCTACGTCCTGAACAATGGACCCCGCAAAGTATCTCCCGAAACCCGTAACCGTATCCTCGCCTCGATCCAAGAGCTGGGCTATCGTCCGAACCAGCACGCTCAGCGGCTGAAAATGGGCATCGACGCCGCCCAGAATTCCCTCGGCATCATCGCCGGAGGACGCGGCTACAATCTGCTTGAGCGTCCGTATTACAGCGTCATCCTCGCCAATCTGTTCGACCACGCTCAGCAACTGCACCAGCATGTGAGTTTTTTCAGTTTCTTCGACGCGCTGACCGATCCCATTGTTTTCAATAAGTATATTCATCGAGAAGAAATCTCATCACTGATCCTGCTGTTACCAGCGGTTATGCTCGACGAGCCGGAACACACGCGCATCCTGCCGCAGATTATTGAACGAATCGACAATGTTTTGTGTCTCGAACGATCGATCTACGGCTTGCCCGCCATCTTGGTCGATCTTGCCGCGGCTGCGCAGATGGCGGTTGAGCACCTGTTGAGCTTGGGACACCAACGGATCGCCTTTCTCGCCCTCAACGACGAACGGATCGACGGCTATAAACGCGCGTTGGCGCTGCACGGCATCGCCTTTGATCCGGCGCTCATGCGCGTGCTCAATGGCGGTAAAGTTCCCTCGTCTAGCTACGAATTGACGCTCGATCTGATTGACCGATGTCCGGACATCACGGCAATCTTCGCCTCCAATGACGAGGCAGCGATGGCGGCGCTGGCAGCGCTGCACGATCACGGCTTGCGCGTGCCTGAGGACATCGCCATCGCCTCGATCGACAACACTGAAGCCGCCGCCATCGTCCGTCCGGCGCTGACCACGGTCAACGTGCCGCGCCACGAAATGGTCGAAGCCGCCTTTCAGTTCTTGCTGTCTCAGCGCGAACATCCGGTTTCACGTCCCGCCTCAATGATCCTGCCGCTTGAGCTGATCGTGCGCGACTCATCGGGCGCTAAACGCACCTAGCCCTCCCTACTCAAAGTTGAACTTTGCCCCATTCGAAAGCCGGAAGACTCCCAATAACTGACCGACGCTCAACCGCTGAGCCGGGGCAAACTGTTCGCTCAGCAGATAGTGAATCGTCTCGCTCAACAGGTAGCGAGCTTCCGGGCGCACCAGCACCGCCGAGTCCGTCAGCCGCCACGTCGAAACGAACAGCCGACCGGCACCTACCCGCGCTTCAAACGCATAGGCGAGCCGTTTCGCCCGCGAGAAGTTATCGACAACTTCCACGATCGGCTCGATGAAGGGCACAGCATCCAAGCTGATCGCCGGAGTGTCATTGACGAGGCTGTACCATTGCCAATCCGAGGTGCCATCGTGCGGGAAGCTTGCCAGCGCCGGATGATCGTGAACGATCATCCCCATTACGGTGCTGACGTTATCGGGAAACCATAAGTAGCTCCAGAACGGCGGCAGGTAGCGGGTCGGCACCGAGTCAAAGACGGCGTTGGCTTTGGGCATCAGCCAGACTGAGCCACCGTCGTACAAATATTGCAGCACCCGCCCCGTCAGCCGATCCGAGATCGCAAGGTCGCTCGGTGGCAGCCGGCTGTCGCCGAACATGCCAAGGGTGAAAAAGTCGTCGCTAAAGTCGGCACCGGACAGCGCCGGACGCAGATCGCGCAAGCGCGTACTAATTCGCGCCGCATCGTCGATCAACTGCGGCTGCGGATATGACCAGACGTGCCAGCGATTGCGCGTCGAACCCAACTCGACGCTCAGTTCCCACGCCCGCGCCGCCCTGTCAGCCGGGAGTTGAATTTCGAGTCGCCCTAACGTCGTGAGCTTGCCCGCCGGAGCTTCCGGCACGTCGATCTGCCCGCTGAGCATCGTCTCAGCCGAGCGCAGTTGCCACGTCAGCGCGCCTGCCGGGATGTCCGTATACCCGAAGTTCGACGCGTCAATCTCGACCGCCAGCACGCCACCGTTCCAGAAGGTCGGCGACGGCGCGCGCATTAGGAGCGTGACCGCGCCATTGAACTCGGCGAACGTCTCTGGCTCGATCAAGCCCTTGCTGTCCCAGAACATATCAAGGATGCCGGTCGTCGCGTGCCCTTGACCGGGGAAGTCGCGGATGTCGAGCAGTTGGAAGCCGGAAAGTCCGCGCGTGCGTCGCGCCCGCTCGATATTCTCCTTATAGGTGCGCACAATGTGAGTCCCCGATGCCTGAATGTAACCGTCGAGGTGTCCGCTCATGCCCTTCGCTTCGAGCGTCTCGGTCACGTAGTCGAGCCACGCGGGATGAATCACGCCTTGGTACTTGGCGGCTTCCTGCGGACGGACATACATGGTGAACTGTCCGTGCTCGTGCCCGATCACCGGCGCGTCGGACAGATCGGTGATCGCGCTGAAGTCTTGGGTCGTATCGTTGGACGCGGCATCGTAGATTTTTTTAGGCGGATGCCAATTGCAGGACTGAATGTAGTAATCGACCTGACGGCTCGGCGCGGGAAGCTGACCGAAGCCGGTGTTATCGGTGTAGATTCGCGTAGGGTCGAGCTGCTTGCCCTGCGTGACCAATTCATTCAGGCGCGGATGACCATCACCACCACCGAGCAGCTCATTGCCGTTCGAGAGCATCACCCACGCCGGATGGAAATGGAGCGCCGTGACGATCCGTTCCATTTCACCGCTGAGGAAACGCTGCACGCCTTCAGGCGGTTCAGTTTCGGCGGCATCGTAGAAGCGCGACCAGTGTGGCAGTTCGGTTTGCACCAACATGCCCACTTCGTCGGCAGCTTGCCAGAATGGTTCCGGTGCCGTCCACGAGTGTAAGCGCACGTGATTGAACCCGTAGCTCTTGGCGATGGCGAACTGGCGGCGATAATGATCGACGTCCCACGACGGATAGCCGGTCTGCGGGAAAATGCAGCAATCAACGTAGCCACGTAGGAAGACCGGCTGACCATTCAGCAGAATGTCCTTGCCCGCGACCGTGATTTCGCGCAGCCCGACCCGCTGCTGTTCCGAGTTGACGATTGTCCCGCCCTGACGCAGCGTGAACATCACGTCGTACAGGTAAGGATCGTCGTCCCACCAGAGCCGCGCATCTGTGCCTAACTCAAGCGAGAGCGCCGCGCTGCCGTCGGTGACCGCCCCGCTCACCTGAACCGGTTTGCCAGTTTGCGGATCGGTGAGCGTCACCTCCACCACGAGGTCGGCTGCGTTACTCACCTGAAAATCGAAGTCGAAGCGCCGCTGATCCACGTTCGGACGGCAGGTGATCCGCTCGAAGCGCGGATTAGGCAGCGCTTCCAGCAGAGCACCGCCGGTGATGCCGCCCCAACGCGTCGCCGTATGGATCGAGTTAATGTGGCTCTCCTGCAGCGGATAGATCATCCGGTTGTCGATCCGGATCGTCAGGCGATAGCTGCCGCCGGGAGTCGCCAGTGCCGTCAGATCGTAGACGTGCGGGGTCGAAAGCGACTCCTGCATCCCGACCGGCGCGCCATCCAGCCAGACTTCGCTGCGCCAGCGCACGCCTTTGAGCACCAACCGGATCGACTTGTTGCGCCACGTCGCCGGAATGTCGATGACGCGACTGTACCAAGCCACGCCCTCATAATTGTGCTGCTTGCTCCAGAGACCCAATGGATGGCTCGTTAGCGGATCGCCAAAGCCCTGTTCTTCCCACGAGCCGGGGACAAGGATCGCAGCAGCGAGCGTGGCATTCTGCCAGCCCGCACTAATCCCTTCATCCTGCGGATCAAGCGCGAACGCCCACTGCCCATTCAGGTCGATGTCTTCACGCGCATTCGTCGATGATGAAGCTAAAACCATAATTCGTTATCCTTCAAAAAGGCAGCTAGCTAAAGCACAAGGATTATTTGCCTCAATATATCAGCAAAATCGGGCGTGGGGCAATCCAAGCAGGTTCGTAGTATCAGCGACATCACGGCACGAATGTGCGCTGGTCTAGAGATCCGGATTTGAGCTTACTCCGGTTCAGCCTTATACTACGGAGTGCATTCCAAGCTATAGGACAATCCACAAAGGAACAAGCGGCGTACCATGCCTTTAGTTGAGCATATCCAATTGCCAACCTTCGCCCGGCTGCGCGAGTTGGGGCAGGAGGTCTTGAGTTTATCGTCCGCGCTGAAGCAGGACATCCGCGAACTGCACATCGGCTTGCTAAACATGATGCCGGATGCAGCACTGCAAGTCACCGAGCAGCAGTTCATGCGGCTGATCGGAAGCTCGAACCAGATCGCGCAAATTTACGTGCATCCATTCTCGGTGCCGGGGCTGCCCCGCGGTCCCAAAACGCGCGCCTATATCGACGAGTACTATACGACCTTCGAGCAGCTTCGCGCCGACGGGCTGGATGCGCTGATCCTCACGGGCGCGAACGTCTCCAACCCACGGCTGGAATTGGAACCCTTCTGGGAGCCGCTCACCGAGGTGATGGAATGGGCAGCCGAACACGTGACGTCCGTGCTCTGCTCTTGCTTGGCGACTCATTCACTGATGAAGTATCGCTATAACGTCGACCGTCAGCCGCTGCCGCAGAAAAAGTGGGGCGTCTATTCTTATCGCGTCGCTCAAGCCGGGCACCCGCTGCTCCACGACATCAACACGCGCTTCGACGTGCCCCACTCACGCTACAACACCATCACCCACGAGCAGTTCGAGCGCGCCGGGTTGACCATCCTGATCGACAGCCCCGACGACGGGGTGCACATGGCAGTGAGTCCGGATCAATTCCGTAACATTTATCTGCAGGGGCATCCGGAATACCACATCAACAGCCTGCTCAAAGAATACAAGCGCGAGGTCATGCGCTATCTCAACGACGAGCGCGAGCGCCCACCCTATCCGGAAAACTACTTCTCGCCGGAAGCTGAGGCGATCGCCGATGCCTATATCGCCGCGGCGGAGCGCGCAAAACGGACCAACAGCGCCATCCCGGAGTTTCCCGAAACGGCGCTTCTGCCCTTGCTCGACAATACGTGGAACGACACCGGCAAAGCGATCTTCAACAACTGGCTGGGCTTGGTCTATCGCCTGACCCACGTCGACCGCAACCAATTGTTCATGCCCGGCATTGATCCTGAAAATCCGCTGGGGTTGTTATAAGCCCTGCCCAGCTTAGTCAGCGCAGCACTTATCCGAAGCGTTCGTTCAATATTTTGTCTAGAGGAGAGGTCAAGCTATGAAAGATGAGACGATTGCCATTCACGCTGGTTACGAGACCGACCCGACGACCAAATCGGTCGCCGTGCCGATTTATCAAACGGTCGCCTATGAGTTTGATAATGCTCAGCATGGGGCGGATCTGTTCAACCTCGCGGTGCCGGGGAACATCTACACGCGCATCATGAACCCGACCAACGACGTGCTGGAGCAGCGCGTCGCCGCGCTCGAGGGCGGGGTTGGTGCGCTGGCGCTCAGCGCCGGGAGCGCAGCAGTCACCTATTCAGTGCTGACCATCGCCGAAGCCGGCAACAACATCGTCTCGGTTCCGCTGCTCTACGGGGGTACCTATACGCTGTTCAAGCACATGCTGCCGGGGCTTGGCATCGAGGTGCGCTTCGCCCCCGACGACAGCCCGGCGAGCCTAGAAAGCCTGATCGACGACAAGACCTCGGCGGTTTACTGCGAGTCGATCGGCAATCCGGCGGGTAACATCCCCGATTTGGAAGCGATCGCGACCATGGCGCATCGGCATGGCGTTCCGGTGATCGTTGACAACACGGTCGCGACCCCGATCTTGATCAAACCCTTCAACTACGGCGTTGACATCGTCGTACATTCGCTGACCAAATACATGGGCGGTCACGGCACGTCGATCGGTGGCATCATCGTCGATTCCGGCAAGTTCCCGTGGGCGGAACACGCGGATCGCTTCCCTATGCTGACCCAGCCCGAAGCCTCGTATCACGGCGTGGTCTACACCGAGGCGATGGGACCGGCTGCCTACATCGCCCGCGCGCGGACGGTACCGCTGCGCAATATGGGGTCAGCGCTCAGCCCGCTGAATGCCTTCCTCTTCCTGCAAGGGATCGAGACGCTGCCGCTGCGGATGGAACGTCACTGCGACAACGCTTTGGCAGTAGCGAAGTACCTCAGCGCCCACGATCAAGTCGCGTGGGTCAACTTCGCCGGGCTGCCAGATTCGCCCTACTACGAATTAGCGCAGAAGTACACCAACGGCAGACCCTCGGCGTTGATGACCTTCGGCATCAAGGGCGGGTTCGACGCTGGTGTGAAGTTCTACGACGCCTTGAAACTGTTCAAGCGGCTCGTGAACATCGGCGATGCCAAGTCGCTGGCAGCGCATCCGGCATCGACGACGCATCGCCAGTTGAGCGATGAGGAACTGACCGCCGCCGGGGTCACACCCGACATGATCCGCATTTGCGTCGGCATCGAGAATATCGACGACATTATCGCCGACTTGGATCAAGCGCTCGCGGCAGCGCACTAAGCATCCGGCGCAACGACTGCCCGGTCGCCGACGACAAGATCGCGGTCAGCGACCGGGCAGCAAGATAACGGATTATGGTCTTCCCGACGAATCAAGGAACTTACATCCTGCTCTTGCGGCTGGCGCTGCCCGTCTCGCTGACGATTGGCAGGCTCGGCAGCTTTGACTTCCCCGCCGGATGGTACGCCTACGTCGGCAGCGCGTTCGGCGCGGGCGGGCTGAGCGGCAGGCTGAAACATCATCTCGCGCCGGTGACAAAACCCCACTGGCACGTCGATTACCTGCGCGCGGCGGCACCGGTTCGGGAAGTCTGGTACGTCGCCAGCGCAGCGACCTACGAGCATCGCTGGGCAGCTGTCTTGCTCGCGCTGCCCGACGCGACTCTGCCCGTGCCGCGCTTTGGCGCGTCCGACTGCCGCTGTCCGGCACATCTGGTCTTCTTCCCCAAAAAGCCGGAGCTTAACGCCTTCAGTCGAGCGGCGGGCATCCCCGTCGCGCACTGGCTACCGCCTAATAGCACCCTCATCCCCGGCTAGTCAACCGTGATCGCGACATTGCCCTTTTTCTGTCCGCTGTCGACGTAGCGATGTGCCGCGGCTGCCTCAGCCAGTGGGAAACTCCGGTCAATGACGATGCGCAGCTTTCCGGCTTCAATCAGCGCTTTGAGGTGCAGCAGATCCTCGACCCGGCGCACCGCCGTGCTGGAAATGATCCGCTTGCCGCTCGCCCGCGCGATCCAGCCGCCGAACAGCTTCTGTCCCAAGGTCGCGTTGATCAGCACGTAAACCCCGCCGCGCTTCAGCGAACCCAAGCTGCCTCGAAATGGACTCTTGCCGATCACGTCGATGATCACGTCGTAACGCTCTCCGCGCTTAGTGAAGTCTTCCTGTTGATAATCGAGGACGTGATCCGCCCCCAGCGAGCGCAGCATCTCCAGCTTGCCGCTGCTATCGACCGCCGTCACTTCCGCCCCGGCATTTTTGGCGAGCTGCACCGCAATCGTCCCGATGCTGCCCCCTGCCCCGTAAATCAAGACCTGCTGCCCACGCTTGATGTCGGCTTGGCGCAGGAAGTGCAGGGCTTCCAACCCCGCGACCGGTGTCGCGGCGGCTTCGGCATAGCTCTGATTCGTCGGCTTGATCGCCAACGCGCCGTCTTCCGAGACCGCTGGCTGGCGGATGTATTCGGCGTAAGCACCAAAACTGAAGCCGGTTGCGCCAAAGACTTCGTCGCCGGGGCGAAATTGCGTCACATCCTTGCCGACTGCCTCAACTACACCCGCGAGTTCCTGTCCCAGCACTTTATCACGCGGCTGAATGACGCCCATGTACAGACAAATCGGCAGCGCCAGCCACAACGGAAACTTCAACCGGCGAACCTCGGTATCTCCGGCGGTGACGGTCGCCGCCCGCACCCGGATCAGCACGTCGTCGGTCTCCCGGCACCGGTTTCTCGACTTCCCGGAGTTCGAGTCCCTCCGGCGATCCGTATTTCGTCCAGACAATGGCTTTCATGCGTCGTTCTCCTCAAAGTCTCGCGCCGGTCGCCTCGCTTGATAACGACCGGCAGCGCGAATAGTCCAGTTTAGCGGGCAGGCATCAGCGTCACGACGACGCTGCCTTTCTTGCGTCCGGTCTCGACGTAGCGATGCGCTTCGGCGATTTGTTCCAGCGGGTAGGAGCGGTCAATCACCGGCTTGAACTTCCCCGCCGCGACTAGCTCTAGCAGCAGGTCGAGATAGCCGCGTTTCTCATCGGCAGAGCGCAGCCCCGCGAAGACAATCATCGCTTTCTTGCTGCCGACTTTCGACGTCCAGAGCATCTGCGCCAAGATGGTCGGCGACACCACCGTCGTCAAGTAAATGCCGCCCGGCTTGAGCACGCGCTTGGCTTTCGCGAACGAGCTTTTACCCACCGAGTCGAACACGACGTCGTAACGCTCCGCTTGCTGGGTGAAGTCCACTCGCTTGTAATCGATCACGTGGTCCGCGCCCAGCGCTTGCACCAACTCGACGTTGGCGCTGCTGGTCACTCCGGTCACCTCAGCGCCAAGCGACTTGGCAAGCTGGACGGCGCTTGAGCCGATGCTGCCCGACGCCCCGACGATCAGGATCTTCTGCCCCGGCTGAAGCTGAGCCGCGCCCTGCAAGTTCGGCAGCGCGGTGAGCGCGCCGGGGTGCAGCGCGACCGCTTCCTCATAGGTCAGCTGCGCCGGTTTGAGCGCGATGGCGCTGTCTTCCGGCAGCGCGATGTACTCGGCGTGAGCATTGGTGGCGGGCGCAGCCGTCCCAAAGACCTGATCGCCGACTTTGAAGCGCGTGACCGCGCTGCCGACGGCTTCGACTTCGCCCGCCAGTTCGCTCCCCGGGATCGTGGCTTTCGGCTTCATCAATCCGGTAGCCAATCGCGCCGCGAGATCCTTACCGCCGCGAAAAATGGTATCGGTCATCTCGACCGTGGTCGCGTGGATTTTGATCAGGACTTCGTTGGCGGCGGGAACCGGCTTAGCAACCGGCTTGATCTGCAGCACGTCGGGCGTGCCGTATTCGGTTTGGACAATCGCTCTCATGGTGGTCGTCATCGCTCACTGCTCCTTGGGCTGGCTAGACTTGCTGAATTCGGGTGATGGGCTTGCTTATTCGGATTGGTCGGATTTGACTCGCGTCACCGAGATCAGGGGCACGCCGAGATCACGCACCTTTTTGAGTAACCCGTGCAGCGCGGCTTGATCGACCACGATGCCGGTCAAAAGGGTGTCGCCGTCCACTTGCGTGACGGTCAGTCCCTCGAACCAGTCCGTCCACTGCCGCCCAAGTTGTCCCTTGAACCGGATTTGGTAGACTTGCGGTTGGTCCGGGTTTGCTGACTGATTGTGCCGATTTTCCATGATCCTGTACCTGTCGTAATCGGGTTCACCGCTGCGGTGGACCGTTCATTCAATGCACAGGTAGCATAGCCGCCAGCCGGTGTTGGTGTATAGACACTTCGGTGTTGATCGGGGGTGTTGTTCTGAAACGCTGAGGGGTAAATCAGGTCGGGTGAAACGGGATTCTGCCGCTAGACCAGCCCCAGTTCGCGGGCGCGAGCGACCGCTTCCGTTCGCCGCTGGACTTGCAGCTTGCCGAAAATTCGCCGGTTGTGCCCCTTGACCGTATCGAGCGCGAGGAAAAGCTGCTCGCTGATTTCCCGATTGGAGAGACCCTGCGCTACCAATTGCAGCACTTCGAGTTCACGGTCGCTCAGCGGCTCGGTGAGCGCCGACGCCGCGACAGCCTCATCCATCGGTTGCGCTGCGCCAGCGAAAGCCGCTAGCAGTCGCTTGACGTATTCCGGCGCAATCCCATGAGTGGCTGCCTCTGCCAGCAATCCAGCCATAGGTACGCCTTCGTCGACGAAAACGCGGATCAAGCCGTCCGGCTCCGCCAGCGCCAGCGCCTCGGACAGCCGTTGCAATGCTTCAGCTTGTTCGCCCTGCGCCGCGTAAGCGATCGCTTGCGCGATGAGCACCTGAAGTAATTCGTCGTGCCAGCCGTTGATCTTTGCCTGATGGCACAGCGGCTCCAGCAGCGCCAGCGCCGTCACCGGATCGCCCTGTGCCAGCGCGACGCGCGCTTGGCTCAGCGGACGTTCATAGGTCTGCGCCAAGTTCGCCGCCTCTGCGAGCTTCGCCTGTGCCAACAGCGCCAATACCTGTGCATCGACAATGTCCGGGATCTGGTGCAGGAAATTTCGCTCGCGGGCAAACTGTTCGGCTTCGGTCAGTCGGGCAACGGCGCCGCTGACATCCCCCTGTGCCAGTTTAGAGCGAGCGAGAAACACATTACAGGCAGCCGGGGTGTCGATATTCGCCAACTGGAGCGCGAGGTCAACGCTTTGCTCGCCATAACGCTCGGCGGTGCTCAAATCATTCCACTGATAGTACAGTCGTGCCAGACCGAGATAGGCTTCGCAGGCATACGGCAGCGGCGGATCGCCGGCAAGTTCCAAGACCCGCCGGTAGGATTGCTCCGCCGCATGCAGTCGATTTTCCGCCTCCTGCATGATCCCCAAGCAGGTTGTCGCGGCGAGTTCGACCATCGTATTACCCGATGGTTGGCTGATGGCGATCGCATCGGTATAGGTCCTGATAGCGGCAGCCCGATCCTTCTGAAACTGATACGCCATGCCCAGTGCCCAAGTCGCGGCAGTTCGGATCGGCAGATTATCCGGGTTCAGATAGTCCAACGCGCGGAGCGACTGGGCGAGCATGATGTCCAACTGCCCTTGAGGAATGGCGAGCATGGCGCGCAGTGTGGCGATGTGCCCCAGATGATCGCGCGTCGCTGCGCTCGGCTCAGCCAGTTCGAAGGCAGCTTCCGCCGCCAGCAGCTTCGGCTCGACGATGCTGAAGTGCTGTCCCGCGAAGGTGAGCGCCGAGGCGTGCATCACCCACAGCGACGGCTGCGTCTCGAATGCCGACGGCGGCAGCGAATCCAGCCAGTCCAGTACCGGCGTGACTGCGCCGCGAAAGTGCAGCGGCATCCCGCTGCCTTCGAGCAACCGGGCGGCACGGTCGAGGTCCTGAGCCGCCGCTGCATGGTGAAAGGCTTCAACTTCCAGCCCGTTCTCTTCATACCACTGGCTGGCGCGGCGATGAAGCTCCGCCGAATCATCCGAATCGGCGCTGGTCACTTGCTGCTCCCGCCGCTGGCGCAGGAGATCGGCGAATAGGTGGTGATACCGGTACCAGCGCCGCTCATCATCCAGCGGAATAATGAACAGATTCGCCTGCTCAAGATATTCCAGCATTTCTTGTCCCGAACTCGCCGGATCGAGCAGGAGAGCGTCACACAACGAGCCGCACAACGCATCGAGGATCGACGTTTGCAGCAGAAAAGTCTGGACATGCTCCGGCTGTCGGTGCAGGACCTCCTCGACCAGATAATCCAGCACGTAGCGATGGCTGCCCGAAAACGACTGGATGAAGCCGCTGGTATCATGCTGCCCCTGCATCGAGATCGCCGCAAGCTGCAACCCCGCGATCCAGCCTTCTGTGCGCGCCTCCAACGCGGCGACGTCTGCCGCTGCGAGGTCCAGCCCCATGACCTGCTTGAGGAATTCGGCAGCTTCGTCAGGCGTGAAGCGCAGATCAGCAGCGCGGATCTCAGTCAGATTGCTGCGCGCTCGCAATCGCGCGAGCGGCAGCCGGGGATCCTCGCGCGTCGTGATGACGAGGTGCAGCGGTGGCGGCAGATGCTCTAGCATGTAGGTCAGGGCGTTGTCAATCGGGGCGGCATCAACGGTGTGATAATCGTCAAGAACCAGCAGAAACGCGTCCGCAATTGTGGCGATTTGGTTGAGCAGCGTCGTCAGAATCGACTCGATTGGCGGTGGCTGCGGCGATTGCAGCACACCCGCTACGCCTTCGCCAATCGTCGGCGCGATCGTCTGCAAAGCGGCGACCAAGTAGGTCAGGAAGTGAGCGGGATCGTGATCGCCTTCGTCCAGCGACAGCCATGCGGCGGGTCGCCCGCAGTTGTCGAGCCACTCAGCGATCAGCGTCGTCTTTCCGAAGCCAGCCGGCGCTGAAATCAGCGTCAACTTGCGCTGAATCCCCGCATTCAACCGATCGATCAAGCGGGCACGCGGGATGATTTTCGCCCGCTGGCGCGGGATATAGAGCTTCGTGGCTAAGATTGGCAGCGACATGGGAGTAGTATAAAACACACTGGCGACTTGAAACAAACCGGCGAAGCAAATGACCGCAGCAATCCGGCGACGATATTATTGATTAAGGTTCTACCCAAGCGCGCCGCACTTAGGGCAAGCTAGACTTACGTTTCTTCACTGTGACGGTACACGCCGATCGCGCGCTCCACCGGCAGCACAAACAGAATGCCGTGATTCGGCGCGGTGAGGTCACCGAGCACTTCATTCGTCGCCGCGATCAGCGGATCGACCAGTGGATCGTCAACGATCGACAGAATGACTTCGCCGCGTTCTTCCATGTTGTCGATGACCGCCGCCATCGCCGCGCCCATCGAGACGACCATGCGCGGCAGCTCGACCGAACCGGATTGCAGCTCGCGTTGGAGGGCGTGCAATCCATGCGAGCGAATGATGGTCACGCCGGGGGAACCGGCGGCTTGCCACGCTTGCGCAATGTCGAGTCCAGCTTCGATCCGGGTCGTGATCAATATGACGACTTTCATTGTGCCTTCTCCTTGAATACCCGGCGCACGAGCACGGGCGTCACAATCGTTGTCAGCAAAATGACGAGGAACAGCGAAGCATAGAGCGGCTGATCGGTGCGAAAGATCCCGACCGACAGACCAAGTGAAGCGACAATCAGCCCCACCTCGCCACGGGGGATCATGCAGACGCCTAACCGTATCGCCTCGATGCGGTCGAAGCCGCCCAACCGAGCGCCGAGTCCGACGCCGACCACTTTCGCCACTATGACGCTCAGCAGCAGCAGCAGCGCCAGCGGCAGCCCCGACAAGGGAAACGAGCGCAAATTGGTATCCAGCCCCACGTTGATGAAAAAGATCGGCACCAGCAGTGCATAAGCGATAAAGTTGCTTGAGGTCTCGATCTCGCTGCGCACCTCATCGCGCGTTCGGCTGAAACCGATCCCGGCGATGAACGCGCCGGTTAAAGCGGCAACTCCACCCCACGTTTCCGCCGTCCAGCCGAAGAACAGCGCTACCAACAGCGCGATGACCGGGATACCATACGACTGAGTCATCGTCGGCATCTGGAACAACCAGTTGGTCGCTCGCGGCAGCACAAACCACGCGATCGCGCCAGCACAGCCCATGTATAAAATCATACGCACGACGATTCCCACCAGTTCATTGGCATCGCTCGCCGCCGATCCGCCCTGACTACTGACCGCGACCGCCAGCGAGAGCAGCAAGATCGACACCACGTCGTCGATCAGCGCAGTCGCCAACAACGCGTTGCCGACTTTCGTGCGCAGCAATCCTAATTCCAGCAATACCTGCGCCGAAATACTCACCGAGGTCGCTGCCAGCGCGACGGCGGAGAACAACGCGGGCTGCCACGCATACCCGAATAACATCACCAGCGGCAAAACCAACAGGATCGTCCCGCCGACACCCAGCAGCCCGGCGAACAACGCCAAGGTGCCCACCTGCGTGAACTCCGACAGGTTGACCTCCAAGCCGACGATGAACATCAGCATAAGCACGCCGAAGTCCGCCAGTTCGTTGATAGTGCTCTGTAAATTCGTGCCTTGTAGGATGGTCGCGTGCAGCAGGTCGAGCAGAGTCGGTCCCAGCAGAACACCGATGATCAATTCGCCCAGCACACGCGGTTGATCGAAGCGGCGCGCGACCGCACCCCCGATCCGTGAGGCGGCAAGGATCACAGCCAGCGCAAAGAAGAGTGCTACCGCCGGATTTTGCTCCATAAACCCTCTTTTCTAACCGGAGCCAACCGGAAAATTTGGCTTCGACGTCTCCTTCCGTGGCTGCGCCGTCACCAAAACAACACTACCACTAGCAGGACCAAGCTGATCCCGGTCAGCCAAGCTAAGCATTCAATATTAGGGTGCCAGTCCGGGCACCAATGGTGGATCTACCCCCAAATGTGCGGAAATGCAAACCGTCACCGCCGTCGAGCCGCGCCGATTCTCAAGAATCTCATCCGATCGGATTACTCCAATTACTCTTTCTGACGATGATTCAAATCTCGCGTTGTCGTATCCTCGAAATGTGGCATTCTCGCTGATGTTTGTCGACGCATCCTCGAGAATCCCTTGTTTGACCACAAATTTGATCTCCATTTTTTGTAGAGTGGCAAACATTCTAGGAGGAATATCGTATGAATGATGAAAACTTCCTCACCAAGTCCCTGAAAGACGCCGTTCTCTCCCGACGCAGCTTCCTGAAATGGAGCAGCGCGCTCGGAGGAACAGCAGCCCTTGCTAGTGGACTCCCGCTCGGTCTGGATGCCCTTCAACACGTTGCGGCGGCGGATGTCGCCACTTCTGAGGGCGAGTGGATCACTGCGGCGTGCTGGCACAACTGCGGCGGTCAGCGATGCGTGCTCAAAGCACAAGTCGTCGACGGCGTCGTGCAGCGCGTCAAGACCGATGACACGCACCCCGATACTGCGGATCACCCGCAGATTCGCGGCTGCGCGCGTGGTCGTTCGCAGCAGCAGCAGATCTTCGGCGCTGACCGGTTGAAATACCCGATGAAGCGCAAGAATTGGGAACCCGGCGGCGGCAAGAAGGAACTTCGCGGTCAGGATGAGTGGGTGCGGATCAGTTGGGACGAGGCGCTCGACATCGTCGCCAGCGAGCTGAAGCGCATCAAAGATCAGTACGGCAATGAGGGCATCCTCGAACTCGGTTCGTATATGTCTAAGCCGATTGCGCTGCTGGGCGGCGCGGTGAAATCATGGGGCACGACCTCGTGGGGCACGTGGTACTACACCGGTCCGAAGATCGGTTTGGGCGACGGACTGATGGCAACCAGCCACAACGACCGCTTGGATCTGCGCAATAGCCAGTTGATCGTGATCTGGGGCGGCAACCCCGCTTGGAGCGCGCAGGGTAACGCGATGTCGTTCTATCGCGAAGCCAAGAAAGCCGGTGCCAAGTTTATTATCATCGACCCGATCTACAACGACACGGCGATGGTGCTCGCCGACGAGTGGATCCCAATTCGTCCGGGAACCGATCATACGCTGGCGCTGGGCATCGCCTACACCCTGCTGACCGAAGACGACCCGGCGACCAACCCGATGATCGATTGGGACTTCCTCAATCGCTGCACCGTCGGTTTCGACAAGGATCATATGCCGGAAGGCGCAGATCCGAGCATGAACTTCAAGGACTACGTGCTCGGTAATCTGGACGGACAAGCCAAGACCCCCGAATGGGCATCGAATATCTGCGGCGTAGCGCCGAAGCAAATCGTCGCCTTGGCACGTGAAATCGCCATGACGCAGCGCGTCGCCCTGCTCACGGCATGGGCACCTGCTCGTACCAACAACAGCGACTCCTGGCCCCAGATGTTCATGACCATCGGCGCGATGACCGGACACATCGGTCAATCGGGTCGGATGACCGGCGTAAGCTGCTGGGAATACACCGCCAATGGCGGACCGGCTCTTCGTCAGCTCCGGTGGCAGTGGTGTCCCCCGCCTCGAAGCCGACACGATCAAGACCGTTGTCAATAACAATGAACTGTGGGATGCCATCCTCACGGGACAGTACGTCGCTGGTTTCGAAGACGTGAAGCCGATCAACATTCAGATGATCGTCCACGACGGCGGCTCGGCGCTCAACCAGAAAGTCGGCATGACCAAAGGTATCGCCGCCCACCGTCAGGTCGAGTTCGTCCTGTCTTCGAACTACAACCTCAACACCAACTCCAGCTATTCCGACGTCGTCTTGCCTGTGACCACGCAGTGGGAGCGCGCCGGTTTCATCAAGGGCAACCGCGAGCATCTGATCTGGGCGCGCCAAATCACCCAACCGCTCTTTGAAGCCAAGGATGATGACTGGATCGCCACCGAACTCGCCAGCCGGTTAGGGTTCGACGCGTCCGTCATCGCACCGCTCTCGCTCGACCAGCAGGTTTTCAATCAACTGGCAGGCGCGACCGTGATTGGCGAAGACGGTGTGACCAAAGAAACGCTGCTGACGATTACCGCCGACGACATCGCCGCACTTGGCGTCGAAGGTGAGCCGCAGACCGGTCGTGTCACGCTTCAGGACATGAAGACCAACGGCTTCTACCAAGTTCCGCGCTCGCCGGACGACAAACTGGGCTACATCGCTCATGCTGCCTTCCGCGAAGACCCGGAAGCCAATCCGCTGAACACGCCGAGCGGCAAGCTGGAAATCTACTGCCAAGACATCGTCGACTTCGTGAAGAATTCCGGCTTCACGCAGATCCAGCCGATCCCGACCTACAATCCCGCGCAACCGAAGGCTACGAAGACACCTTCAGCGATTGGGCAAATCAGGTCAAGGGCGAGTTCCCGCTGCAACTGGTGACGTTCCACTATCGCCGGCGCTCGCACTCGATCTTTGACAGTGTGCCGTGGCTGCGGGAACTCTTCCCGCAAGACTTCTGGATGAACCCGATTGATGCCGCAGCAGCGGGCATCGCTGCCGGTGACAAAGTTCAAGTAACCAGCCGGCACGGTACCGTTTTGCGTCCCGTCTACCTGACGAGCCGAATTCTGCCGGGTGTGGTCGCTATGGGTGAAGGTGCTTGGGCGCAAGTCGACGAAGCATCCGGCATTGATATGGCTGGAGCGACCAATACCTTGAACGGGGCACTTCCAACCGGGCAAGGTCACCAAGGTTGGAACACGTGCAACGTGAAGGTTGAGAAGTATGAAGGTCCGCTCAACCTTGAACCGGACTTCACCTGGGAACCCAGAGTAGCGATCAAGGAGGTGTAAGTCATGACTAAACAAATGGCCTTCTACTTTGATGCAAGTGCCTGTAACGGTTGCAAGGCGTGTGTTGTCGCCTGCAAATCCAAAAATAACCTGCCGGTTGGCATCAATTGGCGGCGTGTCACCGAGTATGGCGGCGGTAGTTGGATCCCGGATCCCGATGATCCCAAGCGGATGCAGCCCAACAATATCTTCGCCTATGCGATCTCAATTTCGTGCAATCACTGCCAAAGCCCAATCTGCTTGGAATCCTGCCCGACCGGCGCGATCAGCAAGGGCGATGACGGGGTTGTGTCCATCGATCAGTCGAAGTGCATCGGCTGCCGCTACTGCGAATGGGCTTGCCCCTACGGCGCGCCGCAGTTCGACGCCACGGCTGGTGTTATGACCAAGTGCAATTTCTGTGAGGATTTGCTCGCCGAGGGTGAAACGCCCTACTGTGTCGCCGCCTGCGTCATGCGGGCACTCGACTATGGCGAACTGAGCGAGCTGCAAGCCAAATATGGCAACGTCGATGCTATCGAACCGCTGCCCGCCGCTGACCTCACCGACCCCGCGTTGGTCATCACCCCCCACCGTCACGCACAAATCAGCGGCGAGGGTACTGGCGAGATCGTCGCAACGGCTGAGGAGGGATAACATGAATACTCACGATTGGGCACTCGTAGCTTTCACAATTATGGCGCAGATGTCAGTAGGATCGTTCGTCGTCCTCGGCATCGTGCACTTCTTCGCTGTGCGCCGAGCCGGTCCCGCGGAAGCCGATCGCTTGAGCGATCGCGCTCTGCTGATTATCGGT
This sequence comes from uncultured Chloroflexia bacterium, assembly GCA_963727545.1. Lineage (GTDB taxonomy): Bacteria > Chloroflexota > Anaerolineae > Aggregatilineales > Phototrophicaceae > Flexifilum. The sequence goes on from CAVSGS010000033.1 coordinate 61,570, forward strand.
CCGGTCATGGTGCTGGGGATGATCGCCTCGTTCTTCCACCTCGGTAACCCGATCAATGCCTATAACGCAATCGGGAATATCGGTTCGTCGTGGCTGAGCCGCGAAATCTTCTTCGGCGTCGGCTTCGCCCTCGTCGGCGGTATCTTTGCCTTCCTTCAGTGGCGCAAGATCGGCAGCGCCAGCGAGCGCAATCTCGTCGCCGTGCTCGCGGCGTTGATCGGTCTGGCGCTGGTCTACAGCATGTCGAACGTCTACCTGATCCGCACCGTCCCGGTGTGGGACACGGTGACCACGCCAATCTCGTTCTTCGTCACGACCTTCCTGCTCGGCGTGCTGGCGATGGGCGCGGCTTTCGTCGCCAACTACTCCTATCTGCGGCGTAAAAACCCGGATGCGGCGGACACCCAGTCTGCCCTGCTGCGGGATTCACTGCGCTGGATCGGTATCACGGGGATGATCCTGCTGGGCGTCGAGTTCGTCGTGCTGCCCATCTACCTCGCTTATCTCTCGTCGTCACCCGCCACGGTCGCGACCGGCGAACTCCTCATCAATACCTATGGGGTTGTGTTGGTCGTCCGGTTGGTGTTGGTCTTCTTGGGCGCGGGGATCTTCGGAGCGTTTGTCTATCGGAACGCCGTCAGCGTTGGACGCGAGAAGGTCATGGGCAACTGGGCGTATGCCGCCTTTGCCTTGGTCCTGATCAGCGAAATCCTCGGACGGTTCCTGTTCTACGCTTCGCACACGGGCTTCCACATCTAAATCAGCGAAGTTCGTCATCAGCAATATAAAAGAGGCATCCTTTCGAGGGTGCCTCTTTACGTTGCGGTGAAGTAGGTTATCGTTTCGCTGCAACGCGAACGGACAGCGTGCGCAGTAATCGCCGTGTCACGTATCAGATCAGGGCAGCGATTTAAGCATTTGTCCCAACATCAGGAAGAAGCCGTTGTAGGCAATCGCGCCAAAGATGAAAACTGCTAACATAGTGACGATAAAGGTGCGGGTGGTCTGCTGTGACATTTTGTAATCCCCATGCATTAAATTGATATACCGTTAAATCGCATCAAGTATGGAGATGTTTCTAAATTATTCAGTGATTCACGAAATTTCCACGATCTTCACAAAATTAATGGACTTGCCAGAGCATTAGCGATGAGATACCCGCTACCAGCGCTCCTATCGCGCATGGGATCGACTAGCCAGCATTCGCCAGCAGAGTGTCAATTGTTGAATAATTGAGCCATGAATTGAGGTGAAGCCGCTGAGGTGCTGTTGATCTGACACGCACGATCCGCTTCAGATCACAAATTACTCTTCGCCGTTGATCTTGGGATCCTTCTCCCGGGCGGTTTTGACGACGCGCAGTTCCAGTGGGCTACTCTGCTCGCGAACGGCAGCAGTTAAGTCTTGTCTGCTCGCTGGTTTCGTTTGTCGCTTCGGCAGCGTGACAATGAACTTCGTGCCAACGCCAACTTCACTTTCCACCCTGATACTGCCATGATGAGCGCGCACCGCCCGCATGACCACTGCCAAACCCAGCCCGGTTCCGGGGCGCGCCCCGACATTTTGGGAGCGGTAGAAAGGATCAAACAACCGCTCAAGATCATCCTGCGGGACTCCAATCCCTTGATCGCACAGCTTGATGATCGCCGAGTCGGCAGTCGCTTGAATTTCTACGTCAATGCGGCTCTCATCCGCTGAGTATTTGACCGCATTCGCCAGCACGTTCGTGAGTACTTGTCGGATGAGCGCACGATCCAGTTCAACGAACAGCGGCTCCGCGAGGGTGTGCACTTCAATCGCGCGATTCTTGCCCAAGCTATCGCTCAAATCGCGCACGGCTTCAAGGCAAATCTTGTTCAGATCGACCTTTTCCAGTTCCAGCACCAAGCCGAACGTATCCGCCTTGGCGATCATCATGACGTCTTCGAGCATCTCCGACAGCCAGTGAACCTGAGTTTGAATCCGCGCGATCAGTTCGTCGCGGCGTTCTTCGGAAATGCGCTCGTAGTATTGACCTAAGATCTCGCCAGATGACTGAATAATCGTCAGCGGCGTCCGAAACTCATGCGACACCATCGCCACAAACTGCGACTTGAGATCGTTGAGCTGCTTCTCTTTCTCCAGCGCCGAGCGCAGTTCGCGTTCGGACGTCTTCTGTCGCGTGACGTCGCGCACGTTGCAGATGAAAAATTGGCTGCTCTTTGCCGCATCAAACAGCGGCGCGATTGCGACATCGGCGTCGAAGATGTCACCATCACCGCGAAAGCATACCAGTTCAAGCCGCGGCGAACTGTGATGTGATCGCACCGCTTGCAGCGCCTTAGTGAGTGCCTCTCGCGTCGCCGGATGCACCAATTCAATCAGAGTTGGAGCATTGGTCGGCAGTTCATCAATACCGAATAACTGTTGAAACGATGGATTCGCCTGAGTGATTACGCCGGCGTCGTTCAGCAAGGCATAGCCATCACTACTGTGTTCGAGGATTGCTTCGACATGATCCTTGGCGGCTTTCAGCTCGGCAGTTCGCTCCGCGACTCGCGTTTCCAGTTCGGTCGCATGTTCGTGAATTGCCGAAAACAGCCGCGCATTTTCGATGGCGATTGCCGCCTGATAAGCAAACGCTCGCAGACGTTCGGCGTCCGGTGGCGTAAAGAAATCCGGTACGCTGCTGTCAAGGATCAGAAATCCCAGAATTTCGTCGCGCGCCCGAATCGGAACGCCGACCGACGAGCTTACCCATGAAGTCTCTGGAAATGGAATCCAATCCGAGGCAGCCCGCGTATCGCTGATCAATTGCGGCAAACCGGTATTGAGCATTCGGCGGATCATGGGAATATCGAGCGCATAGCGCTTCTCGCGGAAGATTTCGTCACACTTTGGTCCGTAATTGCGCCAAAATGCCACCCGGAGCTGCCCGTCTTCGACCAGCATGATATTCACAGCTTCGTGCGGCACGACCCGACCGACGCTGTCCAAGATCCTTTCCATCACAGTCGGCAAATCGAGGCTGCTGGTCAGCGTTGCCGTGATGTTGCTCAGGGCATTGGCGAAAGTCCGATGCGTCCGTTCAGCGTCCTCAATGCGTCGCTGCTCCGTAATGTCTTGGTGAACGACGACAACGCCAATTGTCTCGGCTTGCTGATTTTTGATCGGCGCAGCCGAACTCAGAATGGTCTTTTTCCCGCCATCGGGATGACCGATTTCTAATGTCTCGTGCAGGGTCGCATCGCCGCGCTGGAGCGCCCGCGTCAGTGCCGGGTCTTCCAATTCTACCGGCGCGCTTTTTCCCTCTGCTGATTCATCCTGTACGAGTGTGGCATCAAGATCAGCTTCCCAGATCCGCTGCTCCGCCGGATTTTTGAAAATAATCTGCCCATCGCTATCGGTGATTGAAACACCGAACGGAAACGTATCCAGCACCTTACGCAAGAGCACAGCGCCGACCGATCCGCCGCCAACGTCTTCCTTGTGGTCGGAATTTTCCAAAATCTCCAATTGCGAAAGCACAATGTCGGCATGAGCTTCTCGCCCAGCGCGGTCCCTGCTCTCACGAGCCACATCCGGGGCGATCGTGTAGACGATTCCTGCCGCGTTTTCGCTGCCGATGCTCCCCGCCGTCACCCAGCACGCAATCTGAACGCCAGCTTTACTCTGGAATGACAACTCGCGCGCCAACGGCGGGCTAGGTAGCAAATCCTCCGACACGATGCGCCCGATCGATTTGCCAACCATTTCCGTTGCTGTCCAGCCAAATCTTTGCTCAGCGAACCGATTCCAAAACGTTACGGTCCCCAGAGCATCACACGCAACCACAGCGAGCGGCATAGAATCTAGAATTTGCAGCGGGAAATGCTCGTCACCCAATTGCTTCATTACCTTCACGGCTGGTCAACGAAAGAAAGTATCTAACTGCGATATAGCGTAACTGCACCATCAATAGGACATCAACTCAGCTTCCACAATCTGAGCGAATGTGCACTGAAAACAAAATGTCATGGAATCCCCTTGAATATCTAGCGTAAAATGGATTCATCCGAAAAACAATAGCGGTTACTCACATGACACCATCTCGCCCCACCGCACTTGTTGCCGACGATAACTATTTCAATCGCGATCTGTGCCGGCTTGCATTAGAAAATGCCGGGTATGATGTGGTCGATGCTGTAGACGGAAAGACTGCACTTGAGCGCCTTGAAGAGCAACCGTTCAATCTGCTCGTGCTAGATCTTGCCATGCCGGAGATTACTGGCGTTGAGATCATTCAGAAGATGGCGCAGACGCCGGCACAACACGCGATGACGAAGGTCGTGATGACCGCCAATCCGCACATGGCGACCGAAGAAGTCCAAGCGATCGCGGACTTCATATTCTACAAGCCAATCGACGTCCTCGCGTTTGCAAACCTCGCGCGCCGCCTATTGACGCTCATGGAATCGCAGCCGTGATTCATTTCAATAGTTAAATCTGAATCTCAGCCAGCGACCGAACCCAATAATAGGGCTTCTGCGCATAGAACTGTGAAAAGCGGCTCATCCGGTCAATCAGCCAGCAGTCCAGTCCACATGCCTCGGCAAACAGACCATCTGACCAAGGATCATCGCCGACGACGACTGCATTTTGTGGATCAATGTCAGTCTCGTTCGCCACAATGTAATCCCACATGCTTCGATGCGGCTTGGGTTGTAGTTCGGGGTAGGCTTTCGGTGTTATCACCCGCACAACGAGTGATTCAAGCCCAAGTAAGCTCGCATGGTCCGGCGTACGTGGATTATTAGAGACAATATAGATTGGCTCCTGCCGCTTTTGAAGCTGCTCTAGAAACGGCAGTGCATCGGCAAAAGGAGCCGGTTGATAATTCTGGAACAAATCATTAAGCAGCGGCGCTATGAGGTCCTCGGACCATTCCATCTGCTCGAACAGCTCGTGCACCAGCGGATCCAGATTGGGTTCTTGACTCATGCGCTCCTGCAACGACAGTAGAATACCAGCTAAGCGTTCTTCATCCGCGCGCAGGTGATGCGCTTGAATAAACTTAGGAAACGCTTTTTGGAATGCCCAAGTGATATTGCTACTTGCCAGAGTCTCGTCGAAATCGACTAGCCACGTTTTTCGCGCCGTCACAGCACCGCCTCAGCTTCAACCATCGGATCCAACTACACTGATGCTACGCTTGATCAGCTACTCTTGAGCTTGGGAACCAGCTTGACGCACAAGCCCTAGCGTCGATTGGGGATCGGCACTGAGTTCCTGCACCCGTTGATATTCCGCCTGCATGAGTTCAGAAGTCATTTGCCCGCCGTAGTCCAGTTTCTTCGAACTCAAAGGTTTACCGAATGCCAAGTCCTCCAAGAGCACCTGCATCGTCTCACGGGAAGTAAACAGCGACGGATAGGGCGTATAGTACAAGCGAAAGGGTCCGCCGCATAACAGCGCCAGCGGTAAAAGCGAACGCAGCTTCAGGTCGCCGTTGCGGTTCGACCCAAGATAAAAGTGAGGCATCGGCACGTACGTGCCGTAAACAGCATCCGAATAGTAGCGATATAACCGATCGTGCATCACCTGCAAGTCGTGGCAATGATCGAGTTCGGCTTCGAGCGCTGCTTGAGCTTCAGCCCCCATCACCTCGTGCGCGCGCCAAAACGAAAACAACGGAATCGAAGCAATTTCCCAGATGAGCTTGTGACGCCCTTCTTGGTATGACCAGTCTTGATTGAACTGCTCCAGCTTGAGCGCCAGCTCGTAGGTGAATTTCTGATCCGGAACGTTGAGGAGCGTGTCGATCCCGACGAAGTATTGATCGATATTCATCCGCTGGCAGAATTCGAGCCACGGACCATCCAAGAGGCGCGTCGTGAGATCAGCCATCGTCCGCGCATATTCAGTCCCGCGTTCGGTCGTGAAAAGCTGATACGACAGCGGCGTAAAGATAATATTCTGACCACCCAGTTCTAAGAACGAGGTGATGAAGCTCTCCATGAGATCGAAGCCGTAATCCGCATACGATGACATGGTATCGATACGTCCGGGGTCTGACGCATCACGCGATTTTTCAAGGATATAGGTCGTTCGAGTTCCACCAAGCGCAAAAACTCCCGTCAGTCCTTCCGGGAAACGCTCGCGCATCCGCGCGGCAAACTCTGGAACATCAGACATTAAGACTCCACCTTAGTAGCGATCAGGGTTTGTAGATCTTGGGCAAGTTCCATCACTTTAAGCGGCTTGGCGAGATAGCCAGTAAAGCCCGCCTGAAGAATACGATCGCGGTCACCCGGCATCGCATATGCCGTGATCGCAATCACTGGAATACCCGACCAATCTTCGTGTTTACGCACTTGTGCCAATAACTCGAAGCCGGAGGTTCCCGGCATTTGGATGTCAGCGAGGAGCAAGGTTGGCGCTTTCTCCTCCATCAATTTTAGGCACTCTTCAGCACTCTCAGCAGTACGTACCTGCGCGTTGTACGACGAGAGCACGAACTCAAGCACGCCTCGATTGTCAGGTTCGTCATCGACAATGAGTACGTCCCAAGCTGACAAATCAAGCATTGTGAACCCTCAGTTAACTATGTCGGCATTGATGGAGGTGGATGTCGGCGACCTAATTCAGAATGCTTTCCAAATAGCCAACCAGATTTTTGTCAAAGGGTTTCGCAAAGAAGCCGTCGAAACCGCGCCGCAGGATCTCTTGCTCTGTATCATGAGTGTAGTAAGCAGTGGTTGCGATCACACGAGTCCCCGGCGTCACTGACATCCGCCGGATGCGGTCAAGTGCCTGATAGCCATCTAGTCCGGGCAAGAAGATGTCCATCAGGATGATATCAGGGATGTCTGTTTGCAAAACTTCCAAAGCAGTCTCAGCATCATCCACAACCATATAGGGAAGGTCGTAGTGCCCCATCACCAATTCAAATATATCCCGCGAATGCGGATCATCGTCGACGAGCAGCACTGACATGTGACCGGCTGTCATAGTTGTTGTTCAACCTCTTCTGTTTGCATACGAACAACGGACTCGGTCGGAATCTGAGCACGCGGCAGCTTGACGGTGAAGGTTGCCCCTTTCCCTAACGTGCTTTCGACGGCGATACTGCCGCCCAGCCCATCGACCAGCCGTTTCGTAATGGCGAGCCCCAAACCAGTACCTTTGTATTTGCGTTTCTCGCTGCTATCCACTTGTTGGAACGGCTCAAAGATGATGCTTTGGGCGTTCTCCGGCAAGCCGATACCGGTGTCACGAACGCCGAACTGCCAATGATTGGAATCCAGCGAGATGACGTCAACCGTCACGCCACCCTTCTCAGTAAACTTGATGGCGTTGCTCAAGAGGTTGGCAAGAATCTGCTGAAGCTTATTCGCATCGCCTAACACAACTTCAGGCACGTCTTCGGAGATCGTCACGTTCAAGTAGATCCCCTTTTCGTCTGCCAAACTGCGCAGGCTCTCGACCGTTTCGCGGACAATGCTCCGGGGAGACATGGGTGCCAAGAAAATTTGGAGCGACCCGGATGCAATCTTCGAGAGATCCAAGACGTCGTTGATCAATCCGAGTAGACGACGGCTGTTATACTGGATATGCCCCAAGAGTTTGGATTGCTGCGGAGTGAAATCACCAGCTAGTCCACCGATCATCGCCTCATCGTAACCGATGATGGCGTTAAGCGGCGTCCGCAGTTCGTGGCTCATGTTCGCCAAAAACTGGGATTTGGCTTTGTCCGATTGTTCCGCGCGCTCGCGGGCAACTTCAGCCTGCTGCTGGGCGATTTCCGCTGCCTTGATCGACGCCCGCATGGCATCAAGCCGCGAGTCGAACTCGACGCGCAAACGCTGAAGGATGATTCCCTCAGATGCCAGCAGCACCACGGCATTGATGATTGGCTGCGAGAGGTCAAATGAATCGAGTCCGTTAAGGACGTTCGCCGTACTCAAGGCTGCCAAGACGTAGGTCAGCAGCGAAGCAACGCTGATGTAGAGAATGGCGTTACGCGGCATCACCAAACTGGTCAGCAAGACCACAGTCATGAACAGCGGAATACCCAGAATCAGGATCGTGTAGGGTGACTGCGGCGCAGTACCGACGATAAACCCGAACGCCGCGACCAGCGATGTGGCAACAACGATCCTCGCCGAGACGTCAACCCGTACCAGCGTGACTTCATAAGCCGCAGCGATAAAACCCAACAGGATGACGACGTGAGTCGTCGGTAACGAGATCAGCGTCCATTCGTTTCGAAACACGACCGTCGTGAATATGAAACTGACCAGCCCGATCAGAATGACGATGGCAATGGCGACTCGAATACTACGTTCACGGAATGCTTCGTCACGGTCTTGCGAACGGGGTTCCAGCCACCAGCGAGGTAGTGATCTGAGTTTGGCAAGTCCCCCAAGTTCTGTGGCTGGTGCTGTGTTCGCCGACATCCTCACCACTCCATATACTGGTAAAGTGCACTCCAAATTGCTGCCTTAACGATGGTACCCGGAGTGTACAATCCCTTACTGATCCATAACGCAGTATACTCTTGATCGTGGCTGTGCGAACTTAAGAAACTTGCGGCTTGGCTAATAATCGCCGGATCGACGTTCCCCTCCATCCGATCCCACAACAGCAGCGCATCGAGACAGTAGGCGGTTTCCTCAGCGGTCAATTCGTCCAAATAACCCCACCCACCATCATCACGCTGAGTTCGCAGCATCCACTTAACGCGCGATGTCGCTAACTCAGGATCAAGCCGGTGCAAGGCGTAAACAGCAAGGTTGCTCACGTAGTATGGCGATGCGTGCCATTTGTCCCACCAATACGATCCGTTCTCGTCATAGCGACGCAGAGCATTGAGGACTTTTTGTCGCCAAGCGGGTTGTTCGGGATGCTCCGGGCACGATTGCAGCGCGATCAGCAAACGCAAGTGGCTCGAAGGCGAGGGATTCGTCTCATCGCGATAAGTGCAGAAGTGATCCTCCATTTCAAAGTAGGAGAACACATCGGCTTCGACCGCATATCCGCCCCAGCGCAGCAAGGAGAAACCCGCAGCCGTGATGTCCAAATCGGGGACGTGGAAGTACTCAGCATAATGCAGCCCGGTCTCCGGCGACCAGCGCTCCCACAAGTAATCGAGCAGGCGACGTACTGCCGGCATCTTTGAGTTGATTACGCCGGAGGCTCGCAGGTGCGAAAGTGCCCAAGTGATCTCGAAAATGTCGATCGATTGAAACGGAGGAATCCCGCCGTCCGGTCGCATTTCTGCTCGAAGTGCGTTCAGTGCCCCAGTGTGTGGATGCACAAATAAATAAGCCGCCGTCGCCGCTGGTGAGCTGGCAACCGACTTTTCGCCTTCTACTGCTTCATCATCTTCGCCGACAGCACGCCAAAGCCCTTCTAGCGAGAACGACAACGCGCTCGATCGCCAGTCACGGGTCGGCTGATCCAATAGGCGCTGAACCTTCTTCCGATAAGCAGCGGCATAGCGAATGGGCGGACGCGGGATTTCCAGACCAAGCGTGGTCGCATCCTCAGCCAGCGCCGCCGCGACGACCGGGAAGCCGACCGTATCGCTGTCATCGCGTCCCAGACAACTCACCAGAGTCCACAAGGCGGTTTCGCCACGTTTCACGCGACGCTCGTCACGCGGACCGGTGCCCGCCTCCTGCAGCGCCACAATTGCCGCTAACGTGGACGCGAATCGATCGTGATAATGTGGGAGCGACGCTCCCCAAGTACCATCCTCACTTTGGTTGCGCCGCAGCCATTCAAGTGAGTGGTCGAAATCATATCCGTTGTAGTACTTCGAGAGTCTCGCGACCCACGCCGTATCGTAGGCAACGCTCGAAAGTTGCCCTTTGCCCAGACTAGCCAGCAAACCCTGAATATCCGTCGCTAGGTCAGCTTGTTCTTGTACGAGATAATGAGATCTGACCACCCTACTCACCCTTTCGCGTCGATACTACTCCGAGTCCCCATACGATACTTACACCGTTACAATTTATTAACGTCACATTATATACGCATTTCACAAAAATGCGAGAAATTTGGCGAGAATTAATTGTCATAGTAAAAAAACAGTAACGAAAACTGCTTACTAATTCAATAGTGGCACTTTTACATTTCATACCATTGGCAAACGGAGCACAAATCATGACGAATGTCGACGAGGGAAACAAAAAGCCGCCTAGATCAACGGATTTCTAGAGCGGCTCGGCATGATGACAATCTTGTTACGCCACTTGGGGGAATTTACGATTTTAGGTGTAGAGCGACTTACCGAACGATCTGCGGGTCATATTTCTGGTATACAGGTTAGATTTTCGTATAGGCGCCGAGCCGCTCAATCGCCTCGGATTGATGGCGAAACCAAACCGTATCGCCTGAGCACCGGATCAAACGCGCACCGAAAGCACAACCGAGTCGCGGTTGAACCAACTCAATCGAGCGGGGCGCGTCTTGATCCCGGAATAATCGAGAAGCGCAGCGCTAACCCACCGGACAATCCGACCGGTTCAAAGGGTTCGCCGCAAATGGACACCCCTTCAGTAAACTTGAGGATCTCAATGTCCATGACCGGCACCGGCTTCCACCATCTTGCTTCGTATTGACCACTACCAAGGTCTGCCAGATGGTCAGGGGTTGCTGGTGCAATCAACTCCCATACATCAGTGGTTGTTCGTTCGAATTCGCGCACGACATCTCTCCGCCAACGTTCTGTTTGAGCCAATATGCGTCCAAAATTGGTCGCTTCCGTAAAATCAGACGACACCGTCTGATTCATGACCTGAAGAAATCCTGTTAGGCTGTCTTGACACTCACACGCCTCAAGGTAGTGCTCGTAGGTCACTGAGCAGACCGGCATATTGGTGATCTCAACCAACCGGTCGACCTGCGCCAACAGCGCTTCAGGAGCCATCTCCGCATCAAAGTGCAGATCAGGAACGAATTGGGAGATTTCTGCTGCGTGTCGGGCAATGATATCGGTGAGTTCGTTGTAGATGGTGGCGTAGGTGGACATAGTCTCGCTTCGACAATTAGTTAGGCAGACGTACCAAACACTCCGCAATCATTAATTTACTGTAACATGGCTCGATCGAGCGTGCCGTAAACAATTGTGAATTTTTCCCCAATTTTGTTTTCAGGTGAGCGATCCAACCACTCTATAGAACGTCGTATCAGGCGCTAATGTCACACTCCAAATGCCCGAAATGAGCGGGAATGTGCACTTTGTGCGAATAAAAAAACCCGGCAATCCGACCGGGTTTTTTCGTTGGTTCAATTGATATCGCTGGCGGATCCATTTAGCCGCCAATGTGATACATCTCAACTTTCTCCGTCCGCAGACCGGAGCCGCGCTCCTCCGAGTAGCGATCGCGCCGTGCCTGCCACACCTCGCTAATCCGCTGCACGAGTGCCTCATCTGGCGCCCCGGAGCGCAGCAAATCGCGCAGATCAGTGCCGTGATTGGCAAACAAGCAGGTATAGATTTTGCCGTCAGCCGACAAGCGCAAGCGATCGCAGTTGCCGCAGAATGGATTGGAAACTGCGGTAATAAAGCCGATCTCGCCGCTGCCGTCCCGATAGCGATAGCGTCGCGCAACTTCGCTGATCTCATGAGGCGCTAGCGGTTCGAGCGGCACAACCGCATTGATTTGCTCAATGAGTTCGTCAGTAGACAGCACGCGCTCGTAGTTCCAACTATTGAGCGTACCGGCGTCCATGTACTCGATGAAGCGGATGATGTGTCCTCGCTCGCGGACGTACATGGCAAGATCAACCAGCGTGTAATCGTTTACTCCACGTTGAACCACAGTGTTAATCTTGATCGATGTGAAACCGGCGCGTTCTGCAGCCTCGATCCCTTTCAGCACGTCAGCGACGGTGGCGCGATTGCCGTTCAACTTCTGAAATACCGTCTCGTCAAGACTGTCGAGGCTAACATTCAGCCGCTTCAATCCGGCATCGCGCAGCGCTTGCGCGGTTTGCGGCAGCAGATAGCCGTTGGTCGTCAGCGCGATGTCGTCGATCCCCGGCAGCGCCGCGATTCGGCTCACCAGTTGATCGAGATGCGGGCGGATCAACGGTTCGCCCCCGGTCAAGCGGATCTTGTGAACACCGAGTCGGCTAAAGATGAGCGTCAAGCGCTCGATCTCGTCGAAAGTCAGCAGCTCACTGTGCGCAAGGAACGGATAGCCTTCGGGGAAGCGATCGGCGGGCATACAGTAAGCGCAGCGAAAATTGCAGCGATCGGTTACGGAAATTCGGACGTTCTCAAGCGGACGATCGAACTGGTCAACAATCGTCATTGCCGCCCCTCCTCGACACTCAGTAATGAGCAATATAAGTAACCTTTACGCCGCCGCTTCACCTTGAGTGCCATCGTGATCTGATTAGTGCTGCTCATTGGATTGTTCAGCGACTTCAAACCGACGACTATAATAAGTATCGCCCGCGCAGAAACGACAGATCGCCTGACCATCGACGATGACTTCACGCTCGTTGATGATTTCCTCGCCGCAATTCGCACAGTGTACCCGCGGACCATGTTTGCTGATCAACGCCTTCAGATCGAGCGTCAGTTGCACGGGATACCAGCAGAACAATTCCTGAGTCGGAATCACTTGATAGGCTTCGAGCATCGCCGACCAGTGGCTTTCAGCCTGCGGCTGCCAATTCGCCGCCGCCTCGCGCGACTCAGGATGCGGATAAATCCGCACGGCTTTTTCGGTCTCAGAATCGACAAAAGTCGCGGCAGCTTTGCCGTAATCTATTAGCCGCATCGTCCGATGCCCTAGCGTGCATCCGGTCGCCACCGCCACGCCATCCGCGAAGCAGCCGTCGGTCTCCACAAATGTTATCAGCCGTTTATCGGTCCGCGGCAGCTCAAGTCCAAGCAGTTCGCTCGCCAACATGCCCATTCGCACGCCAAGCACTTGGCGGGGGCAGAGATGATGGTGCAGTGTCACCGTTTGTTCGAGCAAATCCGTCAATTGAGCCATGTTATCTCATCTTTCTGGACGGGGATTGTCGTCATAAAGCGGTCGCGCCTGCGGCAGAAACGCGGGACGACCGCCGAAGGGATTCTTCTTTCGGAAGGCACAAACCGGACAAAGTCCGTCGTCACCTTCACCAGCAAATAGGGTATTGCACCGGCGGCAGCGATTTAACTTACCTTCGCTCAAAATAACCGGCTCGGTATCGATCAACTCGCCAATTGTGGGCGCGCCCCGGCGCTGAAGCGCCTGCGGCTCGCAGTAGTTGAGGCACAACCCACAGTTCACACAAGCAGCGGCAGCGAAAGTCAGTTCAAACCGCTCATCATTGCGGGCAAACTCCAGCGCACCGGTTGGGCAGATCCGAGCGCAGGTCGCGCAGGCGTTACACGCCTCAGAAGCGACCAGCGCGACGAAATCATCGCCCGGTACGGGTTCGTCGAGCCGCTGCGGTGACAGGCGGCGCACAGCATTGACCAGTCGAGGTCGCTCGCTTTCACCTTCGAGCGGCGGCAGAAAATCGCGCGCGCCCTGCCCAAGTGCTTGAAAGAAACCGCGCCGGGACACCGGCGGGTTCTTGATCGAATAGACCGGGCGACGTTTCGGACGCTTCACCGGCTCGGCGACGGCGACGGTTTGCCCCTTACCCACAGTCGTCAACAAATCGTTTGCCCGTCCGATTGTCGCCTCGATCTCTGGCTGAACCGGTGCCAGCGGACACTGGGCGCAGGCATCGAGCCGCACCCGCACCTGCTTGACCCCCTGCGCCGCAAGGCTCAGATAGGCAGCCGTGCCGAGGGTTGCCAGACACCCTGTCATCGTGATCACGGCGTCCATTTTCGAGTCACCGGGGGTTGGATCGGGGTGCAGCGCGCAGGCGAGTTCGACCGCTTCGTGATCGACTAACTGGGAGGCACAGTACAGCAGCCGACGAACGTTGTCGGTGCCTGAGATTGCTCCGGTCGGACAGCTATGCAAACACAGACCACAGCGGATACAGGCATCGGCGTCGATCTGAACGCCGCCATCCAGCCGGATTGCTCCGACCGGACAGACTTGCACACACCGGTCGCAATCCGCCGATTTATCGCGCGTCCGCACGCATTGCTGCGCCGTTAGCGTGATCGGCGGTTGACTCTGCGCAAACCGCTCAGCGGCGAGCGCGAGTTTAGCAAGATTCATCAAGCCGTTTCCAGCTCCATCACTTGATTCGTATGAGCAAGACAGCCGAGCGCAAGCTGGGCGCAGCCTCGATAATAATCACTCTCCGCCCGTTCGATGATCAGGTTCAAGCACTCCGGCGCCCATACGAGCAGATGGTCGTTCAAGAAGCTGCGAATTTCCGCGAGGGCAACGTCGAGCACGTCGGTGCGCTCGTGGTCGATCGCGGTCAGCCCCAGTTCGCTCAAGTAGGCAATGAATCGGAATTCCAGCCCCAGATGATCGTCCGGCTCGGAACCCTGATTGGGGATTGGCATCCCGAAACGTTGAAATTCACGGCGCACCTGCAGCGTCTCCGGGCTAAACAGCAGATGATCCGGGCTGCGATAGACCGATTCCCATGGCGCCGCGAGCAAATGCCCCGGACCGACGAACAACTGGAGATAATCATGCTGCAGCGCATCCAAATCTTCAGCGCGCCAAGACGCACAAAAATCACGCAGCAGCGCCAGCCCCGCCTCAGCTTCAGGTTGGTTCGTTTCCAGCGGCCACGCATCGAATAGCGCGTCGGTAGCGAGTGCGTCGATGAGTTCCTTGTTCGGCGCTTCGTAGAATGCCCGGCTCAAAAAACTGTAAGCCAGCTCGTGTGCGATCAACATTTCAACCCGGTCAGGCATGGGATAGTTCCTCCAACAAAACGATCGTTACAGCAAGGTCAATGCCGCTTCCGTAACCTTTATACTAAGTGTAGCGCGCTGGCTGATGACCGGACTGTGTCATTCATCCTCTTTTTTAGATACCAATTCGTACCATCCGGGCAGCAGTCCGGAACGAGGCGCCACCCGTCCATCATTGGCACTAGAGATCAGCCGTTAAGTCAAACTGCTGCGGCGTGGTGAAATCGACCTTCAACTCACGGACAAAACGCTCGCGCTCGCGGATTTCGATCACGCTGGACGCGATCCCGATTTCGACCGGGACGTCGCGTAACTCCGGGATCATGTCGACCGGAAACTCGACGTATTTGTAATGCAGAATCGACCGTGTAATTCTTGAAGCCGCGCGCGCGAAAAACGCGCAAGACCGCGTCACGCTCCTTGCCGAACACTTTCGCCGTCTTCAAGAAGTAGTCTTTCTGCGAAAAATACTGCGTCTTCGGCAGGGGCTGACCGAGATTCTGCTGGTAAAGCTGACCGGTGTGTTTATTCTCCAGCGAGCAATAATGCACCCCGATCTTCAAGCCTTGCTCGACCGCGAAGGCGACCAGATCGAGACAGACTTCCTCGCTGCCCTTGATCGGCAGCCCACCGGCGTACCAATAGTCGTACAGCACGCGATGCGGCGGATTTTTGACCTCATAGCCGCGACGCGTGAACTCGGCGGCGTTCCAGTAGGGATAGCACAGTTCCAGCAGATTGATGCTGTGGATCTCCAGCCGCTCCAGTTCCAGCAAGATGTCTTTCATGATCTCCAGCGTATCCGGCAGCACCGGCATCTCGACCATCACCTGCGGAATGTACTGCTTCGCCAGCGCGATCCGCTCGTACACGTGACGCCTACTCTGCACGCTGTCGTGCATCCGAATGCTGAAGCGAATCTCATCCAGACCAGCATCCCGGAGCGCCGTCAGCGTCGCTTCATCCGCATGATCGCCGCAGGTGTAAAGCCGGGTGTGCGCCTTCGGATACAACCGGCTGGCAGTGCGGAAAAACTCAAACGCCTGCTCTTTGTAGAGCAGCGGCTCACCACCGGTGAGCGCGAGCGTATGGATCTTCTGACGCGCCGCGTGCATCTGTTCGAGTTCAGCCGCCGGATTACGCACCTCCTCACGGAAGTGCTCGTAATTTTCCTGATTCGGGTTGAAGCAGTAGAAACAGCTGCGGTGGCAGCGCAGCGAGATGAAAAAGGTCGCACTGCCCACGCCCAACTGACACGCCTCACAAGCGGGCGAAATGCGGTTGACGACGATGCTCTTGTCGTCATTGCGGAAGGTTGCCCCCAACTCGTGCAGGTGCTCACGCCGATCCGCGTTCGCACGGTCGGAAGGCAGCGGAGCCATCTCGATCCCGGTCTGCCGGATCTGATCGGCGTAGTTCGTCGCAATCCGCAGATAGCGCTCGGCATAGGCTGCCAGCGCTGGATTTTTGATCGTTTTCAGAGTCGTTGCCGTTACTTCAGTGATCATCAGCCGTTCCTCACGTTTCTGCCCTCAGCCACCGGATTCACGGCTGCTTTCAAGCTCATCAATCAATCGACCTTTGCGGCACCCGAACGTCAATTCTCGCCGCTCTTGGCAAAGATCCGCATCGGGCTGCGCGCATCGGGAAGCGATGACACCAGCCCCCGCTTGATCGCGTAATTTGCCGCTTGCGTGCGGTTCTGAAGCTGCAGTTTGTCGAGAATGTTGCGGATATGCGTCTTGGCGGTATTGACCGAGATACTCAGGTGATCGGCGATCTCTTGATTGCTTGCGCCGGTAGCCGCCAGACACAACACGTCCAGTTCGCGCTCGGTGAGCGCTTCTTCGCCCTTTTCCACTTCAACCGAGCGCTTCGCAATCGCTTTGAGCAGTCTTGACGCCGTCTCGCGCGTCATCGCTGCTTCGCCGCGTTCGACGCTCATCAGCACGTCAAATAACTGCTCAGCATCCAAGTCCTTGAGCAGATAGCCCGCCGCGCCGAGCTGCACCGCCCGGTACAAATCCTCATCCGACTCAGAAGCGGTCAGGATGACGACGGTCGTATCCGGAAAATTCGAGCGGATGTGAGCGGTCGCCTCCATGCCGTCACCATCCGGCATCGAAATGTCCATCAAGACGATGTCGGGCTTCAACTCTTGGACCAACCGCACCGCTTCCCACCCGGAAGCCGCCTGCCCGATCACCTCGACGAGGTCTTTCCGGGTCTTCAATAAACCGATCAACCCTTGCCGAAATAGGCGATGGTCATCAACTACGAGCATTCGCAGGGGTAACATAGGGTTCAACTTTCATTTGATGAAAAGACATAGGCAGGCTGACCGTGACGGTCGTTCCCTGACCGATCAGCGACGTGACGGTGACCTTACCGCCGACACTCTCTGCACGTTCTCGCATGGTCTGCAAGCCGAAATGACCGTGCGCCACCGCGCCCGGTGCAATGCCAACACCATCGTCGGCGATCCAAATCTCGATTCGGTCCCGCTGCGACCGGAACGTAACCCGAACGTGTTCCGCTTGGGCGTGCTTGCGGACGTTGGCGAGCGCCTCTTGCACGATCCGCACGCATTCCGTTTCCGCCAGCGGCGCCAGCGCCAATTCACTATCACATTGATCGACGATTTCGGTGATCACGCCCGTCTGGATGCCGAATTCCTCGACGTATTCCTTCAAGGCGGCGATCAAGCTGGTCTTTCCCGCCAGCGCGGTACGCAGACTCAGGATGTTTTCACGCACGTCCGCCTGCGCTGATTTGATCGACTTGCGCGCCTCTTGCAGTTCCTCGAGCACCGCTGCTTGATCGCCCTGATGCACCAACGCCTCTAGCGTCTGCATCTCGATGCCGAGATAGCCGAGGATTTGGGCGAGGCTGTCGTGCATTTCGCGCGCGATGCGTGACCGTTCGTCGATCACCGCGAGCGACTGAAGTCCCGCCGCCATCGACGCATGTTCGAGCGCAATGACCGCCTGATTAGCGACGTACCCCAAGCCGATCAGATCGGTGCAGGTGAACGGTTTTCCAACAGTTCTGCCCAGCCAGAGCGCGCCGATCAGGGTCGTATTCAACTTGAGCGGAACCATTGCCGCGGTCTCCGCGTGAACCAGACGTCCATTGATCTGCCACTCGAAGACGCCGCCGATGTCTTCTGGATAGCGGAGCGGAATACCCAACCGCACCGCGTCGAGAATCACCGCGCTCTCGACCGGCTCCGATGCCATGACCTGCGCTTCGCCCGACGTAACCTGCACCTTGAAGCAGAGCTGCTCTTTACCCTCATACAGCGCGATCACCGCAGTGTCCGCCGTCAGCATCTCGCGCGCCTCGATCACCACGTCTTTCATGACTTCGTCGGCTTCTTCCATCCCGGCGATGCGGCGACCAATCTTCACCAGCGCGTCCAGCCAGACTTCCGTCTCCTGCCGCGTCTTCGTATGAATCGTCAGCGCGATCCGCTGTGCCTCGCGCCGCGCTTCTTCCAGTTGTTTGATCTTCCGCTTGCGCTCGACTTCAAAGACGTTCATCGACGCCGTCACCAGCACCGCGACCAACATCATCAGCAGCAGCCGCCACGTCACCGATGAAACGCCGAAGACTATGATATTGGCTTCACTGGGAAGCCAAATGCTGCTCGATACCGTGAGTGAGAAGCCCGCATTGAGCAGGAAGGCGACTGCCGTCGCCAGCAATATGCTGGGTACGGGTACGTCATCGCCTTGCTTCAGGCGAGTCCACTGCCGGATGAATCCCAACGCCGCGAGAATGTCACCGGGCAGCAGTAGTAGATAATGCGACCACTGGATAATCGTCGTTTGGATGTCGCTGGCAGTCAAGACAACGACGATGCAGTAGGCGATCACCACCGCGATCGGGATGAGCAGCACCACGGGCAGCAAATTCAGCCATGCGGGCAGAGCGCCGGCTTCGGCGATCAAACCGGAGCCAAAGCGGACCAGACAAACACCGGCAGCGATCAGCGAAACCAAAATGATGACCGAAAGCGCGTCGAACGGATGCCCACCAATTCGGTCGGCGTCCAGCATCACCGCCCAACTGTAGACACTGCTCAGCAGCGCATACGCGCCCAGCCATGGAAACTGATGTCCAAGCGCAATTTCACTATCACCGCGCCCGCGCAGCAGAACGACCAACCCCATCGTGAAGCAGGTTAGCCCAAGCAGAAACAGATTTAAGGGTATCATCTCATCACGCATCGACTACTTACCCTCTGATCATTACGCTAGCTCCTAAATTCTGCCAGTTACATTCGTTACCGTTGGCGCGCTAATGATCCTCATTTCTTGTAGCAGATTCGCAGTAACCCTATTACAATGAGAGCCTTCAGAGCGATTCCATCGCTTCGATTTAACGACGAACACCTACCTCGTAACGAACATTTCAGAAAAGGATCCCCCAATGGCTGACGAGATTCCGAACACCTTCCAGAGTCTCCGTGAGACCTACCCCGAAATCGCCGAAGCGTATGAAGCGCTGGCGCAAGCGGCTCACGCCGCCGGTTCGCTGAGCGACCGCGAGCGGCAACTCGTCAAGCTGGCACTCGCTATCGGCGCCGGGCTTGAGGGCGCGAGCCACTCCCATGCCCGCCGAGGTCTCGAACAGGGGCTAACCGCTGAGGAACTGCGCCAAGTCGCTTTGCTCGGCATTACGACGCTCGGCTTTCCTTCGGCGGTCCGTGGTTATACGTGGATCAATGACGTCGTGGAGAAGAAATAGTACATTACGCGCTGTTTACATCACTGCATGAGTCCGCACAATGAATTACCTCGAAACGAGTCCGGTGACGGTCGCGATCCTAGCTGGGGGCGCGTCGCGGCGCATGGGCGCCAACAAGAGTCTGGTCGAACTGGAAGGCAAGCCGCTCATTCAGCACGTTCTTGACCGCGTACAGCGCTTGAATGTCCCGATCTTGCTGGTGACCAATCAATTCGACCTGTACCGGCGCTTTCAAGTCAGCATGGTCGCCGACGTGCTGCCGGGCAAAGGATCGCTCGGTGGCATTTACAGCGCGCTGACCCACAGCAGCAGCCCCTTTACGCTCTGCGTTGCCTGCGACATGCCGTTCCTCAACGTTGACCTGCTGACTTACTTGCTGTCGCTGCGCACCGGCTTCGACGCCGTCGTACCGATGATCGAGAGTCAACCGCAAGGGCTTCATGCGGTCTATCACCGCCGCTGTACCCAGCCGATCCGAAATCTGCTCGATCGCAATGAACTGCGCATTAGCGGAATTTTCGATCACCTGCGCGTGCGACTGGTCAGCGAAGCCGCCATTCGCCTGATTGATCCAGACCTGCGCTCGTTCACGAATCTCAACACACCCGAAGAATTGGCGCGCGTGCGCCGCGAGATCGACGAAGCTGTTCCCCCATCCCCCAAAGCCGAGTAGGTTCTTACCAGCTGCGCTGCAATCTTGGTCGGGCGCGCGCTGCGTGCGCCCGTTACTGGTTCGCTCTAGGGAAGAGCTAGGGTGTTTTCGCAGGGGCGCACGGCTGTGCGCCCGAGTTACAGACGCGTTGTATCGCAGCGCTTATCGATTAGGAGAGCCGCGCCGGCAGCGACAGCGACACGTCCGCATTAACTTCGACGCTGTAATAACGGGGAGACAGCTTTTCGACTACTGCCGTGATGAGCTTGAGGATCTCACTGGCATACAAGCCGCCGCGCTGATGGATCATGAATCCGGCTTCGCTCGGCGCCCCTCCCAGTGAAAAACTGGTCGTCAGCACCATAAACGGTAGCGCAGCATAAGCCGATTGCGCGCGCGTCTCCAGTAAGAGCCGCAGACCATCGGTGCCGGTCGTCACCGAGTTCAGCAGCACGAGATCGGGCTGGCGTGCAGCAATCGCGGCAAGCGCCTGCTCGTAATCGTAAACCCGGCGCACCACAAAATCGCGATCGCTGGCTTCCAGCATCCGCTCGATCAGCAGCGCAAACCCCCGATCCGAGCAGGCGATCAGCACCTCGCGCCCGCCACCAATCCGATCAATCTCGTCGAGCAGTGTCTCCTGCGTGATCGGTTTGGTCAGGTAAGCCTGCACGCCGAGTTCCTTTGCGCCACGAGCATCAGCGTCGCGCGGCAGTGCGCACTCGACCACCGGCACGCCCAACTCAGCAATCGCTTGCCAGATCGCTTCGGCATCGTCGCGGATGTCGTGGATGATCAGCTTCGGATGATGGGTCAGCACCATTTCCGGGAGATGGCGCGCGTCATGCACCGCGATGACCTCACAGTCCTGCAACGCCCGTTCCAGCAGCGCCAGCGCCGTGGTTTCCGCACCCAAAACCAGCACCGAACGATCCGCCGCCTCAGTCGACGCCGCACCGCCGTCCAACTGCGCTGTGCGCGCCCCAACCGGTGCTTCCCAAATCGGCAGTGCGAAGGAAAAACACGAGCCGACTCCCTCCTCGCTTTCCGCCCAAATCCGCCCGTGATGCACTTCGACAAAGCGCTTGCTGATCGCCAGCCCCAGCCCTGCCCCGCTGCGACTGCGGCTCAAGGATGGGTTCGCCTGAAAGAACTCGTCAAAGATGTGCGGCAGCTTGTCGGCAGGGATGCCGGAACCAGTGTCGCGCACACTGATGACAACTTCACGCTTGACCTGCTGCGCCGAAAGTTCGATCGCGCCCGCATCGGTGAAGCGGCAGGCGTTGTTGAGTAGATTGAGGATCACTTGACGGATGCGCGTGCAGTCGATGTCAACGACCGGCAAATCGTCTGGCGCTGAACACTTCAAACGGAGGTCGCGCCCCTGAATCGAATGCTCGACGATGTCGAGGGTATCGCGCAGGAACGGCGCCAGCGCCGTCGGCTCGGTCGAGATGTTGAAGCCGGTCATCTCGAAGCGCGAGAGGTCGAGAATGTCGCCGATCAGCCCCAAGAGGTGTTGGCTGTTCCGGTAAATTTGATGAATATCCCGGCGTAATCCCGGCGTCCACGCGACATCTCCATAGACGTCAGGCGAGAGATACATCATCTCGCTGAAGCCCAAAATCAGGTTGAGCGGGGTCCACAACTCGTGGCTGATGTTGGCGGCGAACTGCTCCTTGAGCCGTCGGGCATCTTCGGCGTGTTTGCGCGCCCAGACCAGTTCAAGCTGGATGTGCTGCTGCGCCGCATAAGCCGATCGCAGTGATTTGAGCGCCTGACTCAGTTCCGCCCGGTGGTCGCGCGTCGCGTCGAGCAGCTGCTGACTGCGATCCTGCATAGCGGTGTACCAGTGAACGACCGTGAAGAAGGTGTAAGCGCTGATCCAGCTCGATCCGGCAGTCAGCACCAGTAAGACCGTCAGTTCCAGCAGCGGATAATGGCGAACGCCCGTCAGATTGAGCAGCGCAGCTTCGACCACGAAAATCGCCGCGCTGAACATGCCGCTGTTGCTGATCAGCATGGCGCTGATAAAAACCCAGATGACGGTCAGAAACGGCAGCAGCGGATCGACAAAGGTCAGCACGGCGATGGTCAGAAACGCGACCATCCCCCAGACGAAGAGGTAACGCGCCAGCACCGGCTTCTGGTTAAGCAGAATTTGAACGCCCCGGCTGAAGACGATCAGCGCCAGCGGAATCCAAACGCTGGCGAACGGCAGGTCGCGGCGCACGAGAACGTACCACATCGCCAAGATCCCAAACCCGATCAACAGGAAGCCCAAGCGATAGATCAGGCGCGCGCGCACCTCTTCCAAACTGCGGCTAAAGCTGTACGCCATAGATCGTCGTCCTACATCCTAAGTAACCATTGGTGCTAGTCGGGGCATCGTGTGCCATGCCCCTAAATCTACTCTCAAATCTGCAACTGACATCAAAGGTTAGCTGATGGCTATTTGTTCGAGCGCCGCCAGAATTTGCTCGCGGTTGGCGGGCTTCGAGACGAACCCGGTCGCGCCGAGGGAGTAAGCTAGCTGTGCATCGTTGAACACGGTACACACAAGGATCGGGGTTTGCGCTGTCGCCGGTCGCGCCCGCAGGCGCTGCAAGAGTTCCCAGCCATCGCGCTCCGGCATCATCACGTCAAGGATGATCAGCGCGGGGTTAAGTTCCTGCGCCTGCTCGACGATGTCCTGTCCACCCGACGCGCTGACGACGAGATAGTTGTAGCCTTCCAGAAAGCGCTCCAACAGATCGACCCAGCCTTGGTTGTCGTCGATGATGAAGATCGTTGCCGTCTGCGAGGTCATCCGCAGCACGATTTCGATTTCCGGCGCCGCCGAGTCGTCACAGACGAACTGCCAGCGCAGCCGCTCCGCCAGCTTGATCACCGTAGCGAAACTCGCCTTCACGTCGATACCGTCCGCTGCGACATAACTCAGCGTCAGCGTAACCCGAGCGCTGTCGCTGGCGAACGCTGCTTGCAAGCGCGCGTGATCCATTTGCTGGACGATGTGACTAAGCAGACTCACCATGATTTGGTGCGCCAACGCCGCATCGGTCGAGAGCATCATGGGTTCAGCGTCGCCGGTGATGCCGAGTTGGACGCTCTGCTGCTGCGCCAGCTTCTCGATCGCCCGCGTCGCCTGCTGAAATACCTCGCCGATGTCCACCGGGTTGAAGCTCAGCCGCAGCCGCGCCACTTCCGACTCGAGCGAAAAATCATCTTGCTGCGGAGGCGGCGGCAGGCGATTATTCCACAGCACCGCCGCGACCCGCTCCTGCCCCCGCCGCAAATCGCGGTATGCCTGCCGCTCCGACAAACCCAGTTCCGCGGCAGTCACTTGAATATTCAATCCTTCGACGTAGTACAGATGCAGGATGTTATACAGCCGCGCGACCGGATCGCGGAAATGAAGGTCAGGTTGAGGCTTCAGCGCCTCGATTGCCTTGATCAGATCGTAGCGCAGCTTGTGTCCGGCGGACTTCGCTGACAGGTCGCTGTCTTGGTCGTAATAGCGCGCCAGCGGATGCTGCTGTAGGGCAGCAAAATCGTACAGATGCTCCAGCGCTTGCTTGACTTGCTCCACAAACGCCTCGAACAGGCTGTCTCCCGCTTGCGGAGCGTTCGCGCGGGCAGCGAACTCGTTTTCAGTCATGACGGCATTTACTCATCGGATGCTGCAATCGGCGAACGATAGGCGTACAGCTAACACGAAGCCAGCGACAAGCGATGCCTTGCTGTCAAAACTTTGGCAGATTTTTGGCAGAGACCATAAGGGTTGATTAGCTATACTGAAAGAATAATACATTGAGGTTTATATCGTTTTTTCTAATTTTAGCACAGGTTCACAAGCCAAATCTGGCTGACAAATTAAAGCTTGACACCCCAAACCCGGGATTTCTCGATCACTTGGATCGATTTTCCATCTCTGTCAAGTAATTTATTGAGAATACAAGGAGTTTGTCCATGAAGAAGCGTTTTTCTTTCTTTGTTGTTCTGCTTGCGCTGACCTGTCTATTGATTGTGCAGCTTCCGCTCGTGCAAGCCCAAGAGCCGGTGACCATCACTGTCGCCGTGGTCAATAACCCCGACCAACGCCGACTGCTCGAACTCTCCGATCAATTTCACGCGGCTTATCCGAATATCAACGTCTCGTTCGTCATGCTGCCCGAAAACGAACTTCGCGCCCGGGTGACGACTGACATCACCACCGGCACCGGCTCGTTCGACATCGTGCAAATCGGCGCCTTCGAAACCCCGATTTTCGCCCAAAACGGCTGGCTGGCTTCGGTTTCCGGCTTGATGGATCAGTACCCCGACAGCGTGCAGCCCAATTACGACACCGAAGACCTGCTGGAGCCGGTTCGTAAGGGGCTGTCCTATGAAGATCAACTCTATGCCCTCCCCTTCTACGCCGAATCGAGCATGACCTTCTACAACAAGCAGATGTTCGCTGACGCCGGGCTGGAAATGCCCGACGAGCCGACGTGGGATCAAATCCGCGAATTCGCCTGCACCCTGCATGACCCGGCGAACAACCAATACGGAATCGCGCTGCGCGGTCTGCCCGGTTGGGGCGAAGTCCTCGCGCCGCTGGACACCGTGATCAACACCTTCGGCGGTCGCTGGTTTGACGAAAATTGGCAGCCTCAGTTGAATACGCAGGAATGGCACGACGCGGTCAGCTTCTACGTCAGCTTGCTGCAAGACTGTGGCGTCCCCGGTGCAGCCAATAATGGTTTCTCCGAGTCGCTCACGCTGATGGCGCAGGGACAGGCAGCGATGTGGGTCGACGCGACCGTCGCCGCTGGCTTCCTGACCGACCCCAGCCAGTCGCAGATCGTCGACGATGTTGGCTTCGTCATGGCACCGCATGGTGACGTCATGAAGGGCTATCACTGGCTCTGGATTTGGTCGTATGCCATTCCGCAGACCAGCCAGCACCAAGACGCCGCCTTGCAGTTCCTCACGTGGTCGACCAGCAAGGATTACATCGACCTCGTCGGTGAGACCTATGGTTGGCAGACGGTCCCGCCGGGAACGCGTCAATCCACCTACGACAATCCGAAGTATCAGGAAGCGGCAGGCGCATTCGCCAACGTGACGCTCAACTCGATCAACACCGCCGACCCGACCGACGCGACCCGCGACCCGGTGCCCTACACCGGCGTGCAGTTCGTCGGTATCCCCGAATTCCAAGGCTTCGGCACGGACGTCTCCCAGCAGATTTCCGCCGCCATCGCCGGGCAGATCAGTGTCGATGATGCGCTCACCCGCAGTCAAGACATTGTCACCCGCGCCATGAAGGACGCCGGCTACATCCAGTAAGCAGCGAATGTCAGCGTCGGGGCAGATTGATTGTGCCCCGACGCTGCGCCTTTGTGCGCTCGCCGCAAATCGGCTGAGAGGGTGACGCTGATCGCCCTCTCAGGTTAAAGTGAACACAGCGATTTACGCTGAAAACGACTTATTTTTAAGAGACGTGATACCTATGTCTACTTTAGAAAGTCAGACCTCGCTGGGTGCAGCCGAAGCCGAAGTGCAACCACGCTGGCGGCATCTACGCGGCTATCTCACCCGACCCGCGATCATTTACTTAATCGTGCTCACGCAGCTTCCCCTGCTGCTGACACTGTATTACAGCCTCACCAATTGGAATCTCCTGCGCCCGGATCGCACCCGCTTCGTCGGCTTCGAAAACTATCTCGACTTCTTCCGCAACCCCGACGTCATCACGATTCTGCGGAATACGCTCGTCTTTTCGATGTCGGTGGTGCTTTGGTCGCTCGTGCTGGGCATGATTTTAGCGCTGCTGCTCAACCGCAGTTTTCGCGGTCGTGGCGTCGCCCGCACGCTCCTGATCACCCCGTTCCTGATCATGCCGACGGTTTCGGCGGTGATGTGGAAAAACATGCTGTTCAACCCGGCGTTCGGCTTGATCAGTTCGACGCTCGCCGCGCTCGGCGGTCCGCGGATTGACTGGATCAACAGCTATCCGATGCTCTCGATCGTCATCATCGTGACGTGGGAGTGGACGCCGTTCATGATGCTGATCTTGCTGGCGGGCTTACAATCGCTCTCGCAGGATAGCCTCGAAGCCGCCCAGATCGACGGCGCCGGAGCGCTCGAAATGTTCTATTACATCATCTTGCCCCATCTGCGCCGCTACATCGAGATCGGCGTGCTGCTGGAGGTGCTGTTCGTCCTCAACATCTTCGGCGAAATCTTCGTCACCACCACCGGCGGTCCGGCAATTGACACGACCACCCTAACCTTTGACATCTACAAAGAGGCATTCAGCCGCTGGAACGTCGGACGCGCCAGCGCTTACGGCATCTTTGCCGTCATCCTTGCCAATATCGTCACGATCTTTTTCGTGCGCGTCATCCGCGCGGGCAGCAAAGGAGACGCAGCCGCATGACTACCCACAAACTCACCGGGCATTTTCTCTCCGGCTTGACGATCGTGCTGGCGCTGGTCTTCTTCTTCCCGATCTTCTGGATGTTCCTCACATCCTTCAAGACCGAAGCCGCCGCCTTTACCTTCCCGCCGCCGCTGACCTTCACGCCCACGCTCGAAAACTACCAGATCGCCATCGGGCAGTCGAAATACTTCGAAGAACTCTGGAATACGATCGTCATCACCGGTTTCTCGACTCTCGTCGCCTTGGCGCTCGGCGTCCCGGCAGCTTACAGTCTCGCCTTTTACCCCGGCAAGCGCAGCAACTTCACGCTGATGTGGATGATGTCCACCCGGATGCTGCCGCCGGTCGGGATCATCGTCCCGCTTTACGTCGTCTTCCGCAATCTCGGCTTGTTCGACACGCACGGCGGCATGGTGCTCTTATATTCTGCCTTCAACTTACCGCTCGTCATCTGGATGATGCACTCGTTCCTCTCTGACCTCCCTTACGAGATCCTCGAAGCCGCGCGCATCGATGGCGTAACCCTGATGCAAGAATTTCGCTGGGTGATTCTGCCATTGGCGCTGCCGGGGCTGATGGCGACCGTCTTGCTGTGCTTCATCTTCACGTGGAACGAGTTCTTCCTCGCCTTCAACCTGACGATCACCAAAGCCGCGCCGCTCTCGGTTTTCATCGCTTCATTTAAGACTTCCGAGGGGTTATTCTGGGCGAAGATGTCGGCAGCCGCGACCATCACGGCGCTGCCGGTTGTGCTGGCGGGTTGGCTCGCACAGCACCAACTTGTTCGCGGATTAACCGCTGGTGCGGTCAAATAGAGTAGCTGAGGTTTTACATACGTCGCCGTCCGGCGACAGGAGCATATCGGTGTCATGAAAGCAGCACAGATTGAACGCCCCGGCGCAGCCGCCGTCGTCACCGTCCCCGAACCCGTCCCCGGTGCTGATGACGTCCTGATTCGCGTCCGTGCCGCCGGAATTTGCGGTACGGACCTACACATCTTCAAAGGCGAGTACGAAGCAACTTATCCGCTGATTCCGGGGCACGAGTTCAGCGGTGAAGTCGTGGCAGTCGGCGCGAACGTCCAGAATTTCAAGGTCGGCGACCGTGTCACCGCCGACCCGAACATCCCCTGCAATCGCTGCCGCTACTGTCAGCGCAACCAGCCGAACCAGTGTGTCAACCTCAAGGCGATCGGGGTGACCCGCAGCGGCGCGTTCGCCGAATACGTCATCGCGCCCGAAGGCAACGTCTTCGCCATCGGCGATCTTTCCTACGCCGCCGCCGCCTTGGTCGAGCCGCTCGCCTGCGTCGTCTGGGGGTTGAAACAGGTCGAAGTCCAGCCGGGCGATACCGCCCTCGTCTTTGGGGCGGGACCGATGGGCTGCTTGGTCGCACAGGGATTGCGCAGCGCCGGTGCGTCGAAGGTCGTCGTCACCGATTTGGTACGCGGGCGTTTGGATCTGGTTGAGCAGCTTGGCGCATCCGCGACCGTCGTCGCCGACGAAAACCAGATGTCGACACTCATGAGCCTTGAGCCGGATGGCTATGACATCGTCGTCGACGCGACCGGGATTCCCGCCGTGCTCGAAGGGACGTTCGTCTACGCCAAGCCGCGCGGCAAGATTTGGGTGTTCGGCGTCACGCCGCAAGGGACGTGGGTTAAGTTCCCATCTTACGAAGTCTTCCGGCGCGATCTCAAGATCATCGGCAGCTTTGCCGTCAACCGCACTTTCCCGCAGAGCATCGCCTTGATCCAGAGCGGCACCGTACAGGTTGAGCCGTTGATCTCGCACCAGTTGCCGATCGACGACTTCGTTCGCGGTCTCGAAATCGCCGAGAAGGACCCCAAACGCGGCAAAGTCCACTTCAACTTTTAGGCTTGCTTAAGCCGAGACGATCTCAGGACGATTACATCAGGCAAAATTCTGAGGTTAGTACGGTTCACAAGCGTACTCTTCACGTCGGGGCGCACGGCGGTGCGCCCCGACAAACCCCGACGATTATCCCAGACCTGCTAGACCACGTTGCTGCCCTAACTCTCGCTCGTCACCTTAAATCTGGTTTAAATCTGCCCGCCGGCGAGTACAATAGCAGCAGATTGCTCTGAGATTGGACTCACATGGCACACATTCTCCTCATCGACGACGAAATTAGATTGACCGAGCCGCTGCGCACCGCGTTCGAGCGTGACGGCTATGAAGTATCGGTCGCCAACGATGGACACACCGGCTTCAGCTTGGCGCTGGTCGAGAAACCCGACGTGGTCGTGCTCGACGTGATGATGCCCGGTTTGGATGGCTGGCAGGTTTGCCGTGAACTGCGCCAGCATAGTTCCGTGCCGATCATCATGCTGACCGCGTTGGACGATCCGGTCGACCGCATCAAAGGGCTGGAGATCGGCGCGGATGACTATTTGGTCAAGCCCTTCGGCTATCAGGAACTCGAAGCGCACGTCCGCGCCATGCTGCGCCGCGTGCAGATGGACGGCGGTCACGAACGCCCACAGCGGATCGTCGCCGGTGACATCGTGCTCGACATGAACGCCCACATCGTCACCCGGCGCGGCGAGCCGGTCCCGCTTCGCCAGAAAGAATATGAAATCCTCCTGCTGCTGATGACCAACATTGGCACCGTCATCACCCGCGAGCGCCTGTTTGACGAGGTTTGGGGCACCGATTGGCTCGGCGATACCCGGACGCTCGACGTTCATATGAGCTGGCTCCGCTCCAAGCTGGAAGACGATCCCAGCCGACCGGTCTATTTGCAGACCGTGCGCGGCGTCGGCTATCGTTTCGCCGCACCGGAAAGCGCCTAAGCTCATGCGCTGGACGATCCGTCAACGAATTCTGATCACCTTCACGGTGATCGTGCTGGCTGGCAGTCTGGTGCAGTTGGCAATCGCCGGACGGCAGCTTGAACAAGCTACCATCGATTTTTATCGCAGCCATCTGGAAACCGACGCTTTGATCGCGGGGGTTTCTATGCGCTCGATGTTCGAAACCGCCGCCGAAGGGGAACACGAGGAGCGCGCCCGCACGTTTCAGGGCACCCTCGCCACCCTGCAAAACGAAGTCGGACACGATTTTCTCCTGCTCGACCGCAGCTACCACGTGATCGCGGCGACGGCGGATCTCGGCTTGGTCGCTGGCGAGCAGATCCGCCAGACCCCCGAATTGGCGCAGGTGACGCCGACCACCGTCGGGTTCAACATCCGCGCCGACGCATCCGGCACGCGGCGGATGTACGTCGCTTCCTCGATTGACGGCGATGTCGGTGGCTACATCGTACTCTCGCAGCCCACCGCTTCGATGGATGCCGAAGTGCGCGAGCGCTGGCTCGAACTGATCGCCTCGACGCTGCCGGTCGCCGCGCTGGTCGTCGCTGCCAGCCTGTGGATTTCCGCCTCGATTTCGCGCCCGATTCAGCGCTTGCGTAATTCCGCGCTCAACATGGCGGAGGGCGCGCTCAACACCCGCATCTCGATTGAATCTCAAGACGAGATCGGCGAGTTAGGCAGCAGCTTCAACTACATGGCGGAACAGCTTGAGAATCTGCTCAAAACGCAGCGCAGTTTTGTCAGCAACGCCGCCCACGAACTGCGCACGCCCTTGATGTCGCTCAAGCTGCGTATCGAGGCACTGACCGATCCCGACCTTGAAGATCGGCAGCGAACGGAGTACCTGCGCGAGCTGCGCCAAGAAGTGGATTACATGGCGGAACTGGTCACCTCGCTGCTGACGCTCGCGCGCATCGATGAGGGACGGCACACGACCGACACCGACCAGACCTACGATGGTACGTCGCTGCTGCACGACATCGCCCGCAACTGGCGCATCCAGTCGCAGCGGCAGAACTTAACTTTCACGGCGGAAATCCCCGCCGGTTTGCCCGACGCCGCCATCCCCGCCAACGATCTACGCATCGTGCTGGACAACATTTTGAGCAACGCGCTCAAACACACGACCGAGGGCGAAATCACGCTGCGGGCTTGGGCAGACGGGGCAGTGGTCAACTTCTCGGTGACCGATACGGGTTGGGGGTTTGATCCACAGGAGCAGGAACAGCTTTTCACCCGCTTCTACCGCTCGCCGGAAGCCCGCGCGCGCCACATCCCCGGAACTGGCTTGGGGCTGGCGATCGTGCGGGCGATTTTGCAGCAGCATCACGGGCGCATCGAGGCGCAAAGCCGCGGGATTGGACAGGGCGCGACCTTCATCATCACCCTGCCCGCCCGTCCTACATCACCCGACCGTGCTTGACCTTGGCAGCTTTGCGACGGCTCGCCACGATGCTCATGCGCCAGCGGATCGAGAACAGTACCATCACCACCAGCACGCACAGCGCGATTAGCAGCCGAACGCCCAGCCGCGCGCTGTCGGTGCCCGCGAACAGTCCGTGAAACGTGATCAGGACGAAGGCGGCATAGCTGGTGAAGTGCAGCAGTTTCCAGTTTTTGTGTCCCATCTGCTTCTTGAAGAAGAAGCTGAAGGTCACGATGGCGAGCAGCCACAGCCCTAGTATGCCTAAGCCGACTTCTTCCGGGCGATACGGTCCCGTGAACGGTACGATCAGGTTTGCCACCGTGTAGTTGTAATAGCCATCGAACAGCAGCAGCAGCGCGTGAATCGCGCCGAGGCTCAGCGCCAGCGACGACAGCGTGTTGTGCAGCGTCGTCGACAGCGATCCCGGCGACCAGCCGCGCACCATCCCCGTGCTGACGAACAAGCCCCATGCGGTCGCCGCCGTCAGCAGCAGATAGGCGGTGATCCCCGCCGACCGGACCAGATGCCAACTGAGCGTTTGGTCGCCGGTCAGTGAGACGGCGAAAATTCCATGCTCCACCACCCACCAACCGGATAAGGCGATGACGGTGACGCTGAAGACTAAGGCGAGTAGATCGAGCCGCCGAGCGGGTTTTAACATGATAACGTTCTCCTAGCGTGATGTGTGCTGCAATCTAAGCATGTGCGAGTGCGGGACACCGGGCGATCCGGTGTCCCGGCGAAAATCAGTCGTCGTCGTTGAAGCGCGGAATCGCGGGGGCGGATTGCGCATCGAGCAGCGGCGTATCGAACACCGTCAGGTTTGAGCAGTTCCCGCTCAGGCTGACGTTATCGGTCGAGACCCAGACGCCGCCGATGTTCGTGCCGACCACCAGCCAGTTCGACTCCCGGTTGATACCGCCGACCTGATACTGTTGCCCCTGATTGCCGTAGCCGAGCAAGCTGTAGCCCGCCCCCGGTCCGCTGTAGAAGTCAGTCTTCAGCGGCGTGACTGTTGCCGTGCAGCTCGCGTTGACCGTCTGCGGTTGGGGCTGCTGAGTCGGCTGTGTTGGTGGCGCTGCTGTCGGGATCGAGAGCACGGTGAAGAAATTCGCCTGTTTGACCTGCACGCTCACCTGAGCGTCTGGCGGAGCCGACTGCATTTGCAGGGTCACGTCGTATTCGCCGGGATCGACCACCAGATTGATCCCATCGACGTCACTCGACGCCGAAAGCAGGATGATACCGAGCGCATCGGTGATTTGCAGATTGCCGACCACGCCGGGATAGCTGACGCTGATCACGCTCGGCTGCCCTTGCGGGATGCTCACGTGCGTCGTGCTCTGCGCTACGTCCGCTGCCAACACGCGCGCTTGATCCAGCGTCAACTGAGTCGAGTTCGAGCGTTTGGGTCGCGCCAACGTCAGTCAAGTTTGCCAGCGAGCGCACCTGCACCGCCGCTTGCACCACGTCGGGCAGCCGCTTGATCGTTAAGGTATGCGAGCCGCTGTTCGGCGCGATATTCAGTTCCAACCCATGCACGCGCGCATCCGCTGCTTGCAGCATGGTCGTTCCGGCGTCGTTCACCAAGTTGATCGCCGTTTGCGTCACGTCGAGCGCGACCGTGCCGGTCGTGTCGGCGGGCATCGTGATGTTCACGTCGATACTCGGCGTATTGTCGTCCAGCGTGATCAGTCCACCGCTGTCCTGCGCGAGCACGGGCAGCGCCGCCAAACTCAAGGCGAGTAACGGGATCAGTTTACGCAGCAGTTTCATGCGCTTGGCTCCTCCTTAGCAAAAGCGAGAAAACGCTCGGTTGCGAGTACCGCGCCATCGTCACGAACGACCAAAGCGGCGGCATCCCATTGCTGATCGAGCCACGCCAAGCCCGCATCACTGCCGAGCAGCAGCAGCGCCTTCGTATACGCCTCTGCGACTGCGCCCTGCGGATGGATCACGGTGACGGAAAGCCCGTCAGTCAGTGCCGGTTTTCCCGTGCGCGGATCGATAATGTGGTGATACGTCTGTCCGTCGCGCGTCTGCCAGCGCCGGAAGTCCGTACCGCTGGTGACGATGCAGTTGTCGTTGATCACCACTGACGCGACCACCTCATCGCTGTTAGGCAGCGGAATATCGACGATCCAACCGGGATAGCCCTCCGGCGCGCCCCGCCCGGCGATGTCGCCGCCGATGTCGATTAAAGCAGCACCATACTGGCTCAACTCATCCGCCAGCATTTTCGCCGTCCACCCTTTGGCAACGCCACCGAGATCGATGGCGCTTCCGGCAGGCAGGCGAACGCGCTGCCCGTCGGCGTCCAGCTCGATACCGCGCCAATCCGGGACTTCGGGCGCTGCTTGCGTCTCCGGCACCGCGATCTGGTCGAAGCTGCGGTCGTAGCCGCTGGCGATCAGCGCGGGCTGCACCAGCGGGTTGAACAAGCCTTCAGTCAGCCGGGCGGCATGTTTCGCCGCCGCGATGTTGGCGAATAAGGTCGCGCTGACTTCGACCCAGTCTCCTGAACAGGCATTCAAACGCATTAACTCGCTGTCAGGACGAAAACGCGACAGGCAGTCTTCCAGTTCGTTGAAGCGATCCGGCATTTGCCCCAAGATGGCGATTCCGTCGGCGTCAGTCTCTAATTGCACCGTGACGGTGCAGCCCATCGCCCGAAACGACGTGTGATAGATCGACGTCATCGCGTTGACCGGCTGAATGACCGCGCCGGAAATTGGATGATGCTGGGCTGTTGAAACTGGAACTGCTGCTGCGGTAGCTGTGTGATTTGCGCCGGTGCCGGCGTCGGCACTTCGGCGACGCTGCTGCCACCGGATTGTCGCACCACGACGATATTCGGTGCTGCGTGCGTGATCGTCGTATTGGCGCTGGTTTGCACGACTGCCGTCTGCGGTTGTGCCGCGTTCGCCGTCTGATCCACCGTGATCAACATTTGCGCGCCGACCAGCGTAGCAATTGTGCTGCTGGTGACTAAAGCCGTTCGAACGATCCAACGGCGGGTATTTTCTGCCTGAGCCATCTTCGATCTCCTAGCGTTCGGAATTACCCCTAAACGATAATCGAAAAGTGCTCCGGCTGCTTAAATCGCAACTCAAATCAGCCTTAAATGCAGCTTAAATCGGTACGGCGACCGCCAATTACGTCTCAATGAGGCGCTTTCGATAAGCTTACTTCAAGGAATGCGGAGGAATCGACGAGCAGATGTGCTCCGTCGGCAGCGGCAATGAACACAGAATGGCGATCACGCCACCCTGCTGATCGCGTCACATCGGGTTAGGTCAACCGGGAATCGGAAGCTGAACGAAGAAGGTCGTGCCTTCGTCTTCGACGCTCTTGAAGGCAATTGTGCCGCCGTAAGCATCGACCGCGCGCTTGACAATCGTCAGTCCGATCCCGGTGCCCTGAATGCTGCCCACGTTCGCCGCCCGGTGAAACGCCTCGAACAGCCGGTTTTGATGGCGCTCTGGAATACCAATGCCGTGATCTTCAACGCTCAGTTGCAGCGTTTGCCCGGAGCGGATCAGTTTTATCTGCACGCGCCCGTCTTCGCGTGAATACTTGATCGCGTTTGACGTCAGGTTTTGCAGAATGTGGCTGAACAGAAACTCGTCCGCCGCGATCAATCCTTCAATCCCTTGATACGTCAGTTCGATCTCGACCGACTGCGCGTACCCGACCCGCACTTCCTCGACGATCTCCTCGCACAACGCCACCAAGTCGAGCGAAGTCGGCTTAAACCGGAATCCGGTGCTCTCGGCGCGCGTGATCGTCAACACGTCGTCCAGCAGTTGTACCAGCCGCTTTACCTGCCGCTCGATCGTGATCAGCTTTTCCGCTCGGCGCTCCGAATTCATCCGTTCCGAATACTGCGTCAGCAGTTCCGTGGACGACAAGATCACGGACAGCGGCGTGCGGAATTCGTGCGACACAATCGAGGTGAAACTCGTCTTCAGCTCGTTCAGTTCCTTCTCTTTGGCGAGCGCGGTTCGCAGCCCATCTTCGAGCAGCTTCTCAGCGCTGACATCCACGATGTATGCCATGATCAGCGTTTCGGCGTCGGTGCGAATCGGACTCAAGCCAATCTTCACCGGAATCTCGCTTCCATCTTTGCGCCGAGCCGTAAGGTCGAGCGTCGATCCGGTTCGATCCGCCCCGTGTCGATCAAAGCCTGCTCCCGGCAGCAGGCTTTCGGCGGGTTGCCCGATCAGTTCTGGCTGCGAATAGCCGAAGAAAGTTTCAGCACGCTTGTTAGCAATAGTGATCACGCCCGTGAGGTTAACAATGACGATCGAGTCCGGTGCGAACTCAATCAGCGTGCGATACTTCGCCTCACTCGCTTGCAGTTCGGCAGTTCGCTCCTGCACCCGTTGTTCAAGCTCGGCGGCATGGCTGCGAATCTGCTGATAGAGCTGCGCGTTATGGATAGCAATCGCCGCTTGATCGGCGAGCAGTTCGAGCAGACGAATCTCGTGAGTATCAAAGTAATGGGGTTCAGCCAGCGCCAACGCCATAACACCGTTGACTTGATCGGCAATCTGCAGCGGCAAGCCAATAATCGCTCCGGTCTCCAGCCACTCTTGATAATCCGGGTGTTCGCTCACGTCCGGGACGATCAACCGCTCTCTGCCAGTCGCGACGGTGTGAATCAGCTTCTCCCGACGGGCAGCCGCCGCCGATCCTTCGCGCTTAACGCCCAACCAGCGCTCGGCTCCAAACGCGAGTCTTTCGCCATCGTGCAGATAAATCTGCGCCTCGTCAGCTCCCACCAGCGCGATGGCATGGTCGAGGATGGTCTGGAGCACCTGTTCGAGTTCAAGGCTGCTGGTGAGCTGCAGACTTGCTTGATGAAGCGCCGTCAATTCGCTGTTGCGCCGCTGTTCTACTGCCAGCAAGCGCGCATTCTCAATCGCAATCGCCAACTGAGCTGCGACTTCCTGAGCGACATCAATTTGCCAAGGAGCGAAGGCATTTGAGCTTCGTGACCGCAGGTTGAATGAGCCGATCAATTTTCCGCTCGCTATCAACGGAATGCGCACGTAAGAGCGAATCCCCGCTGCAATCAAAATACGCTCGCTCGGCGCAACCTGCTCGACTTCGCTCAGATCGCTGACCAGATAGACTTCATTACGGCGCAGTAGTTCGATGATCTTTGGGTCGCTATACGGACTATAATCCGCAATCGGCGCAATTGACGCCAGCGCGGTACTCTGCTTCAGATCGGCATCGACGGCGGCGACTGTGGCGCTCTCAAAGCCCATCAAGGCTTGTAAGCGCGACAGGACAAACTCAGCAATCGCTTGCGGCTGATCGGCAACCAAGATCGCGTGGTCGATTTCGTGCAGCAATCCCAACCGTTCAGCGTACCGGGTCAGTGCTTGCTCCGCCTCGTAGCGTTTCGAGATGTCCCGCGACGCTGACTGAATTTCCGTAATCTCGTGCGTGATCGGATCGCGAATGGTGTGGCTCGTCGTCTCAAACCAGATGTATTCCCCACCCTTATGCTGGATGCGATAGACAAACGTGTTGAATTCCGAAAGCCGCCAATTCTTTTGCTGCAACTCAAGAAACATATCGAGGTGATCGGGATGCAAGAACTCAAGTACGGAACGATTGAGCAGTTCCTCCGGTTCATAGCCCAGCAGCGTGCGACACGCTGGCGAAACGTAGCGATACACCCCCTCCGGCGTATGTCTTGAAATCATGTCGGTGGAGTTTTCCGCCAAGAGCCGGAACTGTTCTTCGCTCTTGCGCAGCGCTTCTTCTGCATTACGCCGGTCCGTTATGTCATGGATCATGGTCAGCAGGCACGGTTCGTTGTCGAGCTCAACCTTCGCCGCCGATAACAGCGCATACACTTGGCGATTGGAAACATGGTTGATTTCAACCTCGACGTTACTGACCATATTGGTATGATTCAGTTCGCGCAGGATGGCTTCGCGCTGCGCCGGGATGCCCCACAAAGTCAATTCGGCAGCATTCTTGCCGATGATCGTTTCGCGAGTGTAGCCAAATACGCGCAAAAACTGCGGATTGACGTCCATGACGCGCCCATCCGACAACCGCGAAATCGCGATTCCGATCGGGCTGGCTTGAAATGCCGTTGAAAACCGGGCTTCGGCTTCGCGCCGCTGGCTGCGCCCGGACGCTTCGCGCAGTTCACGCTCGACGGTTGGCACCAACCGAACCAGCTTACCTTTGGCAAAGAAGTCGCTCGCACCGGCTTTCATTGCGGCGACGGCGGCATCTTCGCCAACCGTGCCCGAAATGATGATGAACGGCACGTCGACGCCGAGTTCTTTCACAATTTCGAGTGCCGCCGGTGCGTCGAACGATGGCATCGAGTAATCCGAGAGGATAATATCCCATTCCCGCTCGCGCAGCGCCACCCGCATATCCCCGGCATTGTCGACTTGACGATAATCCACCTCGAAGCCGCCGCGACGCAGTTCGCGCAGCAGCAGTAAAACATCATTATCCGAATCTTCCAAAATCAACGCCCGGAGCGGCTTAGACATCAGCGCCCTTCCAACCTTTACTTCAGCAGACTCTCATTTAAGACGAGCCAATAGAGACCCAACTGCTGCACGGCAGACACAAACTCGGTGAAGTCAACCGGCTTGCGCACGTAACTATTGACGTGCAGTTTGTAACTACGAACCAGATCATCCTGCTCTTTCGACGATGTCAAGATGACGACGGGAAGTAGTTCCGTTCGTTCATTGCTGCGGATGTGTCGCAGCACTTCGAGACCGTCCACTTTGGGCAGCTTGAGATCCAGCAGCACGAGCACCGGGAGCGGTTTTGGTTCAATCGTATCCGTGCCCAATAAGTATTCCAGCGCTTCTTGACCGTCGTTGACGATCACGAGATCGTTGCCGAGATTGCTTTTCTTGAACGCGCGCTTCGTCAGGAGTTGGTCATTCGGATTATCTTCTACGAGCAAAATGTCACGCATTTAGAAATCCTTTTCAGTCACAGTCTCGCTCACCCAACTTGAAATAGAATCCCGCCCCTTCATTCACGACACCCTCAGCGCGAACTGAGCCGCCATGTCGATGCACGATCCGCTGTACAATTGCCAATCCAATTCCGGTACCTGCGAATTCTGTCATCGCATGTAACCGTTGAAAAGCCCCAAATAGCTTATCGACGTATGCCATTTCAAAGCCCGCCCCGTTATCGCGCACGAAATATTCCGCCCCACTCGCCTCGTCGGTGCACCCGAACTCGATGCAAGCATTTGGCTTTTTCGCCGTGAATTTCCACGCGTTCCCGATCAGGTTCTCTAGCGCGACGCGAATCAGCCGCTCGTCACCACAAGCAACCACGCCTGCTTGGATCGTGAACTGCACGCTGCGTTCCGGTTCCCGTTCCGCCAGCGCCGCCGCGATCTCACGCGCCAGCTTGCTCATGTCGAAACGGGTGACCGTGAGGTCCGTCCGCGTGAACCGCGACAAGCTGATCAAGTCATCGATCAACTGCCCCATCCGCTGGCTTTCAGTTCGGATGCGGTGTAGGAAGTCGCGCCCTTCATCGTCCAACTTGTCGTCATAGTCTTCGAGCAGCGCTTGGCTGAAGCCGTCGACAGCTCGCAACGGCGAGCGCAAATCGTGGGACACTGAATAACTGAAAGCTTCCAATTCCCGGTTGACCGCTCGCAAATGGGCAGCGCGTTCCTCCAAGCTAGCCGCGTGTTGCCGTAGATGTTCGATCAATTCGAGATTTTCCAACAAGATCGCGCTTTGCTCGGTCAAGAGACTGAGCATCTGCAAGTCGTCATCGGGGAAAAGCGACCCGTTGCCATGAAATACCAGCAGCAGACCCCACGCGCGCTCGCCCCGCACCAGTGGAACAACGTAAGTCTGTTCGCTTGCATCCACCCCTAGATCGCTGCGCAGCTTAGGACTTAGGACACTCGCCGAGATAATCGCCGGCTTTCGCTTGCCCCGATACACTTCCAAATCGCTTGCGGATCCAACTGAGCTTTCGTCTTCCGCGCCAAAAAGACGCCATTGTCCACTGGCATCAGCGCTCAAGAGAAAGGTTGCGCGGTTCCCGCCGGTGACTTCGAGCGCCGCATCGCCAAGCTCCTCAAAAATGCCGACTTCGGTTTCAAGTAAGTTCGCCTGCGTAACCATCTGTAAGTAACGGTACAACTCTCGAAGCTGCCACGTCCGCCGCAACCACTTCGGCGTGGCTAACCCCAGATACAAAGCGATCGCTGAACCTATCGCGGTCACTTGCAAAACCGAGGACATCACGCTTGCCAAGCGCGGGATTACAGCGCCGACTTCCACAGTCAACAACGCGACTGCCAGCAGCCCCGCGCCTGCCGCGACCGCCCGCAGTCGCTGCTGAACGACGCCCGATCGCACCAACGCCCCTTGGATGAACGCAAACATGGCGTAGCCGTCTACGATCACAAAATAAGCGA
Organism: uncultured Chloroflexia bacterium; assembly: GCA_963727545.1. GTDB lineage: Bacteria > Chloroflexota > Anaerolineae > Aggregatilineales > Phototrophicaceae > Flexifilum. Next base: position 100,924 of record CAVSGS010000033.1, read on the forward strand.
TCAGCGCCGCTAGCAGTGCCGTCGGCGGCGACGATCCGGCAAGCAGCAAAGCAATCCACGAGACGATCATGCCGATACCCGCAGCCCATTGCGCCAACAGCGGCAGCGGGCGGAAGTACAGCACCAACCGCAGCAGCGAATATGGCTGCGCGATCAATGCTAATATCGCAATCACACTCAAGGCGGGGTTCGGTTGCTCTAGAAACTCATTGACAAGTCCGAGTCCAAGGGCGATCGCCAAGGACGCGAACATCAGGGCAATATCGCGGCGCGCCTGACCGCGAAACCGGAGGTAATCGAATAGTGATAGGAATCCGAGACCGACAAAGGCAATTTGAGTGATGTAGCTCAAAAATTGTTCGACTGTGAGCATACGCCTAGGAATCCGTCACCCAATTTTGATAATCAACATATCTTTACATATTAACGTATCTCGGCATGAACAATACATAAGACAGCGCATTCTAAAGAGTAATCTCGACATCATTTTGAGAAGAATGCACCGACTGGTACTTCATGCCGCTCGATTTGCAGACATGGGCGCGGCACGGTTTGAGCGGAGAATCTGACTAAATCAAGCGACAGCCATGCGATCAAGAGCACCTGACTGAACACGAACCGGTCAAGGCGGAATTGGTTTTCCCGAAGGCGGGCGAGCACCACCGGGATTGGTTGTAATTAGCCGCCGGGAAGCCAGATCGTGATCTGCGTTCCTTGATCAACGACACTCTGTATATTGATCGTGCCCCCGTGCAGTTCCACAATTTCTTTGACGATGCTCATGCCTAGACCGGTACCCCCAATACTACCCACGTTGTTGGCGCGGAAGAATGGTTCAAAGATATGCGCTTGCGCCTCTGCCGGTATACCGATCCCTTCGTCACGAACCTGCAGGCGAATTCCGCCATCCGAATTTCGCATATCAACCACGACTTTCGTCGCCCGGTCTGAGTATTTCAGCGCATTTGAAAGCAGATTGGTCAGCACATACTGGATTCGCCGCGTATCCAGCTTGAGATTCGGCAGCGTGTCAGCAACGTTAAGCACAATCCGCTCGCCAGCATCATCGAAGTCTTGGATCTGGCGAACAGCATAATCATAGACCGTTCGGATGTCGGTCGATTCCAAATTCAAAGCGAGTCGCTCAAACCGCGAGTGAATCACCAACGAGATGTCCTCTAACATCGCGGTCAACTTGTTGATTTGGGCTTCGATCCGGCGCAGATGTTCTTCTCGCTGCGTAACCGACATGCGTTCGTAGTAGCGTTCGAGCAGTTCCGTCGACGCATAGGCGACGCTTAACGGCGTGCGGAACTCATGCGAAATTGTCAGCATGAGTCGGGTTTTCAGTTCGCTTAGCTCTTTCTCTTTTTCAAGCGCTAGCCGCAAACGCTCGCTTTCTTGTTGAGCTTGAGCCGCTGCGTGCTGCTCAGTGACGTCTTCCGCGACTCCAAAGTAGCGCACGACGCGTTGCGCTGCATCATCCCAGACCGGGCGGCGCCGCAGTCGCAGCCAGCGCACCTCGCCACTTTTGGTGATAATCCGGCATTCTTGACTGATCGAATTACCCCGTATGATCGCTTCATAACCCGAACGCACTGCCGCGATGTCATCCGGGTGATAAAGCTGGGCGAGATCGGGGATTTCGTCCAGCGTGTAGCCGGTCAGCCGGGTAAACGAATCTGCCGTCAGCCATTCGTTGACCGCGGTGCCGTCCGCTTCAATCCGTTCCGAATAGGCAAAGTCGGAGATCAATTCGGTAACCATCCGGTAGCGTTCTTCGCTCTCCCGCAGCGCATCATCGACAGCCCGTCGTTCGCTGAAATCGCGCGCTAGCCCGACCAGCCCGGTAATGTCACCCTGCGCATCACGCAGCGGCACTTTCGTCGTCAGAAACCAGCGCGGCGTACCATCGCTGCCATAGTTGAGTTCCTCGACGTCGCGCAAGATCTCACCGGCTTGAATGACTTTCAAGTCGTCGGCATAATATCGCTGCGCCATCTCGAACGGATGCACGTCAAAGTCAGTCTTGCCGATCAACAAATCAGCCTCGTCTACGCCTCGATCGATCTGGGCGTAGGTGTTCACCAGCACAAAGCGGGTCGCCAAATCTTTCACCCAAATGAAATGCGGCACGGCATCGAGCACCGTGCGCAGCAGCGCCCGCTCTTTCTCCAGCGCCTCTTCGATTTTTTTGCGCTCGATCACGCCGCCCAGCAGCGAACAAAACACCGCGACGAGTTCTTGCCGGTTCGGATCAAATGGTTTCAAGCTGATCGCCGCGTCGTTAAAGAGCACGCCGATCCGTTTATGCGCCGCTCGGATCGGCGTCAGCGCGACCCAACTGTGCCCGACCACGCGCTCTTGCTCGCCATCCCACTCATAATTTACTTCGTCGACCATGACCCATGGCTGATCGGTCTCGTCGAGCGCCTCGATCCGCTCCCGCCAAGGGCGCTTGAGGAATATGTGCTGCTTATGCTCGTCCGTGATCTCACGGCGCATGTTTGTTCCATAAGTGCCATGCAAGTAGCCATCTTCGTGGATGAAGATTGAGCAGCGCTCCAACCCTAAATGCTGATCAGCGAACTCGACGGCACGCCGAAAAACGCTGTCGAGCGTCTCACAGCGTTCAAGTTCGTCGGCGAACGCTACCACTAGCCGCAGACTGGCTACGGTGATTTCCGATTGTGAGCTTTCCGGCTCCATAATGACTAACCTAATGGTCGATTACTTCAAAAATAGCTGCCTAATTCGGGTTGCTTCGTCGGAAGCCGCGACTTTACGAACGGCGGGTTCAACCATCGCCCTCGTCACCTCGCTTAAGCGTATGAATTAACAAGCTACCGGCGGCAACCACGCTATGCAAACCGCGATCCAGATCTTTTCACACCTCCCATAATCAGCCGATTCTACGTCGTTCTTCTGTTAAGAGTTCCCAAAATCCATATGAATCAAGAAAATTTTCCTTCCGTGCGGCGCAAATCCGGTCCGGGCAGGTATAATCGAGTGACCACCAAGCCCGTGTGAGCATTGTCATGCTGCCAGCCGAAAGGTGAGTTATGTCCACCACCCGCCCGACTCTCCTCATCTACAACACGGTCGACCGCTTACTGCGTGGCGATCTTTATCATACGGTGACGACCGCCGACGTAATCGACGATCTCGCGGCATTTCCGCCCGATCTCCCGCTCGTCGGCGTCGGGACGACCAACTGGCTGAAGCGTAATGGCGAAGTTATCGCCGACGGGACGACCGGTTCGCCTCAATTCTTGTGGGCTGATCCCGAAAGCCAGCCGACTGGACAGGTCATCAACGTCTGTTGGCAGCAGCCATCAGCTGAAGGTCCCGCACTCGTCACGCCGCGCTTTGACATCAACGATCAGCAGGCAAACTTCCCTTTTCTCGCGTTCGCGATCTGTGATCCGGCTCAAGCACTTCACTGGCAGGTCACTGATCTGAGCGATGCGAATGAATGGCTGGTCGCCGAGCTGGGCGAGCGCAACGTCGGCGTAGCGGGCGTACAATTTCGGGGAAAGTTCGGTCGGGTCGCCACGACCGACGCCTATAACGTGCCGCTCGGCGGGCTCGATCTCAGCGGCGGCTACTCCGGCGACCAGTTTTTCCGCTCCGCGCACTATGACGGCGATGAGTGGATACTCAACGGAATTTTCGCCGCCAATCCATCGCTCCAGCCGTTCATTTCGGTCGCCAACCATCCGCTGCACCTGCACGGCTATCGATCACAGGCGCGCGACGGCGGTCACATCGTCCGAGCCGAGGTCATCGCAGCCGACGTGACGGTCTGGCTCTTAGACGATCTCGTCCTCAAGATTCACGACGTCGCTCACGCCCTCATGCCGAGCAAAGCCGATTAGCTCGCCGGGACGAAGCGCACTTCGAACAACCACGACCACAATTTGCCCGTGATCAGAAAGGTGTCGCTGTCCGGGTCGTAGGCGATCCCGTTCAGCACCGCTTCCGGTGACGTCAGCGCCGCCCGCTGTTCCGGCGTGAGCAGCCCGGAGGCGTCGATCACGGCGGTGATAATGCCCGTCGTCTTGTCGATCCGCATGATGTTGTCGGTATGCCAGACGTTTGCATAGATCGAATTGCCGACGCATTCCAGTTCGTTGATCTGGGGTACTGCCGCTGCGTTCAGCGTCACCTGAATTTGCCGGACGGTAGCGAAACTGTCGGCATCCCGTACAGTGATGACGGTGCTGCCGTCGCTGGTATAGAGGAAGGTGCCGTCGTAGCACATCCCCCACCCTTCGGCGGGATAGGGAGTCGTGCTCAACAGCGCGAGGGTTTGCCGGTTGTAGCGAAAGCTGAGGTCTTCCTGCCACGTTAGTTGAACCAGTTGATCGTCAACGGCAGCCAGCCCCTCGCCGAAGACGTCGGCGGGCAGCGCCACCTGCTGCTCCACCTGTCCCGTTACCGGATCGACTTGGCGCAGCGTGGACTGACCATAGCGCCCGGTGCTCTCGTAGAGCGATCCGTCGACGTAAATCAGCCCTTCAGTAAAGGCAGTCGGGTCGTGCGGACGAACCGAGAGGACTTCCGGCACCAGCTGCTCGACCGGACTCGTCATCGAGACGAAAACGCCGAGTTGAGCACAGCCGCTCAACCCGACGATCATGACCAGCACTATGATTTGGTTCAGACGTCGCATCATCGTTCCTCGATCCGTCAGCCGGATAGCGAGGTTCAATCATGCCAAATTGCGCGCGACTTAGCCAATCCGCCCGCTGACGTAATCTTCGGTGCGCGGGTCTTGCGGACTCTGGAAGATGTCCTGCGTCGGCGCGTACTCGATCAACTCACCCGTCCGCCGCTCATCTGCCAGCATAAAGGCGGTCATCTCCGAGACGCGCAGCGCCTGCTGCATGTTGTGCGTGACCAGCACAATCGTATAGTGCTTGACCAATTCCTTCATCAGGTCTTCGATCTTCCGCGTCGAGATCGGGTCGAGCGCCGAGCACGGCTCGTCCATCAAGAGCACTTCCGGCTCGACCGCAATCGAGCGAGCGATGCACAAGCGCTGCTGCTGACCGCCAGAGAGCGCCGCCCCGGAGACGTCCAGCTTATCTTTCACTTCATCCCACAAAGCCGCCGAACGCAGCGAGCGCTCGACCACTTCGTCGAAATTCACGTTTTTGGGCGTCCCGCGATTCAGCTTGAACCCGGCGATCACGTTGTCGTAAACCGACATCATCGGGAATGGATTCGGTTTCTGGAACACCATCCCAATCCGGCGGCGAATCCGCACCGGATCGACCTGCGGCATGTAGATATTCTCGTCGTTGAGCAGCACTTCGCCGGTCACGTAAGCGTCTTTGACCACTTCGTGCATCCGGTTGAGGCAGCGCAGCACCGTCGATTTGCCACAGCCGGACGGTCCGATAATCGCCGTGATCGTGTTGGGCTTGAAACGGATCGACACGTCGGAAACCGCGTGTGCCTTACCGTAATAGACGTTGAGATCGCGTACTTCGAGTGCGCTTCCCTGTTGGAGCGCCATCATCGCATTAGCGGACATAACGGAGTTTCCTCGTCGTGTAACGGACACCCAAGCTGAACAGCGCGACGACCATCACGAGGACCAGCGTCGCCGCCCATGCCTTTTCGTGCCAGTCGGGATACGGAGACAAAGCGTAGTTGTAGATTTGCAGTGGGATGGCACCCATCGGTTTGGACAGGTCGTAGTTGATGAACTGGTTGCCGAGGGCGGTCAGCAGCAGCGGCGCGGTTTCACCCGCTGCCCGCGCGACGCCGAGCACGACGCCCGTGAAAATCCCCGGCAGCACCGTCGGAATAACGACGAACACAATCACGCGCCAGCGCGGTACGCCCAGCGCCAGCCCCGCCTCACGGAGCGAGTTGGGCACGAGCCGCAAAATTTCCTCGACGCTGCGCCCGATGATCGGCACCATGACGAACGCCAGCGCAATCGAGCCTGCCAACCCGGAGAAGCTGCCCAACGAGCGCACGACCAGCGCCCAGACGAACACGCCGATGACGATTGACGGCAGCGAAGCGAGAATCTCCAGCGAGAAGCGGATCACGCTGTTGAGTTTGCCGCCGCCGTACTCCGCCATGTAGACACCGGTGCCGACGCCCAGCGGCACCGCGATCAGCGCGCCGACCGCGAGCATTTCCAGCGATCCCATAATCGCTTGCGCGATACCGCCGCCCTCTTGTCCCAGCGGCTTGGGGATGTCGACGAAGAAAGCGAGGTCAATCCCGCTAATCCCCTGCAAGGTGATATAGCCGACGATCAAAAACAGGATGACCACCGAGATCAGCGTCAGCGATCCAAGCAAGCCCGCCATGAACACGCGCGTGAACCGGCGGCGCAAGTAGAGGGCTTCCTCTACGCTCAAGAACGCGCGCCGCCGCTCGGCGACGGTCAGCAGTCCACTGGCAACTTCTATCCGTGATTGTTCCACAACGTCCCTTTCATCTGCTCAACCTGCTTACTGAGCCTGCGCCCCACCGGGGAGGCGGTTCATACGACTCACCATGACGCGAGCCAAAATATTGAACAGAGCCGAAATCAACAGCAGCACCAAACCTAGCTCGACAATCGCGCTGAAATACATCTCCGAGTCCGCCTCCGCGAATTGGTTGGCAATCGCGCTGGCAATCGTATAACCCGGCGTAAACAGCGAAGCCGAAATCTCCTGCGAACTGTTGCCGATCACCATCGTGACCGCCATCGTCTCGCCGATAGCCCGCGCCAGACCCAGCATCGCCCCACCAACGATGCCCGCCCACGCATACGGCAGGACGGCTTTACGCAGCATTTCCCAGTCCGTAGCACCCAGTGCCAACATGCCTTCTTTTTGCAGTCGCGGGACTTGCGAGATGATCTCGCGGGAAATCGCCATGATGGTCGGCAAAATCATGATCGCCAGAATGACACTGGCGGTCAGCAGGTCTTGACCAATCGTCGGTCCTTTGAATAACTCACCGATGATCGGGATGGGACCGACCACGTTGCGCAGGAACGGATCGACCGTGCTGCGCATGAACGGCGCCAGCACGAACAGCCCCCACAAGCCAAAACCGACGCTGGGAATGGCAACCAGCAGCTCGATGATGAAGGAAAGGATGCTGCCGATCGTCTTGGGGGCGTACTCGGAAATAAAAAGCGCGCCGCCCACTGCAAACGGCGTCGCCAGCAGCAGCGCGAGTAAGGACGTGACGATCGTCCCGAAAATGTACGGCGCCGCGCCGAAATTCTCGAATACGGGATCCCATTCCGAAGTGTAGAGGAAGCTGAAACCGAACTGTGCAATTGCCTCGCGCGAGTCCAGAAACAACAGTACCACCACGCCAACCAGCAGCAGGATCATGCTGATCGCTGTGAGTCGGACCAAGTTCTTGAACAAGACCTCGCCGCGCTGCGATACTTCTTCCGTCGTGCGAACCGCCATGTAGCTAATCCCCTGTGTTATTCAGCAGAAAAGGGGATACTCCAACCAGAGCATCCCCTCGACGAACTACGCTGAGCGAGTCCGTCGTATGTGCAGCTTACATGCCTGCCGCAGACATGATGTCGGCGGGCAGCGCCGGAGCGCCGTCGATCATGATCTTCATGATTTGGGCTTCGTCCGCCTTGACCGCGGCTTCCGGCAGCGGCGAGTAGCCGAGGTCAGCGTGGTACGACTGACCATCATGCGTCGCCCACCACAGCATCCGGGTCAGCGCGGTCGCCGTCGCCGAGTCGGTCTGGTTCGGGCAGACCAGCAGCCACGTGAAGCCGGCGATCGGGTAAGTGTCATCGCCCACACCGTTGACGATCATGATGCGCTCATCTTCGGGGATTTCGACACCAGCAGCAGCGTTGGTGACCGAGGCGGTCGTCGCGCCGATGAAGTTGCCAGCCTGATTCTGGATCAGGGATTCGGGCAGACCGTTCTGCTCGGCGTAGGCAAGTTCGACGTAACCGAGCGCATACGGCACACCAGCAATCGCGCCAGCGATACCGGCATTACCCTTTTGACCGATACCGGTCGGCCACTTGACCGAAGTACCGGAACCAACGTTGGTCGCCCACTCTTCGTTGACTGCCTTGAGGTAGCTGGTGAAAATGTTGGTCGTGCCGGAGCCATCCGAACGGTGAACCACCGCAATCGGCTGATCCACGGCTTCGAGCTGCGGATTGTCGGCGACCAGCGCCGGGTCATTCCAAGTGGTGATTTGACCCAAGAAGATACCGGCGATGGTATCGGGCGTGAACTTGAGCACGTCGCCGCTATCCTGAAGTTCGGGGATATTGTAGGTCACGACCACGCCACCGAGCGCCGTCGCGATGTGCAGGATGTCAGCGCCGCACGTCTCTTTAGCTGCCGCCAGTTGGTCGTCGGTCATCGGACCATCGGAAGCACCGAAATCAGCCGTCTGGTCGGTGATCGCCTTGATACCACCACCGGAGCCGATACCCTGATAGTTCACTTCGACACCGGTCAGCGTCGCATAGTCGCTGAACCATGTCGTATAAAGAACCTGCGGAAACGTTGCGCCAGCGCCGGTCAGGCTCTGCGCTTCGCCTTCCATCGGACCGGTCACCAGTCCCGAACCGGGAATAGCTTCGGGGGTAGCATCTTGTGCGAACGCGAAGCTGACGCTAAGGGCGAGGGCGGAAACCACGCCGAGGATCAAGAGCAAACGCTTATGCATTCTGTTCTCCATTTGCAAAACAGGTAGAAAGTCCATTCTGGAAAGAGCGCTCTAACGCGCCTTAATCTAGCTGCGGTTTGTTAAGAAATGTGGGCAGTTTGTTAAAGGCATGAAGTGGGCAATCATTAAGATTTTGCCAAGACCTCGCGGCGAGATGAACCGCACCGATCGAGCCAGCCGCCGACCGCTGCGACTAAAAATTGGAACGGGGGTCATGAAACGGTAGAATAATTCCGTACTTTATTGTTGAAACCCGTTTTCTGGCGAATCATCCCGCGTTCATCGGGATGTTCGCGTTCCCGGCGGTCCGTACTGCCTCTTCACCTAGCCGTAGAAATTTGTCGCTCGCGCCTACTGCGACACCTAGGAGGGTTTCGATTCGCAGCAGTTAATTACGAAAGGAATTTACATGAAACACAATCGGTTATTGCTTATTCTGCTTGCAGCGCTCACCCTGCTCGTGACCGGGCAGGTCTTGGCGCAGGACGCCACCGCCGAGCCGAAAGCCGGCGGCACGCTCCGCGCCGCGTGGGACGCCGAGTGGGTCAGCCTCGACCCGCACATCAGCAGCGCCGGGTCGAGCTTCGCTGTACTTGCCAACGTCGTCGAGGCGCTCACCAACTACGACAACAACATGCAGTTGATCCCCGTGCTCGCTGAATCGTGGGAACAATCCGACGATGGGCTGACGTGGACGTTCCACCTGCGTCAAGGCGTCAAGTTTAGCAACGGCGATGACTTCACCTCGGCGGACGTGCTCTGGAACTTCCAGCGCATCTTCGATCCCGAAAGCGGCTCCAACGACGCCAGCAACTGCGGCGGCGACGGCGCGACGTTTGCCACGCCGGATGACTACACCTTCACCGTCACCACCGTCGAGCCGAACGCGATCCTGCCGGTCAACGTCGCGGGCGCGTCAAGCTGCGGCATCATCTCGTCCAAGAGCGTCGGCGCGGACGGACAGGTCGTCGTCCCCATCGGCACCGGTCCTTTCGTCATTCAGGACGTCACCGGCACCACCAACATGACGTTGGTCAAGAATCCCTACTACTGGCAAGCCGGTCTGCCCTATTTGGACGAAGTCGACATCAGCGTGATCCCGGAAAGCAGCTCGCGCGAAGCCGCCCTGCTCGGTGGCGAAGTCGATTGGATCATGAGTCCCGCGCCGCAGAGCTACGACGCGCTCAAGAGCAATCCTGACATCGTCGTCGGCGAAGCCCCGCAGCTTGCCTACCACTACATCGGTCTGAACCTCAACCGCGAGCCGTTCAATCACGTCGAAGTTCGTCAGGCGATTGCCTACGCCATCGACCGCCAGCAGATTTGCGAGGCGGGCAACTTCGGGCTGTGCACGCCGATTCAGGGACCGACGGCTCCCGGCAGCGCGTGGTATTTCCCCTACGCCCCCTATGACCGCGATCTCGACAAAGCCAAGCAGTTGCTCGCCCAAGCGGGTGTCGGCGATGGCTTCGACATGGAAATCATGGCGACCTCGACCTACGAAGACTCGGTTCGCGAGGCGCAGGTCGTTCAGCAAAATCTGGCGGATGTCGGCATCAACGTGACCATCACGACGCCGGAGTTCGCCGAGTGGCTCGACCGCGAAGGCAGCGGCGATTTCGACTCGTTCAACCTCAGTTGGATCGCGCTGACCGACGCCAACGACTATTTCTATGCGCAGCACCGTACCGGCGAAATCTTCAACTTCACCGGCTACAGCAATCCTGAGTTCGACAAGCTGGTTGACGAGGGTCGCCAGACCAGCGACTTCCAAGCCCGCTACGATATCTACCAGCAGGCGAACAAGATTCTGGTCGACGACGCGCCTTACGTCTACTTCTACAGCCCGTTGGGTTTGCGTGCCTATCAGTCTTACGTCATGGGCTACCCGACCCGTCCCGACCTTCAGAACGTCCTCTGGACGACGTGGCTGAACCAGTAGTAGCAGTCGGTTTTTCGTGTAGGGGCGCACAGCTGTGCGCCCCTACGGATTTACAAATTCACAGCTAACAGCTAATCGCTAACTGCTTGAAAGCACTTCTATGAACATCGGTTACATCTTGCAACGCTTGGCACTCGCCGTGCTGGTGATCTTGGGGGTGACCTTCGTCGTCTTCATGATCATCCACATCGTCCCCGGCGATCCGGCGCGCGTCGTGCTTGGCGCGTATGCGCCGGAGGAGAGTGTCGCCGCCGTCCGCGAGCGCTTGGGCTTGAATCGCCCCTTTCTTGAGCAGTACACGACGTGGCTCACCGACGCCGTGCAGGGCGATTTCGGCAGCAGCTTGATCACCGCGCAGCCGGTCGGACCGCAGTTGCTTCAGCGTCTCGGTCCCACGGTTGAATTGAGCCTCGCCGCCCTGCTGCTCGGGCTGGTGATCGCCTTTCCCGTCGGCATCCTCTCGGCGGTGAAACCCGGCAGTGCCGTCGACCTGATCGCCTCGTTCCTCAGCCAGATCGGGGTCGCCGTCCCCTCATTTTGGATGGGCATTCTCTTGGTGCTGCTCTTTTCGCTGACGTTGGGCTGGCTGCCGCCAAGCGGCTATACCGCCTTCGCCAAAGACCCGCTCGACTGGCTGCGCCACTTGATCCTGCCCGCTATCACCGCCGGGATTGTCAGCGCGTCGATTTTGACGCGCTTCATCCGCAGCGCCATGCTTGAGGTCATGTACGCCAACTATATCCAAACCGCACGCTCGAAAGGCTTGGCGGAGCGGGTTGTCATCAGCCGCCACGCGCTCCGCAACGCGCTGATCAGCATCGTCACCATCATCGGCTTGCAGATGACGGCTTTGCTCAGCGGCGTCGTCATCATCGAGGTCGTTTTCGGCTGGCCCGGCTTGGGTCGCCTCGCCCTCGACGCTGTGCTCGACCGCGACTATCCGCTGCTGCAAGGCGCGGTCATGGTCGTCGCCATCATGGTGACGCTGGTCAATTTGATCGTCGATTTGCTCTACTTTTTCCTCGATCCGCGCATCGAGTACGCCTAACATGACACCCTACGCTTATATCCATGCTGTAGGGGCACAGCGTGCTGTGCCCATCCGAGTTGCTCATGAGTAACGTCTCCGTCCCCAAACTCGACGTCCCGCAGCCCGTGCTCAATCGACCGCGCGGTATGTGGCACGACGTTTTTCGCCGCTTGCGCCGTCACCGCTTGGCGATGTTCGGTGCCACTATCCTCTTGATCACCGTCTTCTTGGCGATCTTCGGACCAAGCCTGCTGATCTACGATCCAACCACGATGGATTTCAGCGCCCGCTTCGCCCCACCCTCACCCAGCCACCTGTTCGGCACCGACGATTTCGGACGCGACATCTTCACCCGCATCGTTTACGGTTCGCGCGTCTCACTGGAAGTGGGGATCATCGCGGTCGGCATCGCCGCGACCGTCGGTTCGCTGTTGGGGATGTTCGCCGGTTACGGCAATCGCTGGCTCGACGAGATCATCATGCGCTCGATGGACGTGCTCTACGCTTTCCCGGCGATTCTGCTGGCGATTGCGATCATGGCGGCGCTCGGCAAGGGCGTCGGCAACGCCATGATTGCCATTGGCGTCGTCTACATCCCGATCTTTGCCCGCATCGCCCGTGGATCGGTCTTATCCGCCCGCAACGAGGATTACATCCTCGCAGCACGAGCGCTCGGCGCGGGTGACGGACGCATCCTCTTTCGCCACATCCTGCCCAACATCCTCTCGCCGATCATCGTCGAGACGACGCTCAGCCTCGCCTTCGCCATCCTTGCCGAAGCCGCGTTGAGTTTCTTTGGCTTGGGCACGCAGCCGCCCGATCCCAGTTGGGGGCGAATGCTCTCTGAGGGGCGCAGCTATTTCCGCCAGTCGGCGTGGATGGGCATCTTCCCCGGCGTGGCGATCATGTTGGTGGTCATGGGCTTCAACTTCCTCGGCGATGGGCTGCGCGACGCGCTCGATCCGCGTTTGCGCCGTTGATCAAGTGACTTGTTTCGATCTTTAATCATGCTGCGTTAGGCTAGGTCTCCTCGCCGCCAAAAGGAGCCTGATTTGATGTCTCTCACGCCACTTGATCCGCCGCTGATCGTTCATCATATGGGTGCCGTCGATCCGCCCATCGCTCGACCGAATACGCTCGAAACGATTCGCGCCGCGCTCGACCGTAACGCCGATTTCATCGAAATCGATGCCAACGCGCTCGCGTCCGACGATTATCTCATTCTGCACGGACCGGACATTTCCGGCGAAACAACCGCCAGCGGGCTTCCGATCAACCTCACGCCTGCCGCAGCCGATACGATCTATTTCCAGCCCTTCAACGGCATCAGCTACCGCGTCCCGCGCTTGAGCGAGGTCGTCGCCCTGTTTGGCGCATACCCCACCCGAACTCAGCTTCAGATTGACTTCAAGAACGTCTATCCGCTGCCGAGCGACGAACCGCTCGAACGCTTCGCTCGCCTCGTCGCCCCGCTCGGTGAGCGCGTGCTCGTCAGCACCGGCGCTGATTGGCAGCTTCGTCGCCTGCACAAGATCGCCCCATCGCTGCGCATCGGCTTCGACCCCGACAATCACATCGCCTACCGTTCGGAAAGCTACCAGCCGTCCGCCAATCCGCTCGAAGTCGCGCCGCCCTATCGCAAGGGCGCTTACGGCTACTGGGACGATCACATGCTGGCGGGACAAGCGATCTGGACGAAAGCAACTTATCTCGAAGACCGTATCGAGTTGATCTTTGCCGCCGTCCCCGCCGTCGAGATCGCCTACGTGGACTATCGTTTCGTTCTCCAAGCTCACGCTGATGGCTTCAACGTCCCCCACAAGCTGCATGAACTCGGCATTCGCTGCGACGTCTGGACGCTCGACGTCAAGTCGCCCGCCGCCGGGGATACCGCCCGCGAACTCCGCGCGCTCGGCGTCGATCTGTTCACCAGCAACACGCCCGCCGCTCTGCGCCAAGCATTGGAACGAACATAAAATTCGAGGAGGAATGGCGCGACCCGGTGCTATGAGCGAAGCAACAGCATAAGGTTTGTTTCTCCCTCGATCCGTGGTTTTCTCCCCTCTCTCCGCTTGCGTGGGAGAGAGGGGTCGGGGGTGAGGGGCTAGGTTCGTAGGGGCGCACGGCGTGCGCCCCTCTTGATTGCGTGGAAACTTCGACGAATGACTAGACTCTGACCACCGCGCCGCAGTACGGACATTCCATCTGCCGCTGCCCCGCGACCAACTGCGGCAGCGTCCCGCCACAGGAGAAACACTCGGTCGGCGCGTTGCGGATCGCCTCGATCTGCGCCGGGTCAGGCTGGATCGCGCGCTCGTCGTCCGTGTTGCCCTTGATCATCCGCTCGATCTGCGCCGCCCAGAATTTGCTGGCGACGCCGCCTTTGACCTCGACCGTGATCTGCGAATAAGGCGCGCCCGAACCCAGCGTGAAATTAAGCATATCCTTGCCGCCCAAGAAACCCTTGTTTTCCGCCACCACGCCCTCGATCTGGTTCAGCGGAATTTCCCATTCGAGTTCTTGCGTCTTCTTGCCGCCGAACAAGCCGAGTTTCTTGCCGGTCGTCTCTTTCTGCTCGAACACCAGCCGTTGATCGGTCAGGTAGAGGATTCCATCGGGATCGTCTTTGCCCTTGCCCGTCGCCACGAACTCTGCTTTGGCGGCGAGGAACAATTTCTCTTCGGCGAGGAAGGGAAAGCTCGCCTCGTCGCGCTGATCGAGGTACCAGTTGATCGTCGTCAACTGCTGGAGCGTCTGCGTCGCGTCCCTCGCCAGCGTGTCGGACAAATTCCCGATCCGCGCTTTCGCGTCGGTCAGCAGTTGCTCCGCCAGATCCAATCCGCGCTGCAAGTCGGGCAGCTGCGATTGCAGCGCCGCCGGGCTGGTCTTCAACCCTTCAGCCGAGTCCACTCGCCGCCGCAGCCGCTCGACTTCATGCCGCAGCCGATCGGCGTCCTCGGTGATGATCGTCTCGACTTCGCCGCGCACGTCGCCCCACTGCTGAGCGAGCACGTCGGCTTTCTGCTCCAAATAGGCGGCGAAGGCATAGCCGCGTGACCGCACTTTGGCGATCTCGTCCGGCAGCTTGCTGATGTTGCGCGTGATCTCGCCGACTTTCGATGAGAGATCCGTCAGCGCGGCTTCCCGAAACAGCGTGTCATATCGTGACCGCAAAGCCTCAAATTGTCCGACGGCGGGATGAGGTTGCTCGCTCATAAGAGTGCTCCTTGTAAGTGAGGGTGCGAATGCTGTTTCGATTGTACACTGAAGCGGCGGCAGCAACCCGTTAGCATCCCTGCTGAAAGCAAACCGGCAAAAACTGGTGAATTGCTGCATTGAGCCGGAGCCGATTGATCGGTAAAATCTCGCCTCAAATTCAGGTGGCAAGAGAGGACATAGAACATGGCACTCCAACCCCAACGTACCATCGACGAGTTGAAGGAGCTTCGCCGTCTCACCGGTGATGCGGATGGCGCGCAGCGCGTCGCCTTTACCGAAACGTGGGTGCGCGCCAACGACTGGCTCCAAGAGACGCTGGCGGATCTGCCGGTCGAGGTCGAGACCGACGAGGCGGGCAACCTCTGGGCAACCCTGCGCGGCGCGTCCGAGCAAGAACTGCTCATCGGGGGACACATGGACTCGGTGCCGAACGGGGGCTGGCTTGACGGCTGCCTGAACGTCCTCGCCGGGGTCGAAGTCCTGCGTCGGCTCGCCGCCGAAGGCACGCCGCCGGTGACCGTCCGCGTGGTCAGTTGGGCGGACGAGGAAGGCGCGCGCTTCGGGCGCAGCCTGTTCGGATCAAGCGCGTGCTCCGGCACCATCGATCTGGAAGAAGTCCGCGGCTTGAAGGATAAGAACGGCATTTCGCTGGTCGATGCCCTCGCCAAGATCGGCGTCGATTTCGACCAGATCAAGGAATCGGGCAAGCAGTTGCAGCACGCCGCCGCCTATCTCGAACTCCACATCGAGCAGGGACCCGTCCTCGAAAGCATGGATCTACCGCTGGGCGTGGTCTTGGGGACCTTCGGCGTCGAGCGCCACACGATCAAGTTCACCGGACAGTCGGCGCACTCCGGTTCGACACCCATGAATCAGCGCCGTGACGCGCTCGGCGGCGCCGCCAAGCTCGCCCTCGAAATCCGCGAGATTGGCAAGCGTAACGGCGGCGTCTGCACCGTCGGCAGCGTGATCACCAAACCGGGCATCGTGACCGCCGTCGTCGGCGAGTGTGACATGACGCTCGACCAGCGCCACCTCAGCGCCGAAGCGCTGGCGACCATGCTCAAGGAAGCGCAGGATGCCAGCGTGCGCTTCGCTGAAGAGGAAAAACTCGGCTTGGAATGGGGTGATCTGTGGAAGATTCACCCGATCCCGTTCGACCCAGAACTGATCGCGTTGGCGGACGAAGCCGTCGTCGAGACGGCGGGTGTCTCGCACAAGCTGCCCAGTGGACCACTCCACGATGCCGCCGAAGTCGCGCGCGCCGGTGTTCCGACCGTCATGCTGTTCGTTCAGAGCTTGCGCGGGCTATCGCATACTAAAGTTGAAGACACCAAAGAAGAGCACATCGCGATGTCGGTCGAAGCCCTCGACCGCCTCACCACCAAGGCGATCAACTGGATCGTCGCCAAGAACGCCTGAAACGACCATTGGGAAAGTTCTTCTGTGCTCGTGTAGGCTTGATGGTAGGGGCGCAGCGTGCTGCGCCCCTACGCGAAACGAACATGCCAAAGGCTGCTGTGACCATGTTGTCTTTACTCGATTACCGTCGTCGCGTCCATGATCTCTACCGTACCGTTCGCTTGCAGGGCACGCCCGACGCCTTCGACATCTTTCGCCGCGAGCGCGACGCGCTGTTCGCATCGCATCCGCAGTCCGCGCTCGACGCCGCTCAGCAGGCGACCTTCACCGGACTCCGCTACTACGCCTACAATCCCGCCTATCGCGTCGTCGCCCCACTCGATTACGACGTTGAACCCGTCACTTTCGATTATGATTTGGGCGACGATGGGCGGCTGACGATTCGCCAATTCGCGCAGGTCGCCTTCGATCTGCCCACCGGCGCTGGAACGCTGGGCGTGTTCTGGATCACCGGCTATGGGGGCGGTCTGTTTTTGCCCTTCCGCGACTCGACCAACGGTCAGACGACCTACGGCGGTGGGCGCTATCTCTACGACACAATCAAAGGCGCGGATTTGGCACCGACGGCGACACCCTTGTCCTCGACTTCAACTACGCTTATCATCCATCGTGTTACTATAACCCGCGCTGGGTTTGCCCACTCGCACCGCCGCAGAATCGGCTCAAGGTCGCCGTTGAAGCTGGCGAAATGCTCATGCAATCGGCTTAAGCAGGAGGAGTTCTGAATATGACCATCCGGCTGACCAGTGCCGCCTTCACCAACGGCGGCTCGATCCCAGAGGAATACACCGGTGACGGGAAAGACATCTCGCCGCCGCTAGCGTGGTCGAACATCCCGGCATCCACCCAGAGCTTTGCCCTGACCATCGATGATCCTGACGCGCCCGGCGGCATTTGGGTTCACTGGGTTTTGTTCAACCTGCCCGCCGAAACCACGAGTCTGCCCGCCGATATTCCAAGGACGGACACGCTTCCCAACGGTGCGCGACAGGGGAGCAACGACTTCGGCAGCGTCGGTTACGGCGGACCGCGCCCGCCCCGCGGCAGAGGACACCGCTATATCTTCAAAATTTACGCGCTCGACTCAATGCTGGACCTGCGACCCGGCGCGATGCGGCGAATGCTGATCAACGCGATCGCCGGTCACATCGTCGACGAAGGCGAGTTAGTCGGAACTTATAGTCGAGCCTAAGCCACGTTCTAGGTCTAGGAGCGCACGACGTGCGCTCCTACCCGAAAACTCAGTTACGCCTTAGCAGCTGATCCCCAACCTCCGCCGCCCGGCGTCTCGATTACGACCCGGTCACCGGCTTGAACGGTTCCCGCCCACTTGCCGCCGACCGCGATCTCGTCGCCGTCGCTGCGAATCACGCGATTGCTGCCCGGCTGCCCCGGCTCGCCGCCGCGCAAGCCATACGGCGCGTTGATCCGCCGCTCGCTGTTGATCGTCACCTGCGCCGAAGCGAGAAATTCGTACTCGCGGACGATGCCATCGCCGCCGTGATACTGACCGGCTCCACCTGATCCGTCGCGCAGACGATAAGCATTGACGCGCACCGGCAGCGCATATTCCAGCGCCTCAACCGGCGTATTGCGTGTATTGGTCATGTGACTGTGCCGCCCGCTGATGCCGTCGCCTGCCGATCCCGCGCCATTGCCCCCGGCGATTGTCTCGTAGTAGACGAAGTGCGTCCGGTCGGGCGCGACGCCGCCGAAGGTGAAGTTGTTCATCGTCCCTTAACTCGCCGCCGGGATGCGTCCCGGCAGCGCTTGCGCCAGTGCGCCCAGCACTACGTCGACGATCCGCTGGCTGGTCTCGGTGTTGCCGACCGCCACCGCCGCCGGGAAATCAGGATTGAGCAGGCTGTGCGGCGGCGTGACCACCGACACCGGCTCGAAGCAGCCATGATTGACCGGTAAATCGTCGGTCGCCAGCAGCCGCACGCAGTACCACGTCGCCGAGCGGACGATCGCCGCGACCGCGTTCAGATTCCCGGCGACCTGCGCCGCGCTGCCCGTGAAATCGACCCGCATCAGCGACCCCGCGACCGTGATCGTCGCCCGAATTGGGATCGTATACTCGTGCTGACCGTCGCCTTCGAGCGCATCCTCGAAGCTGTACACGCCATCCGGGATCGACTCGATAATCGCTTCGGTCATCCGCCGCGAGTAGTCGAGCAAAGCGTCGGCGTGCGCTTGCGTGTCGGTCAACCCATTGGCAGCGACAATTGCCCGCAGTCGCCGTTCGCCGACCCGCTGCGCTGCTAACTGCGCCTCGATGTCGCCTAAGCGTTCCTCCGGCGCGCGGCTGTTGGCGGTGATCAGCCGAATCGCCGTCTCGCTGCGTCGTCCGGCTTCGACGAGCTTGACCGGCGGCAGGATCAACCCTTCTTGATACAGTTCGGTGCTCAGCGGCAGCGATCCGGGCGACATGCCGCCCACGTCAGCATGATGCGCGCGGCTGGCGGCGAAGAAACGCACCTTGTCACCGATGAACACCGGCGAGACCATCGTCACGTCGGGCAAATGCGTCCCGCCGGCATACGGATCGTTGAGCACGATCACGTCGCCGGGGCTGAACGTCCGAAACGCGCGCACCGCCGCCTCGACCGACGCGGGCATACTGCCCAGATGCACCGGGATGTGCGCCGCCTGCGCGATCATCCGCGCCCGCGCGTCGAAGATCGCGCAGCTAAAATCCAGCCGCTCGCGGATGTTCGGGCTGAACGCCGCCCGCTGCAGCGTGACGCCCATCTCCTCCGCCACCGCCTCGAACAGACTCCGAAACACCGCCAAACTGATCGCATCAACCGCCATTGCACCCCATCCTAAAAATCCTGAAAAACGATCAACCGCCATGACGCCAAGAACGCCAAGTAGGGGCGCACGGCGTGCGCCCCGCGACCGATAGCGCTATCCGGTCGTAGGGGCGCAGCGTGCTGCGCCCTTGCTTTTTCTTTGCGTCTTTCTTTTCTTCTTCGCGCCTTTGCGTTAAATCTTTTCTTTCTTGGCGTTCTTGGCGTCTTGGCGGTTAGAAAAGTTCTTCTTTTTCCACCGTCAGCACCAGATTGCGATAGCCGTCGACCACCGCCGACCACCCCTCCGGCACGTAGACCGTGCTGTCGAGCTGGAAGATCAGCGCCGCGCCGTCGAACGTCGCCCCCGGCATCAGATTTTCGCGCTCGTACAGCTTCATGCCGCCTTTTTCCCCGATCCGCCCGCTCGATCCATCGTTGTCCGTGATCGGCTCAGGCGTGAAAGTCGGCTTGGCGACGATCCCGGTCGCCTGCACCCGCAGGTTGACCAGTTCGACCGCGCGTCCCGTTAGCGCATGACCATACGATTGTTCGTGCGCGGCGTGGAACGTCGCCGCAATGTCATCACCTTGGGCGAACGGGATCGTCAGTTCGTAGGCTTGCCCGCGATAGCGCGCGTCGATCAGTGGCGTCAGGATCATCTCGCTTGCGGCGATCCCTTCGCGCGCCAAATCATCCCGCGCCTGCGCGATCATCTCGTCGAGCAGCGCTTGCGGCGGCGTGCTTACCCCCAGCAGCGAGCGCGAATAATCCCGCGTCACGTCCGCCACCAGCAAGCCGAGCGCGCACAGCACCCCCGGCGCGCGCGGGATCAGCACGCGCGGGATCTCCAGCCGCTCGGCGACTTCACAGGCGTGCAGCGGACCCGCCCCACCGAAGGCGACCAGCGTAAACTTGCGCGGATCGTACCCGCGCGCGACCGAGACCCGCCGCACCGCCCGCTCGATGTTGGCATTCGCTAAGCGCGATCACGCCCTGCGCGGCTTCGTCCGGCGCTAAGCCCATCTCCGCTGCCAGTCGATCGACCGCCGCTGCCGCCGCGACCACGTCCAGCGCCATCCGTCCGCCGAGGAAGTGATCGCCATCCAGCCGCCCCAACACGACGTTAGCATCGCTGACCGTCACCTGCGATCCCGCCGCGACCGTAACAGACCGGACCGGGATCGGCTCCGGCACTTTCGGGACCGACTCGCAGCGCGCCGCCGCTGTCGATCCGCGCCAGCGATCCACCGCCCGCGCCGACCGTCTCGATGTCGAGCAGTCGCATCCGCAGCGGCAGCCCGTCGATCTCGGCTTCGGCTCGGCGCACCAAATCGCCGGGGCACAGCGCTACGTCGGTCGACGTGCCGCCCATGTCCAGCGTGATGATCTGGTCGAAACCCGCCAGCTTAGCGAGGTGAAATGCACCGATCACGCCCGCCGCCGGACCGCTCAGCGCGGTCAAAATGGCGCGTTCACGAGCGCTGCGCGCGCTGATGATCCCGCCGTCCGACTTCATCACCCGCAGCGCGTCGGGACGCGGCAGCGCCGCCTCTAGACTGCCCAAATAGCGGCTGATCACCGGGCGCACCGTCGCTTCGAGCGCCACCGTGCTCGCCCGCTCGTACTCGCGAAACTCCGGCAGCACCTCGCACGACAGCGCGATCTGCCCCTCGTCGAGCAGCCCACGCGCCAAAATTCGCGCCCGTACCGCCTGCTCGTGCGCCGGGTTGACGAAGCTGTAGAGCAAGCAGACCGCCACCGCCTCGATCCCATCAGCGGCGATGCGATCCAGCACCGCATCGAGCGCGCCGAGGTCTAGCGGCGTCAGCACTTCACCCCGGTAATCGAGCCGTTCGGGGATTTCGTAGCAGTGGTCGCGCGGGATCAGCGGCGGCGGCAGCTGCGGCTGCAGCGCGTACAGCACCGGGCGATTCTGCCGCCCGATCTGCAATACGTCGCGGAATCCCTGCGTCGTGATCAGGGCGGCTTTCGCCCCCTTGCGTTCCAAAATCGCGTTCGTGGCGACCGTCGTCCCATGCGCGATCCGCTCAAACACCGCCAGATCACTCTCGCTGACGGTGATCAGCCCGGCGAGCATCGCCTCCGCCGGATCGCCCGGTGTGCTCAGTAGCTTGTGAATCCGCAGTTGACCCGCATCGCTCACCACCAAATCGGTGAACGTCCCCCCAATATCGACGCCGACAAACATAATCGCGCTTTCCGGTGTGGCTTAAACTCCGGCAAAATCGTAATCGACCGCGCGCATCACTGCAAATCCTCGCCGGTACGATGGTCTGCCTTCATCCGCAGCCGAGAATATAACGGCAGCGTAATCTAAATTCAGCGCAGCAGTTGGCTGGCATAGACAAAAATCCGGGCTTTTTCCCCTACAGCTTTGGTCTGACCCCAATTGCCAAGATGAGTTATATTGCGTTAGCGTCATCTATCGGCTAAAACTTACGGTAGCGAATCGATCATGAAAGGGGTCTTTACCGATGCGTCAACGAAGTGCCATAGTCTTGTTGCTGATCTTTGTCCTGAGTTTGTTTATTGCCGTCTTGCCAAGCGCGGCGCAGGATACCGAAATTGTGTGGGCGTTCGTCCCATCTTCCGACAGCGAAACCGTCTTGGCAGGCGCGTCTTCGCTGACCGACTTGATCGCCGAAAAGACCGGCATTCAGATTACGCCCGTCGTCGCCACCGACTTCTCCGGCGTGATCGAAGCCATGTGCAACGGCGAAGCCGAAATTGGCGCGCTCAACACCTTCAGCTACATCCTCGCCCATTCGCGGGGCTGCGCTGACGTCGCCATGGTTTCGACCCGCTTCGGCTCCGCTTACTACAGTGGTCAAATCATCACCAAAGCCGACAGCCCGATCGAGACGCTCGCCGATCTCAAGGGCACGACTTTCTGCCGCCCTGACCCGCTCAGCACCTCCGGCTGGATTGTCCCCAGCATCACCCTGCGCGCCAACGGCATCGATCCTGATACCGACTTGACCATCCTTGACGCCGGTGGACATCCGCAGGTCGTGACCGCCGTCATCAACGGCGACTGCGACGCGGGCGCGACTTATGTCGATGCGCGCAACGATGAGCAGAAGACCGAGACCAAGGTCATCACCGAAACCTCGCAGATCCCGAACGACACCATCAGCTTCACCACCGGTTTCGACCCTGACACCAAGCAGCAGATTGTCGATGCGCTGCTCGAAATCGCCGCCGACCCGGACAACGCACAACTCCTGAGCGACACCTACAACTGGGGCGGTCTGATCGAGGGGCAGGATGCTTTCTTCGACGACTTCCGTCAGCAGCTTGACGCCGCCGGAATCCAAATTCAAGACCTCGTGCCGACGCCTGCGCCGACCGAAGCCGCGACCGAAGCAGCTGCCATGACCGACATGGGCACCGAAGACAACCCGATTGTCTGGGCGTTCGTGCCTTCGACCGAGAGCGAAGCGGTGATGTCGGGCGCGTCCTCGCTGACCGACCTCGTCCAAGCCGACACCGGCATTTACATCAAGCCGGTTGTGGCGACCGACTACAGCGGCGTCATCGAAGCCATGTGCAACGGTGAAGCTGGCATCGGCGCGCTCAACACCTTCAGCTACATTCTCGCCCACTCGCGCGGCTGTGCTGACGTCGCCATGGTCTCGACCCGCTTCGGCTCCGCCTACTACAGCGGTCAGATTATCGTCAAAGCCGACAGCCCGATCCAGACGCTCGCCGACCTCAAGGGTACGACCTTCTGCCGCCCTGACCCGCTCAGCACCTCCGGCTGGATTGTCCCCAGCATCACCCTGCAAGCCAACGGTATCAATCCGGATACTGATCTGACCGTCCTCGACGCCGGTGGACACCCGCAGGTCGTGACCGCCGTCATCAACGGCGACTGCGACGCCGGTGCGACCTTCGTCGATGCCCGTGACGACGAGCAGAAGACCGAAACCCGCGTGATCGCTGAGACGTCGCAGATCCCGAACGACACCATCAGCTTCGCGACCGACGTTCCGGCTGACTTGCAGCAGAAGATCACCGACTCGCTGCTCGCTATCGCCGCCGACCCGGACAACGCTCAGCTTCTGAGCGACACCTATAACTGGGGCGGTCTGATCTTGGGCAGCGACACCTTCTTCGACGACTTCCGTCAGCAGCTCGACGCCGCCGGAATCAAGATCGAAGACTTGGCTAAGTAAGGCTTTTCTGATCTGTCGGGGCGCGCAGCTGTGCGCCCCGCTTGCGCTTGATTATGTTGGGGCACAGCGTGCTGTGCCCCGCTCCGCGCAGACTAACCGTAACTATCGAGGCGCGGCTTCAACCACCGACCGTCTCGACTATTGATAAGCAAGATCATCATCCATGCTAAAAGTAGTCAATCTCACTAAGGTTTACGACAACGGCACCATTGCCCTCAAAAATGTCAGTTTCCAAGTCAATGATGGCGAGTTTCTCGCCGTCATCGGCTTGAGTGGTTCCGGCAAATCAACGCTGCTCCGCTGCATCAACCGCCTGATCGACCCGACCGAGGGCGAAATCTGGCTGGATGACGTCTGCGTGAGCGCCCTCAAAGGCAACGAACTGCGCAAGATGCGGCGGCACATCGCCATGATCTTCCAGCAGTTCAACCTCGTCCGCCGCTCCAGCGTGATCACCAACGTCCTAACCGGACGGCTCGGCTACACGCCGCCGCTCTGGAGCTTGGGCAACCGCTTCACCAAAGCCGACCAGCAGCGCGCGTTCGAAGCGCTCCGGCGGGTTGGCATCGAAAATAAGGCTCACGTCCGCGCCGACGAACTCAGCGGCGGGCAGCAGCAGCGCGTCGGCATCGCCCGCGCCCTGATGCAAGACCCGCAGTTGATCCTCGCCGACGAGCCGGTCGCCAGCCTCGACCCGGTGCTCGCCCACTCGATTATGGGCTATCTCGAAGAACTCAACCGCACCGATGGGCGCACCGTGATTTGCAGCCTGCACTATCTCGACCTCGTGCAGCGCTACTCCGACCGCGTGATCGGGCTGCGCGGCGGCGAGATCGTTTACGAAGGCAGCCGCGAGCAAATCCGTCAACTGACCGACGCCGAATTCGCGGAAATTTACGGTGAAGAGGCGCAGCGCCTCGGTAGCATTACGGGGGCTTGATCGATGACCACAGCAGCGCGTCCGCGCGAAACTACCGCCTCGCAGCCACCCGAATCAAATCGACCATCCGGCAAAAATCCGCTGCTTGCCGCCCTACTCGCCCTCCTTCCCGGCATTGGACACCTCTACGTCAGAGCCACCACGCGCGGCGTGATCCTGCTCTTTCTGCTGCCGACCCTGACCGTGCTCACCTTCTGGCGGCTCCAAATCGCCGGTGTCAATCTCGGCGCGGTGCTGACCGGCAGTCAATCAACGGCGGATTTCAGTTCCACCGCGACCACCCATTTCAGCACGGCGGTGGTCTTGA
Source organism: uncultured Chloroflexia bacterium (assembly GCA_963727545.1). Taxonomy (GTDB): domain Bacteria; phylum Chloroflexota; class Anaerolineae; order Aggregatilineales; family Phototrophicaceae; genus Flexifilum. Next base: position 125,469 of record CAVSGS010000033.1, read on the forward strand.
CCATTCTGCTGGTGCTGATCTACCTCTGGAGCATTTGGGACGCCTACAGCACCGCCAGTCGGCGCGTCCTACCCGCCCGCCTGCCCTTCTTCATGCTCTTTGTCGTCGCCTTTGTGATCGGCTGGGACGTCACCCAGATCAACCTGTATAAGGCGATCACCGAAGTCGGCGACATCGTGCCGCGCCTCTCCCAGCTCGCTTGGCCTTGGGATCAAGCCTTCGTCACCGGTGAAACCAACATCGAAGCCGAAGCGACGTGGGAGACCCCGTGCAGCAACAGCGCGCCCAATCCACCGGAGGAAATCGACGGACAGCCCTACATTCGCATCGAGCCAACCTGCGGTGAAATTTCCGGTCCGGCGATGCCCGATGGATCGCGCGAACTCGGCACCGAGATCACGGTCGTCGGGCGCGGTTTCAAACCCGGCGAGACGGCGACGCTCTGGTGGAAACCGCAGAGCATCCCCGAATTCCGCCCGCGCGCCAACGGCACGCCGGTCGTACTGACGCCCGATGACACCGGCGCATTCCGCTTCACCTTCAACGCGCCCAACTTCACCATTCCGTCGGTCGCCGTCGGCTCGATTGAGAGCACGGTCATCGTCCGACAGGTCGAATCGGTCGGCGCACTGCGTCCCAGTTCCGACTTGCTCTTGGCGCTCAGCTTGATGGTCGAGACGATCTACCTCGGCTTGATGGCGACTTTCTTCGGCACGATTTTCGCCATTCCGCTGAGCTTCATCGCCGCCCGCAACCTGATGTCCGAGAACAAGATCATGATGGCGATCTACCTGCTCACGCGCACCTTCTTGAACGTGGTTCGCTCGATTGAGCCGCTGATCTGGGCGATCATCGCGGCGGCGTGGGTCGGCTTGGGACCATTCGCCGGCATGATCGCGCTGACCTTGCACTCGATTGCCTCGCTCGGCAAGCTCTACTCGGAAGCCATCGAGAGCATCGAGGAAGGACCCATCGAGGCGCTGCAAGCCACCGGAGCCAGCCGCCTGCAAGTGATCATCTACGCCGTGCTGCCGCAGGTGATCCCGCCGTTCGTCGGCTTCACCGTCTACCGCTGGGACATCAACGTCCGTATGTCGACCATCATCGGTGCGGTTGGCGGCGGCGGTATCGGCTTCATCCTGATCCAGTGGATTCGCCTCGGCAACTTCGACTCGGCGGGCATCGCCGTCTGGCTGATCGCCATCGCCGTCTCGGTGCTCGACTACATCAGCTCGCAAATCCGCGAGGCTTACGTGTAAAGAGCTATCAGCAATTAGCTTTCAGCTTTCAGCAAAAACAGAGGCAGAACGCACATCGACGTTCTGCCTTTTCTTATCTCACGCTATCGCTGGAGGCTGGCTGTAGGGGCGAGGCGTGCCTCGCCCATTTTGGCGATATTCGGCTTTTGCTTTAGCTGCTGATAGCTGACCGCTGACCGCTGAAAGCTAACCGCCGCACCTGCACCACCAGAATCCCCACTCCCGCCAGCACCAAGCCGATCCCCTGCGGCGTCGTAATCGACTCGCCCAGAAACAGCCACGCCAAAATCGGTATCTGGATCATCATGGTGTTGTTGATGATGTTCGACTCGAAGGCGGAGAGCGTCCGCAGCGTGTGATTCCAGAGCGTGAAAGCGAACGCCGTGTTGACGACCGCCAGCCACGCCACGATCAGCCAACTGGTGACGCTCAACGCCGGGAAGCCCTGCGTCACCGTTCCGCCGACCAGCAGCACCGGCGCGCCGATTCCCATGCTGACCGCCGTCACGACCACCGGCGGCAGATCGCCCCGGCGGTTGATCTCGCGTCCCAGCAGCGATGCCGCCGCGTTCGCCAGCACCGCCACGCCCGCAATCACGATCCCGATCACCTGCGCTTGGGGCAGCGCCGCCGGAGCGAAGTAGACCAGCACGCCGACCAGATACAGCAGCATACCGCCGACCTGCAGCCGCGTCGGGCGCTCCCCCAGCAGCACCGAGCCGAGCAGCAGCGTCGCCACCGCCGAGAAGCTGATCAGCATCGACACCGTGATCGCCGGGAGGTACGCCAGCGCGAGGAACTGCGCGCCCTGCGTCACCGTATAGAAGACCAGCCCCAGCGCGATCAGCCGCCCCCACAATGCGCGCGGCACGCGCCGCAGTGCCGAGCGCGCGTAAACGAGCAGCAGCAGAAAAGCAAGGCTGTAACGCAGCCCGGCAAAAGTCAGCGCCGGAATGTCACCCAAGCCAATTTTGATCAATACCCACGAAGTCGACCAGAGGAAGGTCACGAACAGAGCTTGCAGTACCGCGCGCAGATGACCACTCACGAGTATTCTCTCCCCCACAGCCTAGAGAAATCCCGCTCACCTGCTCTGCTGGTTGCACAGAGGTTTTGCCTCGGTTCGCAGGGGATCAATCTATCACGAAATCCCACTCGCCGTCAATCGAATCTCGTCCAAGCACATACCAGTCGGTAGACCACCGACAAGCGCCGTGAGAGAAAATGCGGTACACATAACCGCTGTTATAAACAATTTTTACTTTCAGGAGGTTCTCTTGTCCCAGCTTTTTGACTCCTTCACGCTGCGCGGTGTGACGCTCCGCAACCGCATCGGCGTATCACCAATGTGCCAGTACAGCAGCGAAGACGGCTTCGCCAATCAATGGCATCTCGTCCATCTCGGATCGCGGGCGGTCGGCGGCACAGCACTGGTGATCGCCGAAGCGACCGCCATCGAACCCCGCGGACGGATTTCACCGCGGGATCTCGGTATCTGGAGTGATGCTCACGCCGCGGCTCTCGCGCCGGTTGCCGCCTTCATCACGGAGCAAGGCAGCGTTCCCGGCATCCAACTCGCCCACGCTGGGCGGAAAGCGGGCACGTCACGCCCTTGGGAGGGACACCACCCGCTCAGTAACAGCGAGGGAGGCTGGGACGTGATCGCGCCGAGCGCGATCCCCTTCAACGTCGGCTACCGTACGCCGCAAGCGATGACGCTGGACGACATCGCCCAAATACAGTCCGCCTTTCGTGCTGCAACCGTCCGCGCGCTCGACGCCGGCTTCAAGTGGATCGAACTGCACGCCGCGCACGGCTACCTGCTGCACGAATTTCTCTCGCCGATCTGCCAACACCCGCACCGATGACTATGGTGGCAGCTTCGAAAACCGGACGCGGATGGTGATCGAAATCGTCCGTAAGCTGCGCGCCGTCTGCCCCGATAACATCCCGCTGACCGTGCGCCTCTCCTGCACCGACTGGGTCGAGGGCGGCTGGACCGGGGATAATTCGGTCGAGCTGGCGCGCCGCTTGCTCGACGAAGGCGTCGACTTGATCGATTGCAGTTCCGGCGGACTCGCTCCGCAGCAGAAAGTGCCGACCGGCGCGGGCTATCAAGTTCAGTTCGCCGAAACCATCCGCCGCGAGACCGGAATGCCGACCGCCGCCGTCGGCTTGATCACCGAGCCGACCCACGCCGACGCCATTGTCCGCAACGAGCAAGCCGATCTGGTCTTCTTGGCGCGCGAACTGCTGCGCGACCCCTACTGGGCGATCCACGCCGCCCAGACGCTCGACCAAACCGCGCCCGTCCCGCCGCAGTATCTCCGCGCCTTCTAGCTTTTTCTGTGGGGGTACGGCATGAGGGAATTTAAAAACCGTCTGCTGTGTCGAGAAGTCACCAACTTCGACCACTTGCCCTTGAAACGGACAAAGGCACTCTCCCCTCCCTGAAGTCGGGGAGGGGCTGGGGGTGGGGTCAAAGCGCGACTTTTAGACACCACTCATGCACTTTGCCGAGAATGTTCGTCTAAACTAGCTAATTGCCATCTTGCCGAAACTCCCGTATGCTGTACTCTGTTAACTCTGACCATGTGAGTGTTGCCATGAATCCGCGTCAGTTCAAGCAGGCGAAGAAGCAGAACACCGAACGATAGTCCGGGACTTTTCGCTTTCTGAACGCGCACACACAGAAAAACGAACCGCCCGGAAGGGCGGTTTTTCGTTTCTAGTGAGGAAAATCATGCACATCTATTTAGAACGAACTCAAGTCGAAGCACAGCAAGAAGCCGGACACTGCCTCTGGATAGTTGTGCTGCGTCAGTCCCGCCTGACCCGCCGCCGTCCAGATGACCCACTGGACGGCGGTTTTTGTTTACGGAATGTACGTGTAGGGGCGCAGCATGCTGCGCCCACCTAAACAGGAGAAAAAGAGAAATGAACGCGATTTGCCCCGAATGTGAAGCCGACCTGACCCTGCCGAACGGCGTCATGGAAAACGAACTGATCGCCTGCCCCGACTGCGGCGCGGAACTCGAAGTCATCAGCCTTGACCCGCTGACGGTCGAACTCGCGCCCGAAGTTGAAGAAGACTGGGGCGAATAAACCATGCGGATCGCTGTACTGGTTACGCACATTCGCCCCGAAGAAAAACTGCTGCTCGCCGCTTTCGAAGCGCAGGGCGTCACGCCCGACGTGATCCTCGACCGCGACCTCGATTTCGACGTCCTCGCGGGCGCGGAGCAGTTAGCACCGAACGGTACTGCATGGAACGCCTACGACCTCGTCGTCGAGCGCTGCGTCAGCACTTCGCGCGGGCTGTACGCGCTGGCAATCTTGAACAGTTGGGGCATCCCGACCATCAACAGCTACGCGACCGCCTCGGTCTGCGCCGACAAACTGCTGACCACCATCGCGCTGGCGCAGCACGGCGTCCCGCAGCCGGAAACCCGCGTCGCCTTCACGCCCGAAAGCGCCATGACCGCCATCGAGACCGTCGGCTATCCCGCCGTGCTCAAACCCGTGACCGGATCGTGGGGACGGCTGCTCGCCCGCGTCACCGACGCCAACAGCGCCGAAGCCATCATCGAGCACCGCCAGACCCTCGGCGACTACAACCACCACACCTACTACGTGCAGGAATACGTGGACAAACCGGGGCGCGACATCCGCGCCTTCGTCGTCGGCGACCGCACCATCTGCGCGATTTACCGCGCTTCCGCTCACTGGATCACCAACACGGCGCGCGGCGGGCAAGCCTCGAACTGCCCGGTGACGCCCGAACTCGACGACCTCTGCCGTCGCGCCGCCCAAGCCGTCGGCGGCGGCGTGCTGGCGATTGACGTCTTCGAAACGCCGGACGGCGGACTGCTGGTCAACGAGATCAACCACACGATGGAATTCCGCAACAGCAGCGCCCCGACCGGCGTCGACATCGCCGCCGAAGTCGTCGCGCTACGCCCTGCAGTCTCGTGGCGGTGCAGGCATGACGCAGTTATCAGTAGGCATCGTCGGCGGCAGCGGCTACACCGGGGGCGAACTCCTGCGCCTGCTGACCTTCCATCCCGGCGTCGAAGTCACGCAAATCACCAGCCGTGAAAATGCCGGACGCTACGTCTACACCGTCCACCCGAATATGCGCGCGGCGACGAGCTTGCAGTTCATCCATCCCGATGCGCTGCAACCGTGCGACGTCCTGTTCTTGGCGCTGCCGCATCGCACCACCGCCCGCAATATCGAACACTACGCCGCCCTCGCCCCCACCTTGATCGACCTTTCCGCTGATTTCCGCCTCAACTCAACCGAAGCTTACGCCCGCTGGTACGGCGAAGCCCATCCCGCCCCTGAGTGGCTGGATCGCTTCGTCTACGGGCTGCCCGAAGTCTCGCGCGAGCAACTGCGCGGCGCGCACTACGCCAGCGGCGTCGGCTGCAACGCGACGACGGTCAACCTCGCGCTGCTGCCGCTCGCCCGCGCCGGTGTGATCGAGCGCGCCGCCGCCGAACTCAAAGTCGGCTCGTCCGAAGGCGGCGCAGAACCCAACGCCGGGTCGCACCATCCGGTTCGTTCCGGCGCGGTCCGCGCCTTCAAACCGAGCAATCACCGCCACACCGCCGAAGTCGAAATGGTGCTCGGCGACGTGCCGCGTCGATTTCGCCGTCACCGCCATCGAGATGGTGCGCGGCATTCACCTGCTGGCGCACGTCTACCTGAACCGTCCGCTCGCCGAAAAAGACGTCTGGAAACTCTACCGCGCCGCTTACCGCGACGAGCCGTTCGTCCGGCTGGTGAGCGCCAAAACCGGGCTGCATCGCTTCCCCGAACCGCGCATCGTCGCCGGGACGAACTACTGCGACGTCGGCTTCGAACTGGATGAAAACGATCCGCAGCACTTGATCGTGATCGCCGCCCTCGACAATCTGGGCAAAGGCGCAGCGGGATCCGCCGTCCAATGCCTCAACCTCATGCAAGGCTTTGACGAAACGACTGGCTTAACTTTTCCGGGGATTTATCCATGATCAGCACACACATTGCACTTGAGAACTTGCTCGTCGTCAAAATCGGCGGCGGTGAGGGCGTGGACATGGATCGCTGTGTCCGTGATCTCGCCCACCTCGCTGCCGAGCGCCCGCTGATCGTCGTTCACGGCGTCAGCGCGGCGATGAACGCCCTCTGCGCCCAACGCGGCATCGAAGTCCGCACCATCACCTCGCCGACCGGGCACAGTTCGCGCTACACCGACCCGCAAACGCGCGACGTCTTCGTCGAAGCCGCCAACGCCGTCAACGCCGACCTCGTCGCCCGCTTGCAAGCGCGCGGTCTGCGCGCCACTGGCTTGACCGACGACCGCGCCATCCTGCACGGCGAGCGCAAAAGCGCCATCCGCGCGCTGGTCGACGGTCGCGTCCGCATCGTCCGCGACGACTACAGCGGCTCGATCAACGGCGTCAATACCGCGCCGCTGTTCGGAGCGTTAGCAGCGGGCGAGATCGCCGTCGTGCCGCCTTACGCCTTCAGTGATGATGGTCTGCTCAACGTCGACGGCGACCGCGCCGGAGCCGCGATTGCCGGAGCGCTCGGCGCGGCGGAACTCGTGATCCTCAGCAACGTGCGCGGGCTGTATCGCAGCTTCCCCGACGAAGCCAGCTTCGTCCCGCGCGTCGAATCCCGCGAGATCGAACGCGCGCTCGACTGGGCGCAGGGGCGCATGAAACGCAAAGTCCTCGGCGCGCAGGAAGCGCTGGCGGGCGGCGTCCGCCGCGTCGTCATCGCCGACGGTCGCGCCGACTCACCCATCACCCACGCCCTCAACGGCTCCGGCACGGAGTTTCTGTCATGACAAACGATCAAAATTCTGCGCCTATACAACCCACCAATACCTACGGCGTGATTGCGCCCCTCCCTGAAGTCGGGGAGGGGTCGGGGGTGGGGTCAAATGCCATGACCATTGAAGACGCCCACACCAGCGGCGGCTACTCCAAACGCCCGCTGACGCTCGTGCGCGGCGCGGGCTGCACCGTCTACGACGACGCCGGCAACGCCTACCTCGACGCGACCAGCGGCATGGGCGTCGCCCTGCTCGGTCACGCGCACCCGGCGGTCGTGTCAGCGATTGCTGACCAAGCCGCCACGCTGATCACCTGCGCCGAGATTTTCTACAACGACCGCCGCGCCGAACTCTACACCCTGCTTGCCGACCTGCTCCCCGGCGACCTGAACCGCTTCTTCCTCTGCAACAGCGGCGCGGAAGCGATTGAGGGCGCGCTCAAAGTCGCGCGGCTCTTCACCGGGCGATCCGGTATCGTCGCCGCCAAACGTGCCTTTCACGGGCGCACGCTCGGCGCGCTCGGCGCGACCTTCAACAGCCACTACCGCGAACCGTTCGCCGGTTGGATTCCCGACGTGACCCACGTCAGCTACAACGACCTCGAAGCCGCTTCAGCCGCCATCACCGACGCGACCGCCGCCGTCTTGGTCGAAGCCGTGCAGGGCGAGGGCGGCGTCCATGTCGCCAACGCCGACTATCTGCGCGGCTTGCGCGACCTCTGCGATCAGCACGGCGCGCTGCTGATCGTCGACGAAATCCAGACCGGACTCGGACGCACCGGGCGCTGGTTCGGCTTCGAGCACAGCCGGCATCCTGCCGGATATTGTCGCGCTCGGCAAAGGGATCGCCGGGGGCGTGCCGATGGGCGCGGTCGCGTGGCGCGAGACTTTCGGGCAAATCCCGGCGGGCACGCACGGCACGACCTTCGGCGGCAATCCGCTGGCTTGCGCCGCCGCCGTCGCCGCGCTGACGACCCTGCAAGCCATCGACGCGCCCGCCCGCGCCGCCGAACTCGGCGCGTGGCTCGTGAGCGAACTGCAAGCCCGCGATCTGCCGCCCGTGCGCGAAATTCGCGGCATGGGGCTGATGGTCGGCTTGGAACTGCGCGGACGGGTCACGCCCTACATTCAAGCGCTGCAAGATCGCGGCGTGCTCGCGTTGGTCGCTGGAAAGACGGTGCTGCGCCTGCTGCCGCCGCTGATCATCACGCCAGGACGAACTCCGCCAGCTAGTCGACGCCATTGAGGAGGTCATGCACGATGCAAACTGAAACCGAAGCCACCATCCGAACCACCCTCACGGAAGGCGACGCCGAGGATTTGCTCTGCGGACTCGTCGCCATCGCCAGCCCCTCGACCCGCGAGATGACCGCCGTCCAGATGCTGGTCAACTGGATGCTCGAACACGGCTACGACCGCGCCTTCGTCGACCCCGCCGGGAACGCCGTCGGCATCGTCGGGAACGGCGCGCGCGACGTGGTGCTGCTCGGTCACATCGACACCTTCGGCGGCAATTTCCCGGTTCGCGCGCGAAGGTCGCCTGCTCTACGGGCGCGGCGCGGTCGATGCCAAAGGCGCGCTCTGCACCTTCGCCGCCGCTGCCGCCCAAGCCCAGCTTGATCCCGACGTCCGCCTGATCGTGATCGGCGCGGTCGAGGAAGAAGCCGCCAGCAGCAAGGGCGCGCGCTTCGCCGCCACCCAGTATCAGCCGGAACTCTGCATCATCGGCGAGCCGTCGCAGTGGGATCGCATCACGCTCGGCTACAAAGGGCGCCTGCTGATCGAGTGGAACTGGCGCGGCGATCTCGGTCACAGCGCCGGTGAGACGGCGACGGCGGGCGAACTCGCTTTCGCCTACTGGCAAGGCGTCCTCGCTTACGCCACCGAGTTCAACCTCGAACGCCAGCGCATCTTCGATCGGCTCGACGTCACCTTGCAGGACATCCAATCCGGGCACGATGGCGTCTACGGCTGGGGACGCATGGTGATCGGCTTCCGCCTGCCGCCGAACGTCGATCCGAATGCCGTCGCCTCAATGCTCGAACCGCACGACGGCGCGACCATCCGCGCTTACGGGATGGAACACGCCTTCGTCGCCGAGCGCGACTCCGCCGTCAGCCGGGCGCTGCGCGGCGCAATTCGGGCGGAAGGCGGACAGCCCGCCTTCGTCCACAAGACCGGCACGTCAGACATGAACATCGTCGGGCGCGTCTGG